>JAJTBZ010000097.1 GCA_021286645.1 Ignavibacteria bacterium
GAAGAGGAGGCGGTAGGTAAATTTGCGGCCGAACTTATAATTTCTCCGGAGCAAAAAAAATCATCAGAAGAGACCTGGGCACGACTGGTTGATGGTTCCGGCGGTACCCGACGGACAACAGAAAATATAACCAGGGATGGAAGGCTTCGGATAATTGACTGGTATAACGCACCGTTGAGAGATGAAAATGGTGTAATACATGGTGTAGCTTCTCTTTGCCATGATATTACCGAAAATGTTACCGCTCAAAACGCGCTGAAGGCAAGTGAGGAACAATTCCGGGGGCTCTATGAAAATGTTGATATTGGCCTGTACAGAAGCACTCCTCAGGGTGTAGTTCTCATGGCAAACAAGACCCTGGTTCATATGCTTGGTTACGGTTCATTTGAAGAGATTGCAATGATGAATCTGGAAACAGACGGCTATGATACTCCGGCTGACAGAAATACATTTAAGGCACTGATGGAGCGTGACGGTGTTGTAACCGGTTTTGAAGTGCGGCTCCGCCGTAAAGATGGCTCTCTGATTTATGCCCGTGAAAACAGTAAAGCCATTCGGGATGAGGGTGGTACAGTACTATTCTATGATGGTTCAATTGAGAATATATCCGACAGGAAAAAAGCAGAAGATCACGTGCAAAAATTGCTTAAAGCTGTTGAGCAGAGCCCCGTATCTATAGTTATAACCAATTTGCTTGGGCAAATTGAATATGTTAATCCAAAGTTTACCGAGGTAACAGGTTATTCTTTCGAAGAAGCATTTAATCAAAATCCACGGATATTAAAATCCGGGTTGTTGCCGGGTGAGGCGTATAAGGAAATGTGGGAAACTATCACTGCCGGTAATATCTGGCGTGGAGAATTGCCGAACAAGAAGAAAAACGGGGACATCTATTGGGAGCTTGTTTCAATTTCGCCATTAAAAAATGATCATGGAGAAATAACCCATTTTATAGCAGTAAAAGAGGACATTACTGAACGAAAACAACTTATACATGAATTAATTCAGGCAAAAGACCGCGCGGAAGAAATGAATAAGATAAAATCAAATTTCTTCTCGAATATGAGTCACGAGCTTCGAACGCCATTGATCGGGATATTGGGATATTCTGAGATTTTACAGGATTCATTGAGCAGCAGCAGTGAATACCATGAAATGGCGAGTATTATTAATTCGGCGGGGCGCAGGCTTCTGGAAACACTGAATATGATATTAAGTATTTCGAAACTGGAGTCGGCTACTTTGGAAGCAAACAGGAAGCCACAAAATATTTGCGAAATAATTAAAGAAGTTTATAACCTGTATTTACAGGCGGCGAGTAATAAAGGGTTGATGCTCAACATGAACTTTGACCAGGACGAAATTTATTGTAATATTGATGGTAAGCTTTTCTTCGAAGTTATAAATAACCTGGTTAATAATGCCATCAAGTACACCGATTTTGGTGCAATATGGCTCGGGGTTGAAGTGAATGACGGAACTGTTACCATTGATGTCGGTGATACGGGAATCGGTATCCCCGAAGATAAACAACCTATAATATGGGAAGCGTTCAGGCAGGTGAGCGAAGGTTTCGGTCGCAGCTTTGAAGGAACAGGACTGGGGCTGACTATTACGAAGAAATATGTTGAATTAATGGGCGGTGAGATTGCGCTCAACAGTAAGGTGAGCGTCGGAAGCGTATTCCATGTATCATTCCCCATTATTGATAAAACAACGGGGCATAAAATAGGTTCGGTTAAACATGCTGAGCCGAAACCGCCTATACAGGTGGAAAACAGGCCAGCAACGGCAAAGGTACATTTACTCATCGTAGAAGATGATGAGGTAGTTATCAGTCTTATTGTAGCCATGCTTGCCGGAGAGTACTATGTAGAGTGTTGTACTACCGCTGCTGATGCACTGCAAAAGGTGCAGGAACGCGTATATGACGGTATTCTGATGGATATAAATTTACGCAAAGGTATGGATGGTGTTCAACTTACGCAGTTAATCAGGCAAATGCCCGCGTACAGGCATACCCCGATAATTGCCTGTACCGCGTATGCAATGGATCAGGATAAAGAAGATTTTTTGACGCAGGGTATGTCACATTATCTTTCGAAGCCTTTTGGCAGAAAAGAGTTATTGGATTTATTACAGGAAGTTTTTCATAAATAACGAGGTTTATGTTTCATAAGTTTTTTTATTCCGAATCAATTTGTATCCCCGGGGCTTCTACTAAAGAGAAGTCAATAGGGTACGAATTACTTAAAACAATTAAATCATATGGCTATACCGGGAAAATATTTCCCGTTAATCCGAACGCGTCCGAAGTGCTGGGATATGCCTGCTACCAGTCGATTCAGTCAATAACAGAAAAAATTGATCTGGCTATTGTTGTTGTGCCCAAGAAATTTGTAGTGTCAACAATAGAAGATCTGCTTGCCAAAGATGTAAAGGCGATTGTATTAATAACGGCCGGATTCAAGGAGACAGGCGAGGAAGGAAGAAAGGCTGAAGAGTATTTACTTTCTTTGGTACACAAAGCCGGCGCGCGGATGGTTGGGCCAAACTGTATGGGTATTATCAACAGTATGCCTGAAATAATGCTTAATGCAACTTTTGTAGCCGAGCATCCGAAGGAAAGCAGTGCAGCGTTTCTATCGCAAAGCGGAGCGCTTGGTGCGGCAGTATTAAATTCGTTGCGTGAAACTGAAATATCTTTTGGCCATTTTATCAGCGTGGGTAATAAAGCAGACGTTAATGAGAATGACCTTCTTACTTATTGGCAAAACGATGAAAAAATTACCGCGATTTCCATGTATCTGGAAAGTTTTGTGGATGGTGAACAGCTTATCCGTTCATTGACAGGCGGGCTAAGTAAGCCGCTCATTATTGTTAAAGCCGGAAAAACGGCCGCGGGCATGAAAGCCGCTTCATCGCATACCGGAGCGCTTGGCAGCAGTGACAGAGTAGTCGATGCGGTAATGAGGCAGTTTGGTATTATAAGGGCTGTAACAATTGAGGAAATGTTTAATACAATAAAAGGAATTGAGCGGTTCCCGTTACCCGCCGGAAGGCGTATTGGTGTGGTAACTAACGCGGGCGGCCCGGCAATTCTTTGCGTGGACGCGCTGGAAAAAGCAGGTTTGCAACTTGCCGTTTTACAGGAAAAAACAAAAGATGCATTGAAAGAATTTGTTCACGCCGAGGGAAGTGTACACAATCCTGTGGATCTTTTGCCAGGCGGTAATGACGAACAATACCGGAGAGCGGTAGAAGAATTACTCGCAGATGATGCTGTTGACGCTGTGGTATCAATTTTCGTTGAACCGGTAATGGTCTCGCCTATGCCGGTAGTTGAAGGTATTAACGGTATTGTTTCCAAGAAGCCGGTTTATCAGGTAGTATTACCTTTACCGGAATTTTGGGAGAGATATCGAAATGAATCGGAAACACGCAAACCACTTTTCCGAAGGGTAGAAGATCCGGCGGATATTATCGCTAATTTGTGCACGCTACGTGAAAAGAAAGAATCTGTTAAAAGTGCTTCTCGTTTGCAGCCGGGAAAACCACGATATGATTTTGTACAAATGCCTGTACAGGATAACGCGTTCTGGCTTTCGGAAGATGAAACCCGGCATCTTTGTAAGGCGTATGAACTGCCCCTTATCGCGGCTCAGGTAGTAACTCCCGATACTATTAGCGCGTTTGTTCCGGTGGAAGGATACCCGGTGGTACTGAAAGGACTTGTAAGCGGGGTAACACATAAATCGGATCTGCAGCTTGTATCAGTAAATATTCCTGTTCACAGTGCATTAATGGCCGAGGCTGGAGCGATGAACGACAGGCTGCGTGCCAAACAATACAATATTGACGGATACCTGATACAACCATATCTCGAGCCCCGGTTTGAGGTATTAATCGGTGGATTTAGAGATCCGTCGTTTGGGCCGATGATTATGTTCGGGACAGGCGGAAAATATGTCGAAGTATTTAATGATACTGCTATAAGGAGCGCTTATGCCACACTGGAGGATGTGCGTGAAATGGTAGAAGAAACCAGAATGGGCACATTGCTGCACGGAGTTCGTGGAGAGCAGGGAGTGGATCTGGAGAATATTTACCGGATACTTTTATCTGCTGCACAGATGATTTTGGACAATGAAAAAATTACCGAATTTGATATGAACCCCCTCATTGTAGCAAAAAATGGCAGAATGAGTTGCGTCGATATACGAATTAAAATGAGTAAGTAAAAGTAAAAAACAAACGGGGCACTTTACGTGCCCCGTTTGTTTTATTTCAGTTTCAATTTCTTAAATACTTTATGGCAGTGACTCATAAACCATTCCTGCGAGTTTACCTGTTTGTTACCCTCGTCCGGGTGCTTAATAGTATAGGTGAAATCGGTATTAAGTGAACGGGCCTTTTCATTATCCGCGAGAAATATTTTAATTACTTTGTTAATGATCTGCTGTTTAAAATCAGCTTCCAGAACAGGGAAAGCTACTTCAACTCTCCTGTCCAGATTCCGTTGCATCATATCCGCGCTCGAAAGGAAAACATCCTCCGCGCCATTATTGTAAAAGTATAAAATACGGCTATGCTCGAGATATCTGCCAACAATGCTGGTTACCCGAATATTCTCGCTTAATCCCTCTTTCCCGGCAACCAAAGAACAAATGCCCCGGATGAGTAAATCTATTTGAACTCCGACTGAGGATGCCTCGTAGAGCAGAGAGATAATCATCGGGTCTATCAGCGCATTAAGTTTCATGAAAATTTTACCGGGTTTACCTTCATTAACATTCCTGATTTCCCGGTGAATTAACTCGCAGATCTGCTCGCGAAGGTTTATAGGAGCGACAAACAGCTTGTTAAAATCAGTTTGTTTCGAATAGCCGGTGAGAAAATTAAAAATATTTGAAACATCTTCACATATTTCGTCGTTCGAGGTGAAGAGTCCCATATCGGTATAAATTTTTGCAGTTGTCGCGTTGTAATTACCTGTAGAAAGATGGACATACCTGCGCAGCCCGTCAAGTTCGCGTCGAACTACCAGAGTCATTTTGCAGTGCGTTTTTAAGCCTACGAGTCCATAAACAACATGGGCGCCGACCTTTTCAAGTTCGCGTGCCCAAAAAATATTGTTTTCCTCATCAAAGCGTGCCTTAAGCTCAACGAGAACAGCAACCTGTTTACCTCTTTCCGCCGCTTCAATTAAGTATTTTACAACGGGAGAATTAGGTCCCACCCGATAGAGTGTTTGCTTTATGGCTAAAACATCGGGGTCCTGGGCTGCCTGTTTAATGAAATCGATAACCGGCGAAAAAGAATCGTACGGGTGGTGTAATAAAACATCGCGCTCACGGATGAGCGAGAATAAATCATCGGCATTATCGAAAATTTTAGGAATAATGGGAATGAACGGTTTTTCTTTTAGCTGGTGCAATGGCAGGCTATAAATAGAAATTACGTTTGATAATCCTAAGGGGCCATCGATAATATGAACATCCTCCCTGGTAATTTCAAGGTTTTCTATGAGGGTGTTAATCATAAACTCCGGCATGCTCTTTTCTACCTCAAGGCGTACTACATTGCCGAATTTTCGCTGCCGTATATTTTCTTCAATAACAGTTAATAAATCATCTGCTTCATCTTCCTGAATTTCTATATCTGTATCGCGGGTAATACGGAATCGGTGCGCTTCTTTAATTTCCATTCGCGGGAACAGGAGATGCAGATTTGCTATAATCAGATCGCCCAGCCAGATATATTTAATTGGCCTGTTAGCGGACTTCTCACTTCCATCGGCAATAATAGTGTCAAAACGTAAAAGACGCGGGAGCGATGTGGGTACTTTTACACGCGCAAAATGATCTTCGCCTTTGGGACTTCTGATCTGGATTGCAAGGCTGAGACTCAGATTGGAAATATAGGGAAACGGCCTGCCCGGGTCGAAGGCAAGGGGAGTTAAAACCGGAAAAATTTCTTTTTTAAAGTACTGATTGAGTGATTCTTGTTCCTCGGGTGATAAATCCGGGTACTGGCAAATATAAACATTATTGGTCGCGAGTTCAGGCACTATATGATTTTTCCATAAATCAATACACTCTTCAAGCATAGGCAGAAGTTTTTGTTCAATCTGGGCGAGTTGCTGAATAGGAGTAAGCCCGTCGATAGACGGTTCGGAGAAACCCGCGGTAATTAATTCTTTAAGTCCTGCCACGCGAATCATGTAGAATTCATCGAGGTTAGAAGAGAAAATCGAGACGAATTTTACTTTTTCCAACAGCGGTAAATCGGGGTTGAGGGCTTCTTCGAGCACGCGGCGGTTAAACTCAATCCAGCTAAGTTCGCGATTGATGAAATTCTGCGGTGTATTATATTTTTTTTGCAGTTCTTTAATTGACATAAATTCCTTGAAATCGAGAAACAAACCACGAATTTATTCAATTTTCAGTTCAGGAGCAATGTAAAATACGAGAAAAGTTAGGGTAACCGGGTGAGCGAAAAAACCCGCGTACCCCCTGTAAGGCCAGGAGGTACGCGAGAAGGGGGTATATTAATTATCTGAATAAGGAGAGAACTGCCTGAGGTGCAGAGTTCAGCTGAGAAACCATAGAGGTTGCTGCCTGACCCAGAATGCTGCCCCGTGTAGCATTCAACTGTTCTGCTGCCATATCTGCATCGAACAGGCGGCTGACGCTCGATTGAGCGTTCGAGATACTTGTATTCAGCGTTTCTTCTTTAATATCGAGGCGCTGTACAAAGTTACCAATCTTTCCTAATGCTGTAGCTACTTCGCTCTTGAGTGTCGACAGGTTAGCCTGCAATGAGGTAATAGTTGACGAAGTGGTGAGCGATGTCTGGGTAACACTTTCGAAGTTGCTCAATGAACCATTAAAGCTGGTTGAAGAACCGGAAAGAATTGATGAAGCAAAATCGAGTGTAATTTTATCGGTATACGAGTTACCAACCTGGAATGCAAACCCGGCTTTAGCATCGCCCGAACCGGTTAACAATGATGTATTGTTAAATTTCGTTGTTTCCAGAATTGACTGAACTTCAGTAGCCAGAGATTTAATATCCGAAGCAATAGCGGAACGGTCCGCGGTCGGGTTGGTAGCGTCTGAGAGTTTACCTTCGACCTTAATAAGCAAATCATTAACTGATAGTAATGATCCTTCTGCGGTAGATAACAGATTTTTTGCGCCAGAAACGTTGTTCTGAGCAGCTTTCATAACGGCGATTTTACCTTCGAGAGACTTACCAATATTGAAGCCTGATGTGTCATCTGCGACGTTATTAATCCGTTTTCCTGAAGCGAGACGAAGTTGTGCGGTAGCTGTTTCTTTGTTAACTTTTGCTAATGCATAGTACGCATTGAGAGCGTCAACGTTGGTATTGATCCTGAAACCCATTTAATACCTCCTTGTATTAAAAATGTTTTGTGATAAGTTAGCCGGGTCGCATCCTTACTGCCCGGGGAAGCTTATTTCGATTTTTTTTTGCTTCCACTTGCATTATCGGAAGTAGTTAAAAAAACTTTAGCCCCTTTTTAAATATTTTTTTTTGTACCGAAATTTTGCACTATTTGTGAAATGATTGTTATGCCCTGAGAAAGATGGAATAAATACCTGATATTTTTTTGCGTGTAAAGGGAACTCTTTTATCCTCTCGGTCAATTTTCATAACTTTATACTTTCATTTTTTCTTACAATAAAGGGTGCGCTATTCATGAGCGGTCAGCGGTCGGTATTATTTAATGTTCTGGAAGAATATCCTGATTACTGCATTATGCTGGATGAGGATGGAATAATTCTGAGCGCGAACAAAGCCTATCTTGGTAAAGTGCAAAAAAAATCGGCCGATGTAATTGGGCAGCGGTTTGAAACAATGCTCTATGATGCCGCCATGCTTAATTTTGAACATGCTTTTATAGACTGCCTTGAAGAAATGATAACGAAAAGCTTTGATTGCATGTTTACCGATGATGATGGTGAGCGATTTGATGTATCGGTTTTTATGTCGCCCCAAAAATCGAAAGTGAAGAACAGCGCAAAACAGGTTTTGATAATAGCAAAGGATATCACGAGTCAGAAGAAAAATGAAGTTGACCTGCTTCGGTTTTATTATGTAGCGGAAAATACCGTTAATCCGTTGCAAATAACTGATTTGAGCGGTAAAATGATATACGTGAATCCCGCGTTTGTAAAGGCAAGCGGTTACAGCAGGGAAGAGCTATTAGGTAAAGACCCGAAAGTATTTAGCAGCTTAAAACATTCTTCTGCTTTTTGGGATGATATGTGGCGCACTATTGCCAGTGGTAAGGTGTGGGTAGGGGAAGTTGAAAATACACGGAAAACAGGAGAAGCGTTTTATACTCAGCTGCTGATATCACCAATAGTGAATTCTGAACAAAAGGTTATAGGGTATTTCGGAATACATAGAGATTTGCACGAAAAGCGGAATCTTGAAAAACAGCTTATGCACACGCAGAAAATGGAAAGTATCGGTACGCTCGCGGCCGGTGTTGCCCATGAAGTGGGTAACCCGCTTGCTTCAATCTCGGCCCTCGTGCAGATTATCCAGAGGCAGACTCAGGATGATTTTATTAAAGAAAAAATGGAGTTGGTAAAAAAACAAATTACCCGCATTTCGAAAATTATTCGTGATCTGGTAGATTTTTCGCGCCCATCCAATTATGAGATGAAACTTACCGATATAAATGATAATGTACGCGAGTCTATAGAGATTGTAAAGGTAGGTAAAAAGGCAAAAGATATAGATTTTATTATGGATCTGGATCGCTCCTTAGTTCCTTTGCATTTGGTTTCCGATCAGATTCAGCAGGTATTTGTAAATATCCTGATTAACGCTGTCGATGCAATTCTCGAAAAGAAAGCAACCGTAGGGGGTGCTGAAAAGGGCAGGATCCGCAGCTCGACTATGTTCAAGGATAACCGGTATGTAATTATTTTCGAGGATAATGGCATCGGGTTAAAAGAAGAAAATGTTTCAAAAATATTCGAGCCGTTCTTTACCACAAAAACAGAAGGTAAAGGAACGGGATTGGGGTTGTGGGTGTCGTATGGCATTATTAAGAGTTTTCAGGGAGAAATCCAGGTAGATAGTAAGTATTATGAATGGACCCGGTTTACCATTTATTTACCGGTGAATCCGAGTTTTTAAGAGGAAAAGATGGCAGAAAAAATTCTTGTTGTAGATGATGAAGATATTATACGGGAGTCGCTTTCGTATATTTTAGTGAATGAAGGATATGAAGTAGATCAGGCAGAGAACGGGAAAATAGCTTTTGAAAAAGCCCTCGAAAAGACCTATGATCTGATTATAACGGATATCGAAATGCCCCAGATGAAAGGGACAGAACTTTTGGAGAAGGTTTCTGGGGTTTCAACCAGTACTTCTTTTATTGTTATTACCGCGTATGGCTCACTCGATACAGCAATTAAAGCGCTGCGGTCAGGTGCCCAGGATTATATACTAAAACCGGTAGAGTTCGATGAGTTGACAATAAAGATTCGACGATTGTTTGATCTAAAACACCTTATGCAGGAAAATCAGCTGCTTCGTAAGGAATTACAGCGTAATTATGATTTTTCGCGCATTATCGGCAAGAGCCCGGCGATGAAAAGTATTTTCGATATGGTTACTACAGTTGCGCAAACTGATTCTACCGTTTTAATTACCGGCAACAGTGGTACAGGCAAGGAACTTATCGCGCGGGCAATTCACTTTAACAGTAAGCGGAAAGGGAAACCTTTTATCGCGGTTAACTGTGGCGCAATATCGGAGAATCTGATTGAAAGTGAATTATTTGGACATAAAAAGGGCGCGTTTACCGGTGCTATATCCGATAAAGAAGGGTATATGAAAGCCGCTGAAGGCGGAACGTTGTTTCTTGATGAAGTGAGTGAAATGCCCCTGCAATTGCAGGTGAAGTTATTGCGTGTATTACAGGAAAAAGAGTGCACACCAGTAGGCTCCGCAATCCCTTTCCCTATCAATATCCGCTTCCTGGCTTCGACGAACCGTAACTTGCAGGAAGAGATCAGTAAGAGTAAATTCCGTGAAGATTTATACTATCGGTTGAATGTTGTTGAAATTAATCTGCCTTCACTTAAACAGCGGAGGGACGATATTCCTATTCTGGTTGATCATTTTATAAATAAGTACCGGCATGAAATCGGCAAGAATATCCGTGGTGTAGAACCGGGTACATTACGTGCAATTATGAATTATGATTGGCGCGGAGAGGTTCGCGAGCTTGAAAATGCTATAGAGCGCGCGGTAATTTTTGCAAAGGGTGAGTTGATTACAACCAATGATTTACCCGACACTCTTCGCAGTATGAAAGATATACCTTTACCCGAAAAAGTAGGCTCGCTGGATGAGTTCATGAAAAGGGTTGAGAAGGAATTCATTATCCGCGCTCTGGAAACATGTAATTATGATAAAGAGAAAGCGGCAAGCGCGCTTAATCTCGGGCTTTCAACTCTGTATCGGAAAATAAAAGATCTGGAAATCGAAATTTAATTCTATTGTACCAGGCGTGCCTGCAGGTACGCCTGTATTTCTGTAACAGAATACAACTTGTCAATATCTGCCGCCGGTATCTCTACCTGAAATTGCTCCTGTAATTCCATGATAATTCTGATATGATTAATGGAATCCCAGTTTGCTGTTGTGTCTTTGCTGGCATTTTCAGAAATGTCGGTATCTAATATTTCAAAAAGGATGTTTTTAATTGTTTCTTTCATGGAGTACTTTTATTATAGGGTGTTCGGGCAGTAAAACAGCGGCCGAATCGATGGAATATAATTTGCTTCCGTCATCAAATAACTTGGTGAACGTAAAACCATTCTCATCATAAAAATCTTTAACTAATTCATTTTTAGGAGTCGGGATATAAACGCCTGTTACCGTAAGCGGGCCATTTGTGCCAAGCGCTGCGAGAGTATGTTGTACAAAATATGACTCAATTTTCCTCCCTATTGCCCGGCAGCTCATTAATAGTGTATCAATTTCGTAACCGGTTGCGTGCTGCGGGCGGAATATCGCCATGATGATAGTACCATAATCGCCAACCTTATCCACGGCAGAGCCAATGAATATTCTGCAAGCTTCATCCTGAATCATGCGGTGTATATCGGTTTCCGTATATCTCCGTGTAGTAAGATTGAACTGATTTGTTTTTTGAGTCATCTGGGCGGCCCGGGGATAGTCGGTTTCCTCCACTTCGCGAATGGTAAGGGTTATCTGCAAATTAGCAATATATTGTTCAAGTGAGGTGCATGAAGAACGTACCTCATCACGAGCGAAATTCTCGCGGTATTGCTCGGCTTTTTTTAAGTCCTCGGTTGTAAAGGATAACCGCGAGAAATAATTTTCATCAATATCCGCAAAGAAAAGGGGTAAAAGCTCTACCCGCGCAGGAAATTCAGGAACTATTGCAGAGGTGTTTAACTTTACCAGTTCACGCTCGAACGGGCTGTCATCGATGAAGACGAGGCTGTCCTCGCCAATGTTCAACTCTCTTGCTATAGCGTGGATATTTTCATCCTTGGGCTGCCAATTGATTTTTTTACTTATAAAATCATTCCACTGAAGTATTGAATGCGGGTGCTTGTCAAAAACTTCTTTTGCATCTGCTTCGTTATTCTTTGAACAAACAGCCAGTAAAATACCTTTTTTCGCAATCTCTTTTACTGCCCGCTGCAGTGATTTATAAATTGCCCCGCTGCCGTTATCTGCCAATTGAATTTTGTCTATACCGTCTTCACCAATAACACCGCCCCAGAGCGTATTATCGAGATCAAGGACGAGACATTTTTTGTTTTGCCCCAGTAATGCCCTGATAGTAGCAGCGATCCGGCCTGCAATAACTTGCTGTCCTTTTTTCGAGTAGCGAACTTTACCATATAGCCAGAGCGCCTCATCGTGGAGCGCCAGTGAGCCGTGGGTTGTGTACAGGTCGGCAACTGGAAGGACGTGGCAGCCGGGAACAGAGGAACTGAGTTCCAGGAGGAAATTGTTAAATGCATTCTGCATATAAAAGCTGTTTTCCGTCCCGGGGATGGTAATTTTGTTCACACCGGGGAGAAGCACTATAGAGCTAATGAGAATAGGGGCGGTGGAATTCTTTCTGAAGAAATTGACTAATGAATTAATTTCTTCATGAACGGAATTGGAATTCCGGTTCGCAAAAAGAGTATTGCCATCGAGAAGAATGCAAATAAGATCGGGTTGAGACTTATATAAAGCGCTTTGTGTGTTCAGTATCTCGGTGGAATACGAATTATAGGGCGCTACATACCATTCACTGCCCGGCAAAGATTTTTGCAGGTCTGCAGCCAGCAGGGTAACGGTAAAATTACTGAGTAGCGCGCATTTCATTCTATAACTACTTCCTTTACCAGGAGATTAATTCAGCAATACCGAAGCCTTCTTTCCCAAAGTCATTGCCGTTGTAAAACAGAAAATATTTTCCATTAAGCTCTAAAAGGTTTGGGAAATAGAGCATTTGTGAATCGAAATCGCTTTCGGAGTGATTAAGGTTTAGCTGATCGTCGATACGAGTCCATGTGAGGCCGTCATCCGAAATTGAGCAGCCACAATGGTAGCGCATATCCATGGTGCGGCGTGTATAGAACAGCATATATTTATCATTAACCTTATTGATTTGCGGCCTGCCCAGGCCATGCTCATACGCCGGGTTGTACGTAACGCATAAATGCCCCTGCCTTCCGGTATTTATACCATCGGGGGTTTCTATATGATATACGTTATAGGTTGGACGCATTTTGCCGCCCACGGTTTCCCATTTTGTTCCGGCAGAATACCACATGCGAACGATACCGTTTTCCTTGAGTATAGTGGCGCCGGAACGGGTCGCCAGGCCTTCATCCGAACGATCTAATATCGGGGCGGAACTTGCACGGGTAAAGGTATTACCATTATCGGTACTGATTCCCAGTCCGCCAAACATAAAGTATGGCACTTTATGGCCGAGCTGAAAACCCGTATAGTATAAGTAAATTTTATCATCCAGCCGATAAACACTGGCTGGGAAAACACCATTCTCATCGAATGTACCGGGTTCGCCCAAATCAATCAGTGGTTTTTCGGATATGCCAATAACCTGTGTAAGGTCATGCGCGTTCAGATCGACGTAAGCCATGCGAGATATTCCATTTGCATCGAGACCGCCAACGAATACCCTGACGATATCAGCAGATAGTTGAATAGGCGATGGCGCCATAGCGTGGCTTTGCCACCAGTCGTATTGTTGAGTGAACTGAAATACCAGGCCGAGTTTTTTCCATTTCATTATAATACCTATATGTATTTTATATAATCCATGGCTGCAAGCCCGGTATCTTTGGCCGGGTTGCCACGGAATACATTTGGTTTGTCAATATTAGTGCCGGCTACCGCTCCCGCAGCAAGAAAGGCACCGGATCCTACAGTAATTTTATCGGTAATAATTGCCCCCAGACCTATGAAACTGCCACTCCCGATCCGGGTAAAGCCGCCAATATTTGTCCCGGCTGCTAAAAAAACATTGTCTTCGATATTGGCAGAGTGAGCTATAAGAGAACCTGAGCAGCATACGACATTATTTCCGATATGAACCATTGGTCCGATAGAACAATGGTCATAAATGAAAACATTTTCGCCTATATGTGCCGATTTTGAAATATAAGCAGCGGGGCTAATGAGTGATGCAAAACGATAACCCATCAGTCGGCCGCGGGTATAGAGGGCGGTTCTATCGGCATTCATTCGGGTAAATGAAACAGCGGTAAACAGAACGTGTGCATCTGCCGGATATTGCTCGGGAAGAAGGTTAAAATCAATTACCGGTTTCCCCATAAAGAGCGGGTCGCTAATAAACTCCGGATCAACGGCGAAAGCTGTAACGGAATATTCCGGAACCCGGGAGAAATAATCGAATGCTACCCGTGCCGTTTCGCCTACCCCTGCGATGATAACTTTTTTCACAAAAAATTCCCGGAATAAGTTTATATGTAATTGCTTTGATAACGCAAATTAGCCGAAAGCAAATGAAAAAACAAATATCCGTATCATACGTGACAATGATGTATGCGAATTTATCAGTTCATGGTTATTTTTACAGGTGTTTTATTAATTATTTGGTTTCACGATGCTTCAATTTTTTACCGGCCTCCCCGTTATTGTTCGTACTACATTTTTACTTATTCTCTCTAATGTTTTTATGACATTTGCCTGGTACGGGCACCTCAAAAACCTTGCTGATAAGAAATGGTACATTGCTGCAATAGTCAGTTGGGGAATAGCACTGTTTGAGTATTTACTTCAGGTGCCTGCTAACCGTATCGGGTACACACAGCTGCAAATTTCACAATTAAAAATTCTACAGGAAGTTATTACACTTTCGGTTTTTGTACCATTTGCAATGATTTACATGAAACAGCCATTTAAGCTTGACTATGTGTGGGCGGGGTTATGTCTGGTGGGAGCAGTGTATTTCATTTTCAGGTCATAATACAGCTAATACATAATTTGCATAATACACTCGCTGCAATTGAAGGTCAATTTGAATTTATGCTTTCCATCATCGATATAGAGCGGCTCCAGATAGCGTTCTGTCATTTCGGGATAATCAAAAGGACACATTTTAAGTTCTTTTTTTATACAGTACCTGGTGGTCATTATAACTTTACCGGCAAAATTATTTTGCAGCTCAAAGCCGGGTTCCATTTCCGTTACCCCGTGCTCGGTGTAAAACTGTTCCGCGAGGCTATTCGTGATATTTGCCCGGTAGTCTAAAGCTTTTAAAGGGGAGGAGAAAGTAGATGATTCCCGGGCTTTTCGCACGGGTGTGTAGTTGTTCAGACGATTATCCCGAAGCCGCGTAAGTAATTCTCTTCGAACTTCGTTCATTGACGAGATAGTCATAAACAAAACAGGTTCGGCCTGCATGTTTACACTATTAATAGTGAAAATTGTATCACCGGATTTTCCGAGCTGAATACGAATCTGCTCCGCAAGCCGTGAAGGATTTTTGACTTCATCGCCGGTAAGAGAGCAGGTGATAGCTGCAGTAATACCATCCTCATCCGCCACTGTCAACTTTATATTGTCATCGGCGAAACAAACATCAATAGAACATCGGATTTTTCGTTTTGTTTTATCATTGGCAAGCAATGCTTCGAAAGTATGATCGTTATTGCGATACACCATTGTGCCCGTTATTAATCCGGATAGGTTAGCAGTGTAAATTGTGTTGGCAACTGCTCTATTGACAAACATACCCTTTAGCTCATCATGTTCATCAAGGAAGCAAATGCCGTCACCCGGTACAATATCTTCTATCGTGTCAATGGTAAAGCAGTCTGCCAGAATATTCGTTACTCTCCCGAGGGGTTTACCGAGCGATTTAGGTGTGTCGTGCGAGGCGATGCTCCCGGAAGAGCCGGAGATAAAATACGTGCTGTATCCCCGGTTAAAAGTTTTTTCCGGGTCGGGTGTGAAAGTAAAATGGGAATTTCCCGAAGAGCTTTTTTGATACTGCTCAGAGCCTGCAATAAGTGTATCAAGTTTTTGCCGGTAAAATGCGGTGATGTTTTTAACATAGTTAATATCTTTCAGGCGGCCTTCAATTTTGAAAGAACTTATGCCGGCCCCGAGCAGGTCGTTTAAATATTCGGAAAGGTTTAAATCTTTCAGTGAAAGCAGATGCTTATCTTTGGCAATTATTTTTCCACTCGCATCGCTTAGCGTATAGGGCAGGCGGCAGCTTTGTGAACATGTCCCCCGGTTCGCGCTTCTTCCTGTAGTAGCATGGCTAAAATAGCACTGCCCGCTATAACTAACGCATAAAGCGCCGTGGATAAAAGCTTCAAGTTCCAGTGAGGTTGACGAGGATATATGACGAATTTGTTCGAGCGATAACTCCCTGGCAAGTATTGCCCGCTGAAAACCGGCATGCTGTAAAAACAGTACGCGTTCAGCAGTGTGATTATGTGCCTGCGTAGAGGCATATAAAGGAACAGGAGGGAGCTGCATTTGAAGAATACCCATATCCTGAATGATAAGCGCATCGATACCGGCCTGGTCCAGTTCCATTATCACGGATTGCACTTCGTCCAGTTCATTATCATATAGCACAGTATTCAGGGTGATATACACTTTCGCGTGAAATAGGTGTGCATATTCGATAAGTCGGGAAATATCGTCGAGAGAATTGCCCGCGGCGACGCGTGCCCCGAAACGGGGTGCCCCGATATAGACTGCATCGGCGCCATATTCAATAGCTGCGATTCCTGAGGCGCAATCACGCGCCGGCGCTAATAATTCAATATTTTTTTTCGGCAAAAAACTCTCAAACTAATAAAAAAACAATTTCCAAAGTACGATAAATGATATGATCAAAAAATACGGGTTCGGGTAATAATTAATACCAAAAAATGAGAGAATTTTTTATTAACATTGCGTGTTATAAAGAGAACAACTCAATCTTGAAAGGGAATGTTATGGAATATACACATCTGGGTCGCAGCGGCCTGAAGGTTAGCAGATTATGTCTTGGAACAATGAATTTTGGCCCCTATACAACGGAATCGGATAGTTTTACAATAATGAATAAAGCGCTTGAATTGGGTATAAACTTCTTTGATACGGCCAATGTATATGGTTGGCAGTTGGGAGTGGGCGTTACTGAAGGTATTATCGGGAATTGGCTTCAGGAAGATACATCCCGCCGCGATTCGATTGTTTTAGCGACAAAGGTTTACGGAAAAATGGGCGAAGGAGTGAACGATGCGAAACTTTCAGCCTATCATATTAAGAAAGCCTGCGAAGACAGCCTGAAACGGTTAAAAACAGACCATATCGATTTATATCAAATGCATCACATTGACCGGGATACCCCTTGGGAAGAAGTATGGCAGGCGATGGAACAGTTGGTTCGCGAGGGTAAAGTTTTGTATATCGGCAGCAGTAATTTTGCAGCGTGGAACTTAGTGCAGGCGCAATACGAGGCAAAGAACAGGCATTTTATGGGACTGGTATCCGAGCAGAGTATTTATAGTTTGCGAAACAGGAATATCGAACTGGAAGTACTGCCAGCATGTAAAGCCATGGGAATTGGTGTTATTCCCTGGAGCCCAATGGCAGGTGGTTTGTTATGCGGGGTACTGGAAAAAGCAGAGACAGGCAGGAGAACCCGTGAACCCTTACAGCAATCAGTAGAGAAACTACGTCCGCAGATTGAGCAGTATGAAGCGTTATGTAAAACATTGGGATACAAGCCGGCTGATGTAGCCCTTGCATGGGTATTGCAAAACCCTGTTGTTACCTCACCTATCGTTGGCCCCCGTACAGTTCAGCAATTAGAAGACAATGTTAAGGCATTGGAATTACAACTTGATTCAGAGACTGTAAAAGCGCTTGATACTATTTGGCCGGGCCCTGGCAACCAGGCACCCGAAGCCTACGCGTGGTAATATTATTCAATTTCTTCCTGTTTGGCGGCTGGTTTGGGCGACCAATCCAGCCCGTCGCAGGGCAGGTATTCTTTTGTAGGATGTTCATCGTGTTTCATGCATAGCACTGCCGTGTGCTCAAAATGTTCGCAGGATGAACAAAGTGTATCTTCAAAAACCGGCTTATTTTTATGCATAAAGATTTGATATTGAATTACAATAGGGTGCAAAACAACGGCATAAATTAGCAGCATGCTCATCATCCACCATACGGAATAGTCCATATACGGCTCAACGCCCCAAATAAACAGAATTAATACCGCTGTTCTTATCAAAGCCCAGAAAACAATTTCACCCATACCCGTTGTCATTTATTGTACGGTAAGATACTAATTTATTGTAAATATAAAAAGGAAGGGTACACGGTATAGAATATGCCTAAGCGGGGTGGAATTAAATCAAACAAGGCCGGCCTGATTTTTCCCATATAATGATGTGAAGGGTTATATAGCAAAATTATTTATTTCTTTTGGCTGATTTTTTTATTAAATTCAATTCCTGAATCAATAGACTAAAAAAATAACGATTCGGGTCGCGTGTCTGGTCATATGAGAGAACCAAATATCGGGTACATCCTTTTACCCGGCCACTCCGGTGCGCCGTTTCGTATTTCTATCCTTTTTCTACCAAATTACACTCACAGCAGTGAGCTATTTTTTCATTTATATGGAGATCATCTATGAAGGTTAGAGGACTAATTGTGCTTTTCCTTGCGATATCGTGCGTTGCATATTCGCAAATCAAGCTGCAATTTATCACGGTTAACCAGTACGGGAACAACCTGTACCTGGATAACATTGCCGCAGGCAAGCAGAAAACCATTGATGTTGGTATTCTGAATGTTGATAAAATATTCAAGGATACGAACTATTCAGTTTCCGCCACGAATTTTTCGGCCGCGCCCATTGTAACGGTAATAAATATGGGCAGAAGTGCCATTACCACGCCATTTGATGTTAAGTTGAAAGTCACTCCCGGCAGCTATGTAAGTACAAAATCGGTAAGTGCACTCAACCCGGGGAAAGCAGTTGCTATTACGTTTGATAATTTAACCATGCCGCTGAATACGCAGTTTACTGTTGAAGCGAGTGTTAATGTACCCGGTGATGAAGAAACAGGCAATAACGTGTTAACTTTTAATTCGTATTACCTGCCAGGTGCTCCACGTAAAATAGTAATTGAAGAATTTACCAGCTCAACATGCGGCCCTTGCGCGGCTAACAACCCCACGCTTGACGCTTATATTTCAGCGAATTTTGATAAGGTAGTTCCTATTAAATATCACATGAACTGGCCTTCGCCGGGTAATGACCCGATGTACGCGTACAATTCATCGCAAAATACTGACCGCCGTTCGTATTATTCCATTAATGCTGTTCCTACGGGCGTAGTAGATGGAATTTTTGCACCGGGACTTCCGGTTGCAGCCGGGCTGCCCGGAATAGTTGATCCACGCTTACAAACCGGTTCACCCATTGGTATTTCAGTTACCAATACCCGAATTGGCGATACATTACAGGCAGATGTTACCGTTAATATACTTGGTCCAATGAAAGCCGGTAATTATTACCTTCGCGTTGCTGCGGTTGAGCGTGCTATTCATTATGCTACAGCTCCCGGTTCAAACGGGGAAAAAGATTTTTATGATGTATTCCGTAAAGCGTTTCCCGGCAGCCTTGGCACAGTATTACCAACGGCAGCTGGTACATATAACTTCCAGTTTAAGTACAAAATTGATTCTCCGACCTGGCAGGATTCAATGATGTATACTGCGGTTTTCGTACAGAATGATGTAACAAAAGAAATTATTAACGCTGCAAAATCACGTGCAGTTGTTGATAAAACTGAAAAAGTACTCGCTTCTGCATCCGTAGTTGTTGTCAGGCCGGAAATGGCAATAGACAGAATTGCAGGGCCGGCACCGATTCGATTCAGCAGCGCAGCTATGAAAACAACCTCGCCGTATTATACAACATTATTTGAAGGGGCATTCCCTCCCGCTGGCTATAAGTTGGTAAATCCGGATAACGGCCTCACTTTTGAACCTTCATCAGCAGCGAATGGCCCGTCATTTGGTGGTTCTCAATCGGTAATTATGAAATTTTATGATTATAGCAGTGCAAATGCTTCCGATACATTAATTACCCCGTCATTTACTGATCTTACTGCTAATGATACTGTTAAGTTCGATTACGCGTACACTTCGTATGACGCTGAAAATGACAGGTTGATTGTACGCCTCTCGAAAGATGGCGGTATAACCTGGCCATATACGATTTTCGATAAAATGGGCAGCGCGCTGCAAACTGCTGCCGCGACCCATAACTCATTTGTTCCAACAGCAGATCAGTGGAAGACATTCAGCTATTCATTAAGTGAGGTTTTAGGAACACAGATTACCCGTAATGTAACTACAAAACAGGGTTGGAATATGATTTCAGTTCCTGTTACCCCTGCAACTCCGGCGATTGCAACATTATTTCCTGGTGCTACCTCGCAGTTCTATGCATTCAATGGTGCATATACGGTTGTACAGAACGGCGTGGCAGGACAGGGTTTCTGGGCCCGTTTTGATGCAGTGAATACATATCCCGTACTGGGTACTCCAATTGCAACTTCCAGCCTGCCGGTTGCCTCTGGCTGGAACCTGATAGGCCCTTATGATAAGGCGGTAACCGTTTCTGCCGTTACTTCTACACCGGCCGGCATTGTAAATTCTGTTTTCTATGGCTATGATAATGGCTATAATACGGCAACGACACTCACTCCCGGTCAGGCATATTGGGTGCGTACCACTCAGTCAGGTCAGTTGAATTTTAACACTACCGTCGAAAAATCAACTCCGATAGCAGAAAAGGCTCCGGCTGGTATGCAGATTATATTTACCGATAACAGCGGTAAAACATCAGTGCTGTACCTGAGTGAAGAAAAGAACAGTCTGCAAAGATATGAGCTGCCTCCGCTGCCACCTTCAGGCATTTTTGATATCCGCTTTGGTTCTGACAGATATATTGAAAGTGCTGCAATTCAGCAGAATGTTAGGTTACAGGGTGTGCAGTTCCCCGTACACGTAAAAGTTACAGGCGGTGATGCACAACTTTCAGATAATGTTGGTTCATTCCGCGCAAGCATGAAAAATGGAGAAGAAGTTGTATTAACCAATCCGGCAATGACAACTTTAGCCATTAACGGTGTAAGTGCAGCAGTAACATTCTCGTTAAATCAAAATTATCCAAACCCGTTTAACCCGAGCACCAGTATCAGTTATACTGTACCTGCTAACGGATTAGTTATACTGAAGGTATATGACGTTTTGGGCCGTGAATCGGCAATGCTGGTAAATACAGTACAAAATGCCGGCAGATATACCGTAAGCTTTAATGCTTCTTCCTTGCCAAGCGGCACATATTTCTATGAATTACGTGCGGGCGGAGCAACGCAGATTAAGAAAATGATGCTCATCAAGTAATAATTATTCATGGTGAGTTAGTACGAACGGGCCTTCGGGCCCGTTTATGTTTTAAAGGGTATAATCCGAAATGTTAAAGGTTTTATACATTTGGTGTAAGTAAATTTTCCTGCCCGCATAAACAGATTGTTGACATAGCGGATAAAAATGCGTACATTCAAAAAAGCTCCTGTTAATGGGCTTATCGTAATTTTTCCTGAAATGGTAATTGAATTTGCCGGATACGTATTCCGGTATGAAAGGTTTCTATGAGTGATTTTCAGAATATTCCCGATTGGGTTACAGAATTTCCCGGCGCGGTAACGGTTTGTGATACAGAAGGTATAATTTTATCAATGAATAAGCGTTCTATACAGACATTCGAATCTGATGGCGGCAGCCAACTTATCGGGACGAATGTACTCAATTGCCACCCGGAGCCGGCGCGTTCAACGCTGCAACAGATGTTAGCGCGAGGGGAGATGAATGCTTATACAATCGAGAAAAACGGGGTTAAGAAACTTATTTACCAGGCCCCCTGGTATAAGGACGGGGTTTACGCGGGATTTGTAGAAATATCTCTGGTTATACCGGATAATATGCCGCATTTTATACGAAGTACAACATAACAGAACACAGGTAAAGAATGAAAAAGAATCAAACAATAGCAATTTTGGGCGCTGGTAATATTGGGGTATCAATAGCAAACGGATTGGTAAAATCGGGTAAATATGCTGCAAAGAATATCTATCTCACCCGCCGTAAAGCAGAACTGTTAGGTAAATTTGCCGAGAAGGGATTCCAGACGACAACGAATAACCGCGAGGCGGTTCAGGCGGCCCGACTGGTAATACTGGCTGTACAGCCACAACAACTCAATGAATTGTTAACAGAGATTAAGGATGTTCTAAAACCGGGCAGGCATGTAGTTGTTTCAGTTGCCTCGGGCGCGACAGTTAAGGCATTAAAAAAGTATGCCGGCAGCGGGGTTGCTGTTGTTCGGGCAATGCCGAATACTGCAATAGCCATACAAGAATCCATGACATGTATTTCTGCAAATGAAGAAGATAAGGCAGTGCTTTCCGAAGTACAGGAAATGTTTAATCAATTAGGGCAAACACTTGTTATAAAAGAAGACTTAATGATTCCTGCCACGGCGCTTTGTGCGTGTGGTATTGCATTTTTCCTTCGTGCCATACGAGCAGCCTCGCAGGGAGGCATTGAAATAGGATTCCATGCCGATGAAGCTATTACAATGGCGGCGCAGACAGCAAAAGGTGCGGCCGCGCTGCTGTTGAGCATGGGAGACCATCCGGAAAATGAAGTTGATAAAGTAACAACACCCCGTGGTTGTACAATCAGCGGGTTGAACCAGATGGAGCATCATGGTTTTAGTTCGTCTATGATCAGGGGAATTGTCACATCTGCCGATAAGGCTGCCAGACTGTACAGCGATCCTCAGGAAGCTTAAATTTATTCCGGCCTGCCTGATACGCGGGCCGGATACTACTCCACCGCACCGGCAAGGGTATGGTTCCAAAAAATGCATAATATCATATAGCTGATAATATTGAAAACCTTCGTATTTTGTATGTTTGTTTAACAGCGTTTTTATAGATGGTTTATTCTCTACGTGAAATAGCATACGAAATATTCTCCGAATCGGTACGCCTGAAGGGCTATTCTTATTTCAGGGACCGGAGGGTGGGTGATCTGGACCTCGCGGGCAATAAGGTTAAGGCCGTAGTGCATGGTACAAAAGACTATCATGTCTCTATTGTATTCGATGCCCTGTTATTTCCCTCCGAGAGAAGCTGTACCTGCCCAATTAACGGTGCGGGCGATTGTAAACATATTGCCTCAGTATTGTATTTATTGAATTCGATGGGTTTTTTTACTTCACAGTATTACGCACGCCAAATTTGGACTGCTCTGGGAATAGATGAAGAAGAAGTAGAGCAGTTGACATCGGACCAGAGCACGCACATTATTCCCGATACAACGCCGCAGCCCAAACGCCGCCGGAACCCCCAGGAGGCAGTAAAACGCCTGCTTCGGAAGATTGACGATGAAATTGAAAAAGAACACGTACCCGAAAAAACACGCACTCCCGAACAAATTGCATTTGAAGAACGCCGGATAGAGGAGCGCCGTAAGGAACTTGAAGAACAGAAGGAGCGTGAACAACTGCGTTTGTTCCGCGACAGGATGGACCGCCTGATACTGCCCCCGCAGAAGACAGGTAAAACCCGGTATCGTAAAGAATTTACACTTTCTCTTTCGGTAATGAACAGTTATCGAAACGTGAGTCCTGTGGTTTGCCGGTATTCTGAGCAGGGAAATTTTATTTCGGAAAGAGAATTAACGGAAAAAGAATATCTGGAAGAGCGGGGGCTGCCCGATAACGTAGCTCTCGCCCTGGGATTTGCCTTCCGAATGAATGGGCGCGGTGTGTTTTTACCCGCGTTTGGTAATGAACTGGCTATGAAAGATGCCGCCGTTACCAATTCTCTCATGTGTCGTATTTTTCAGTTAATGGTAGGACAGGTCATCCGTCAGCATGAGGCTGCTCATGACAGCCCCCGCCGGTTTTATTCGCAGCCGGGCGAGGAAATCCGGATCATGGCAGAACGAGGAGAAGCCCGTACTTCGATTGTTAAGAATGATGATGCCGTTTTGGTTTCGCTTCATTTAACTCATCCGCAGTTCGGTAAACTCGATTTAAAAAAAGCTGTTCCGATTACAATGGATCCTATGTGGTTCTTGTATGAGCGCCACATGTTTCGTGTTGAACATCTTACCTATCAGCAATACATGGTGTTCATGGTTACCGATGGAGAAATCCGGGTAACAGGCAAGCACATAGAGTATCTGGAAAAACATTACATCCCGGGCCTGCCACGGCACATGCAGGTGGAATCGGCATATTATCAGTATCAGTATAAGGAAGTTACTCCCCGGAAAAAGTTATTTCTGGAAGAGCGTGAAGATACCATTTTCTGCAGGTTGGCAATTCAGTACGACGACATAGAAGTGGAAGCCACCGGCGGAGAAGAGATTCAACAATATGTTGATGGCATTATTATTCGTATTGAACGAATTAAAGGTTTTGAAGAAGCCGCAGTGCAAAAATTACGCGAGCTGAAAATGAAAGAAAAACAGCCTTCGGTATTTATACCGAAAGAATCCCCGGTTGATTTTCTTATCGATATCCTGCCGCAAATAGCTGCTGAGGGATATGAGATTTATGGTGAAGATAAACTGAAGTCATTCCAATTATATTTAGGAATGCCGCAGTTGCGCGTGTTCGTAAGTTCTGAAATTAACTGGCTTGATGTTGACGCGCAGATGGTGTTTGGCGAAGAGTCGGTCCCCCTGAGTAAATTGCTTGACGCGGGTAGAAACAGGAGATATGTACGGTTAAACAGCGGTAAGATTGCCCGCTTGACCGAATCATTTGTCGCAAAGATGCAAAAGCATCTTTCCCTGGCAACGGAAGAGGATGGCAAACTACGCTTTTCTGTTGCACAGGCAGGCGCCGTACTCGCTATTATGGAAGAGGCAGATGAAGGTGACTCTGATGCGGCATTTAAGAAGAATATTGCCCGGCTGCGTGACTTTACCTCCATCGCGCGGCAAAAACTGCCCTCGGGGTTAAAAGCAAAACTCAGGACGTATCAGAAACATGGGCTTGACTGGTTCTACTTCCTGCAAGAGTTCCGGTTTGGCGGTATATTAGCCGATGATATGGGACTTGGTAAAACAATTCAGGTGTTAACCCTTCTGCTGAATGAGAAGGAAAGAAATGCCGGGGGGCCCAGCCTGGTAGTTGTTCCAACTTCGGTGGTATTTAACTGGCTGAAGGAAGCCGAACGCTTTACTCCCGAGCTGCGGATATTGAATCATACCGGCAGCGGCAGGGAAAACGAATCCACAGATCACTTTTCCGATTATGATATAATTCTTACCAGTTACAGTATCGTATTACGGGATTTTGAATTACTTGAGAAAGTAGATTTTCATTATATAATACTGGATGAATCGCAAAAAATTAAAAACCCGATAGCGAAATCCTCGCGACTGATCAGAAAGCTTCATAGTACATTCCGGTTATGCCTTTCCGGTACACCTGTAGAGAATAACCTGCTTGAGCTTTGGTCGCAGATGACGTTTCTGAATCCCGGTATGCTGGGATCATTGCAACGCTTTCAGGATGCATTTGTTCGCACGATACAACGTGAGGGGTCTGATGATTCCACGGCCTATCTCCGGAAATTAGTGTATCCTTTCGTTTTACGGCGCACAAAAGAAAATGTTGCCAAGGAATTGCCGCCGCGAACGGAAATAATTCATTATTGCGAAATGACCCCCGAGCAGGAAGAGTTGTACACGGCAGTCCGTGATTCCATACGGGTTGAATTAATGCAGTCGATACAGGAACATGGTTTGCAAAAATCGGGTATGAAAATCATTGAAGGCCTGCTTCGGTTGAGGCAGATATGCAATCATCCCAATCTTGTAAGTTCAACATATAATGGCTCCTGCGGCAAGTTCGAAGAATTTAAGGATATGGTGATCAATGTGGTTGAAGAAGACCATAAAGTTCTCATTTTCTCGCAATTTGTAAAAATGCTTGAACTGATGCAGAAGTATCTTAACCGGGTTTCTATTAAACATACCTATCTGGATGGATCAACAAAGGATCGGGAACAGATCATCACCCGATTTCAGGAAGACCCGGATATTAAAGCATTTTTGATCAGCCTGAAAGCGGGCGGTTTCGGATTGAACCTGACAGCTGCCGATATTGTGTTCCTATACGACCCGTGGTGGAACCCCGCAGTAGAAAAACAGGCCGCTGACCGCACTCATCGTATCGGACAGACAAAGAATATTTTTATCTACAAATTTATTACAAAAGGCACTGTAGAAGAGAAAATTCTGGATTTGCAGGAGCGTAAAAGAAATCTTGTTGAAAAAATATTAACAACGGAAAGCGGGTTGTTTAAATCATTAACCCAGGGGGATATAGAGCATCTGTTTAGCTAAGCAGGCAGGTGTTATAGGTTTGAAGCGACTTCAAATTTCCTTACGTTAACATATTTCATGCTGTCTGCATCATCATAAGCAGCGAGTCTGCAAAAGTATGTTCCATGCGGGAGTTTCTTTTTCGAAGGCGTAAGATCAATTCTGTGCTGACCTGCTGATTTTTTTCCATCAACAAGCGTGATTATTCTTTTTCCGGCCAGATTATATACCTCAACAATAACCTTAGAGTCCACCGGTACAGCGTACTCAATCTCCGGCAAGCCTGTTGCCAGATGAGGAAAGTTATGTTTTAAGTAATAAGTAAAATGCACCATGTAATCTTCAGCCCGGACGAAATTTGTTATGCTAATGTATGGCAGAAAAAGAAAAAAAACAACGTGGAAATTATGGTATCTTAAGAAAAAAAGGTATGCCGTGTCAAAACGGCATACCTTTTGAAGTAAATGCTATAAAGCAAACGAAGTAGTAGCAAGGCACTGAAGAATTACGGCATGGAGCGCGTTATCTTCGGCTGTAATTTCATTAAGGTTGGCTTCTACAATTTTACCATTTGTTCTGGCTGTTACTGTATTCGCCGCGCGATCAATGAAAAATCCTTCGTTTGTACTATCATTCATTGCTGCAATTGAGTTGAAGATAGTAATTTTCTGCTTGTACGGTTTTCCGTTGTACGGGCAGAAGGTTTCGCAATTGCCGCACTCGTTACACAAATCATCTATATGTATAACCTGCGAAATGTTTTTGAATGCTCCGCTGACGGGTAATACCATATTTGCACGGTTAGGGCAAACATCAACGCATTTATTGCAAACAATATGACAGGAAAGGCAGCGACTGCTTTCAACAGCAATATCAGTCGAGTGAGGCACAATGTGCGATTTTATTGCGGTTACCGCATCAACGCGCGCTTTTGTATCAAATTCGGGATATTTTTCGAGAAGAGTTTTGAATTCAATTCCTGCTTTTTTGCAAATAGCAACTGCAGTTGTCCTGCCATCGGCTGCCGATGCAATTATTGTAGAAGGCCCGCGCAAAGCATCACCACCGATAAATACATTCTCTTTTGAAGTCTCGGTTTTGCCATCAGAAAGAACCGGTTTTTTGCGTGAGGTTAAACCGAGTTCATTTTGGGATAATAATTCATGTTCAACACGTTCGCCAATTGCAGTAATAACAGTGTCAACGTCGAATGTTACAAATTCGCCTTCGAGCGGAACAACGTTTCTTCTGCCATCAGCCCCTTTTTCTGTTAACTGCATTTTTTGACATTTAAGCTTACCATCAACAAACGATACCGGTAATACCAGCTCTTTGAATTCAACGCCATCATGCAGTGCTTCATCATATTCTTCTTTATCGGCAGGCATCTGCTCTTTTGTGCGTCGATAAACAATATATACATTTTCAACACCCTGAGTACGTTTTGCAGCGCGTGCACCATCCATAGCGGAATTGCCGCCGCCGATTACCGCAACATTTTTACCAAGCTGAGAATCCACACCATTATTATAGCCTGTCAGGAAAGGTATAGCATCCAGAACTTTTCCATTGCATTCTTCCAATTCGAATTCATTGGGAATGCCGGCTCCAATAGCGAGATAAACATAGGCATAGCCGGCTTTTTGTAATTCGGTAACAGAAAATTGCGGGGCGACACCAAACATAAATGTAACGCCAAGTTGTTCGATCAGGTTAATATCTTTCTCTATAACTTCCTGCGGGATACGGAATTGCGGAATTACATTGCGTACAATACCACCGGCGTTTTGCTCTTTTTCGAACACGGTTACCTTGAAGCCATTAACAGCAAGGTAATAGGCAGCTGCAAGACCTGAAGGGCCTGCACCAATAATAGCAACTTTCTGCGCGTTTTCAGCTGGTTTTACCGTGCCGGCTATTTTTTGTAACAATACGTCGTAACCGGCTTCCGCGGCGGCTTTTTTAATATCGCGAATCATTACCGGCTCGTCATAATCCTGGCGGGTGCAATGAAACATACACTGATGATCGCAAATGTATCCGGTAATATGCGGTAGTGCATTTTTATCCATAATAACTTGCAGGGCCTCTACATGTCGGCCTTCTTTTACCAGATGAATATAGTCCGGTACATCCTGATGCACGGGGCAAGCAGCGGTACAGGGAGCCATATAACAGTCGGTTAACGGAAGTGAAAGAGGTACTTTAATAGTTTCAACTTCCTTTGCTTCCTTAGCGTACAATTTATCGGTTAAAGCAGCCTGCGCGAGCGAGCCGATGTTTTCTACATGCAGGCTATCCGAGGCAGGTACCTGTTCGGCTTTTTTTGCTATCTCGGCGAGACGTAAATATCCGCCCGGTTTTAATAAATCAGTTGCCATTGTTACAGGGGCAATACCGGTGGCTACAACATCGGCAACGTTATGTATGGTAATGCCGCCGGAATATGACATGCGAATGTTGCCGGCAAATTCTTTGGAAATTTTTGCCGCGAGGTTGATGGTAATGGGATACAAAGCACGACCGGAGAGATATTGCTCGGTACCGGCTAAAACTTCGCCGTTATTGGTTACACCCAGGGTGTTTGAGAGTTTCACGCCAAAGCTTACACCGGCTTCCAGTCCGGCAGCCTGCAGGCGTTTTATCATTGGAACAGCCATCGTGTACGATATGTCTTTCTCGAACGCGTGCGGGTCAAGACCGGCCATAAATCCATGATTATGCAGCGTGTTTTTTACAAAGTCGAAGCCCATTAATGTGGGATTCATCTTCACGAACGTGTGAATCTTCTTTTCCTGCATCAGGTACATTGCAATCGATTCAATTTCGTCTGCCGGGCAACCGTGCATTGTTGAGAGTGTAATGGAGCGGGAGATTACCGGTGAAACCTCATCGATCATCCTGGCAAAATTATCTGCCGGGAAAGAAGTTCCTAATTGCGCGGCGAGATTTTTTAAACGACCGTTCTGCAGCGCGTTCTTTAATTCTGCCTTGTATTTTTCGAAATTGGAAGACAAAGCAGCATTTTTCAACTGTTCAATAAAATTGTTTACCCGTTCACTTTTAATGCCCTCAAGATTGTAGCCCACGCTCATGTTGAAAATAAATCCACGGGATTCATTTGTACTGCCGGAAACCATCGCGCCGATCACGTGCAGTAATAACCAGGCTTTCAGGTATTCATCAAAAGCCTGTTCGAGTTTTAATTCCTGCGACCACTCAACGTTATAGCCTTCATCGCGCGCATCGATACATGGCTTATCTAAAACCAATTCATCGAGAATCTGCACTGTCTTTAACTCAATAAACCGGCCGCCGGTTAAATACGCGGTGATAATATTATTGGCCATCTGGGTGTGCGGGCCGGCCGCCGGTCCCATGATATTATCGAGCGATTCGCCAAATAATGAATAAGAATGTTTTTTTGCCGGGCGGTAAATTTGACTAACAGGAATGCCAAATACGGTTTTATGATTGATGGCTTCCTCATCAATCCATTGAATTAGTTTGGTGAACCCAAAAGGGTGCATGTGATCAGACATAATTTTCTCCGAAGAATGATCGTAATTAAATTTTTAGAAAAAAGTGTATTAAAATAGCCCCTATTGTCTAGAAATCCAATTAGATTAGAAGAATAAATCCTTTTCCGCGTGAGTTGAATACACGGTAATAAAGACCGGTCAGGTGCTTTTTTTGGGGGGTGGGGGAGCGCGCATACTGAATCCTTCACTAAATACAGTGTGTTATATGCAGCTCAATCTATTTGGATATCGGTCAGAATAGATTCCCGCGGTTCAGTATATTGGCAGGGTCAAGGATACTCTTTACTATTTGCATTTGCGCGATAGCCCCGGGCCCGTACATTTTATGGAATAAATGTTTTTTTGCTTTACCCACACCGTGTTCAGCCGAAATAGTGCCCCCCATGGAAACCGCGAGCATACAAATTTTGTCATAAAGAGCCTGTGCCACTTCAAGCTCCCCCGTATTTTTCGGGAGGAAATTGAGATGAACATGGAAATCGCCAAAATGCCCGTACGCAACATAATACAAGCCCGCCTCTGCGGCCAGTTCGGTTATTTGATGGTAATATCCAGCGAAATTCCGGTGGGGAACAGCGGTATCAGTGCCAATCTTGCGTAAACCACGCGAGGTAACAAATTCGTTTACTTTGGCTGAAATGGCATGACGGAAAGTATGGATATCCTGCATCGCGGCAGCATCTGCTGCGTACCATGTGTCATCTGCCAGCCCGTTAGTTGTAATTATTAAATCCATCCATAAATCGAGTAGAGACTCTTCAGTATCAGAGGTGGCTTCCTGTTCGAACCATACCGCCGCACGTGCCGTTTCGGGTATGTTCGGAAAATCGGTGCGTAAAAAATTAAGCGAGTGTTCGTCAAAAAATTCAAGTGCTCTGGGTTGCAGAGTCGTTTCTTCGATGTTGTTCACTGAATTCCCGCTCTGACGGGCAAAATCAATAAACTCGAGAGCGGAATTACTATCCGGGAAAAAGGCAACGCAACTGATAAGACATTGCGGCCGGGGCAAAACGCCCAACACTGCTTCGGTAATTACACCCAACGTACCTTCCGCCCCAATAAATAAATCAATCGCGTCCATACCGTAGTGGAGGTAATATCCCGCTGCATTCTTTACCGCCGGGTATGCAATTTCAGGAATTGGAATCTGCATGGTGCCGCCGGCGCGCGGCAGAATGAGTGTACCGGGCGAGGCCGTACGTTCACCGCGTTTCAGCGTTACCGGAGTGCCATCCGGTAGTATAACAGAAAGCTCTTTGACAAATCTTCTCGTGGGTCCATACAGGAATGAGCGCGCCCCGGATGCATTCGTTGCAATAGTACCACCGATACAGCAATTTGTTTCGGTAGGGTCGGGCGGGTAGAATAGGCCCTGCTGATCCAACGCGCATTGCAGATCATGGAGAATGACGCCTGCCTGTACACGTGCAATCCCCTGTATATTATCAATAGTAATAATTTTATTTAAGTGACCTGTAGAGAGTACAATGCCTTCATTCGGGCACCTGCCGCCGGTAATGCCGGTTCCGCCGCCGCTAATGGTAACAGGGATACCCTTCTCGTTTGCCCCGGTCAGCAGAGCAGGAATCTCATCGGGAGTTTGTGGAATATAGACAGCAGAGCAATTACCCGTGAAGTTCGAGGCATCGCGTATAAAATCTTGGAATTCATCGGGACTTGTTTTAACAATCATATTCAGGCAGTAGAAATTAATCGACAGAAGAAATATAGGCGAAAAAAAGGAACAAAGCACATTTTGCCGGAACAGGCAAAAAAAAAGCCGGCGTAAACCGGCTTTTCAGAAGGATTTATTGATTATTTCATCAAAATCATTTTTTTGGAAATTGACATCCCGTTACCGCTTAACGTGTACACGTACATACCTGAAGTGAGAGTAGCGGCATCGAATAATACGGCATGTTGTCCGGCAGCCAGGGTTTCATCTGCCAATGTTGCAACTAATTGGCCTAACAGGTTGTACACTTTAACTGAGTACGTTCCGGCTTTGGGTACCGAGAATTGTATTTTTGTTGAAGGGTTGAACGGGTTAGGATAATTTTGCATTAGTGCAAAATTATTTACCGATAAACTTACAGGATCTTTGACCGCGAATGGCTTATTGGAAACCGCGATTTTACCATTCTTTGTACCAACGAATATCCTGCCATCGGCAGAAGGGAAAATTGTACTGATAGCGTAACCGCCCAGGCCAAGATAGCTGAAAGAGTTACCTAAATCGCCTGAAGCATAGATACCATTTTGCCAGGAAGAAACGAATAAATTATTATTACCATCGACACGGATGGCATAGATCGGTCCCTCGGGTACGCCGCTGAGTTTATTCCATGTATTACCATTATCGTACGAGCGGTAAACACCATCGACCTGTGTGCCGGCGAATAAAATACCCTGACTCGATTTTGCCAGGCAAAGAACAAAGTCACTAGGGAAGCCAATATCATTCCAACTTGCAGCTGAATTATATGAAGCTGATAAACCTGATAAAAATCCACCGGCGAAAAGGGTATGATTCGTGTTTTCAACACGTTCCAGCAGAGTTTGAATAACTGTACTGCCGATATTCTGGTTCATGGCCTGCCAGGTAGCGCCGCCATCGGCGGAACGGTAAACGCCCGCGCCCCAGGTGCCTATGTAGGCATACCCGTCGGTAGCAAACAGGATTGCGCGAACGTCAGCAGACGGGCCGACTAAAGTCCAGGTAAGGCCGCCGTTTGCAGAGCGCATCAGGCCATTGGTAGTAGCCGCGTAAATAGCGCTGCCGTTAACTTTCATATCCCAAATTACTGCTGCAGGCAGCATGCTTGCGTTTATAACAGTATCAAGAACGCCAGTGTTGGAAACGCGGTAGATTTTTCCACCCCATGTACCCGCGAGTACTGTGTTAACGTCAAGGCGAGCGAAGCAGCTTACCATTTCATTACCCGGCAGGCTATCACTCAATGACCACGAGCCATTACCTAATGAACCAAACGGGTTGGTGGTTTGTACATCTATTGGCCTGTTGGTTGAGTTGTTGGCCGGGACATTATCGAGAGAATCGGATAATGCTATGTAAGGATGAAAAACTATGTGCCGGTTAAGAGGAATAAAGCCAACGAAATTGTATAAATCATGGGTTGAAATTGACGTGAGATTATTACCAAAAATCTGTCCTCGTGTAAGTGTGCCCGTTGTATTTACATCGGCAAAAGGAGCAAGGATTGTTCCTTCGAACTTTGAACCGGTAACTGCCAAACTGACGGCTGCGGGAAAATTAAATAACACGTGGTTAATCAGCGAACCATTCAGATTAACGGTTCCCGTAAATTGCAGTGAAACTCCGGCGACATTAATAAGGGCAACAGAGCCATGTGGAACGTTAACAGAAATAGTAGAAGCGGCGTTAAAATCGGATGCGGAAACATTAAAAACATTCAGATAAATATCGGTACCCGTTAAAGTTACTGTACCGGAATTCATTACAGTAGTGCCGGTAACCGGATAGACGGCTAAATCGGCGGTAAGTTGTATAGCATAAGCGCTAAATGAAGCAAAATTAAACGGTGTGGCATGCCGTAAAATACCCTGCGGGTAAGTTACCGCGCCCAAAGGCAATGTGGTAGTATTGCCATAAACTACGTTGCCGTGGTATGCAACGCCTGAATTGAAATTAAGATTATTTTGCGCAATTACAACATCAGGCACGGGATTAACTATTCTGAGCATATCGCCAAATACCGAGCCGGTTATATTCAGATCATGTCCTGCGCCTACTTTTCCATGTGCATTGGATCCGGTAAATGATCCGTCATGACGTATAAGCGCGTTATAATCCTTGAAATCGCGCACGTCATACGCTGATTTGAAATATTCAACTTTTGCGGTTATGGTAAGGGTTTCGGTACCGGGATTTACTAGGGCGAGATCCCAGGCCCCGGTAAGGTTGTTGTATGTGCCATTTGAAGCGAGTGAAGATTGATACGTCAGTCCCCGGGGAAGGAAACAGGAGACCGTAACATTTGTCGTCAATGTCGGTCCGTTGTTCGTTAATGTAACAGTGTACGTAATAATATCATCGTTTTTGGGGATCGGGTTGCTCACTACAGCAGAAACAGCCAGATCTGCCTGTCCAAGAACAAGCACAGAAAAGGCGGAAATAAAAAACACCAATTGTCTCAACGCTCTCATCAAACCTCCGTTACTAAGCAAATTAAAACTATCTATATATAAATACTCGTAAAATTCAGGGTGAATTGAGTTAATATAGGCGATGGCAGGCATAAAAAGCAAGGGAATTTAGCTAAAGTGAGTGAAAAACTCGTTAAATACCTGGTACTGTGCGTCAGGGCAAAGACGGTGAACCCGTAGAATCCGGTGGAAATATGAATAATTATTGTTATAAAAGGCGGTAAATACGGCAATTTTTGGGAAATAATACAAAATAGTGTAAATTATTCCCCCAATTTTTAGTAAAAAAAGGTTTAAGGAGAAAAAATGGGAAAGTTTCAGTTTGTTATTAAGCGAACAGGCGCGATAGTTCCTTTTAATCCTGAGAGAATATCGAATGCAATTTACCGTGCAGCTGTTGCAGTAGGCGGGCGTGATAAAGACCGCGCGAACGAATTGGCTAAACAGGTAATTGAGCGGCTCGAAGCGACATATCCCGAAGGGTACAAACCAAGTATAGAAGAGATTCAGGATATCGTTGAAACCGTTCTCATTAAAAACGGGCACGATCAGGTGGCAAAAGAATATATCGTGTATCGCAAGGAAGCGGCAAGTAAGCGCGCGGCTGATTCCAACTATTTTTCCCAACCTTCCGAATTCATTCCCTGGGCCAAGATGTGGCGTTCATTAGACTGGGCAGTTACCCATAACCTGCATAGTGTTGAAGCGATCAATGAGCGCATTCGCAAAGGCGATTTTCCCCAGATAGTGCACGAATCAGAAAGTGCCTATGAAACACAGTTGGATACCGCGGCTGAGCTAATTAAAGCGCGCTCGGCCGAATTGCGTATGGTTATGGTAAGCGGCCCTTCATCTTCCGGTAAAACAACAACGACTTTTAAATTAGAGCAGCGCCTTAATAAATTGGGAATGAAGTTCGTTCCTCTTATTGTCGACAATTATTTTTTCGATCTGGAATTCCATCCAAAAGATGAATTTGGCGACTATGATTTTGAAACTCCACAGGCGCTTGATCTGGAATTGATTAATCAGCATCTGGTAAAACTTGCGGCCGGCGAAGAGGTTTTGGTTCCGTATTATGATTTTAAATCCGGTAAACGGTATCTGGAACGCACACCGCTGCGACTTGGCGAAAACGAAGTATTACTCATTGATAGTTTACACGGGCTGTATCCGGAATTTTCAAAACTCATTCCACCAAGCCAGAAATTTAAATTATATCTGGAACCGCTGCTGCAAATGAAGGGTACTGACGGCCGTTACATACGGTGGACCGATATACGGCTTATTCGTCGTATGCTGCGCGATTCTGTACACCGCGCGTACAAACCCGAACAAACCCTGCTGCATTGGCATTACGTGCGCTCTGCTGAAAAACGGACGATTTTACCGTATTGCTCATCCGCAGATTTTATTGTTAATACCTCCATGGCCTACGAAATTCCGCTATACGCCGCACGTTTGGCCAAAGAATTCGCCGAATGGATCCCTAAATATGCAGGCGATCCGTTGCGTGAGGATGCCTACACCCGCGCGGTACGCGTGAATGAACTGTTGTCATCCATCGTGGCAGTTTCGGATGATTCGCCGGTGCCGGGTGACTCTGTTCTGCGTGAATTTATTGGCGGCAGTATTTTAGAAGTACATTAAAAAAATATCTGTCACATAATTCGTGATAAAGAGTTTATTGAGCAGTAATATCTGAAAAGAGGTTACTGCTTTTTTTATGTATTTATGAAAACTGCGAGGTTGAGTATCTGTAGGCATATCGAAATCCGTTGGGCTGAGTGCCGGAGGCGAATCAAAGCCCGGTCATTTCGATACATCCGGCCCGGGTTTGCCACGGTGTAGGTATTGCCGTAGTTGGCCGGACACTCAATGACCTTTCGTGGTTCGCTGTTTAGTATTTCAGAATTGGGTGATTGAGTAGCTGCTGGCATATCGAAATCCGTTGGACTGAGTGCCGCGGGCGAATCGAAGCCTGGTCATTTCGATACATCCGGCCCGGGTTTGCTACGGTGTAGGTATTGCTGTAGTTGGCCGGACACTCAATGACCTTTCGTGGTTCGCTGTTTAGTATTTCAGAATTGGGTGATTGAGCAGCCGGAGGCATATCGAAATCCGTTGGACTGAGTGCCGCGGGCGAATCGAAGCCACACCGGCACCGGATGAAAATTATCAAGGATATTTCCTAAGTGCCATAGGCACGTAATATCTGTAGAAAACAGTCACCCAAAAATTATATAAAGATCCGTAGGATCGACACAGAATTTAGCAATGATTAATAATGCTTTTTCATTAGCGTTAATCGCTGTTGTAAGAGATTCCATCCCTCTGACTCCTTCCCCGCATGCGGGGCACGTCCTTTCGTTAAGAGAAGGAAAGATAGCCGCAGTAGTAGCGGGTAAAACGTATTTTTGCGATCACCCAATAATCTATTTTAGGTGTAAACACTCTTCAGGACAACACAGATCAACCACCGGGGATTATTAAATCAGGCTATTCTTCATTTTGCCGCGGTAATTAAATCTATCCTTTTTTTTCTTGCAAAAAAAATCATGATAAATAAAGTAATTTACCATTTCATTCGTCTTAAAATTTATGGAAGAACTAATGATTACACCGGAAAACCCCGGCAGACATAATTTGAAGCAGATTGTACTGGACTATAGCAGGCGACTGACTTCTTTTATCAGCCGCCGCGTCGATAATGACGAGGAAGTCCGGGATATTCTACAGGATGTCTGGTACCAGCTAAGCAATGCCGTTGATACCGGCCCGATTGAACAGATAGGATCGTGGTTGTACAGGGTAACCTCGAATAGGATAATCGACAGGTACCGCAGGAAAAAGCCGGAATCACTGGAGGATATGGCCTATGAAGACGAAGAGGGTGAATTGATTTTCCCCGAATCGCTTTTCGCGGTTACCGATACACCGGAAACAGAACTGGAAAGACAGGAATTAAAAGAACAGATATTTGTGGCAATCAGCCTTCTGCCCGGGAAACAGCGCGATGTTTTCATTAAAAATGAGATAGAAGGGCTTACCTTACAGGAAATAGCTGACAAGACCGGAGAAAGTATAAAAACCATAATATCACGAAAGCGGTATGCTGTTCAGCAGCTGCGCGAGTTACTTGAAAATTTATCAGATGAAGAATAAAAAAAGGCACACAAAATGGAAACAAATCACTTTCATGAATTTCATTCAAAACATTACTGGCTGAAGCGTACAGCGTATATGCTTCCTTTTATCATTGCAGGAATATTTGTTTTTGCTCTGATAGTTATGCTGTTGTGGAACGCGATTCTCCCAGAATTATTCGGTTTCAAACCCGTAACCTTTTGGCAGTCACTCGGGATACTCGTGCTGTCGAAAATTTTATTCGGAGGGTTTCACGGACGAAGACCCCACCGCGGTTTTCATCATCATCCTTTACGGGAAAAGATGAACCAGCTAAGTCCCGAAGATCAGGAAAAATTAAAGAATGATCTGCGGGAGCATTTCGGAAAATTTTGAATTGCAAACTAAACAGTTTGCAGTTTCAGGAAAATGTTACAAATCAGGAAATACAATGACTCCACTAAGTATAGAAGTGAGAAATTTTACGAAAAAATTCGGGGAATTCACGGCGGTTGACAACATATCGTTCGCAGTTCCCCAGGGCTCCATTTTCGGTTTTCTGGGACCGAACGGGGCCGGGAAAAGTACAACCATAAGCGCGTTGTGCACAATTCAGCAAAGCATGCATGGCGAGCTTTATATAAACGGGAAGAATGTTGATCGGAACAAGGATAAAGTCCGCGCGGATATTGGCGTAGTTTTTCAGGATTCTACGTTGGATAAAAACCTTACTGTAGAAGAGAATTTGAAGCTGCACTGTGATTTTTATAATGTGCCGAAGGCAGAGGTAAAAGAGAGAATTGCATTCGTGCTGGAACTTGTTGATCTGCAAGACTGGCGGAAAGCTCCGGTAGAAAGCCTTTCAGGCGGTATGAAAAGACGGGCTGAAATAGCGCGCGGTTTGGTCCATTACCCCAGGGTGCTGTTCCTGGATGAGCCGACAACGGGTCTCGATCCGCAGACGAGGGCCAATACATGGGATTACATCCATAAACTACAGCAGCAAAAAAATATAACAATATTTCTTACCACGCACTACATGGAAGAAGCCGAGATATGCGATAAAGTAGCTATTATTGATCACGGAAAAATAGTGGCTCATGATACACCCGATAACCTGAAAAAACAATATACATCCACCACTATGCGGATAAAATCCACGAACCCGGCCGGGCTTTTCAGGTATCTCGATAACGAGGGCATTATATATAAACCGGGGAATGACATGATGACAATTTATACAACAGCAATTCATACGGCTATTGATATCGCTGCCATATTCAGGGATACTATTACGGATATGGAGATAAAGAAGGGCACTCTGAATGATGTTTTTATCGCGATTACAGGAAAGGAAATTAGAGAATAATGAGGGCAATACAGGCTATAATAGCGCGAAACCTGATTAAATTTTTCCGGAATAAAATGCGGCTGGCTCTATCAATCTTCATGTCCGGATTATTCCTTTTTATATTTTCATTCATATCCAACTCCGCTATATCTATGCTCTCGCATCCAATGAGCTATCTTATTTCGGGAATCATTATTATGACGGTGTTCCAGACCTCGATGAATAATTCGATGAACATTCTGGAAGATATAGCAAGTGGATTTATGAAGGAGATACTTGTCGCGCCGATTGCACGCTGGCAGATAGCTATTGGTCAGGTAGCCTCTTCAGCGATTGTATCCGTACTTCAGGGAATTATTATCGTCATAATCGGGATCTTTATGGGTCTCAGGCTTGATATTTATCATTCATTTTTAATGATTTGCATGATGCTGCTTGTAGGACTGACATTCAGTTCACTCGGCTTACTGCTGGCCGCCCTTACAAAAGAATCGACAAATTTTCAGATGCTCGTGTCAATTGTAACTATCCCGCTTACGTTTCTTTCGGGCGCGTATATACCGGCGATGAGTCTGCCTGATTTTCTATTGCCTATAGTATATCTTAACCCGTTAACTTACACCACGGCAGCATTCAGGTTTATAACATTGCGCATGGAAAATATGCCTGATATAACCCTTGTTCGCACTGGTATTTCGTTTAATATCAACGGGTTTATCATTTCGCCGCTGATCAGTGCCCTGATTACTGCTTTCATGTGCGCGATCTTCTTTTATTTATGTGTAAAACAGTTTACCAGTGCAGATTTTTCCAAAGTTAAGGCATTTAAACACAGGCATTGATTACACGCGGTATATGTAATTGCGGCTGCAGGCCAAAGAAGGTAAAACCCCCCGCGCGAAAAATTCGGCATAAAATAGAAAATTTTACGTATCCCGATGCGGTGTTACTCGTACCGGAGGGTAATATTTAGTATTTTGCGGAAGTTTATAAAAAATTATCGAGTAGAACATGGAATCAATCCGGGAGTTGTATAGAATTGGTGTAGGCCCCTCATCGAGCCATACCATGGCGCCCAAGCGCGCGGCTGAATTGTTTTTGCAACGGCATCCCGATGGTGCGGCGTATCGCATTACCCTCTATGGCAGTTTAGCGGCAACAGGAAAAGGGCACCTTACCGATAAGGCGATTCATGCCACATTTGAAGGCAGGGAACATGAAATTCTCTGGAAGCCGGAAAACAGGCTGCCATTGTATTCCAACGGCATGCTTTTCGAAGTTCTTTCGGATAAAGGCCGGTCATTGGATTCGTGGAAAGTGTACAGTACCGGCGGCGGGGCAATTTTAGAAGAAGGGCAGACCCCGGAAGATAAGAAGAAGACGTATAATTCACACCGGATGAGGGAAATACTGGAAGTATGTCAGAAATCGGGACTCTCGTTTTGGGAATATGTTGAGAACGCCGAAGGGAAAGAAATTTGGGATTATCTGCGTGAAATTTGGCATGCCATGAAGGCGAGTATAGAACGCGGATTGCATGCAGAAGGTGTTATTGAGGGGGGACTGGGAATCAGGCGGCAGGCATGGGCCTATCATCAGAAGGCATTTAATTCGGCGGCCCATCTGAAGCGTCAGGGACTGATTGCCGCGTACGCCCTCGCGGTATCGGAAGAAAACGCGACGGGTGGCACGATAGTTACCGCTCCCACGTGTGGTTCATGCGGAGTTTTACCCGCCTCGCTATACTACGCGCTGCATAATTTTAATTCATCAGAAATGTCCATACTACGTGCCCTTGCAACTGCCGGACTGATTGGGAATCTGGTTAAGCATAATGCATCAATCTCCGGGGCCGAAGTTGGCTGTCAGGGTGAAGTTGGTACGGCGTGTTCAATGGCAGCGGCGGCAGCAACGCAGTTATTGGGTGGCACGATACGGCAAATTGAATATGCCGCGGAAATGGGGCTGGAACATAACTTGGGGTTAACATGTGACCCGGTCGAAGGGTTAGTGCAGATTCCGTGTATAGAGCGAAATGTATTTGCCGCAACACAGGCATTAAATTCTGCCGATTACGCGATGCTATCTGATGGATCGCACCGTATATCATTTGATGATGTAGTTTCGGTAATGAAACAAACCGGTCAGGATTTGCCTTCGCTATATCGTGAAACTGCTTCGGGAGGGCTTGCAAAAGCCTACCGCCGCCGCAAGAATAAGGAAGCCGAGGCACAAGTACGAAAGCTAACACCGTAGTGAAATATGTTTGAGACAAAATCCCTTCCGGATTGGCGGGGATTTTTTTTTACTCATTAATTGAACCATTCACCCGTCTTCTGTTGTTTTCATCTTATCTGAAAATTAGTATATTCCTGTCGTGTGTAATTCTTTCTGCCGGTAGAGGGCTTTTTACCGGTAGTCCTTTCCCTGGTAACCGAGTTCTGAATTTAATAATATTATGAGGGTGCTATGCAATTTGAATTGACCGAAGATCAATTAATGGTACAGCAGGCGGCAAAAGAGTTCGCCGAAAAAGAGATTGCCCCGGGTTCTATTGAGCGGGATATCAAGGCAGAATTTCCGACAGACATTATAAAAAAGCTGGGAGAGCTTGGCTTTATGGGCATGATGGTCTCGCCGGAATATGGCGGGGCGGGTTACGATACGGTAAGTTATGTACTGGCTATGATGGAAATTTCAAAGGCCGACGCGAGTGTTGGCGTAATACTTTCGGTAAATAATTCTCTTGTCTGCTGGGGTTTAGAACAGTATGGATCAGAGTATCTAAAGAAAAAGTATCTGGTGCCGCTGGCCAGCGGTGAAAAACTTGGGGCTTTCGCGCTCTCTGAGCCGGAGGCGGGCAGCGATGCAACCAACCAGCATACAACCGCGGAAAAAGACGGCGATTTCTATGTGCTGAATGGAACAAAAAACTGGATTACCAATGGGCTTTCTGCCGATTATTTTCTGGTAATGGCGCAAACCGACCGGCCAAAAGCACATAAAGGCATTACTACTTTCCTCGTTGAAAAAGGCACTCCCGGATTTGAACATGGCAAAAAAGAAGACAAACTGGGAATTCGTGGTTCGGATACCTGCTCGCTGTTATTTACGAATTGCAGAGTGCCGGCGGAGAACATTGTTTGGGAAGAAGGTAAAGGATTTAATTTCGCCATGAATACTTTAAATGGCGGGCGGATAGGTATTGCTTCCCAGGCTCTGGGTATAGCCCTTGCCTCATTGGAGGCCTCTGTTAAATACGCGAAACAACGAAAAGCATTCGGAACGGTTATCGCGAACCACCAGGCAATTCAGTTTAAGCTTGCGGATATGGATATGCATTTTGAGGCGGCGAAAGCGTTAACATTACAGGCAGCGGCTTTGAAGGATGCCCATAAACCATACGCGAAAGAGGCAGCTATGGCAAAACTCTATGCCTCTAAAACAGCAGTTGATTGCGCGCTTGAAGCCATCCAGATTCATGGCGGCTATGGCTACGTTCGCGAGTACCTGGTTGAAAGGTATCTGAGGGATTCCAAAATAACAGAAATTTATGAGGGTACGTCGGAAATTCAGCGTATGGTAATAGCCCGTGCATTATTAAATGAAACCGGTGGTTAGCAGCAGTTAACTTTTCCGCGGGAATTTTCGATTATTCACGTGAAATATCCTGAGGATTAATGGAACGGGTACTTTTACTACTGCTGCTATTCGTGGGCGCGGGCTTTTTACAAGCCGAGGGCGATGATACTTCATCTGTACAGTACGATGATTGTCTTACCGGCAATTGGAACGGCTCGCGCGGGTTGCTTTCAGCTAAAGGGCTGGATTTTTCTACAATGTTGATAAATGATTTTTTTCTCGTGAAGTCGTTTACCGGTTCGGGTTATTTGCTGAATTATGCAAATGTGAATCTCGATATCGATTTCGAAAAAGCCGGGATAGCAAACGGGCTTGAGGGGAAAATACAATGTATTGGTGTGCACAGTAATCACGCGGTGTTTGACGGTGGAACAGCGCAGGGGCTGAGTAATATAGCGGCAGAAAATCTTTTTAAAATTTATCAGCTTTGGCTGCAATACGAACTCGTTCCGGATATACTGGATACTAAATTGGGCATTTATGACCTGAATTCAGAATTCGATTCCCGTCCTGCCTCCGGAATGTTCCTCAATCCCTCGCATGGCATCGGGGTGGATATTTCACAAAGCGGCGAAGCCGGCCCTTCTATCTTTCCCTATACAGCCTATACTCTGCGTGTAAAGTATCGCCCCTGGAAAAATGTAAAAATACTTGGGGCGGTAACTGATGCCGTGCCCGGTACCGGCAGTAGTTATTCCACACCGGTCCCGAGATTTTCGCGCGCTGATGGTTACCTGTTGATAAGCGAAGCGATGTATTCTACATCCGATGAGCGATTGACCGAAGCATATCAAAAATATTCGGTAGGCGGCTGGTATTATACAGCGCCTGTAGAATCAATCAACTCAGAAACAAATTTTTGTAATAAGGGTATATATTTATTCATGGAGCGGTACCTGGGGAAACCTCCGCTGAATATTGCCGATGAAATATATTGTACTGCACGCCTGGGTGCAGCAAATGCCAGGGTTAATGATATAGCTCATTTTTGCACGCTGTGTTTTACATTCCACGGGCTTGGTAATAATACAGAAGACTGGCTGGGAGTGGGGTTCGCGTATGCACATATTGGCTCCGATTATCTGAATTCCAATCCGGGATTAACCGGCGATCATGAATTAATATTTGAATGCACCTATTCTGCCCCGGTGTGGCATGGAATTACCCTGCAACCGGATGTGCAATATATTCAATTTCCTGTAGAAGACCCGGGTCCTCATTTCCTTGCAGCGGGCATGCGGTTAATTCTGCAATTGTAAACTGATGCACGGATATTGAACATTTCGGGGCGAAAATTAATCACTTCAGTATGAATTGAATGATTTTATTCCGGGGAACCCGTATTTTAGCTGTATGAAAAAAATGAATTGGGATTCTACAAAATCTGTAGCCCTCGCGTTAATAGCTGTATTTATGGTATTGTTTGCGCATTCTGAAATTAATCATGTTTCAGAATCGTGCGGTACGCACGAGTTACATGACTATTGCAGGGTAGTTGATGGTGCCGCACCGGAAGTAAAGAAACCGGTGCAGATTAGCATTTTGAAGCTAATTGCACTGCAGCCCGATTTCATTTTTCATACATCCCCAACAAATTTAGCTTTTTCTTTAAACAGGTACGCCGGTGCATTCGCGCTGCAGGCAACTTACCCCATTCCATTTTTTAAATTGCATAGTGCATTCCTGATTTAGAATAGAACGATACTTCCTCATCGTTTTATTAACATAAATTTTAGGAGTTCACTATGGTGAAGGTTTTAACCGTAACCCTGTGTATTGTTCTGGTATTGACAATAACAGGGCAGGAATTGCGGCATACAATAAATTTGCAGCAGGCTGTTGCATTAGCACATCAGTTACATGAAGAAATTGCTATTGCGAAAAATACTACCGGCGCGGCACAGGCACGCGTACTAACATCTCTCGGGCTTTCCCAACCAGCGATGTCTCTTTCCTATGAGTTTATTCCCCGAAAATCTGCATTAAACTCGTTTGGCGAACGGACTTTCTCGATTACCCAGGCTTTCGAATTCCCCTCGGTTTATTATTTACGATACAATAAGAGCAGGGCTGAAGTCGAATTAGCCGGGCAGGGCACCCGACAGAGTATTCTGAATGTTACAGCCAAAGTTAAATCGGCTTATTACGATGTTCTTGAAAAACAATATCTATCGCTTATAGCGGATGAGAATCTCGCGATAACAGAAGATTTTGCACACAAAGCAGAATTACGACATGAATTAGGCGAGGCAGCGAATATAGAATTACTTACTGCCCGCGTGCAGTTTACCGAAGCCGTGCTGAAAAAGCAGATAGTGCAAAATGAGCTGCTAGCCGCAAGAGGGCAACTGGCTTATGCGATTGGTATGGTACAGAGCGATACGAATGAATATTTAAACGTAATCGATTCGCTGGTGTTTGTTAACCATGAATTACAATTGCAGGTATTACTTGATGCAGCACGTTCAAACAACCCCGTTTTGCAAATTACAGAGATGAATACCCGGGCATTGCACGCCGAGCATAGTATAGCATGGTCATCACTCCTTCCATCCTTCTCGGTATCGTACGCTCTGCAAACGAATGAGAACTCCGGGAATTTGTATGGAGTTACATTCGGCATGAATGTTCCGTTATGGTTCATGTTTGACAACAGGGGGAAGATTGAGGAATCGGCTGCCCGTCTGGATGCAGCACGACTTGAAGCGCAATTGGCAAATCGCTCCATTAAGAAACGGATTGAAACCGGTTATACCGAATATCAAAACGCAATTCGGCAGGCCCGCTTTTACAGGAACGATTTGCTGCCACAGTCTGAAAAAATCTTTGAGATTGCCGCGAAAAGTTACGACGCCGGCGAGATGACATATCTTGAATTTTTACAGGCAAAGCAGACCCTGAACCAATCGAGGGTAACATATGCTGCCGCATTATCGGCCTACTACCAGGCAATCATTGCCCTGGAAGAATTAACAGGTTTAACAGTTTTGGAATAAGTGAGAAATACCATGAAAAATATATCAGCTTTAGCAACAGCATTAATAGCAAGTTTAGTACTATTGAACGCTTGTGGAACAAAACAGGAAAAGAAGGAAGACGCAAAGGCTCCGGCAAAAAAAGAACAAGTAATATTGAGGAAACAGGCAAGGGCCGAAATACAATTGCAAACAGAAGTAATTTCCTACAAGGCATTTGCAGCCCCAATAATAATACCTGCAAAGGTTGTTGCAAACCAGGATAATGAGGCCCTGATAGGTACGCTTGTCGCCGGCCGGGTACGGAAGGTGTTTTGCAAACTCGGTGATTTTGTTAAGGCGGGACAGGTGCTTATGACCGTTGAAGGATTGGATATCGGCGAGATAAAATCTGCATACTGGAAAGCCAAAGCCGTGCTCGATTATACCAAATCGAATTATGAAAGACAAAGCAGATTATTCGATGAAAAAATAGGTTCCAAAAAAATGGTACTGGAATCACAGGCCGAGTATCAAAAAGCCCTGGCAGAATTTAAAGCGGCAGATAAAAAACTGCATGCAGCAGGTATGGATGATGAGGCGGTTGCAGAAAATACAACCGAGGAGCATACATCGGGCACGTTGAGTATAAAATCGCCAATCAGTGGAATTGTTGTAGAACGGAATATTGTACTGGGGCAGTTGGTAGAACCTGCTACTAACGCGTTTCGGGTAATAAATACCAGTACCGTATGGGTCGATGGCAGTATATATGAAAAAGACCTGAACAAAATACCCGCCGGTACAACGGTCAGGTTTACTTCAGCAGCATCGCCGGGTGAAGAGTTCACGGGGCAGTTGATCTATATCGGTCAGACAGTAGATGAAGAAACGCGCACCATAAAGGTAAGGGCTTCGTTTAATAACTCGGGCAATAAACTACGACCGCAAATATTCGGTGAAATGATAATTCAAAGCGCAGCGGGTTCCAAAGCACTGGTAGTGCCCACGGATGCAATAGCACGTGAGGCGGCAGGCCCCTTTGTATTTATACAGTTAAATGATTCACTCTTTGAAAAACGGGATGTTGTTACCGGTGGTACTGCGGGAAACGTAACCGAGATCAGGCAGGGAGTAAAAGATGGTGAGCGGGTTGTAATTAATGGTGTTTTTTCATTGAAGAGTGAGATGAAAAAAGAATCCTTCGCGGAAGGAGAATAATAATGCTCGAAAAAATTATTAACTCGACACTTCGGCAAAAGGGTTTTGTATTGGCTATATCTGTTATACTGGTTATTGCCGGGACCTATACATATTTGAATTTACCGGTGGATGCGTTCCCCGATGTAACGAATAACCAGGTTGAAATTGTGTGCCATGCAGACGGCCTGTCTGCTGTTGAGATAGAAAGGAATGTTACCTATCCAATCGAAATGGCTATGAGAGGGTTGCCTCGTGTAACGCAGATGCGCTCAGTTACGAAATTTGGAATCGCAATTGTTACATTGATTTTTGAAGATAACGCTGACATATATTTTGCCAGGCAGCAGGTGTTTGAACGAATGGCAGAAGCACGGGAGAATGTTCCGCGTGGTGTGGAAATAGCGCTCGGCCCCGTGGCGACCGCTATGGGAGAGATATATCAGTACACATTACAGACTAAACTGCCCGATGATTCTGCCGGGAGAGTACATAAATTAATGGAGCTTAGGTCCCTTGAAGAATGGGTTATCGCGCCATTGTTAAAAGGTGTTGCCGGGGTAAACGAAATTAATTCATTCGGCGGTTACCTGAAAGAGTATCAGGTAATTGTAAAACCGGAGCAACTGGTAAAATTCGGACTTTCAATTGATGATGTGTACTCTGCAATCGAAAGTAATAATCAGAACGCGGGGGGCAACGTGTTGGAACGCGGGGCAGATCAGTACATAGTGCGGGGCGTGGGATTAATACGCGGTATTGAGGATATAGAAAAAACTGTACTGAAGTCGGTTAAAGGCATTCCGGTACTGGTAAATGAAGTAGCTGACGTGAAGATAGGCTCTTCAGTCCGTATGGGGGCTGCAACATTGAATGGCAAAGAAGAGGTAGTGGGCGGGATAGTAATGATGCTGCGCGGTGAGAATGGACGTGAAGTTACCCGTCGTGTTAAAGAAAAAGTTGATGAAATAAACTCCGGCTCAATATTGCCACAAGATGTGAAACTGGTTCCCTATTATGACCGAAGTGATATTGTAAATGCCAGTATGAAAACAGTAAACAGGGCATTGCTTGAGGGCGGTATCCTGGTATTAATTGTACTTTATGTGCTTTTGCGGAGTTTCAGGAGCAGTCTGGTTGTGCTGTTGGCCCTGCCTCTTTCGCTGTTCATTACATTTATTTTGATGAGAGCTATTGGACTCGGTGCTAATTTGATGTCGTTGGGAGGGCTGGCGATAACTATCGGAATGATTATAGACGCGACGATAATTCAGGTTGAAAACGTACAAAGGCATTTAAGCTTAAGTGGTGTAAACAATAAGGATGCACGAATAATACTACGCGCAGTTTTGGAGGTGCGTAAGCCAAGTATATTGGGCGAAATAATAATAGCAATAGCATTTATTCCAATACTTTCATTGGAGGGGATTGAAGGGAAAATGTTCGGGCCTTTGGCAGAAACAGTGGCGCTTGCTTTATTTGCTTCGCTCATTCTTTCTATTTTTATTGTGCCTGTCTTGTGCTATATATTTCTCAAACCCGAACCCGAAAAGGAAAGCGCGGTAATGCACGTGCTTTCCCGTGTATACGCGAATGTATTACACGTGGTTACCGAAAAAAGAAAATGGCTTATGGGCGGGTTGACGGCGCTGCTCCTGACCGCGGCAATTCTTGCCTCACGACTGGGAACTGAATTTATTCCGATAATGGATGAGGGGGCATTCGATATGGATGTTTCTCTTCTTCCAGGTGTTTCGTTATCGAAAGCTCTGGAGATAAATGACAAAATAGTGCAAAAGTTGAAGCAATTTCCCGAATTGGAAACAGTAGTGGGCAGAACCGGGCAAACCGGTATAGCGCTCGATACCCGCGGTCCGGAAAAGACAGGATACGTTGGTATTTTACGGCCACGCAGTGAGTGGAAACGCGACATTTCCCGGGATGAATTGATGAACGAGATGCGCGATTCGTTGGCCGGAATCCCGGGTATCGGGTTTGGATTCAGCCAGCCGATTCAATGTCGTATAGATGAACTTGTTGCAGGAACGCGGGCACAGTTAATCATTAAGCTGTTTGGGGCGGATATAAATGTGCTTGCTGCTAAAGCCTCTGAAATAGCAGCGGTTCTGAGTACTATTGAAGGTACCGCCGACCTTATGGCTGAAAAAACTACCGGGCAGCCATACCTCACTGTTACAATAGATCGCGCACGTATAGCGCGGTACGGTCTTACAATTAGTGACGTGCAAAAAGTAATTGAAATTGCTATTGCCGGAAAAGCAGCTTCGAAATTTTATGAAGAGGACAGGAATTATAATATTACCGTTCGCCTGCCGGAAGCCAGGAGAAACTCCGTTGAGACAATCGAGAATATTTTGGTGCCGGTTAAAAATGGCCCCGCTATACCACTGGCACAGCTCGCTACTATTGCATTTGTAGAGGGGCCTGTGCAAATCAGCAGGGAAGACGGGATGCGCCGGGTAGGCATTGAATTGAACATTACCGGTCGGGATATAGGTACGTATGTAACTGAGGCGAAATCAAAAATAACAAAAGAAGTTAACCTGCCGCAGGGCTATTACCTTAAGTGGGGAGGTCAATTTGAAAACCAGCAGCGAGCAATGCATAAGCTAATGATAATTGGTCCGGTTGTGATCTTGATAATTCTCTTCTTATTGTTCATCACGTTCCGTTCAATGAGTATGTCGCTGCTTATACTATGCAATCTACCATTCGCTCTTGTCGGAGGGGTGATCTCGTTATATATTTCCGGTTTATACCTTTCCGTACCTGCCTCGGTGGGATTTATAGTACTTTTCGGCGTGGCTGTATTAAACGGGGTTGTTTTAGTTTCGCATATCTTACATTTACGCGCGCAGGGCCTTTCGGTACAGGATGCAGTTGCCAGGGGCAGTGCCGACCGGCTGAGACCGGTAATTATGACGGCACTTATTGCAATTTTTAGTTTAATCCCGATGATCTTTGCCAGTGGCACAGGAAGCGAAATTCAAAAGCCACTTGCTATAGTAGTATGCGGCGGGCTGATTACTTCTACGATTCTGACATTGCTTGTTATACCGGTAGTTTACCCGCTATTTGAGCGTTTGCAAAATTCGGGGCAGGCGCTTAAATAGTCGTATGCCAGAATAATTCCCCCTGCCGGTGCTGATGTTATTCAGGCTGCACCGGCAGGGTTTAAGAATATATTCGTAGCCGGCCCGGAGTGCGGAAAAAATATTTCGGTTGTTTTGATTATCCACGGAATAGTAGTAAATTCCGGCCGGGATAAGAATGTATCTGCTATGCAGAACGAAGCGTGTGTGGATTGGTGAGGGTTTGATTATTGCTTGATGGTTTTATTTATTTGGGTTACGAAACATGAATTTGGTAAAAGTCCGCGGAATAGCCGATCACTTACGATTGGCGGGTAAATATGAAGATGCCTTGCATCTGTATGATACCGTCAGGGAGCAGATATGGGGTGCCCTCGGCTCGGTTCAGAATGAATTGGCTACATTCTCTCAAACATTTCTCGGCGATTCGCTTCGTACCTCCGTTCAATTTAAGAATTCATACTCGCAGCAAGCGGTAAGTAATACTTTTCATAAATGGTTCAGCCTCGATTTGGACCAAACCTGCAACGAATTCATTTTTTCTACTTATGGCAGGCTGCAATGCTACAGCCAGTCACTCTATCTTTGCGCGGCGGTAACAACTGACATCATACTTAGTGAATTTTTAATTCTACAAACGCTGGTGTTAAATGCCGGAACAGACAATTGGGTTAACAGTGTTTATAAACTTGCCACGCCAAATATTGAAGGGGAGCGGATGAAGAAAATCCGGTTTACACTTCCTGAAGTGGCGGTGCGGAAAATAATTGTGGAGAACGCGGAGAAAATTAAAAAAACCGATTGGTACAATATAAACATCGCCATACTGGAATATATGACGAATATCGGCGATTCCACATCCGAATTCTATAATAGTATTTCCCGTGTTGTTGGGCCATATTCCCATAAATACCGTGGTAATCCCCGTTCGCAGGATAGCGCAGGAGCCGATAAGCAGGGCGCGAAAAAAGAAAAGTTCAGTTATGAACAATATGAGCGTTACGAAAAATATGAGAGATTTGAACGGTTTGAAAAAAGGACTCAACCACAGGTGGAAGAAGAGTTCGATTACGCGAAAGCCACAGAATATGAACGGGCTAAGCATTTTGGCAGAGTGCTGGGTTTAAGCGGTAAGGTAACCAAATCGACAATAAAGAAACGGTATCTTGAATTGATCGCGAAATATCATCCTGACAGAGTTGATGATCTGGGTGATGAATTAAAAGTTCTCGCGGAAAAGAAAACAAAAGAATTGAATGCTGCTTACGAGTGGATGAAGAAAAAATATGATTTATAACCCTGTGATGAAAAGCAGGCACAAATTTTCTTCACTCCCGCTAAATTGAGTTCGGTAAGCCCCCTTTCCATACAAATTTCATTTAAAAAGTCCAAATGAGCTTCACGCTCATTTTTTTTTGAATATCGGGGATAATACTTTATTTTTCTTTGCTGAATTGCAACAGAATGTTCAAGTCGTAACTATTTATTCACAATACCGGGGCATTTTATGTCGTTTGATATTGAGGAAATAAACGGAATAACGATAATCGTTATTCATCAAAAGCGGGCCACAGCTGAGATAGCCCGTGACTTTAAGGATTTTCTATTTGACTTAATTGAGCGGAAGCAATGTCGAAAGATGCTGTTAAACCTTCAGGAGGTTCAATTTATGGACAGTTTCTTTTTAGGTGCAATTGTTTCCGGGCTAAAGAAAATGAAAAATCTGGATGGTGATATCCGGATTGCCCGGCTGCAAAAATCATTGGTTCCGGTATTTGAACTAATGCATCTTGATGAAGTATTCGTTTTTTATGACTCAATAGAAACCGCGTTAGAACAGTATTCTGGCAGCGTTAAATAGAAATACAGAAGGAAAAAGAGAATGAAGGGTATAATCTTAGCAGGTGGTTCAGGTTCCCGCCTCTATCCGCTAACCAAGTTATATAGTAAACAATTAACAATTATTTACGATAAACCACTGATATATTATCCGCTTTCCGTGTTAATGCTTGGCGGAATACAGGATATTTTAATCATTTCGAATGCAGAAACAATTCCTTTATATCAGAAACTTTTTGGTGATGGTTCGCATCTGGGAATTACAATTAGTTATAAAGAGCAGGCTGCCCCGAATGGCATAGCCGAATCTTTTATACTTGGTGAAGAATTTATCGGTAACGAAGGGGTTACCCTGATATTAGGCGATAATATTTTTTATGGCAATCTTGATTTTCTGTACTCTGCCATTCAGAAGAAGAAAGAGGGAGCGACAATATTTGGTTACCGGGTAACAGATCCTGAAAGATATGGTATCGTTGAGTTTGATCGGAGTGGTTCAGTGCTCAGTATTGAAGAGAAGCCGCGAGAACCGAAATCTGATTTCGCCGTGCCGGGGTTATATATTTATGATAATCAGGTGGTGGAGATTTCCAAGAATCTGAAACCTTCGCCCAGAGGCGAATTGGAAATTACCGATGTAAATGTCGAATACCTGAAACGCAGGCAGTTATCTGTAGAAAAAATTGGGCGCGGGGTTGCATGGCTCGATACCGGTACGCCGGAAGCTTTGTTGCAGGCCGCTAACTTCTTTGGTGTAATTGAGCAGCGGCAGGGCCTGAAAATTGCCTGCATTGAAGAGGTTGCATTTAATATGAAATTTATTAACAAACAACAGTTCGCCGATCTGATTAATTCTATACCGAAAAGTATCTATCGGGCGTATCTGGAAAAAGTTTTGGAAGATGCGGAGTAGTTTCTGATGACTATATTGGAAAGGAAATACAACGGGCTACTGTTAATTGAACCCCGTGTATTTAGCGATGACCGGGGGTTTTTCTTTGAATCGTATCATAATGATAAATATAAAGCAGCAGGAATTGAATTTGCATTCCTGCAGGATAATCTTTCATTTTCGAAAAAGGACACTATTCGCGGGCTGCATTACCAGATTGGCGATTTTGCTCAAGGGAAATTGTGCCAGGTATTGCAGGGTGAAGTTTTAGATGTTGCTGTAGATATTCGTGCCGGTTCGCCGACGTATGGCAAGCACTATGCTGTTCGGCTCTCGGGCGATAATCATTACCAACTTTGGATTCCCGCAGGGTTTGCACACGGTTTTTCGGTGCTTTCGGAAACCGTGTTGTTTAGTTATAAATGCACACAACTGTACAGTAAGGCTCATGAACGGTCAATTCTCTATAATGACCCTGATCTGGGGATAGACTGGCAGGTTAACGATCCGATTGTATCGGAAAAAGATTTGGAAGCTGCAGCATTTGGCTCGATTGCAGCTGATTTTCAATACTCACTTAAATAGTAGGGATACTATGGCTAAGAAAAATGACACTTCAATGTTCTTTACTGATCGCGAGGATCTCGAAAGTTACTCGCTTTCCAATCAGTATTCGGAACATCTGGAATTCTTTTTGGTAAAGGATAAATTTACTGTTACCCCCAATGATATCTATTACGCGCTTTCTATGTCAGTTCGTGACAGGCTGATTCGTAAATGGCTGCGTACACAGCACTCACATATGCAAAAAGACGCAAAACGCGTTTACTATCTCTCGCTTGAGTTCCTGATGGGAAGACTGTTGGGAGATGCGCTTATTAATATGGATTATTATGAAGAGTGCCGTAAGATTCTCTTAAATGACGGGTATCATTTGGAAGACATTAAGGAAGAAGAGCACGATATGGGGCTTGGAAATGGCGGCTTGGGCCGTTTAGCTTCATGTTTCCTTGATTCAATGGCAACTCTTGATTTACCTGCCTACGGATATGGTATCCGCTATGAATATGGTATTTTTAAACAAGAAATTGAAAATGGCCATCAGGTAGAGCAACCCGATCATTGGCTCGCTTCCGGTAACCCGTGGGAAATACAACGCCGTGAATTGCAATATCGCGTTAAATTTAACGGACGGCTGGAAGTAGTGAACGAAGGTAAAGGGAAACTGAAATTCCTTTGGGTAGATACCGATGATGTACTTGCAACAGCTTATGACGTTCCAATTCCGGGTTACAAGACCGATACGGTGAATAACCTGCGCCTCTGGTCTGCCAAGGCAACTCAGGAATTCAGTTTTAAAGATTTTAACGCGGGCAATTACGTTGCGGCTGTTGAAAGAAAAAATCAGAGCGAAAATATTTCCAAAGTGCTGTATCCGAACGATACATATATCGAAGGGAAGTTCCTGCGCCTGAAACAACAGTATTTCTTCGTTTCGGCTTCTTTACAGGATATTATCCGTAAGTATAAAATTAATCATGATTCGTATGATGATTTCGCGAAGAAAACGGCAATTCAGCTTAATGATACACACCCGGTTATTGCAATACCCGAACTTATGCGCATCCTGATTGACGAAGAAGAATTAACATGGGAAGCAGCCTGGGCAATTACCAATCAAACTTTTGCATATACAAACCATACCATTGTTCCGGAAGCCCTGGAAGAATGGCCCGTTCGTATTTTACAGGAACTCTTGCCGCGCCATTTACAAATAATTTACGAAATTAATCAGCGGTTTCTCGATAATCTCCGAGCCAAATATAACCCGTCGGATGAAATTATTTCAAAACTTTCGATTATCCGTGAAGGTGATGAAAAACGGATTCGTATGGCGCACCTGGCAATTATTGGCTGCCATGCAGTTAATGGAGTTGCCGCACTGCATACCGAAATCCTTAAAGAGCACATATTCCCGCACTTCCATAAGATTTACCCCGATAAATTCTTTAATGTAACAAACGGTATTACGCCACGTAGGTGGCTGCGCGCGGCGAACCCCTCGCTTTCTGAACTGATTACCGAGACAATTGGTGAACAATGGATTAAAAATCTTGATCATCTAAGGAATCTGGAAAAGCACACGGGTGATTCTTCATTCAGGGAAAGCTGGCGTACATTTAAATGGACTGCCAAAAAGGAACTGATTAAATGCATTCAGGCTGAACATGGCATCAGCGTTGACCCCGATTCAATTTTTGATATTCAGGTTAAACGCTTCCACGAATATAAACGTCAATTGTTGAACGTATTTCATGTAATCCGGTTATACCAGAGACTGAAAGACAACCCTAATCTTGAAGTTGCTCCTCGTACTGTTATCTTCTCGGGAAAAGCAGCACCGGCATACCTGCAGGCCAAATTGATAATTAAGTTAATCAATAACGTGGCACATGTTATTAACCATGACCCTGCAGTAAAAGATAAACTGAAAGTTTTCTTCCTGAAGAATTATTCAGTTTCTCTGGCTGAAGAGATAATTCCGGCGGCTGATCTTTCGGAACAGATTTCAACTGCCGGCTTTGAAGCTTCGGGGACCGGTAATATGAAATTTGCCCTCAATGGCGCGCTTACCATTGGTACAATGGATGGTGCCAATGTTGAAATTCTCGAAGAAGTAGGCGCGGATAATATTTTTATCTTTGGATTACTGGCCGATGAGGTCTTAAAACTGAAACAAACCGGCTATGATCCGCGTATGTATTACGAAACCAATGCGGAACTGCGACGGGTAGTTGACTCGATAGCGAATAATGAATTCAGCAGATTTGAGCATGGCATATTCCAGTTGTTGATTGACGGACTTTTGAACGTGGACTACTATTGTCTGTTCGCGGATTTTGATTCGTATATGAAAACGCAGGAACAGGTTTCTGATTTATATATGAACAAAGACGAGTGGACAAAGAAATCAATATTGAATGTTGCACGGATAGGTAAATTCTCAAGCGACCGTTCAATTAGAGATTATGCCCAGCTGATCTGGAAAGTTAAACCCGTACGAGTTAAAATCGATTAAAAGCAATGAGGAATACATGAATATTGCAGTAATTGGAACCGGGTATGTGGGATTGGTATCCGGTACATGTTTTGCCGAGATTGGATCACAGGTAATCTGTGTCGATAACGATCCTGTAAAATTGAAAAAGATGCAAAATGCAGAAGTGCCGATCTATGAACCCGGCTTGGAGGTATTATTCCTTAGGAATATAGAAAAGAAACGGCTTATTTTTACCGATAACCTGAAAGAAGCAGTTCTGAAGTCGGAAGTTATTTTTCTTTGCCTGCCAACTCCCCAGGGCGGCGATGGAGCGGCTGATTTGCAGTATGTAATGAAAGCAGCAGCCGATATAGCGGACATTTTACTTGCAGAAGGCAGTAAAGACTATAAAATTCTGGTAAATAAAAGTACGGTTCCGGTTGGGACATCACGTAAAGTAGAAAAAATACTTTCCGATAAAGGCGTAACGAATTTTGATATCGTGTCCAATCCTGAATTCCTCCGCGAAGGATTCGCCGTGGAAGATTTTATGAAGCCAGACAGGATTGTTATTGGAGCCCGCTCGGAAAAAGCCTTACAGATTATGCGTAACCTGTACGAGCCATTCGTTCGGCAGGGCAACCCTATTCTTGATATGGATAACGAGAGCTCTGAGGTTACGAAATACGCGGCAAACTCATATTTGGCAATGCGTATTACATTTATGAATGAACTCGCGAACTTTTGCGAAAAGGCCGGCGCGGATGTTGACTTAATACGCAAAGGTATGGGAAGCGATTCCCGTATCGGTAAGCGTTTTCTGTTCCCGGGTATAGGTTACGGCGGATCGTGTTTCCCAAAGGATGTGAACGCACTTATTAAAACCGCCAGGGATTTTGATTCGGAATTAAATATCCTGACTGTTGTAGATAAAGTGAATAAGGCACAAAAACAGGTACTGGTTAAAAAAGTTCAGAAGATGTTCGGCGAAGTTCTTAAAGGCCGCCATTTTGCAATTTGGGGACTTGCATTTAAACCCAATACCGATGACATGCGCGATGCTCCTTCAATTACGATTATCAATATGTTATTGGACGCGGGGGCTACGGTAGCTGCATACGATCCGGCAGCGGCAGAGACTTCGAAGTATTTCTTCGGTGACCGTATTCGGTATGCTGTAGATGAATATGATGCGTTGACAGGTGCCGATGCACTTCTGGTGCTAACCGAGTGGAATGAATTCAGGAATCCTGATTTTACCCGAATTAAAGCCGCGTTAAAGAATAATGTAATCTTCGATGGCAGGAATGTATTTTCTGTAGAAAAGATGCAGGAAGTTGGTATGGTTTATCATTCGATTGGCAGAAAGCCCATTGAATAGAAGAAGCTAACCTGATTTTCGGCTGCTTATCCTGTATTGGGTAAGCAGCCTTTTTTTTGTAAAAAAAAGCTGTCCTTATTGAAGGGACAGCAAAATTCACTTAAAAATCACTGCTTTGAGGTCTCGTTTTTCAATCAGCAGTTTTTTTCTTTCGTATTTTTCCTCCTGTTCATATTCTTTCAGAAGTACACCGATTGAAACAAGATTTATCATTTCTTCAATAATGGCAGTTTTAAGTTTCGCAGCAGTTTCGGCATCCAAAACTCCATTTTTCTCGTGGCGTGCTATGTGCTGAATAATGTTAAGGTTTTTCATCATTCCGTCAGAATGCCGGTCAATTTCGTCGGGGGCCTTAAACCTGATCTTTTGCCAGAATTGTTGGAAGAGGGTTTTTAGAATCTCCGCCACTTTAAATCCGACCTGGAGGCCCAGAATAAAATCCGGGCCTGAATCCAGGTAAGCAATATGTAATTTGGAGATTTTATCTTCTACCACTTTGGCAATAAGCGCGTGAAGGCGGTGAAGCGATTCCAGTACAGCCGCCAGGCGGGCAGGTTGCAGCCCTGAGGCATCGTATTCACAAACTTCAACCTCCAGAATCCTGTCGGAATCGGTTAAAGCCGATTGTTTATGTTTCCAGATTTGCTGCTCAAGCGCCGAGATATAGAGCCGGAGCGTGTGCAGATTAGCAAATAAGGACTGGAATAGCGCGTAATCTGCGGGAGAGGAGAAAATTTCCGCAGTTGACTCAACCGAATGGAGTTTTGCCACCATTTTGGCGATCTGCCGTGGTTGTAATAACTCCATAATACCTAAAAGTTCGGTTACCTGCAATGCCTCGGGGTTTGCAATACAGGAGGCGAGACCATCGCGGGCTTCGAAGATTGTATCGGTAAAAGCGCCGCGGATCGTATCGGATACCGCTACCGGTTGCGAATAATCCAGAAGTGGCGAAAGCACTTCGCACAATTCATCGATTTTGCATTTTTTAGCAATATCCTGTAATTGCTTAATAAAGGCATTTGTTTGCATTATGCACCTATACTTTTAAGAAAATTCCTTTTTTATAGAAAATCCACATTATACCCAGCCAGAATAACACATAAGTAAGCGCGTAGGCGAGGGATGCGTTAATTGGGCTGAAAAAAGGCACGAAAAGGTGGTCGTAGATGATTCCTTTGAGTGAAACCAGCTCGCCCAGGGAGCCGACAGGCAATTTTATCTGTACAAGCAGGCGCCCTACAAGGCCGGATAATACATATACGGTAATTGCATTTGTGCCATAGACTACAAACGGGGTTATCCATTTTTTATAGCCCTTAATATCTACCAGCCAATAGCACATACCAAAAACGTGCAGCGCGAGACCGGCAGTATATAAAACATATGAACTGGTCCAGATACTTTTGTTAAGCGGAAAATTAAGGCTCCATAACCAACCCAGTAAGAGGGCCAAATTTCCGAAAACGAAAATCCAGACAACTTTCGTGATTGGTTCGTTTTTCGAACGAAGCCAATGGCCGAGCATCATGCCGCAGATGGCGGTTGAGATAGCCGGGATAGTAGAAAGCAGGCCTTCAGGGTCCCAGACCTTTGTAGATGCCCACATGTGTCCATGGAGGATGATATTATCGATATAGGCAGCCAGGTTGGTTGCGGGTTCCAAATTAGCATATCCTACCCCGGGAACCGGGATGAACATCATGAGGAACCAATAGATAACCAGTAATGAAACGCCAACTATTGCCTGCCAGCGGATATTTGCCTTTAGGAAAATAATGGAGGCTATAATATATACGATGCCAATGCGTTGCAATACTCCGGGGATTCGGAGACTGGAAAGATCGATAAAGTGGAAGTTTGTTAAATCGAAGAAGGGGAATGCAGCCAACAGAATACCCAGCATGAATATGGTGAATCCACGGCGGATGATCTGGAGAATAAGCTGATTTTGGTTATCCCCGCGTTCCTTCCTTTTTGTTAGGGATATGGTTATTGCCACACCGACTATGAATAAAAAGAAGGGAAAGATGAGATCTGTAGGGGTGCAGCCATTCCATTTAGCATGCTCCAGCGGCGGGTAGATAGTAGCCCAGGTGCCGGGGTTGTTTACTAAAATCATGGCGGCAATGGTTAATCCCCTGAATATATCGAGTGATAATATACGGTTTTCTAATTTAGAAGACATAGAGAACTATTCCATTATTAGTTAGTGGTACACAAAGATAAGCAATAAAATGTAATGGCAAACACGCCATTGAAAAAAAACAATAAGTATAAGGCGGCAGAAAGGTTGAAAAAAATACATAGGCCTGCATATTTATGCGGGGCATAAAATATGGTTTGATGGGCTGAAAATGAATTCGTAATATAGAGCAGGCAGGTTATAGAGGCATTAGACGCGGGCGGAGCCATATTGGTTCCGTGAAAAATATACAAATGCCTGATGTTAATTACAAAGGAAATATTAGTTAAATAAATAAAAAATATCTTGACATTGTGTAAAAAAATAAGTAAATCATTCTTTCGAATTTAGAATTTTTGTTATCCGGCGAAATGGAAGGATAACCGGACGTATAAATCTTCTAACGGTAGTGCTTTTACTTATTTCATCATTAACCATATAAAGGAGAGCGACATGTTGAAAAAGATGTCTACAGTGTTCTTTGTGATTCTCTTTGCTACTTTTGTATTTGGCCAGGCCAAATTGCAGAAGGCTCCTGGTTTACGTATGGATGATCCTGCTCAAACGAGTATCTCGATGCAGCAGATGAACAATACATACGTTCATAAAGCAGGTTTAGCAAACTGGGTATTAGTTGATACAATGCCCAACTTATTAGGTTCTGCAAGCTTTGGTATTCACCCGATAGCTTATGATCCATATTCAAAGACTATCGCCGTTATTCACCGTAACAGAGGTCAGGTAGGCGGCAGCGGTGCTTTGTATTATAACTATTCAACCGATAATGGTGCTACATGGAAACGTGTTACCCCGGCTGTTAACAATGCACAGCAGTCAAGCTTAACTGCCCGCTATCCCAGTATGACAATCAGCAATGGTGAAAGATCAGCTACTCCTGGTGACGCTATTGGTGCTTTTGCATACCCGGTATTGGCAAGTTCTTTTGATTATTGCGGTTTCGCATTCGATCAGATTGGCGGCGGCAGCCCTTCTGGTTCTGTTATGGATCATGATGGTGCTTATTCATCATCAGCTCCGGTATGGGCCTCAGATAAATTGCACTCTACCACGATTCTTTGGCAGATGGACTATGGTACAGCTCCTACAGCTCACCCGGATTGGCAAGGACGTTTATTCAGAACAAGTGATTTCGGGTCAACAGTAGATTCATTAGTTCCTACTGCTTTTGACGGTGTAAAAGTTACATCAATGATCGTTGGTAACGGTTCATCGAATAATGGCGTTATGTACATGGGCGGTCTCGTTCGTCCTGATACCTCAGTTGCCCCGAAACCGAACATGGGCTGGTATGCCGGTGTTATGAAATCAACCGATGAAGGTGCAACATGGACCGAATGGGAAATCATCGATTTCAGAACCATTACTGCTTTGAAAAACTATCATGAATTATTTGATTATGTACTTGGCGATACCTATGTATCATACGCAGCAAACGTTGTAGTAGATGCAGCCGGTTATCCTCACTTAGCTACCTGTTTAGCTGATACCGTTAACAATAAAGTTGCACTCGTTGAATTATACAAAGATGCAACAGGCTGGAAAGGTAACGTAATTTCCGATAAAATTAATCCATGGTGCTATACCATTTGGAAAAACAATACACAGTCACCAAGTATCGGTCAGATGGGACCTTCACCGTTCTTAGCAATCGATAAATTTGGAACTTATATTGCATGTTCATACGTATCAGCTATAACCACTGCAACAACAGATTCTGTAATTGACGGTTATGTAGCTGTTCGCAAAGTAAATGGCGGTACATGGTCCACTGCCAATATTACACAGACTCCGAACAGAAATGAAGACTGTTTCCATTTGGCTCCTTATCTTGAGCTCCCAACAGCAACTTCACCACTTAGCCAGTGCTATGCTTACTTATTCTACTCATACGAAAAAGGATTAGACGGAGTAGCTAACGTAGCCGGTGGTGGAAATCCTGCTAACTTCTGGGTTGCTGCTTTATCGCTTGATAAAGTTGGTGTAACTGATAAAGTTACAGCAGCACAATCATTTGACTTAAATCAGAACTATCCTAACCCGTTCAACCCTGTAACAAAGATCAGCTTTAATTTAAGCAAAGCTGGCAGCGCTTCATTACGCGTATACGATGTACTCGGAAGAGAAGTTGCAACATTGGTTAACGGACAGTTAACAAGCGGTACCCATGAATATATGTTCAACGGTGCAAAATTAGCATCGGGCATGTATATCTATAAGCTTGAAGCTAATGGTGTTACAGCTCAAAAGAAAATGATGCTCTTAAAGTAATTTGGTGTGTTTTATACAGCGAAGCGGGTCCCCTGAAAAGGGGCCCGCTTTAATTAATATACCTCAACATAGCGAATGGAATACGTTATACCATACATTTCTTTTGATCATCGTGTAAATTAATTAACTAACTATAAAGTGGAGAAGAGATGGTAATAAAATACTCTCTTAAAATGATTGCTGCCATAGTTCTTATGGTACTTACAACTTCCCTGTATGGGCAATCGGGCGTTGGTAAGCTGGCCGGTAAAGTTGTTGATGAAGCAACAAAAGAACCCCTTATCGGAGCGAACATCGTACTGGTAAATACCGAACTTGGTGCTGCATCAGACGTAAACGGAAACTATTACGTGCTGAATATCACCCCCGGTACATATACTGTACAGATAAGCTATATCGGATACGGCAAGAAGATTTTTAAGGATGTCCGTATTGTAGCCGGTATTACTTATGAACTGAACGTTGAGTTAAGTTCAAACTATCAGTTAGACCAGGTTGTTGTAACAGCGAAAAAACTGTTTGAAGAAAAAGCAACAAACACCGTAAAAGTTCTCGATGCTGACCAGATTAATAAACTGCCGGTGAAAGGCGTTGAAAAATTAGTTGGTATGACAGCAGGTGTTGTTATGCTTGAAGGTAGCGGCGGAGCTTCCGGTAACGCGGTAGTGAACGTACGCGGCGGTCGTGGTGGCGAAGTTGTTTATATCGTTGACGGTGTTCCGCAGAACGATATTTATAACGGCGCAAATACCGCGCAGGTTAGTAACGGTGCAATCGACCAGATTTCTTTTCAGGTTGGTGGTTATGAAGCAAAATATGGGCAAGCCCAATCCGGTATTGTTAACGTAACAACAAAATCGGGGACGAACAAATACACATTCTTTACTGACCTTATGACATCATCGTTTACCGATGATTACGGATACAATTTGTATTCGGCTAACTTTGGTGGCCCGTTTGTTCCGGGTAATGCTCATCATACGTTCTTTTTATCTGCTGAACGTGGATACTTCCTTGATGGACGTCCATCGGCACGCGGAGTTGTTATTCCGAGCGCGAACATAAATTCTAAAACGCTGCCGGGAAATGATCAGGATGTTTGGCGCTTTACCGGAAAAACGTATCATAATTTTGAAGCGCTTCAGGTTCGTTTAGGTGCTAATGTTAACTTCAGAAATTATCGCACCTATGTACAATCGTACGCGAAGAGTAACTCAGACCATAACCCTCGTATTAAGGATGAGAACTATTCATATAACGCTCGTTTAAGCCAGAGTCTCTCGAATAGCGCAGCCTGGAACCTTAACTTAGGTTACACTTTATTCAACCGTAAACGCGGTGATGGTGTTTTCTTTGATAATATTGATGCTTATGGCGATACAATTGCCAATAAAGCATTGACCTTACAGGGCAGTTATGTTGGTCAGGACGCAAATAAGTTATTCTTTGCTCATGGTTCAACCTATAGCTCAGGCTTCTATGAAAGAACCAGAAACTCTAAATTATCTGCTGATTTCGATTTTACGAATCAGTTCGGTAAACATCTGGTAGAATTTGGTGCCGGCGTTGCTTATCATACAATTCGTTATTATTTAATGAATCCCGCCAGAGCGGTTGCAATTGATAATGCCGGTCCGAACAGTAAATCATTGTTAGTCCGTTCTGCTTTAGCATTACCTACCATGATAGGTTTTGACGCTACCGGACAGACCATGACAGATTCAGACGTTGATCAATTTATCTCTACAGATACCTATACCATGCAGGCTGCACCAAAGCATCCGCTGGTTGGTTATGGCTATATTCAGGATAAATATGAATTAAATGACCTCGTTATTAACGTTGGTTTACGTTTCGACTATTTTGCTTCAAAAGCAGATGTATTGAAAAATGAATCAATGCCGATTTACGGTGGTTTAGATTCTACCCGTCTTGATAAAGGCGATTTGAAAATTAAAGATCCCGAAGTGCACTTCTCACCACGTATTGGTGTTGGTTTCCCTGTTACCACCTCAACAGTATTCCATGCTATGTATGGCCGGTTCATTCAGGAACCTTCGTTACAGGATATCTACACGAATTACGATGCTTTGAAGGGTTTCGAAACTGCCGGATCGCAGTTACAGGGTGTTAACACCGGTAACTTGAGCAGTGAAGTTACAACACAGTATGAAATCGGTTTCAGACAGTTAATTGCAAACGGCTCGGGAATGATTAACTTAACCGCGTTCTATAAAAATACTGTTGGTTTAGTAAATGACGATAACATTTTCTGGTATACCATGCCGGGTAGTGCCCGCGGCCAGTCATACGGCCCGGAAAACACTGACTTTGGTACAGTAAAAGGTATTGCGCTTGCATTAAGTGTAAACAAGATCAGTTATTTCTCGTTTAACTTAGACTATACGTATTCGTTAGCGGAAGGTACCGGTTCATCAACCACATCTTCACAAACAGCTGCTTTCCGTAACTCATCGGGTGAAACACCAAAAGTAATTGCTCCGCTGGATTTCGATCAGCGTCATACCGGTGTGTTAAACATCGATTTCACGATTCCTGAAAATGAAAATAACTCAATTTTACGTGCAATCTCTGCAAACCTGATATTCTCGTTCCAGAGCGGTCGCCCGTATACTCCGTTACTTCAACAGGATATTACCCCTGGTGGCGCGAGCAACCTGGGTGAAACAAAAGGATATGTAAACTCTTCATATATGCCAGGTTCTTCACGTATCGATCTTCGTGTAGAGAAACGCATCTTTGCAGATAACTTTACTATTACTCCTTATGTAGTAGTTGAAAACCTGTTAAACAGTGAAAATATTGTTAACGTATTCCGTTCTACCGGAAGCGCGACAACAACAGGCTATCTGAATACAACAGAAGGTGCCGCTAAGGCAGCAAGTAATCCGAACTATGCTTCCGATTATATGGCTTTAGAGCACACGCCAATAAATTTTGGTATTCCCCGTTTAATTAAACTGGGTATCAAAGTTAATTTCACCGGCAGCTCAATGTAATATTAACTGCATAAGAAGGAACGATTTTATATGAAAAAAACACAATTAATAACAAAATCAACACTCCTGTTGGTGCTGGGCTTGTTTTTTGTTCTGGTCTTTGTAACCTCACGCGTTCTGGCAGAAGGTGATAAATCGAAGACTGTACCAAACAGCCTGCTAAAAACTAATACAACAGGTTCTGTTTTTACATTTGACATTAATAACATGGTTCTTCCCCTGGATAATAAAGGCGTTATCGCTGAACTTGACCTTGGTGATGGTAAAAAAGGTGCAAAGTATCAGGGTATCGTTTTCTTATTCTCCGGAGGATTTTTCCTTTCTGGTTATTCCAATGGCGAATTATTCGCGAACGGTGTTATGGGTGCTTCGTTAGTTAACGACTATGTACCCGGACCGGTTGGTTCAAACAGATTTGATACAAAGAATGTTATTTATACTGTGTCATCTTTAGATAAACAAGGAAGCGATGCATATAAGGATTGGGCAACTGCCGTAAGCCTTGGCGCAGACTTTGTTGACTTAAATGGTGATGGAGTATATGACCCGAATATTGACAAACCAGACGTTTTAGGTGACGTAACCGCATGGTGCGTATATAACGATGGTTTAGAAAAATCGAAACGCCGTTATACCGACGTTGATCCTAAAGGTATTGAAGTTGCTCAAACTGTATTCGCGTTCAAATCGAAGAGTACAATTGGTAACATGGTTTTCGTACGCTATCGTGTAACCTACAAAGGCCTCGATGCTACAAGTCCCGATAAATTAGATTCAGTCTATTTCTCGGTAGCAGTAGATCCTGATTTAGGAAACTATGCAGATGACCTGGTAGGTTGCGATACTACAATCAGCGCGGGTTTTGTGTATAACAATGGTCCGGATGCTATGTTTGGCGCCAATGCGCCCTGCTTCCTAATGGACTTCTTCCAGGGCCCGATTGTTTATCTTCCCGGCGAAACATTCGTAGATAACAACAACAATGGCATTTTCGATGCTGGTGATACACCAATCGATACCGCTCATAATAACAGGGGCCGTTTAAAAGGTCAGTTATTATTACCGGGTGCTAAAAATTTACCGATGACTTCGTTTACCGAATATATGCAGAGCCACCCGACCCATGGCGACCCGAACACCCGTTTTGAAGTTCGCAATTATCAGATTGGTGGTTTAGGAAAATTAGGTGATCCTGTTAACCCATGTACATGGACATTTGGTAATGGTTCAACATTATCAAATTGTGCTCAGATCAATCCGAAATTTATGTATTCAGGCGATCCTGTTGCAGGTACCGGCTGGATTAATAATAACCCGATCGATCAGCGTATGATGGCAAACACCGGAACATTTACTTTATGGAAAAACAAACCAATTGATATCGTAGCTGCTTATGTTATCGGTCAGGATGCAGCAACCTCGTTAAAGAGTGTTAACGTTGCAAAGAAGAACGATATCATTGCCCAGAAAATTTTCGATAACAATTTCCCGTCAGTACCTCCTCCACCATCAGTGGAATATTCGGTTAAAACGGGTGCAGATTTTATCGATATTTCATGGCCGACCAGCGCGCAGGTTTCCTATAAGCAGATCGACTCGATCATGAGTGTTGAAAAACGCTTCCAGGGATACCAAATAAACGCTTATAGAATGAATAACACCAATGATCAGATTAGCGGTGTTACAAATAAAACTGAAGTAGGTCACTGGGCAATTAATAATGCAGTAAAGAATCTGTATTCATTAAAGTCAGATGGCGGTATTACATTGACCTTACCTACTGCTGATGCTGATTACCTGTTAGACTCAGTAACATATGCAACTCCTTCAACAGGATTCCTGCATTGCAAAATTACTCGCGATCCTTTCAGCACATCACAGTCTCCGCTGCCGTTAATTAAGGGTAGAACATACTACTTCTCGATAACGACACAGACACTGAATCATTTTGTTGATCCGAAAACAAAGAAAGCTACAATTGTAAACCGTACGACAAAGACTTATGGTCCTGCCGGAGATTATGTTGATTCAACAGGTTCTGCTTATGAAGAATTTGTTACCAACCTGATCCCAGTTGTGTTCGGTAACGATATGTATGCACCTTCTGTAGCGAGTGCTACGGCAACACCTTCATCAGCAAATACTTCAACTGGTGATGTACGCTTTATTGTTCAGGATGCAACAAAATTAACAGGCGATACATATTCAGTTTCGTTTGAAAAAATTGCAAATTCTTCACCATATAATGCAAAATGGACATTGCAGAATGTAACAAAGAATAAAGTTCTTACTACCTCGACAGATTATAACTTCAACTTGAATGATTATTCAGGTTTAGCTTATGACGGTTTATTGGTACGTGTTAAGAGCCTTACTTTGGGAGCAAAAGATTTTGCAAGCGCAGATTATAAATCTGTTAACAAGAAATGGTTCCAGGATTTTGATGGTACCGCAACCGGTTTGTTCTATGCCGGTAATGATAACACGACACCGACAATGAGCACGGAAATGGCTAAATTCTCTACATATACGACTTTTGATAAAGCTCGTAATATTGAAGTTCGGTTTGGCGATTCATCGTATGCTTACCGGTATTTGCACGGAATGCGCGGAACCAGCGTATTGGTTCGTAAAAAAGCTGCGTTATATGCCGAGGATATTACTGTAGCAGATACAACAAAGAACGGTGCTATTGGCAAGTTCGGAGTTGGCTTTGTAAAAGTACCTTTCTCTGTATGGGTATATGATACTTTGGCTGGTGATAAACGCCAGGTAGCAGTTGCATTTATGGAACGTAATAAATTAAGCGACTTTAATTACATGGGTAATCCTGATGGTAACTGGGATCCGGGTAAAAACATGAAGTCTGGCGAATTTATTATTGCATTTGATGCTCCTTATGATGCAACCGGAAATCAATCATTATTTACCGGAAAATTCCTTGATTCAACCGGTAAATTTGTTCAGGTTGACGCTGATTTATTGCAAGGGTACACGGTGCCGGCAGCAGTTCGCGACTCATCGAACCTGAAAGTTATTGCTAAATCGCCATTATTTAATGCATTGTGGGTAATTGGAATGATTCATGATACTGCGAACCATACATTTACCAGCGGTGACGTATTGAAAGCACAAATCTCAGCGCATCCATATACTTCGAAAGATGTATTTTCATATACGACGCGTGTGGGTGGCTCTTTAACAGATGGTGAACAAAAATCGATCTTTGATAAAGTTACGGTATTCCCGAATCCGTTGTTTGCATACAACCCGTATACCGGTTTAGATCCGACTAATAACCCTGATGATCCGTTTGTAACATTTGGTAACTTACCGAAGGACGTTACAATTAAGATATTCTCATTATCAGGCCAGTTGGTACGTACATTACATTCAGATGGCACTCCATTCCTTAAGTGGGATTTAACAAACGAAGCACACGGCAGAAGTGTTCGTGGTTTACGCGTAGCTTCGGGTGTTTATATCGCGATTGTCAGCTCGCCTCAATACGGCGATAAGATACTGAAGTTCTCGGTTATCATGCCTCAGAAGCAGATACCAAGATACTAAACAATTGTGAATCTGAAAGTGATTGAATAATCGCTTTACACTTAAAGAAAAAGGAGTTGTTTTACATGAAAAAAATATTAATTCTTCTGGTTACAATCGCGACCTTAGCGTTTGCCGGTGATGTATCCCGTAAGGGTACAACGGGGGCTGAGCAGTTGCTGATCCCTGTAGGTGCCCGGAGTATAGCTACCGCGGGTGCGTTCCTGTCTAATGTAACTGGTGTTGAAGCAATTTACTATAACCCCGCAGGACTTGATGTTGCTAAACGGACGGAAGCAATCTTTTCCTTCATGTCTTATATAGCAGATATTAACGTTTCCTATTTCGCTGCTGGTACCCACCTTGGCGATTTTGGTAGCGTTGCATTAAGTTATAAGGGTTTCGATTTTGGAGATATTCCGGTAACTACAAATGATGCTCCTGATGGTACAGGTGCAACATATACGCCGGGATTCTTTACCATGGGTCTTACCTATTCGAAAATCATTACTGATCGTGTAACCGCTGGTGTTACCATCAATATGATTCACGAAGGTATTATGAATACATCGGCTAACGGTGTAGCTGCAGACTTTGGTGTTCAATATCGTTTCCCTGAACATTTATCTCTCGGTGTTGCAGTGAAGAACATCGGTTCTAACATGCGTTATTCTGGTCAGGATTTACAACAGAAAACTAGCGTACCGAATGCAAACATCAATTCTAAGTTAGCTTCTTTCGAAGCTGTTACTGAAGATTTTGAAATACCCAGTTATTTCGAAATGAGCGTTGCCTATGACATGAATCTTGATGAAGATAATGGCGTATTGGTTGGCTCAACTTTCAGAAACAATAACTCGATGGAAGATCAACTGAAAGTTGGTTTGGAATATGGTTTCAAGAAAATGTTCTTTGTAAGAGCAGGCTATGATATGCTTACAACGAACAATTCCGAGTCAATTTATGGTTTATGTCTTGGTGCCGGGTTCCAGTATACTTTATCTGAAGGCATGCAGATATCTCTCGATTATGCATACCGCCAGGTAAAAAACTTCCCGAAAGACAACCATGTATTCACTTTGAAACTTGGTCTTGACTAATCGATAGTTAAAGCGCCCCGGAAGGGGCGCTTTTTTTATTTGTAGCGATCGTTTCTCATTGAAAATCTCTCCGGAATCAGCTAAATTTATATTCTTAGTAATAGGAAAAATAAATGAAAAAAATTCTCTTCCTCCTTCTTTTATGTATAGTGCCGGCTATTGCTCAAACCAAAGAGTTTAAAGTTGACTTTGACTATGCCCGATTCCATTATACCGATTCAACATCATTGTTTGAAATTTATTATATGTTTTATCAGCAGTTGTTCACCCCCGTGCAATCAAACGGGAAAATGGTTATTCGTGGTGAACTAAACGTAATGATTAGAAAACTGGGTAGTATTGATACGGCAGTTAATAAGAAAATGCAATTTGTATCACCTGTTAACGATTCGGTGCATAATACATTGGTTGGTTCTTTGGCGTATGCATTGGCTCCGGGAAAATATGTCTGTAAATTTACCGGGAGGGATATATCCGTAGCCGATAGAATGCAAGTTTCTGATTTTGAAGTAACTATTCCGCCTGTGGAGAAAAAAAGACTTACCATTTCTGATATCGAAGTTTCGAATAAAATTGTTAAATCGGAAGACACTGCATCGATTTTCTATAAAAATACTTTCGAAATTGTGCCGTATGCTGCATGTACTTTTGGAACAAATTTGCCGGTGGTTTATTATTATTCCGAGCTATACAATTTGGATAAACTTACCGAAGGCGGATCCGAAATTTTAAAATATGAGTGCAAGCTGCAAAATGCTAATAATGTAGTAGTTGCAAATAAAACAAAGGTATATTCGCGTAAGAATGGTTCAGTTGTAGATGTTGGTACATTTAACGTAAATAAACTACCTACAGGTACATATACATTGGTTTTCTCGCTTTCCGATTCTTTAAGAAAAGTGAAAGTAATGAACAGTAAAAAAATATATGTGTATTCTCCCGGTGTAGTTGATTCGTTGGCTAATATTACCGCCGATGAGGCATACCTGGCATCAGAATTCGCTACATATTCTCAGGAAGAATGTGATGAATGTTTTCGGCAGTGCAAATATATTGCAACGGGCGGTGAAATATCCCAGTGGAGTACGTTAAAGAACCTGGCTGCTCAAAGAAAATTCTTATTCCTCTTCTGGAATAACAGAGATGATAACAAGCAGACTCCTGAAAATGAAGCGAAGAACGAATATTTTCAGAGAGTGCAGGATGCAAACTCAAAATACTCATCATTCCGGAAGCCGGGTTGGCTCTCAGACCGTGGTCGAGTCTTGATAAAATATGGCGATCCCAATGAAATTGAACGTTTCCCCAGCACCATTGATAAGAAGCCATATGAAATTTGGCACTATGATAATCTGCAAGGTGGTGTGATATTTATATTCGCAGATCTTAATGGATTTTCTGAATATGAATTGATTCACTCCACAGCCCAAAGCGAACTTCGAGATGAAAATTGGGAGAGAAGAGTAGTACCGTTGAATATTAAGAATAGTAATGATGGTTATTAATGGATTTGCAAAATAAACTTGAGTTTTTCCTTTTTCAGGTTTTTTCGCGGATTTTCTCAATATTAGGCCTCAGAGCTACCCGCTATCTCGGGAAAGCTCTGGGGGCTTTATTTTTTTATTGTATTCCTATCAGAAAAAAAGTGGTTATAAAAAACCTTAAGATCGCATTTCCTGGCTATCCTTCTTCACAAATATCCCGGCTGGCACGTAAGAATTATGAGGCATTGGGAATGACTTTTGCCGAGATACTTTATTTACCGGCTCTAACCAAAGAGCGCCTTGTAAAGGAAATGAAATTCCCGAATATAGAGGATGTGCGTAAAGTTTTGCAGAGAGGCAAGGGTCTGGTTATGATGACAGCCCACTTTGGTAACTGGGAGTACAGCGCGCTTTCTATGGGGTTACAACTTGGTAATGAACTGGCAGTTATTGTTAAAAACCAGAGAAACCCGTACGTTGACAAATGGATGAATGACGTCCGCACCCGATGGGGGAACGCGATTGTTCCACTAGGTATTTCGATTAAAGAAATTATGCAGCGGTTGCGCGATAAAAAGCCCGTTGCGATGGCCGCGGATCAACGGGGCCCCGAGGAAGGAATCCGTGTTCAGTTCTTTAATACACCCTCGGCAGTATTTACCGGTCCGGCCGCATTAGCCCTGAAATGCAATGCCCCGCTTATTATAGGGTTCCCGATTCGGTTACCGGACTATACCTACGAAATGAAGTTCTATGAAATCTCAATGGAAGGTTTGCCTGCCAATCAGAATGATGCAGTGCAGGAATTAACACAGCGTCATACTACCATACTGGAAGATATTGTACGGAAATATCCCGATCAGTGGTTTTGGATGCATAACAGGTGGAAGTATTGAGCGACCGAATTCTGGTAATTCATACTTCGTTTCTCGGCGATGCAATACTCGCTCTGCCTTTTATTCAGGAATTAGCCAAAGTATATGCTGGTCACGCGATTGATGTTATAACCTCGCCGCGAGGCAAAGATATATTTGCAGCCTCTCCTTATGTCACCCGTGTTCTTGTTTTGGATAAACGGGGAGAACACAGGTCCCTGTTAAAGTCCATAAAGTTTGCACGTGCATTGCGAAATGAAGGATATGGAAAAGTATATTCCTTGCACAGGTCTTTCCGTACAGCGTTGCTGGTGTGGGCTCTTAAGATACCGGTAAGCCTGGGATTCGATACTTCCGCGGCCGCGTTTGTTTATACACGTAAAGTTGCATATCACAAAAATTGGCATGAAGTAGCCAGGAATTTAGCCTTTCTTGATGAAACGAAATATGAAGAGAATTGGAAAATTCAGCCCGAGATTATTTCTGCGGGATTCCGTACATTGGTTGATGAAATATTATCGGGTTTGAATATTCAGCCCGGGTTCATTGCAATTGCTCCGGGATCGGTTTGGCAAACAAAGCGGTATCCACAAGAACATTTTCTTACATTGATCCGAAAATTTCAGACGAACGGATTTACCATTGTTCTGCTGGGAGGTAAAGATGAGGAAAAGACTTGCGATTGGCTTTCTGACCAGACGGATTGTGTTACCCTAGCAGGTAAATTGCCAATTGTAGCGGTTAAAGAATTGCTGGAGCGTGCTGCCTTACTGATAACAAACGACAGTGGTTTAACTCACTTGGGAATGTCAGCCGCATGCAGGGTTTTAACAATTTATTGTTCTACAATCCCGGAGTTTGGATTTTACCCGTATAGCCCCCATAGCGCTTATATAGGTAAAATTGATATTCCGTGTAAGCCTTGCGGAATTCATGGCCATAAAGCGTGTCCGGAGAAGCATTTCGCTTGTGGATATCAGTTGATGCCGGATGATGTTTATACCAGTGCGGAAGCATTGCTAAGAAAAGGAAATAATGGAAACTAAAGAATTTAATATTGACGAAGAATTTAATGAGTCTGTGCAGGCTGCACAGAAAATATTTTTTGAAGGCGGCGTATTTGTATATCCTACTGATACAATATACGGCTTTGGTGCGAATCCTTTTAATAAAGAAGCCATTTACCGCATCACCCGCATAAAACAACGCGATGAAAGTAAGGGTTATATTCTATTGGCGAACGATATGAATATGATAATGCGGTATGTGGATTTGCGCAAGGATAGTGAAATCGATTTTCTAATGTCAATCTGGCCAAATCCTGTAACAGTAATTCTACCCTTGAAAAAAGAACACGCGGGGTTGTTGCAAAAACAAACAGTCGCGTTCAGGATACCCAACCATACATTCTGCCTCAAATTGATAAGTCAGGTTAATATGCCTTTGGTTTCGACCAGTGTAAACCGTAGTGGTGAAGTTCCTATAAACGATGCAACAATGGTGCGGCAGGAATTTAAAGATGAACTGGATGCCATATTTTATAGCGTAAAATTACAGTATAATTTAACTTCGACAGTAATAAATCTTGCCGGGAATACTCTTGAACTTATTCGGGAGGGCAGGGTTCCATTTGATGAAATTTACAACAAGTACAGGAAGCTGGTAGGGTAAAATTCTATGACAACCCAGGTGCTTATTGGAAAAGTCATTGGAGTATTTAAGAGCGTAAACCTTAAACAGGTTATGTCGTTTATCGGTCGATTCCGATTTTCCGTAACTGTTGTACCCGAAGGTACTTCGTACATTAAGGCGAAGACGTATTCTTTCTTGAAGCTTGCGTTGTTTTTATGGGTTTTTGGAACATTTTCTGCGATTATTACCGGCATTCTGATGGTTTATACCCCCATAAACCGGTTGTTCTTTAATCAATCATTTCAGTTATCGCATTACCAGGTTGAGCAGTTAAAAAAGCTTGATGGGCAGATAAAGGGCTTAAGCAGGGAAGTTGAAGGGCTCCGTGAAGATAATCAGAAGCTGGAAAATGCAATAATGCTGGCAGATACCAACGCGCTGAATGGTTATAAAAGGCGGGCGCAGCAACAGCAGAATGCAGCTCGGGTGAAAAATGGCGGCGGTTCAATAGCAGATATGGTAGAATACCTGTTGAATGCAATTCACGATATATCGGCTGACAGGGATCAGCAAAAAGCCGGTGCGGCCAAATCAATGGATATTCGTTTCCGTCGTCCCTGCGATGGTTTTATATCAAACCATTTTCGGCCTTCTGAGGGGCATTTGGGAATAGATTTTTCACTAAATATTCGCACGCCGGTATACGCTTCCGCTAATGGATATGTGGTTTTTGCCGATTATACTGCCAATGATGGCAATATGATAGTAATTGTACATGCGGATGGATATATTTCGGTATATAAACATTGTTTTCAGTTGGTGAAGCAAGTGCGTGCCAGGGTAATGCAAGGAGAATTAATTGCGTTATCGGGTAATACGGGTCGGTTAACCACCGGGCCGCATCTTCATTTTGAATTATGGCAAAATGGGGTATGTATCGATCCTGAACAATATTTGTCAGAATAAGAAGGAGTACGTATGAAGTTTAAGAAGGAAAGAGATGCCGCGTTGGAAGACGTTTCCATTATCAGTGAAGTAATGGAAATTCGGGGTGATATCGTTACCCTGGGCAGTATTCGGCTCGATGGCAAAGTGTACGGCAATATAAAATCGGGTGGAAATGTTACCATAGGCAACCTGGGAGAGGTACATGGCGATATCCACGCGAAATCCATCGCGAATGGCGGAATAGTAGCCGGTTCGGTATTTATGGAAGAGAAAATTACTCTTGAATCGAAATCTTCGTTAAAAGGAGATTTACACGGTAAAATTTTGGTAATAGAAGAAGGCGCGGTATTTATTGGCAAGAGTGAAATGAAGCAACCTGAACCGGTAGCAGCGCCAGATGCCCAAGCAGAATAAATCGGGCGTTCAGGAAGCTGCCTCATATCTTGGCTTAGGCTTAAACCTGGCTATCACCTTCATTGTTTTTGTATATTTAGGGAAGTGGGCCGATACGCATTATGGCAGAACGGACGGGCTGTTTGTAATTATAGGCGCGGCCTTAGGGTTCTTTTCAGGATTGTATCATTTTATTAAATCGGTACTTCATTTGGAGAAAAAATCGAAAGTATGAACGACTATACCCGCTTTTTACGTAAGCTTAATATATTACTGATAACGGTGTTTATCGTTGTTTTTGGGCTGTATTTAGGTAAAGTATTATCCCGTGAAATGCTGATAATAATTTTAACGGCAAAAATATTGAACAGTTTGAACTTTTTACTTGGTATGAAAGTTCATTTAAAAGCGCTGAGGAAATCCCAGGAAATATTCATGATGCTGGTTTTTGGATCAATGGGTGTACGGATTTTTGCCCTTTTGGCCCTAATAATTATTTGTTATAAATTATTGAATGTTAATTTTTATTCGTTTATTTTAGTATTCTTTGGTTTTTATATTTTCTTTTTATCTTTGGAAATATATTATTTACTGAAATTTGAACATCGAAACAGATTGATAAATGACTGATACATTACATACCGTAGCAGACACTGTTGCCCGGGCTGCCGAAGGCGGCCATGGAGCTGAAGATAATTGGATTATGCATCACATCCTGGACGGTAATGTTCTGGATTTTAAGCCCTTTGGTGAAATTCACTTACCTACTCTACACCTATTCGGATATGATTTACCCATTACGAAACATACCGTATTCTTATGGGTGGTTGCCTTATTAATGATTTTTGTATTGCGTGCCGCGGCAAAAAAATACAAAAAGTCAATGGTGCCTTCGGGTGTGCAAAACATGCTGGAAATTATAATCGTGTTCGTACGCGATGAAATTGCAAAAAACACTATTGGGAAGGGATATGAAAACTTTCTGCCCTACCTGCTAACCGCGTTCTTTTTTATTCTGTTTTCAAACTTTTTGGGTTTAATTCCATTTACCGCAACAGTAACAAGCAATATTACCGTAACGGCGGTGTTGGCAACACTTTCTTTCCTTACCATTCAGTTGGGTGGTATGAGGAAAAATGGTGTATTTGGCTATATGAAGGGATTAGTACCGCATGGAATACCGATAGTATTTTTACCGGTAATAGCAGTAGTTGAGTTTATCGGGCTGTTCACCAAGCCTTTTGCTCTGGCCATACGTTTGTTCGCGAACATGACCGCCGGGCATATTGTAATTTACGCGCTCTTTAGCCTGATATTTGTAATGAAATCTTTCGGGATAGCATTCTTATCGGTGCCAATGGCGCTGTTTGTATATTTTTTGGAAATACTTGTTGCCTTATTACAGGCATATATATTTACAATGCTGTCATCCTTGTTTATAGGAATGGCAGTTCATCAAGAACATTAATTTATTCAAATCATAATATTCTTTTTTAGGAGGATCCTATGAATTTAGCTCATTTAGCAGCAGGACTCGGTGCAGGTTTAACAATTATTGGTGGTGCTTTTGGTATTGGTAAGTTAGCCGCTGCAGCAATGGAAGCAAGTGGTCGTCAGCCCGAAGCAGCAAACGTAATCAGAATTTCTATGATTATTGCTGCCGCTCTTATCGAAGGTATCGCGCTGTTCGCGCTCGTTATCTGCTTCCAGTTAGCAGGCAAATAAATTCTAAACAACGGGTGTTATACCTGGAAACGGTATGAACTGCCGTAACAGGCTATTGCTCCCGATTTTATTATCCATTTTATTAATGGTACAATTATGATTTTAGGAAATGTACTTGCATTTGCTGCAATGTATTCAGAAGGCGGTGAAGGCGGGGGCGGTTTGCTTTCCGTTAACCCCGGTCTGGCATTCTGGACGGTATTAACCTTCCTGTTGCTGCTGGTTATTCTGCGCAAAGTGGCCTGGACTCCAATACTGCAAGCCCTTGATGAGCGTGAAGCAAAGATAAAAGAATCTTTGGAACAGGCCGAGAAGGCACAGAGCGAGGCTAAGGCGCTTATCGAAGAAAATCGGCAAAATATGTCGAAGGCCGAAGATGAAGCCCGGAAACTTCTTGCCGATGCACAGAAGATTGCTGAACGGAATATTGAAGCGAGCAGAGGCGAAGCAAAAGCGCAAGCAGAGCGTATTATTGCCGATGCACAGCAGGAAATTGACCGCAAGAAGCAGGAGGCCCTTAATGAAATTAAAGGCCAGATTGCCGAGCTTTCGGTAGCCATTGCTGAAAAAGTGATTAGAAAAAACCTTTCTGAACAAGTTCAGAAAGATGTCATTGATCAATATATCAACGAATTGCAGAAGAACTGATTATGAATTGGTCTAAGACAGCAAAGGTATACGCTGAAGCGCTATACGATTTTGCATCGGAACAAAACCGGATCGATGCAATTACCAGCGATGTAGCAACTGTTGCGGAAATCATTAATGGTTCCCGTGAGCTCTCGCAGGTTGTTGCTAACCCGATTGTCAAGCCATCAGATAAGCATGCAATTCTCTTACAGGTTCTGAAAGACGGAGTCTCGGCAGAGTTTCTGCAATTTCTTGCATTATTGCAAAAGAAAAACAGAATTGATGTATTACCCGAAATGCTAGATGCATTTAAGGCAATACGCGATGACCGCCAAAGTATTTTACGTGTACAGGTAAAATCTGCTACGGCACTAACTGATGAACAACTGGAAAGCCTTCGGAACAGCCTGCAAAAACAATATTCGCGTAATATTATTTTTTCACAGGAAATCTCCCCTGATGTATTAGGTGGTTTTGTTCTGAAAGTAGGAGATACGATTATTGATGCTTCTATGGCAAACAAACTTATTGAATTAAAGAAAAAGTTTATAAATACGAGTCTCTCTGCATAGAGTAAGAGGCTTATAGAAGGAAATACATTATGGTTGATATTAGACCTGACGAAATTATAGCGATAATCAGAAAACAACTTTCTGGTCACGAAAGTGAAGCTGATATATATGAAGTCGGTACAGTATTACAGGTAGGTGATGGTATCGCCCGTGTTTACGGCCTTACAAATGTAATGGCCAGCGAATTGGTGGAATTCCCGAACGATGTTTTTGGTATGGTGCTTAACCTGGAAGCAGACAGCGTTGGCTGCGTGCTTTTCGGCGAGTCGAAGCTGGTTAAAGAAGGTGATACAGTAAAACGTACCGGTAAAGTTGCTTCTATGCCTGTTGGCGAAGCGATGCTGGGCCGTGTTATCAATCCCCTGGGATTCCCGGTCGATGGTAAAGGAACAATAAATACAACGGAAATTTTGCCAATTGAGCGTAAAGCATTAGGTGTTGTTGACCGTGCACCGGTGAAAGAACCTTTACAAACCGGTATTACTGCAGTAGACGCCATGATTCCTATCGGCCGCGGGCAGAGAGAATTAATTATCGGTGACCGCCAGACGGGTAAAACGGCGGTTGCTATTGATGCTATTATTAATCAAAAATATACCCATACTGAAGAAGCCAGAAAAATTGGTATCAATCCCGTGTACTGCGTGTATGTAGCCGTTGGACAGAAACGCTCTACGGTTGCACAGGTGGTTTCGAAATTGCAGGAACATGGGGCTATGGAGTATACAACCGTTATTGTAGCTTCGGCTTCGGATCCGGCCCCACTTCAGTTTATCGCGCCATATTCCGGTGCTACTCTGGGTGAGTTTTTCCGCGATAATGGTAAGCATGCTCTGGTAGTCTATGATGATTTATCGAAACAGGCAGCTGCTTATCGTGAACTTTCGCTGTTATTACGCCGGCCCCCGGGACGTGAAGCGTATCCGGGCGACGTATTCTACCTCCATTCACGTTTACTTGAACGTGCATCGAAACTAAGCGAAAAATTAGGCGGCGGTAGTTTAACGGCACTTCCTATTATTGAAACACAGCAAGGTGACGTTTCCGCGTATATTCCTACAAACGTAATTTCTATTACCGATGGCCAGATATATCTTGAGTCCAATTTATTCAACGCGGGTGTACGTCCTGCAATTAACGTAGGTATTTCGGTTTCTCGTGTTGGCGGTAACGCTCAGGTTAAAGCAATGCGTAAAGTTGCCGGTACCATGAAACTTGATTTAGCCCAATTTAGGGAACTTGAAGCATTTGCAAAATTTGGTTCAGACCTTGATGCTTCAACCCAGAGAACCCTTTCACGTGGTGCGCGCCTGGTTGAATTACTTAAACAGGGGCAGTATGCGCCAATTCCGATGGAAAAACAGGCAGTCTCTTTATTCCTGGGTACTAACGGATATATGGATAGTCTTCCGGTTGTAGATGTAAAGCGGTTCGAGAGCGAATTTCATTCATATGCTGAAATGAAATATGCTGTCATTTATACATCAATTCGCGAATCGAAACAAATATCGGATGATATTGTTGCGTTGTTAAAACAAGCTGCCGAAGAGTTTTTACGGGGCTTTAAAAAGAGCGAATAAGGAATAAAAAATGGCAACATTACGGGATATTCGCAATAGGATTAAAGGAGTACAGAGTACTCAGAAAATTACCAAGGCAATGAAAATGGTCGCGGCGGCTAAACTCCGCCGTGCCCAGGATAATATTATTAATGCCCGTCCTTATGCAAAGAAAATATCCGGTATTTTATCCAATTTGGTTACCGAAGAACAACGAGCGGGTAATACGTTCCTGTTGCAACGCCCTGTTAAAAACGTTCTGTATGTGGTAATAACATCAGATAGAGGGCTGTGTGGTACCTTTAATACCAATATAATTAAAGAAGCTCAGCGGAATATAGAAGCAGATAAGCAGAGCGGGCTTACAGTACAATTGTTTTGTATTGGTAAAAAAGGCACAGAGTACTTTACCAAACGGAAGTATTCACTTATTGGATCAAAAATCGGGATATTTCATAAACTTACATTCGATTCGGCATTAAGCGTTGCAAATACTATTATAAGCGGCTACCAGTCAGAAGAATACGATCTCGTGAAAATTGTATATAACGAGTTCAGATCGGTAGTTTCACAGAAAGTTGTATGTGCACAATATTTGCCGGTCCCGTTGGAAAATTCTACGGGTAAGACAGAATTGGCAGATACGAATTATATTTACGAAAAAGATCAGGCTTCCATTTTCGAGTACACACTTCCGAAACACCTTCGGGCACATATGTGGAAAGTGCTTTTGGAGTCAAACGCGTCTGAATTCGGAGCGCAAATGACTGCAATGGATAATGCGACTACCAACGCGGGTGAACTGATAAAATCCTTAAATATTAAATACAATAAGGAACGCCAGGCTTCTATTACAACAGAAATTCTGGAAATTGTTTCCGGCGCTAACGCTTTAAAAGAAAGCAAAAAATAAACAAATTCGGGATGTACAGATAGCTTTCACACATGCTGCAAGATTTAAGTTCGAAATTCGATAAAATACTCAAGAAAGTTACCGGACAGGGTAAAATTACTGAGAAAAACGTATCCGATACATTACGGGAAATTCGCCGTATTTTATTGGATGCGGACGTTAATTTTAAAGTTACCAAAGATTTCGTAGAATCGGTAAGTCAAAAGGCCATGGGGCAGGAAGTATTAGTTTCCGTTACTCCGGGTCAGTTGCTCACGAAAATATTCTTTGATGAATTGGTGGTATTGCTTGGTTCAGAAAGCGTTTCCATAACGTTGAACCCGGCAGGTATTACAAAACTGATGGTAGTAGGGTTGCAGGGATCTGGTAAAACGACGTTTTGCGGCAAGTTGGCGAAACGATTGAAGAGCCAGGGACGGAAACCTTTACTTGTTGCGGCTGATATTTACCGCCCGGCAGCTATAGAGCAATTAAAGATACTCGGAAAGAGTATTGATGTTCCGGTATTTTCTTTGGATATAAAGGATGCGCGGAAAATTGCACAGGAGTCGATGGATTATGCCAAACAGGTAAATTGTGACACTATAATACTTGATACAGCCGGCCGTTTACATGTTGATCAGGACATGATGACGGAGGTAACAGATATTAAAAAAATCATAAATCCTGAAGAAGTACTGTTCGTGGTTGATTCCATGACGGGTCAGGATGCTGTAAACTCGGCGAAAGCGTTTAACGAGCAGGTAGCGTTTGATGGTATCGTATTAACGAAAATGGATGGCGATGCCAAAGGCGGATGCGCGTTATCGATTCGCAGTGTTGTCGGAAAACCAATCAAATTCATTTGCAATGGTGAAAAACTCGATGCGCTGGATGTATTCTACCCGGATCGTTTGGCTTCGAGAATTTTGGGTAAAGGCGACATAGTCTCTCTGGTTGAAAAGGCTCAGGAACAGTTCGATGAAGATGAAGCGGCTGAGTTGGAAGAGAAATTACGGAAAAATCAGCTTGACTTTGATACTTTTTTGAAGCAGATTAAGATGATAAAGAAAATGGGCTCGATATCTTCGCTGCTGGGAATGATTCCCGGCTTAGGTGCGCAGATAAAAGATGCCCAGATCGATGAAAAAGCTTTGGTGCGGGTTGAAGCAATAATTAACTCGATGACCAAAGAAGAACGGAAAAAGCCGAAAATATTGAATGGAGGACGCCGAAAACGCATCGCGAGAGGCTCAGGAACCTCGATTCAGGACGTAAACCGGTTAGTAAAACAATTCAACGATATGCAGCAATTATTTGCTCGTATGAATAAAGTTGGATTTAAAGGTCGTTTTTAAGTAAATTGTAAGTTGAATATTTTTTTTTACGGAGGAAATCAAATTTGGCAGTTAAATTAAGATTGCGCAGAATGGGAAAGAAGAAACAGCCGATATATAAAATTGTTGCGGCTGACTCACGTTCACCTCGCGATGGTAAATATCTCGAGTCGATCGGACTTTATAACCCGAAACAAGATCCATATACTTTAGAGATTAATGAAGATCGTGCTTTATATTGGTTAAATGTAGGCGCGCAGCCAACTGAAACAGTAAGAAGTTTACTGAGACAGAAGGGCATTACTCATAAAAAAGAACTCCTGAAACGTGGTCTTAGCGAAGAACAGGTTCAGGCAGAAATGGAAAAGTGGGCAAATGCTAAAGTAGCAGTTGCGCCTGCAAAAAAGAAAAAAGAAACAGCGGTTAAAAGTACTACAGAAGTGAAGGGCGCTTCTTCTGAAGAAGCAGCTGAATAAGCTGCTTTAGTCTGTACGGGAACATTTCAAGCGCCCGTAGGCGAATTAGGAGGTACTACAATGAAAGAGTTCATTGAATATATAGCCAAGTGTATTGTTGATGACCCGATCCAGGTGGAGGTAACCGAAAAGTCATCAGAAGAAAAAAAACTTGTGCTTTCGCTTAAAGTTGGGCCAAACGATATCGGTAAAGTTATCGGTCGTGAAGGCAGAACAGCGCAGGCAATGCGTACTCTATTAGCAGCGGTAGCTGCAAAAGAGGGAAAACGAGTAATTCTGGAGATTGATGACAGACCAGCACAACAATCCTGATAAGTTCTTTGTTGTTGCTCAGTTTGAATCAGTTTACAAAGATACACCGTTTCTAAAAACAAAAGTATATACCGATTTCCCTGAGCGCCTAAAACCAGGGAAAACAGTCTTAATTGATTTCTTCGGCCAGATGAAGCCGTTAGTAATTGACGAAGCCAATATGAAAAATACGGGATGCCTTCTGAAATTACGAAACTTCTCTACGGCTTCTGAAGTAAAGGTATTAGTAGGAAAGTACTTATACATTGATGCCTCTGAAGCAGAGGTATTGCCGGAAGATCAATTCTATGTACATGACCTTATAGGCAGTGAAATAGAAATGGCAGATGGTAGCATACTTGGCCGGATAACAGATGTTCTGTTATTGCCGGCTAATGATGTTTATACAGTAGTAACTCCGGAGGGCGCGGAAGTGTTAGTTCCCGCAACTAAGGAAATTATTTCCGGGTTTTATAAGGACCAGAAAAAACTGGTTCTCAAAATAGGAAGAGCTTTTTTTGGCGATGAGAATTGATTTAATTACCGCTGTACCGGAATTACTGGACAGCCCGTTAAATACCAGCATACTCAAAAGGGCTCAGAATAAAGGACATGTTGAATTTAATGTCCATAACTTACGCGATTACGCGCATGATAAACATCGATTGATCGATGATAAGCCATTTGGCGGTAAAGCCGGAATGGTTTTAAAACCCGAACCGTTCTTTGAATGCATTCGAAAACTTCAAAACGAAGTGCATTATGATGCAATTATCTATCCCTCGCCACGGGGTAAAATATTCTCGCAGCAGGATGCGAACCGGTTATCGATGGTAAATAATATTTTATTTGTTATCGGGCACTATAAAGGTATCGATGAACGCGTATACGAGAAGTTTCGTGGTGAAGAATTTTCGATTGGAAATTTTGTTTTGACAGGTGGTGAATTACCTGCATTGCTGATGGCTGATGCCATTGTCAGGGTAATTCCGGGCGTATTGAACGATAGTGAGTCGGCTCTATCCGATTCATTTCAGGATGGAGAGATTATAGGTGCTCCATGTTATACACGGCCTGCAGTTTACGAAGATATGAAGGTTCCTGAAGTGTTACTATCGGGTAACCACCAGGCTGTCCAGGAATGGAAACTGGAACAGTCGAGGATTTTGACAAATAATTGGAAAAAAATAAATAACTTGGAGTGATTAAGATGTTTAGTCTTGAAAATATTTTACCGGCACAACAGACGGTAGACTATCCGAATTTCAAAGCCGGCGATCACGTTCGTGTTCATGTTCGCGTTATCGAAGGCGATAAAGAAAGAATTCAGCCGTTTGAAGGTGATGTTATCAGCATTCGCGGTAGCAAAGAAAGCAAAACTTTTACCGTCCGTAAGATGTCTTCAGGCATTGGCGTTGAAAGAATTTTCCCGTTCTTTTCACCAAAAATTGCTAAGGTAGAATTATTGAAAGAAGGTTTTGTTCGCCGCGCTAAATTATATTACCTGCGGAATCTCTCAGGTAAAGCTGCGAAAATCAAAACCAAAACTACCAGCAAAGCGTAACTCTATAGTTTTTCGTTTTGTTGTGCTATTGAACAGGAGGCGTCGTATCTTACGCCTCTTTTTTTATTTTAAACTTACATCTTCAATTGTTATTTTCTCATCCACATGGCAGAGCGTTTTCTACGCGTGATTAAACCTAATTAATTTTATAATGCAGATACCAGAAAATTATAATCCTGTAAGAACTATTCGTGAATTACCGTTATTTTCTGAACTGCCCGTTGAGGTGTTGCGGCAGATTACCGAGTTTTGTCGGAATATAAGATTTTCGAAAGGCGAGGTTATTTTCTATGAAGGTGAAAGTTTTAATGGCTTCTATATAGTACTAAAAGGATTAGTTAAAATTTACAAAACATCGGCTGCAGGTTCCGAAACCGTATTGCATCTTGTTGCCCCGTTTGAATCTTTTGCCGAGGTGCCTCTGTTTCAGGGGCAGCAGGTTTATCCTGCATCGGCTCAGGTGCTGGAAGACTCTAAATTACTTTTTATACCCGCCGCCCCGTTCCTAAAATTCCTTGAAGAAAATCCTAAGGCATGCCTGAAGATTATTACCGGCTTTTCGCATAAGCTAAGGATTTTAACTGCTCGTGTTGAGGATCTTACTACGAGGGACGTACATAATCGCCTGGCTATGTTTCTTCTGGCTAATGCCGAACAAAGTGATATCTCGGGTACAATGAAAATTGTGCGGCTTACTTTCCAGAAAACGGATCTGGCCGGTTACTTGGGAACAATTACCGAAACTTTATCTCGAACTTTTAACCGGTTGCAAAAGGAAGGAATTATCCGTGTTACCGGCAAAACTATTGAAATACTCGATGAATCTCACCTGAAAAAACTCGCTGAATTAAAAAAATAATAAAACTGACTTAAGTCAAAGGATTCGGCTTGCCATCCCCCTAAATTTTACCATTCAATTATTAAATGTTTGAAAGGTAAAGCATGAGCGAGTTAATAAATAACCAAAGAAATAGAATAAATGAACTCAAGGCGCTCCTTGCTCAACTTCAAGAGAAAGAAGATATCGAGAGTGTTAAAGCACGCATTTCCGAAGCATTTAAGACTGTTGCGTATGAGGATGTAGTTGCAGCAGAGCAGGAACTTATTGCGGAGGGGACTCCAATTGAAAACATGCTTGAACTATGTGATTTACATGGCTCGGCGTTGCACGGTTTAATTACTGATGCCGGGCATGAAATCCCCGCCGGGCACCCCGTCTCTACATATAAAAAAGAAAATCGGGCAATACGTATTATATGTGGGCAAATTCAGAAAGCTCTGCATGATTTACTGTTGATAGAAGAACCTGTCGATAAACAGTCGAAAATAGCCGTAGTACAAATGCAATTAAATGAATTGATGGATATCGAAAAACACTATACCGTTAAAGAGAATGTTCTATTCCCTTATTTGGAAAAGTACAAAATAACGGGTCCATCAACGGTAATGTGGGGGAAAGATGATGAAGTGCGAAATAAGCTCAAAGATACACAATTGCAATTCGCAAACTTGCAACGCCTGGCGAGTAAACAGCAAACAGAGTCCACGATAGAATCTTTCAATTCAGCAGTCACTTCTATAACAGAAATGATTCAGAAGGAAGAAGAAATACTTTACCCTATGTGCATGGAGACATTTTCTGAATCAGATTGGGCCGAAATTTATAAGGCTGGCAGAGCAATTGGATTTACGATAATAGATGAACGTGATGAATGGATCCCCGAAGGAAGTAGAGATTTGCCGGCAAAGATTTTGGATGAAGCGGGAATGATCCAATTGCCTTCAGGAAAAGTAAAGACAGCCGATTTGCTTGGAATATTTTCCGTTTTACCGGTTGACCTGACCTTTGTAGATAAAGATGATACCGTGCAATTTTTTACAGAAGGGCCCGATAGAATTTTCGAGCGCAGCCGGGCAATAATTGGAAGAAAAGTACAATATTGCCACCCTCCACATAGCGTGGCCATTGTAGAGAAAATACTGGAAGACTTCAAATCAGGTAAAGAGAGCAAAGCCGATTTTTGGATACAGTTACACGGAAAATTCATTTACATAAGTTATTTCGCGGTAAGAAGTGAATCAGGTGAATATCTCGGTACAGTTGAAATGTCACAGGACTTGAGTTATTATCGAGCGCTTGAAGGGGAAAAACGGATTCTCTCTTATGGCGAAAAGGAAATAAATGAACGTGATAAAATGAAAACAGAAAAGAAAGAAGAAGCAATGCAACAAGAGGATAAAACTTATATTGTTTATGATGCCCGGCAGGATTTGGCAAATGGTATTCATCCGGCAGAAAAAGTGTTGTCCGATTTGAATAACATGCCTCATGGAATTTCATACAGGCTGATTACCCCTTTCCCGCCAATGCCTTTAATTACCAAAGCTAACGCCGCAGGATTTCGACATGAACAGATTCCGGTGAGTGAAACAGAGCATGTAACGGTGTTTTTCCGGTAGTCAATAGACTTCAGAACCTCAATCAAAAGTACGGGTGCATTGATTTTCAATGCGCCCGCTTTCCCAATAAATTCAATTACAGTGGCAGGGCAATATAGAATGTGCTTCCCTTATGAAGTTCGCTGCTAAACCAAATTTTACCCTGGTGCCCCTCAACTATTTTTTTAACAATAGACAATCCCAAACCAGTACTACGTTCACCACCGGTTGTTTTTACGCTGGTCTTGGCAAAAGGTTGAAAGAGTTTTGATTGCTCTTCTTTTGGAATGCCCTGACCTTTATCAACCACCATAATTATAGCCTGCTTCTCATTACGAGAAAGCAATACACTTATTTCACTGTTCGGGTATGAGAATTTAATAGCATTCGATATCAGGTTATTCATAACCTGCTCAATTTTAACAGAATCCACGTAAGCGTTTAGGTTTTTTAATTCAGTGCTGAAAAGCAGGTTGATGTTTTTCTTATCTGCAACAGCTTTATTCAAACGGGTATTATTACGAATCAGGCTGACCAAATCAGTTTCAGTAACATTTAGATTTAATTTTCCTGCTTCAATTACAGAAAGATCCAGTAATTCATTTAACAAGTCCAGTACATACTCGCTTGACTGTTTTATAATCGTCATAAACTCATGTTCGGATTCACTAAACTTCGATGAAGCTTCCTCAAGCAGTATCATACTGAATGAAAGGATAGCGCTGATGGGGTTCCGGAGGTCATGTGCAGCAATACGAAGAAATCGGTCTTTATCCTCATTGAGTTTTTGAAGTTCAATATTCTTCTGTCCGAGTTCCCGATGTACGGTAAGCAGTTTTTGATTAGCTTCGACGAGTTCCGAATTTTTTTGAATTGCATTTTCGTATGTCGAAAGGAGCAAATCGATAATCTGCATCCGATTTGAATTAATAAAATATTTCCGCCCGCCGAAATATATATCGATACCCATATCGGTGCCGATATTATTTGCCCGCATTTCCTTGTTTAAGAGAATATAGCTGATGCGCGAAAGCAGAAAATGTTCATTATACGGTTTGGTAAGAAAATTATCCGCCCCCGCCTGCAAACCTTTAATAACATCCTGAGGGTCAGAGAGATTAGTAAGCAGCATGAAGGGAATTTCTCGAAACTGAATATCTTCTTTAATCGATCGGCATAAAACATATCCATCCATTTCCGGCATAACGATATCGGAGATAACCATATCGGGTTTTTCTTCCTGAATCATGCGTAAAGCCGAGGCACCTTCACGAGCGCAGCGGACAATATATCCATTATGCTCAAGAATATACCGCAGTTGTTCTAACTGGGTAGGGCTGTCTTCAACAATTAAAATCTGACTTTTTCTTCCGTCCATAAATTCTATCTTACATAATGGTGATTACAAAATATATAAAAAAAAGATCGAATAACTCACATATTCTTGTGTGCCAGGTCAACTTTGTTAAGGTATTCAATGATTTCATCGGGAGAAAGTTCGAAAGTGGCAGCATGCAACTTTCGTGCTTCGCCGGGAATACCAAATATTAACGAAGATTGTTCATCCTGAATAATAGTAACACTGCCTGTAGCTTTTACCTGAGCCAATTCGTATGCTCCGTCTTTGCCCATACCCGAAAGCAGAATACCTACAGATTTGTTCGGAAAACTACTCGCGATACTCCGCATTAAAACTGATATAGAAGGGCGCACGCCGTGTTCGCGGGGTGAGGATGTAAGTTTAAGTATTAAATCGGGTGTAATAGTGACATGAAAATCATCCGGAGCAACATAACAATACCCGGGCAGGATTTTTTCGTTATGCCTGCCTTCTACTACAACAACTTTCGATGACATATTGAGCCATGATACAAAGCCATCGAGAAATCCCGAAGTAATATGCTGTACGATAATGATCGGTAAGCTGAATCTATCATTCAGACCGGCAAGAATTGCCTCAATAACCTGCGGCCCCCCGGTTGAAGCGCCTATGGCCACAACAGCAGGCAGGGGCAGAGAAGAATTATCATCGGGACCTTTTGCTGCAGTTGTTCTGCGGTTTAGCCGACGTACTACTTTTATTTCAGACATGAGTCGTAGAGTCTGAAGAAATAATCGCGAGGTTTCATTCTTCGGGTTGTCAGAGCCAGGCGAAGGCTTCCCTACAAGCGAAACAGCTCCTGCCTGTAGGGTTTTAAATACATCATTCTGATTATTGGGGTCAAGGTTTGTGCTAATAACAACAATGGGAACTGGAGCCGTTGTCATGATTTGAGTAGCAGCGTCAAGTCCGTTTAAGCCGGGTAAGGATGCATCCATGGCAATAACATCGGGCCTGAGCGATATTGCAAGTTTCACTGCATCGTGACCATTATCTACAACCCCGGCAATTTGAAACCTATTATCACTTTCGATGAGATGAATCAGGTGTTCCTGTATTTCAGGGGCATCTTCGGCGAGTAAAACACGAATGCTCATACAATCAGCCTTTGAATGGTGTCAATTAATACGGATTGATCAAAACTGGATTTGACGATATATGCATTCGCCCCTGCTTCAATGCCTTTTTCTCTATCTTCACGTTTGGAAAGCCCGGTAACAAGTACAACAGGCATTTCCCGCAATTTATTTTCCTTACGAATCGAGGCGGTTAATTGAAAGCCATTCATCCGTGGCATTTCAACGTCAGAAACAACTAAGTCAAAATTACCGGTACGCAATTGGGTAAGAGCGTCCATGCCGTCAATCGCGGTTTTCACAAAGTAGCCAATCGATTCAAGAATATCTTTGACAAGCATGCGGGATGTAATAGAATCATCCACAACGAGTATATTTTTCTTTACGTGCGCAGCTTTAGCAGTTTGGCTGTTCCCGGTAACTGCCTCATGTTTTATTGCTGAAAATACCAGATCGCGGGTATTGAGTATTGGAATTACCTTACCGTCTCCCAGAATAGTTGCGCCGGCAATGTGTTTAATGCGGATTATTTGCTTGTTGAATGGTTTTACAATAAAATCAGTCTCATCAACAATGTCATCAACAATAAAGATTGTTCTGAAGTTATCGGCGCTTAAAACAATACCGGTATAATATTCTGATTCGGGAAATTCTTTTCGCGAGATTTCTAAAATATCCTGTAAATATGTTACCAATACCGGCACTTTCCCAATTAGGGCACTTTTTCTATTTTCAACCGTTTTAATATCGGTGTTTTTAATACGGAGTACTCTATCTGTTTTTGTCGTGGGCAGAATAAAATATTGTTCATCGCAACGTACTTTTATACCACGCATTGCAGCAATGGTAAGAGGCAGGCTAAAAATGAATCTGGACCCTAATCCGGGTGTAGTTTCGACCCGTACACTGCCATCGAGGCGTTCAATATTTTCTTTTACAATAGCCATTCCAAGCCCTCTGCCGCTGATATCGGTAATGGCGGGACTGGTAGAGACACCGGAGCGGAAAATCAGCTGTAACTGTTCAGTTTCGCTTAAATGCTTTCGTTCATCCTGACTCAACAATCCTTTTTGCAATGCCGATTCAATCAATTGATTTACATCAATTCCTTTTCCATCATCGCTTATATCTATTTCTACCCGATTATTTTCGACCTGGGCAATTTTTAAGCGAATAATGCCACGGGGTGATTTGTTCTTTTGAGCTCTGATATCAGGACGTTCGATACCATGATCGATAGCATTGCGGAGTATATGAAAAATCGGATCTTTAATCTGTTCAAGAATTCGCTTGTCGACTTCAATTTCAACCCCTTCGGAAATAAACTCAACATCTTTGCCTAAATCCTTCGCGAGATCATGAATCATCCGGGGGAGTATATCGAGTAATTCCGAAAAAGGTAAAATCATAATTTCTTTCAGATCCTCAGTCATCTGTGCGAGTTGCATTCCCAGCTGTTTCGTGTTCTGAAATGTGAATTTTTGCAGGGCGCGGAGTTGCTTTTCCGAATTTTCAAAAAACGTATAATTCCACTCTAAAAAATCCAGTAACCGTTCAACATCGGCTTTGGGTAAAGCCCCTTCTGTTTCACGCGAAAGCTTTTCTGATTTGCCTCGCAAAGAGTTAAAGTACGAAGAATTTTTGCGCCATTCTCGTTTCCAGCTTTGCAGAAGGTAAACAGTAGATTGCAGTTCTTCCGAGAGATGATTGAAGTTGATACGGGAAGCGAGCATTTCTTCCGCCAATAAGTATAGCTTATCCAGGCGAGTAGAAGAAATTCTGAATGACTCAATTGCCTGAATCTTTCCCTGTTTCTTACGCCGTTGCACGGGTTGAGCAATTTCTTCTTCAGATTTCTGCTCGTCTTTAGGCTCTGGTCGCATTGCTTCCCGAGGCTGATTCTGTTCTGCTGCAGGAGAGTACTGTGTGACGAAGTCACGAAATTCGGCGGGTATTTCATTATTTACCGGTTCAGGTCTGGGCGCAAATAATGCTTCTGCCAGCTGACCGGATAGTTGTGAAAGTTCGCCTGCAATAGCAATTTGTTCGGGTTCATCATGCGAGAGGAAGGCAGTAATTGTATCAACGGTTCTATGGAATAGATCGAACAATTCCGGATATGGTTGCATTTCATGTTTCTTGAGTGCAGAGAAAACACTTTCAAGATTTTGGCAGGTGAATTCGATGTCTCTTAGTTCAACCGCGCGTGCCGCACCTTTCAGGCTGTGGACTTCCCTATAAATTGTTTCAAGAACCGCCTGCCTTTCTTCGCCCGGTTGCAGATTTTCATAAGAAATCAGTCCATCGGAAATATTTTCCAGATGTTCTACTGCTTCGGCCCGAAACGTGTTCAGCAACCGCTGAAAAAAATTCTTATCCATCACGGGTTATACTTTGAATACAGCAATAGTTTCATGAAGCTTTTCAGTTAACATCTGTAAATTCCGTGCAGAAGACTCCAATTCCCGTGTGATAATTGCATTCTGTGAACTGGCAACCTTGATATTATCCATGGCAATGGCAACCTGCTCCATGCCAATAAATTGTTCCTGACTGGAGGCGTTGGTTTGTATAGAGATATCGGTGAACATAGTAATTGTATCTGTAAGATTCCGAATAGCTTCGCGTGTTTGCTCGGAAAGGGTTACTCCGGCATTTACAATTTTTTCACCTTGCTCTGTTGCCAATACTGTTGCATTGATGGCGTTCTGAATATCATTTAACACCGATTTAACCTGAGCCGTAGCCTGTTTACTCTGTTGTGCAAGGCTTTTAATTTCCTGTGCTACAACTACGAAGCTTTTGCCATGTTCTCCGGCGCGCGCGGCTTCAATTGCGGCGTTAACAGCGAGTAAATTCGATTGCTCGGCCAAGTCATTAACCGATGCGATAATATCGCCAATCGCCCGGCTTTGTTCGGTTAGCTTTATGATGCTTTCACCGATAATCTCCATTTGATTACCAATGTTCTGAATTCCACGAATCGTATCTTCCGTAGAGCGAACGCCTGTTTCAGATATTTCGGAAGCACGCTGCGCGATTGTATTAATTTCACGGGCTTTTCTACTCAATACTTCTGAAGTCTTTTTTACCTCTTCAATTGTTACAGTGGTTTCGCCAATAGCAGTTGCAGTTTCATTCGAACTGGCGCTTAATTGGGATACGGCGCCAAATATTTTATTCGTGGCATTTGAAAGAACTTCTATGCTGTCTTTTGATTCAGCAATTACTGTTCTGAGACGTTGGCCCATTGTATTCAGTGAACGCACAATTGCATCTTTATCGGATTTTTGCGCGAGGGTAATCGATAAATCCCCGTCGGCAATGCTATTGGTAATTCTGCCGAGCTCTTTAATTGAATTAAGCATTGAAAGAAACGCGGTATATAGTTTGCCGATTTCATCACCTCTGTTTTGCACCGGGATATCAATTTCGACATCGCCTGATGCTAATCGGGTAGAAGCTTCCGCAAGGGTGTTAATGGGGTTGGATAGAATTTTATTTGCCTGCACTAAGGTTACGGCAGTAATAAGGAAAAATAACACGGCTGTCCAAAGGAAAACTACTATTGTTTTTACAATCTGGGTATTGGTATCCTGAAAATGGGCAGTGATATCTTTCTGTGAGGACGCCACAAAGTGCATTACTTTTTGTGAAATTTCATTAAACTGGGCGGCCTGTTGTGCATAAATGCTGTCGGTATCTTCAGTTGATGGATGGGAACGCATTATAAGCATATGCGATTCGGTAAGTTTGCGGTAATCTTCAAACAAAACTGCAAGGTTTGAAATTTCAGTACCGTATAAGTCATCATTTTTCGATAAACTGCCAAGACTCTTAAAAAGCGCATCAATAACAACGTTATATGAAGCGAATTTCCGTTCAAGCCCTTGTACCTGCTTACTTCCATTTTTTGAAAGTGATTGGAGAATTTCCATTCTGAAGAAAGAAAGTTCATCGTGAAGTTTTAGGGCGTTACCCTGAATTTGGAAGTATTTACCGGAAAGATCTTCCTGCCTTTCGCGGATTTTATTCACATTATTGTATGAATAATACACAATTGCTAACAGGATGGAGGAAAGCAATCCGAGAATAACACCAATTTTGGTGCGCAGGGATAAATTCATAAACCATTGCATAAGGAAATCCTAGTCATCATATTGTAAAATGATTTTTTTGTCACTAATAAGGGCTTTACCATTGAGTACAATTAATCGGTCAGTAGTAATACCAATCAGGTATTCTTCCCGGGTGGCACCGAGGTTAGCAGTATTTTTAATAATTGAAGATTCAGGAATAAGTTGAATACCACGGATACGATCGACAAGTATGCCAAAGGTCATAGCGCCATCGCGCAGTATTATTACTCTGTTAAGATCGCTTATCGGGCTGCCGGGTAAATTAAAAAATTTTCTGATATCCAGAACAGACATTACTTCCCCGCGTAAATTAATAAGTCCCAGCACGAAAGCAGGGGTATGGGGCAAGGGGGTAATTTCCTTTAAGGGGATTACTTCAAGAACATACTTCGCTTCAATGGCGTATTGCTCGAATGCCAATTGAAAATGCAGAACTTCCAGACCCGAGCTTTCCTCACCCACAGTTAGCGGTAGCGCGATTGCCCGGGCCCGATTTCGGAGAATTTCCTGATCGCAGCCCGGAGTTCCCAATGGTTGTTTATTTGTTATCACAAATTCTCCATTGCTTTTTCAATTATCGTGAGCAATTCTGCGGCTGAAATGTTTTCGAGATCAGGAAAAGACGCGAGGGCATCCATCTTTTGTAATATACTGGCAGTAGTTTCGAAAGTCTTTTTACTTTCTCTTGGCCGGTGCATGCGTCGATACAAATTTGCAAGAGTGAAATAAGCCGGTACATAATCGGGGTCGAGGTATAGAGCTTTTTGCAAAGAAGAAACAGCCTCTGCCATTTTTCCCTGTTCCTGGAGAATGTTGGCATAGAATACATGTAAGCGGGGTGATGTTTTTAACTTAATAACGGCTGTTCTGCCCAGAAGCTCGGCTTCAGTAAGTCGACCCGTGTTTGCATAAGATTTAAGGAAATACTCCATTACAGTTTCGCGCTGTACATCGGATAACGAGTCGAAAGTATTTACACGTGCCTTCTGTTCGTATAACTTAATTACTGTGGTATATTCAGCTGCATTATACAGTACTTCAATTTGTTCAAAAAGCTGTAATGCATATTCAGGAGTATCAGTTCTGCCATCCGGAAGGTTGCCGGGTGCTGCCTGAACACGCTGAATAATTTGTCGAGGCAATGTTTCGGTTACCAACGGGGCCGGAGTAATTGCCGGTGGCTCATTAGCGGGCAGTCCGAGAGATTTTTGAAAGTATATAACGCTTCCTTCTTTATGTGTAATGAAGCGCTTCTCTGCCTGGTGAGCCAGCTCGGTAAGACTGAGAAACAAATGCCCGTTATTCGCAAGGGCGTTATAAAAACCCTGAAGTACTCTTTTCCGCCCGTTTTCATCAAAATACATAATTACATTTCTACAAAAAATAAAATCGAGTCCTGTAGTTTTTGTAATAGGTGAAGGGTACGACTCCTCGAAAAGATTAAGATAATTCAATTGAACGAGATTGCGGATTAAATCGCGCAGTTGGAACTCGGTATCGGAGTATTTGGTAAAATATTTGTCGATGAGATGCTTTTCAACGCCGCGGAAAGACCAGGGGCGGTATATGCCTTTTCGTGCTTTTTCGAGTGAATTTGCATTAATATCAGTCCCTAAAAGAGAGATGTCCCATGATGCAAAATCGGGAATCGCTTCTGCAACAACCATCGCTAGCGTGTATGGCTCCTCGCCGGTAGAACATCCGGCGCTCCAGATCTTCAATGACTTTGTTGACTTTCTTCTTTCGGAAGCCAGACGCATAAGCAGGCTTTTGAATCTATCGATTACCGGGCGTTCGCGGAAGAAATATGTTTCGCCAATGGTTAAGTGCTTTTGCAGGGTCTGTTTCAACTCAAGAGTCATTGGTCTGTTGAGAACAACAATTACGAAAGCGGGTAAATCGGAAACATGGTATTCCTGTGCCGCATTTAATAAGCCGTATTCCAAATCGGCCTGCTTCTCGGGAGGAAAATTCAACCCGACATTAACCCGGATATACGAAGCAATTTTTTCATACAGGTCTTCAGTAAGCTGTAACATAAAATTACTCCGTTGACTCGGGAAGAATTGCCAGCAGAGTGGCAAGTTGTTGGTTGAGATGAGAATCAAAAAAATTTAAAAAATCGAGAATCATAAGCGATTCAAAACCGTCGCACGAGACTGACCTGATCAATTTTTTTTGTGATAAACCCGAAAATTGCACTGTGGTATCGGCAATTTCCAGCTCCTGGTAGCCAGACAGTTCGTCAATAATTATAGCGAAGTTTAGTGACGGCGTATTTATAATCAAAAAGTATTGCGCGGGGTGAACGGGTTTTCGTTGTGTATGGAATACATTGGACAAATCCATAACCGGCACCGGAGTTCCATGATAGATAAAATACCCTAATACAGACTGAGGGGCATCGGGTAGGGGAGTTATTGCAACCGCGCGGATAATGTATTGCACCTGCCCCACGGGCACTGCTACAACTGACTGATCTACCGTAAATACTACTACCGGTTCCGAGTGCGACATATTGAATTTGGTAAAGGTTTTTGGTGACTTTAAAATACTGAATTACATTTTAATAAACTATTAAAGCATTTATATAACCACGTGATGTGGAATTGATATCACAAAGCTAAAGAACAAAAACTTTCGCAACTTCCAGCAGTAACGAAGGCTGGTTAAATAACGCGGCAGTAAATAACCTTCCCAATGTGCGTTGGTCTGCTGGTACTTTATTAATTGTAATGGCAAGATTATTAAAATGGTCATCGCTGAAGTTATAAATTCCTTCTTTCAGCTTATTGTAAATTTCATGGCGCTTACCTATTCGGTTATGCCATGCTTTATCATACGAGAGAATATGTTCTGGTTTATTGAGTAAAATTGCATCGGCTGCAATGCTGCCTGCAATCTGTCCTCCTATCATTCCTGTAGCAATACCGCCTCCGCTTAAAGGGTTCACATGGCGGGCTGCATCACCAACCAGCATTATTCCAGGGGCGGAGATCCTATCAAGTGATAGCTGGCAAGGGACACCGCCGGAAACCTTGCTTAAAATGGGGGCGCCGGGATATTTTTCGAGCATAAAATCATTGAGATATGAAAGGGCCGATTTCTTTTTATTAATATCGCCGCTGATACCTAACCCGATATTCGCTTTGTTATTGCCTTTCGGAAAAATCCATAAATAGCCATGGGGCGCGTATTTCTGTCCGAAATAAAAATGCAGTGTATCCTGTTCAACAGGTATATTGGCCGCGGTTACCTGAACAGCGCTTTCCATATCACGAAAGTCAGAGTGAGTTTGTAACCCAGCCCATCTTCCTACCCGTGATTCAATACCATCAGCGGCGATAACAATTTTCCCGCGAACGGAAATCTGTTCACCCTGAAATTCATACGTAACTCCGTTGATTGTACCATTATCAAAGGTTAAACCATTTACATAGGCACGGGTTATGATATGAGCGCCTGCTTCCGCGGCAGTGCGGGCAAGTTCGTAGTCAAAAATTCGTCTTTCGAGAACGAGCGAAGGCATGTGTGCTTCGAGTGTGGCTACTCCTCCATCGGGTGCATAGAAAGAGAATTTATGGATTTTTGCAGCTACCCAGCGATCGTCAATATCGATAAATGGCACGATACTTTCGCGGCTTACAGCTTCACCGCAGCGCACCGGGTACCCGATATCGCGGTCCTTTTCCAACAGTAATACCGATACACCTTTTTCAGCCGCGAATCTGGCAGCCATGGACCCGGCAGGGCCGCCACCTACAACAATAACATCGTACTCAGAATTCATTCAATACTTACCCTGACAATAAATAACTATTTGGTAAAGATAAAATATTTTACGTAATAACTTTGTATTGAATTGGGATAGTGAGCGTTATTACTGCTATTTTTGTGTATCTAAGGTAAGGGAGAGCGCAGCAGACGAAAGCCGGTACGCGTGAAAAGCACCATTAATATGGCAAGGAAAAAATAGCCTGCATAAAAGAATAGCCGAATAAACGTGAGATCCAACGGAAGTCCGGAGTTAGTAGTGATATCCATGAGTACTGAATAGAGCTTAATACCCATAATACCACCGATAAGCATATATACTACCACCCCGAAAAAATAGGCACTGCCAACTACTCTGCAAAGTTTATGCTCAATTATCAGGAATATACTTACGGCAATTCCGATAGCGGCAAGGAATAAATCGATAGTTACGAAAAAATCCAAAGTGCCGGATACCTGATTTAATGTAGTAAATATAGGGTTTTGCGCGAGTATTGCCTGAGCAGAGCCGGGCATTTGTACCCGTGCGGTTTGCGGGTTGGTTACTGCTGCTATATTATCAGCCGGATTCTCCGCCGCAAAAAACAGATTCATTAGAGAAAATATCGAGAGTAAAATTCCGGTTTTCCGGTGATAGCTGCTGCCTTTGGGTTGTGAAGAAGGGCCATGAAGTGCATTCTTTTTGATTTCCTGCATATACTGTTTTGAACAGGAGGCGGATTTGCAAATATATTTGTCATTTACAAAATAGAGGCATTCATTACAGAACCATTGGCCGCATACACTGCAAGAATGGGCGGCTTCGTTAAAACGATGATTTGCGCATTTATCGGTCATGGCTGCTTCCTTTGTTGCGTTAAAAATACGCAGATATTCGGAGAGAATCAATACGAAGGCGAAAGGTTTGGAGAGGATAAAAAAAGGGCCCAATAAAAATTGAGCCCTTTCGTGCGAAAACAAAATTACTTAAGCAGTGTAAGCTTTTTCGCTGCTGTGTAGCCTTCGGTTCTTAATACATAAATATACATACCGCTTGGTAAACCAGCTGCATTAAATTCAACTGTATAACGACCAGTTGACTGGCTGTTGTTTACTAAGGTTTTTACTTCATGACCAAGAACATCATATACTTTTAAGCTAACTTTACCGGCATATAAAACCTGATAGGTAATCTGGGTAGTCGGGTTGAACGGGTTAGGATAGTTTTGTTCAAGCGAATAATTCAGATCTTTCAGTTTTTCTTCTTTAACTGAAGAAGCAGGAGTAACATCACCGGCAACGCGTGGCATTAACTGATAGCCGGAGCTGTAAGGAGCGCCTACTTTATACTGACTTAGAACACCAACGATATCGAAAGCTGCAGATGGCGCAGTTTGGCCGACTAAAGTTGTACCGGTTGTGATACGAACTGAAAGAGTATCATTGCCGTTCTTTAAGGTATAGTTTGTATTGGCAGCCCAGGTAGCAACCGGGTTTAATAAGGTAACGTTCTTTATTTTAATTAAAGAACCTTCATACTGTTCCAGGCCATTCCATGCCTGACCAACAACCTGAGGAATAGTAACAACAGCAGGCGTAACGGTTTGGTTTGAATCAAGTTTCGTGAATGAGCTAACCGGATTCATTTCAGTAAGGCCGTTGTAGTTAACGATTTTACCGGTAACCTGAACGAGGTAACCGGCCTTCATCTGGCCTGAGAAAGCAGTGGTGCCACGGCCATAAACAGCCAAACCACCAGTCGCATCCTGCATGTATGAAGGGCTGTTGAATTCATTACCAACGGTAATGATACCCTTAACGGTAACAACTTTTCCTGTATCCTGTGAGACACCATTTGCATCATTGGTGCGAACATGGCTGATATTAAGAACACCGGAAGCTGTAGCGATTGTAAAGACAGCATTGGAAGCATCAAAAACTGATGAATTTGAGGCATCGGATACTTTTACTTTGCACTGTGTCGAAGGTGTGTTAGGAACGGTCCATGCATAGGTGCCATTATTTGTAGCAGAGGCAACAACTGCTGCCCATGAGGTACCGTTATCTGTGGTATAGTCGATTTTAACGTTAGCGATTGTACCGGTGCTTGTCCAGGTAATGTTCTGGGTGGCGGCTACAGTTAAGTTTTCACCACCATTCGGAGCGGTAACGGTAATGGAAGCGGTGGTTCCACCTGTGGTGATATCACCGGAAACGCGGGGTAATAACTGGTAACCCGTGCTGTACGGAGCGCCAACTTTATACTGGCTGAGTACACCAACGATATCGAATGTACCGGTAGGAGCGGTTAAACCAACTAATGATGTACCGGTGGTAATACGAACTGAAAGTGTATCAGTGCCATTCTTTAATGTATAGTTTGTATTGGCAGCCCAGGTAGCAACCGGGTTTAATAAGGTTACATTTTTAATCTGGATTAATGAGCCTTCATATTGCTCAAGGCCATTCCATGTTTGACCAACAACCTGCGGAATAGTAACAACAGCAGGAGTAACGGTCTGATTCGAGTCTAGTTTTGTGAAAGTATTTACCGGGTTTATTTCGGTAAGGCCGTTGTAATTTACAACTTTACCAGTCAGCTGAACGAGGTAGCCGGCTTTCATCATACCTGAAAATGCGGTTGTGCCGCGGCCATACACAGCAACGCCACCGGTGGCATCCTGAATGTATGAAGGACTGTTAAATTCATTGCCAACGGTAACAATACCTTTAATAGTTACAACTTTGCCGGTATCCTGTGAAACACCATTCGCATCATTGGTGCGTAAGTGGCTGATATTTAATACGCCGGAAGCTGTGGCAATGGTAAACACTGCGCTTGATGTGCCGAATACTGTTGCATTGGATGCATCAGAAACTTTTACTTTGCATTGTGTAGCAGGAGTATTGGGAACTGTCCATGCATAGGTGCCATTATTTGTAGTTGTTGCTGCAACAGCTGCCCATGTAGAACCATTATCGGTTGTATAATCGATTTTTACGTTAGCGATTGTACCTGTGCTCGTCCATGTAATATTCTGGCTGGCACCAACTGTTAAGTTTTCGCCGCCATTAGGAGCAGTAACAGTAATTGTTGCTGTTGTTCCACCGGTAATAATATCGGCGGCAACGCGAGGCATTAACTGGTAACCTGTGCTGTAGGGAGCGCCGACTTTATACTGACTGAGTACACCAACGATATCGAAGGTGCCTGTTGGAGCAGTTTGACCTACCAAAGAAGTACCGGTGGTAACTCTTATTGATAAAGTGTCGGTGCCATTTTTAATTGTATAATTCGTATTTGCAGCCCAGGTAGCAACCGGGTTCAGAAGAGTAACATTTTTAATTACAATGAGTCTGCCTTCGTATTGCTCATAACCGTTCCAAGCCTGACCGACAACCTGAGGTATAGTAACCTGTAAAGGCGTAACAGTTTTATTGGAATCGATTTTTGTAAAAGAGCTAACCGGGTTCATTTCGGTAAGCCCATTGTAGTTAACGATTTTACCAGTAACCTGAACGAGGTAACCAGCTTTCATCTGCCCTGAGAAAGCAGTGGTGCCGCGGCCATATACTGCTAAACCGCCAGTGCTATCCTGTAAGTATGAAGGACTGTTGAATTCGTTGCCGACGGTAATGATACCCTGAACAGTAACTGTTTTTCCGGTATCCTGTGAAACGCCATTCGCATCATTGGTGCGAACATGCGAAAGTGGAGTAACTGTCTGACCGAAACTGCATACGGTAAGCAGCGCGGCAAACAAGAAGGTTAATAGCCTCTTAGAAAGATTCATCTATTATTGCCTTTATGTATGTTTATATATATGTGATTAAGTAATATTCAACACCATTAAAATCTGAGTAAGCTTCGCCCTGCTGTTATTCAGCTTGTCTGTAATTTTCGACTATCTGACGGCTTGGAAAGGGCAGCTACCACAGAAACTTCAAAATTGAGCCAAGCAATTTATCAAAAATAATATTGCTGACGAATTGAAAAATTATGGCAGTATTAAATGATTATTAATTGTTCATGAAGCTGTTACGAAAGGGTAATAAAAGTAATACAATAAAGATAAACAACGTAATTAAATAAGCCAAAAAGCGCAGAGTGGCAGAAAAAATAAATTTTTAGTAGTAATTGCGCATGGGGGGGGAGCAGTAATATCGCTTTGCCACTACAGGCGAAAGCAAATTACGGGACCTTCAGATAAGGCCCCGTAATGGTAAAATATCTTTACTTTTCCGTCTGTTGTGCCAGGCCGGTTAAACCGCCAACTGCTCCCAGATTCATTGATTCAAGGGCGGATGAAGGAACGATTATAAGCGAACCTTTTTCTTTTAGTCCCTCAAACAGCATATTCATACCCCGAAGTTGTAAAGCTACCGGGTTATTTTTGTATTGCTCACTTGCAAGTGCAAATTTTTCGGCAATTTCAGTTTCGGCGGTACCGAGAATAACGCGTGCCTGGCGTTCACGTTCGGCCTGCGCCTGTTTACTCATCGCGTTAGCCAGATTTGCCGGGATAACAACATCACGGATTCCAACGGTATTGCAGGTAATTCCCCAGGGACTCGTATGCTCATCCAGAGTATTTTGCAGGTCTTCTGCAATTTTTTCACGGTGTTGCAGCAGGTCGGCCAGTTCATGCTTGCCTATATTATCGCGTAAGCCGGTTTGTGCAATGTATGATACAGCCGCCATATAATCCTGTACCTCCAGGGCTGCTTTTTCCACGTCCCATACAGTCCAGTAAACAACTGCATCGACGTTTACCGGTACTGTATCTTTCGTAAGGGTTTCTTCTGCTTTAAAATAGGTAGTACGGACACGCTGATCGATGTAACAGGCGACACGGTCAATAATAGGTATAATGAAAAACAAACCGGGGCCGCGAAGCCCGATGAATTTACCCATCCGCAAAATTGGCGCCTTTTCCCATTGATTGGCAATGCGGAATGATGAAGCAATTAATATGGCGAAAATTAACCATGCTTCAATATAGCCATGAGGCAATTGGAAATAAATCTGGCAGGCGATACCGAATCCGCCCAATACAAGGAAAATCGATATGGCGATTGGGTTAATGCTATTGCGATACATATCATTAGGGTTCATATATTCCCTTTCCGTTTGGAAATTTCGTTAATTATTTCATGTGAGGTAAAACCATAGGAGGCCGCAATGCTTAGAAATTCGGAGCATATAGCGGTAAGTTTTTTCTGCTTTTCATCTTCCTGTAACTCGGGTGGGCGGGCGCTGATAAAAGTGCCGGTACCTTGCTGAGTTTCAAGGAATTTTAGTAGTTCGAGTTCCTTATATGCCTTAGCCACCGTGTTAAGGTTAATCTTCAGCTCTACAGCCAAAGCCCGTACGGTGGGTAGTTGTTCACCTACCTTCAAATTGCCCGAGGCAATCCCAAATCGGATCTGGTCGGCAATTTGCTTGTAATAGGGGATTCCGCTCCTGGGGTCTAACGAAAATACAATCATAGATATTCCTGTTTCTAATATTACTATTGTAATATACAAATAGTACAATAGTAATATATGGGAATAGCCATTCAATGTCAAGATAATTCTTTATTTTTTTGTACAGTTAAGCAGTATGGTATTATAGCCGGTCCTTTTTCCCGGCTTTCCTAAAAGTAAAGTTTTGCGTAAATTACTCTTTAATATTTACATTTTCGCATCAGAATGCTGCGAAATCGGCGGTACCCTATAGTGCGGGTGAGTCGGACTAATCATTGGGTGCAATGCACCCGCAAAACGAATGTCATTATATGAAAATAGTATTATTGGCAGGCGGTCTGGGTACCAGGCTGGCAGAGGAAACTACCGTTAAACCGAAACCTATGGTAGAAATTGGCGGGTATCCGATACTCTGGCATATTATGAAAATTTATTCACAATATGGGTTTAATGATTTTATTATCTGTTTAGGATATAAAGGATTTTTAATTAAAGAGTATTTCTATAATTACTACCTGCATAAGTCCGATGTAACGATCAATTTAGCCGATAACTCCACAGAGATTCACCGTAACCTTTCCGAACCATGGAAAATTACTCTCGTGGATACCGGATTAAATACGTTAACCGGCGGCAGGCTGAAACGTGTGCAAAAGTATGTTGGTGATGAAACGTTTATGATGACTTACGGGGATGGCGTTGCCGATGTGAATGTACCCGCGTTGATAGATTTTCATAAAGGACATAAACAGATAGCCACGCTAACGGCAGTGCAGCCAACCGGCCGGTTCGGTGCCCTGCAAATCGACCCGGATAATACCATATCGGTATTTAAAGAAAAACCCACGGGTGACGGCACATGGGTAAATGGCGGCTTCTTTGTTCTTGAGCCAAAGGTGTTTGATTATATTGAAGATGACGCTACCATGTTTGAACGGGCCCCGTTGGAAAATTTGGCGCGCGATGGGCAATTAAACGCGTATCATCATCAGGGTTTCTGGATGCCAATGGATAAGCTTTCTGATAAACATGAACTGGAAAAAATGTGGAGCAGCGGCAGCGCTCCGTGGAAAATCTGGAATGATTAAAAAAATGCAGCTATTTAATGATATATATAACGGTAAGAAAGTTTTACTTACCGGCGATAGTGGCTTTAAAGGGTCATGGCTGGCGATCTGGCTGCGTGAAGCAGGGGCAGATGTCTATGGATATTCACTTCCGCCAAAAAGTTCGCAGGATAATTTCGTTACCTGCAATTTAGCCTCGAGAATCACGCATCAGGACGGCGATATTCGGGATCAGAAAATGTTTCAGGCTTTCGTAGAAAAGGTACAGCCGGATATCATGTTTCATCTCGCTGCCCAGCCATTGGTGTTGGAATCATACGAAGATCCGCGTTATACGTTCGAAACTAATGTTATGGGTACCGTTAATTTTTTTGAAGCAGCCCGCTCCATTCACTCGGTAAAAGCTGCAATAAACATTACAACTGACAAGTGTTATCAGAATAACGAATGGATTTGGGGTTACAAAGAAACAGATCCTCTTGGCGGCAAAGATCCCTATAGTGCATCAAAAGCGGCCTCGGAAATAGTGACGGGAGCCTATTCGCATTCATTCTTCCGGAATGGCGAAACCCATATAGCATCGGTTCGGGCGGGCAATGTTATTGGCGGAGGTGATTGGGCCGACTATCGTATCGTTCCCGATTTTTTCCGTTCGCTAAAAGAACAAAAAGAATTATATCTGCGTTTTCCTCAGGCAACACGGCCCTGGCAGTTTGTACTTGAACCGCTGGCGGGTTATTTGTTGCTTGGTCAGAAGTTATTGGAAGATGGAAAAGAATTTAGCGGTAGTTGGAATTTTGGCCCTGCTGGCTTTGATGAACACCCGGTGGAAGAGTTGGTGAGGGAATTGATTGTCCTGGCCGGTAAGGGGTCCTATGCAGTTGATTTAGAGAGCGAAAAGAAACATGAAGCTACTTTACTTAAACTGGATATCTCCAAAGCGCAGCGTTTTTTACAATGGATGCCAGTGTTGAATTTTAAGGAAACTATGCAATTTGTTTTTGACGGCTATATTGCCGAAGAAAACAATGATGATGTATATACAAAACGAGTTGAACAAATACAGAACTATATACAGACAGGAAGAACAAAAGGAATCAGGTTTTTAGGATAGGATGTGTGAATGAGTCATCAGGATATTAGGAAACAGATATTAGAATTAACGAAAGAGTATTACAAAGAGCGGTTCAGCACACCTCAATTTGAAAAAGGTAAAAGCCGTGTTAACTATGCCGGCCGTGTTTTTGATGAGCGGGAACTGGTTCAATTAGTTGACTCATCGTTGGATTTCTGGCTAACTGAAGGGCGGTATTCGGAAGAATTCGCCGAGAAAATAGCAGATTTCCTTGGTGTTAATAACGTGTTGTTGGTAAACTCAGGCTCATCGGCAAATCTTGTAGCATTTTCTGCACTTACCTCAGAAAAGCTGGGAGAAAGAAGGCTAAAGCCGGGCGATGAAGTAATTGCAGTTTCAGCGGGATTCCCGGCAACAGTTACACCGATAATACAGAATAACTGTATCCCTGTGTTTGTTGATGTCGATATACCAACGTATAATATCGATGTTGCAATGATGGAAAAGGCAATAAGCGAAAAGACGCGATGTATTTTCCTGGCCCACACTTTGGGTAATCCGTTTAATCTTGACGCAGTAATGGAGCTTGCCCGTAAATATAATTTATGGGTGATTGAAGATAATTGTGATTCATTCGGTAGTAAATACCGTGGCAAATATACCGGAACATTTGGGCATATTTCCACAATTTCATTTTACCCGGCTCATCATATAACCACCGGAGAAGGTGGTGCGGTAATAACTAATGATGAGCAACTCGCAAAGCTTATTCGTGCATTTCGCGACTGGGGACGTGACTGTTACTGCGCCGGCGGTGAAAACAATACATGCGGTAAACGCTTCTCACAACAGTTTGGTACTTTACCATTTGGTTACGATCATAAATACGTGTATTCGGAAGTTGGCTATAATCTTAAAATGACCGATATGCAGGCGGCTATAGGTTCTGCACAAATGGATAAACTTGCAAATTTTTGCGAGAAAAGAAAACAGAATTTCGAAAGATATAACAAGATATTCGGTAAGTACCCCGAGTATTTTATTTTACCAAAGGCTACAGAAAATGCTGAACCGGCCTGGTTTAGCTATATAGTAACCCTGAAAGAGGGAACTCCATTTACCCGTGATATATTTACACGCTATTTAAACGAGAACCTCATTGAAACACGGAATCTGTTTGCCGGTAATATGGTTCGGCAGCCAGCCTTTATAGGAAAAAACTTTAGAATCGCGGATACGTTGAATAATTCTGATTATATAATGAATCATACATTCTTCATTGGCACTTACCCGGGTAATACCGAATTACAAATGGGTTATATCGAGGAAGTCGTTGATTCATTCATTACTGCCAACAAAGGATAATCCGGAATACCATGGCAATTGTAAAAAAATATCCGGTGATTGTTGAGCGCGTTGAAGAACGGATTACCGGAATTTATACGGTTTCATTTTCCTGCGCCAAGAAATTTAACTTTAACCCGGGGCAGTTTTTACACTTAGCTCTCGATGCGTACGATCCCTCAATGCAATGGCCCGATTCGCGGTGCTTTTCTATGCAAAGTAACCCCGATGATGCATTGGTAACAATAACATTTTCTGTAAAAGGAAATTTTACCCGTCGTATGGCTGAAGAATTGAAGCCGGGGAAAGAAGTATGGTTAAAGCTTCCTTACGGAACATTGTTCGATCGTGGACACAGCCAGGCGCAATGTGTATTTATTTCCGGCGGAACAGGGATAACACCATATCTTTCACTCTTTACCCATTCTTCATTTGCCGAGTATAAACAACCGGTATTATACGCGGGATTTAGAAACAAGGCATGTAATATTTTTGAGTCTGAACTGAACACCGCGATACAAATTAACTCCGGCCTGCGTTATTGCCCTGTATACGAGGATACAGATGGTCTAATACCAGTTGAGGAAGTTTATTTACAATATCCCGGGGCAGTATTTTTTATCTCGGGTCCCCCGATAATGATTAAGAATTTTAAAGCAAAGTTTCTTCAACTTGGGTTGCCGGAAGGCAATATAATGATTGATGATTGGGAATAACATGCAGACAGTAGTTATTACCGGTGTAAACGGGTTTATCGGGAGTAATCTTGCACGGAAACTTTGTACGAAGTTTAAGGTTATTGGTATTGAAATGCCGCATTCCGGTCTGGAACGTATTGCCGGGCTTCCGGTTGATATCTACACACCAGAACCGGATAAATTGGATGAATTGTTTACCAAGCATCGGGTGAGCGGTATTATCCATACTGCCACACTGTATGGCAGGCAGGGTGAGGATGTAAAGAAAATGGTAGACTCAAATTTCATAATGCCTTTTACTTTGCTGGAAAAAGCGTTGCAAAACGGAGTTTCTTTTTTTCTGAACACCGATACGGCTCTTGACCGCCTGACGAGTGCTTATTCATTAACGAAAAAGCAGTTTGCCGATTGGCTGGTATTTTATAGCGGGAAGATAAAGGCGGGTAATTTACAGCTTGAGCATTTTTACGGCCCGGGGTGCAATTCTACAAATTTTATAACACTGATGATAGAAAAAATGCTTCGCGGTGAAAAGAAAATAGATCTTACCGCGGGCATACAGAAGCGTGATTTCGTCTATTTTGAAGATGTATTAAAAGCCTACGATGTAATTATAGAGTATCTCAATAATTCCGGCACACAGAATGGCTATTATGAATTTGAAGCCGGCAGTCCTGAGGTCTGGACATTGAAGGAAATAGTATTATACATAAAAGAGATAACCGGGAGCGCCACTGAATTAAATTTCGGTGCCGTTCCGTACCGTGAAAACGAAGTAATGGAATCGCATAGCAATACAGACTCTTTACAGCAGCTTGGCTGGCAGCCAATGGTGCCGCTGCGTGAGGGTTTGCGTATAACAATTAACCAGGAAAAGGTGCGGATATTAAATATTTAATAACGGGTGGTTGTGGTTTTGTAGGCAGCAACCTGGCCCACGAAGTAATAAAGCGGAACGAAGAATTATTTGTTCTCGATAATTTATACCGCTCAGGCAGCGATAAAAACTATGTATGGCTTCAGGAACGAGGAAAATTTGCGTTCTATCATCGTGATATCAGAAATGCCAATGATGTTGAAAATGTTATTAAAGATGTTAAGCCGGATGTGATATTTCATCTTGCCGGCCAGGTCGCCATGACTACCTCATTGCGAGATCCGCGAATGGATTTTGAAGTAAATGCCCTTGGTACATTAAATGTTCTTGAGGCGGTACGTAAGCACTCACCCGAAACGGCCATTTTGTATTCTTCAACGAATAAGGTGTATGGCGACTTAGAGTATATTCAGTATGATGAAACCGATACCCGCTACATCCCGGCAGGTTATCCGGCCGGATTCTCTGAAGACATTCCATTGGATTTTCATTCGCCATATGGTTGCAGTAAAGGTGCCGCGGATCAGTATTTGCTTGATTTTTACCGTATGTACGGAACCCGTACCGTGGTGTTCCGGCATTCATCGATGTACGGGGGCAATCAGCATCCTACATTCGATCAGGGATGGATTGGCTGGTTTGTACAAAAGGCGCTTGAATACAAGCGCGGAATTTCCCGTGAGCAATTCTCCATTTCCGGAAGCGGGAAGCAGGTGCGCGATGTACTTCATGCAGATGATGTTGTTTCTGTATATTTTTCCGCCTGGGAAAATTTGGCGAAGGTGCAGGGTAAGGCCTTTAATATCGGCGGTGGAATGGCTAACAGCCTTTCATTGTTAGAATTATTCAAATTTCTTGAAGCTGAGCTTGATATTCCCATGAACTATTATAAATTACCGCCCCGGGAAAGTGACCAATTGGTATTCGTAGCTGATTATACGAAAATGCAGCAGCATACCGGCTGGGAAGCGAAAGTAGATTATAAAACAGGTCTGCGTAAAACCATTGATAAACTTTAAACTCCGGGCAGAATGAATATTTCGGGAATAACTGACCGGATATTTCGGTTGATTGGCAAGGGTGATGACCGTACATCAATAGTCAAAAGAAATATCTTTGCCTCTTTCGGCTTAAAAGGCATAAGCATTGTAGTCGGGTTCCTAAATATACCGATTACAATTAACTACCTGAACCAGACCCGGTATGGAATCTGGGTTACTCTTTCATCAATAGTGGCATGGTTTGCATTGTTTGATGTGGGCCTGGCAAATGGACTTCGGAATAAGCTCGCTGAGGCTTTGGCCAAAGGTGATAAGGAGTTAGCCCGTAAATACGTCAGTACTACCTACGCTCTTCTGACCATTATTGCTTTGGCTGGTATAGTGGTATTTCTTGGTGTTGAGCATTGGATAGATTGGACACGGGTACTAAATACTACTCCGGATTATTTTGTTGAATTGCAGCATTTAGTTCGAATCGTTTTTATTTCTTTTTGTGTTCGTTTTGTTTTACAGATTATCAGTATTGTAGTAATAGCCGACCAAAAAACCGCCCTCGGCAATTCATTTGAAGTGATGTACAGCGTTCTTAGTCTCGCGGGAATCTATGTCCTGATTTTTCTACACAGCAGCTCGTTAATCAATTTCGGAATTGTTCTGGTGTTAATTCCGGTTGTGGTGCTGGGAGTCGCAACACTTATTATGTTCTGGGGTAAGTACTCGTTTTTACGACCTGGTTGGAAACACGTGCAGTTTATGTACGCGCGTGAATTAACGGGGTTAGGCGTGCAATTCTTTATAGTGCAGATAGCGGTAATTGTAATTTTCCAGACAAGCAATATTCTAATCGCGCAGCTATTTTCACCGGCGGAAGTAACTCCCTATAATGTAGCTTTTAAATACTTTAGTATCTTAACATCAGTTTGGGCTATTGTAATGGCTCCCATGTGGTCGGCCTTCACGCACTCGCTCGCGCAGGGCGATTACACCTGGATGCAGAAGGTGATGAGTAAATGCAATAAGTATATGATTTACTCTGTACTGATCGTGGTTGTAATGGGTATTTTCGCTCCGGTGCTTATTGATATATGGACAATGCATAAAGTTACTGTAAGCGAATTAATGATATGGATATTCGCGTTTTATACTTTAATAACGGTTTGGAATAATATTTACGCGTATTTTCTTAATGGAACAGGCGTAATCGATATTCAGGTTTATACTTCAATAATTGCCGCGGTTGTACATATTCCGCTGGCAATATTTTTAACAAAAAAACTTCATATGGGTCCCGAAGGAATTGTACTTTCAATGGCAATAGCGCTTTCGGTGTTTGCCATCGCGGGACCTATAAAATCAAACTCAATAATGCGTAAATGGAAAAACTCGTCAGTATCCTGATTCCGGTATACAACAGGGAAAAACTAATTGCCCGGGCAATAGAATCGTCGAAAAGGCAAACCTATGCCAATATAGAGATCATCATTGCTGATAATTGCAGTACCGATGGTACATGGCAAGTATTGCAGGATTATGCGGCGGGTGACGACAGGATTAAAATTTTCCGTAATGAAACCAATATCGGGCCGGTAAAAAACTGGCTGCGCTGCGTGGAAGAATCGCGCGGGGATTACGTGAAAATTCTCTTTTCCGATGATTGGATGGATGATGATTTTATTAGCAAGGCAGTTCAGGCCATAGAAAGCAATCACGATGTAGCTTTTGTATTTTCAAAAGTGCAAATCGTGTTTGAAGACGGGCAGCAACGTACCGGCTACGACATTTTTCCGGAGAATACAATATTCTCCTCAAGACATTTTATAACGCTCGCGTTTCTAAATGGTAATATATCTGCCTCACCGGGTTCTGCTTTATTCCGTAGACGTGATGTGGCGAAGAATTTGCTGGTTGAATTCCCTAATGATGAAGGGCTGGTATTTAACAATCTGGGGGCCGGGAATGATTTGTTTTTGCATTTGATGACCGCCTACGAGTATAAAAATTTGGCATATCTTTCCGATACCAGTTGTTATTTCCTTTCGCATCGAAGTAGTTTTACCATGAGCACTCCCGAAGGGCTGGGAAAATATCATAATTACGCTAAATTGTATTTTATTAATCAGACGAATGACCAGTTTTTCGCGCGCATATTCAAATCGTTCCTTATTGTACAGTCGAAAAATCAGCCCGGGCTGTATAAGAAAGTTCCCGGCAGATGGAGTTTATGGTACGTGGTGCGGCTTTCTTTACGGAAGATGATATCGATTGCAGGGACGTATTTAAGGAAATAAACCGATTCCCGAGACAGCAGGGACACGTTCTGATTTAGGCCGGGAACCACGCTTTACAGCCCCTTTCGCCAGCCCCCCCGCTCATAAGCAGTAAACCTGAAAAAAATGTTAAAAAAAGCGGTTTTAAGCGAGAAAAATGAATATTTTCTTGCATGGAATTAGCCGGTTTTTTCGTATTTTTCCCTGTTATAACGGAGAAAAAATATGAAATTTTCAATCAATAGTACTTCATTAGAAAAGCTTCTGAGTAAGGTTATTCCGGCCATCCCACCGCGGACGCCAATGCCTGTAATTGAGAACTTTTTATTTCAGATTCAGGAGAACCTGTTAACAGTAACCGGTACAGATTTGGACATGTTTATAACCTGCACCATGAGCATAGATGCAGATGGAGAGTTCGAATCAATTATTCCTGCACGCTTGTTTTATGATTTAGTGCGTTCGATACCGGATAGCATTATTAACTTTGAAGTGACGGGAAACGGCAGCCTGAACATGCGTACCGACTTCGGTTCGTATCAGATTGGATATGCGGATTCATCGCAGTTCCCACAGGTACCCGCTATTACCTATACCAAGCAGGTTACCATTATTGGCAGCGTATTAAAAAATGCAATCGATTTAACCTCATTCGCTGTCAGCAAAGAACCTATGCGTCCCGCTATGACCGGTATCTTGTTTGACTTTACCGATGAAGGCCTGAAATTTGTTGCTACCGACGGGCACCGTTTGGTACGGTTTATTTATAAACCGCTTACATTTGAAGAAGCAGATCAGATAGTTGTACCGATTAAGGCAGTTGATGTATTACTGAAATTTGCCGGCGATTCACCGGTCTCGATTTCATATACGAATTCGAACATATTATTCCGTTTTGGCGAAATTACAATGATTTCCAGCCTGATAAATCAGAAATATCCGGCATATAATTCCGTTATACCGTTAGAGAACGATAATCTGTTAACACTTGATAAAAAACCACTTATCGGTGCAGTGAAGCGTATGCTTTTATTCGATTCATCGAACTTCCCGAAAGTGAAAATTGGATTAAGCGAAAACATGGTGGAAATTTCATCGGAAGATATCGATAAGGGGTCGCGCGGAACTGAAACATTGCAGTGCGATTACACCGGTGTACCGATGGAGATAGCATTTAATACACACTTCCTGTACGATATATTATCGCACATGGAGCAGGAAAAATTGGTATTTCGATTTGAATCACCCAGCAGGGCGTCATTAATTGAAGGAGCCGAAGCCGCAGAGGATAGAGAAATCCTTATGCTGCTTATGCCTGTACGATTGAATGTGTAAAGGATGATTGTTCGTTCTCTATCATTACGAAATTTTCGAATACATCAGAGCAGTTCAATCGATTTTTCGGATACATTAAATTTTATTGTTGGTGGCAATGGCGAAGGAAAGACGAGTCTTCTTGAAGGGTTGTATTTCCTTTGTACCACCAGAAATTTTAAGGCGGCAGCTGATAATGAGCTGCTGCGATTTGGCGAAGAGTCGTATGAGGTAAATGGTATTTTTCAGGATACCACAATACGGAAAGCACGAATTTATTATTCAGCGGCCGATACCAAAAGACATTATTTACTAGATGGCAAATCGATTACACGGGCAACCGATGTCATCGGAAAGTTTCCGGTAGTATTATTAACGCCGGAAGATCACCAGTTGACGCAGGGTGGGCCGGCAGACCGACGGAAATTTATTGATTCCGTGATCTCCCAATCCAATGTTTTTTACCTGAGCACTCTCATAGAGTACAACCGAATAATAAAACAGCGGTCGGCCTTGCTGAACTTGCTTAGGGAGCAGCGTCGGCATGATTATCTGGTAGAACTGGATGCGTGGGACGAATTGCTTGTAAAGACCGGAACAACGATAATAGAAATCCGGCAACAGTTCATTGAAGAGTTTAATCAGTTTATTTGCGAGGCGTATTCGCATATTATGCCGGGCGAAGAACAACCGGTAATATTATACCCGTTACTGCAAGGCAGTACAGAGATAGTAACCGAGTCGATTTTTGCCGAGCGGCTCGCGAAACGCAGGGAGGAAGAAATACGCCGGGCGGCTAATCTGACGGGTCCGCACCGTGACGACTTTATTTTTATGGTAAATAATACCGCTTTGAAAACATACGGTTCACAGGGGCAGCATAAAACATTTCAAACTGCCTTACGGTTCGCTGAATTCTTCTATCTGAAAATGAAGGCTGGCACTACACCGATCTTTTTGCTTGATGATGTTTTCGGTGAACTGGATACGAAACGTTCCTCTCGAATAAGTGAATATTTGAAAACAGTGGGCCAGGCGTTTATTACCATCACTGATTTTTCCAATTACCGGTTTCTGGCAAAATCGGAACATGATGCAACTATTATGGTATCGCGCGGGAGTATCGGAATATGAACGAATCATATCGAAGATTAGGCAGCATCCTTCAGGTAGACCCCGAATGGAGGAAGCTTCGCGAAATGGTAAGCTCGCAGGAGGTGGTGGATAAATTTTTTGAAATCTGTCCGCAGTTTATCGGACACGTGGTGCCCATAAAGATGCAGAAGCAAGTATTAACACTTGCTGTAGAGAACGCGGTATTAAGAAGCGAAATCAAGTTCCATGAACAGGAATTGATTCAAAAGATAAATGAATTTTTTAATGACCAACGGATTGATAAAATCAAATTCCAGGCATGAGTTTTTATTAAGTTAGTGAGATAAAAATGGCAAGTATGACCGAAATAGCAGCGCAAGATTATAGCGCTAAAAATATTAACGTGTTAAAAGGGCTTGAAGCAGTTCGCAAGCGCCCCGCCATGTATATTGGCGATATAGGCGTGCGCGGTTTGCACCACCTGATTAACGAAGTGGTCGATAACAGTATTGATGAAGCCCTGGGTGGTTTTTGCGATACCATAAGCGTTGTAATTAACATGGATGGCAGCGTTACCGTAGAAGATAACGGGCGCGGTATTCCGGTTGATATTCACCCTGAAGAAAAACGCTCTGCATTGGAAGTTGTAATGACGGTACTCCATGCCGGCGGTAAATTTGATAAATCATCCTATAAAGTATCCGGCGGTTTGCACGGAGTGGGCGTTTCGGTAGTAAATGCTCTTTCTGAATGGCTGCGCGTTGAAGTACGCCGTGAAGAGCAAATATATTATCAGGAATACAGAATGGGCGATCCGGTAAGTAAAGTGGCTGTAATAGGCAAACTGAAAAAACCGGAAACAGGTACCCGAATTACGTTTATGCCCGATAAGTCTATTTTCAAACAAACGAAATTCAAATTTGATACTGTAGCAGAACGTATGCGCGAATTAGCATACCTGAATAAGACCGTTTCAATTGAAGTGAGAGATGAAATTGAAAATGAACAGGAAATTTTCCATTTCAAAGGCGGTATCATGGAATTCGTTAAATATCTCGATGCCTCCCGTGAAGCGCTCCATAAACCGGTTTACATTGAAGGTGAAAAAGATGGTACCCCGATTGAAATCGCTTTTCAATACAACTCAGGTTTTTCCGAAAATATTTGCAGTTACGTAAACAATATTAATACGCACGAAGGTGGTACACACCTTATTGGTTTTAAGTCGGCATTAACCCGAACGTTTAATAACTACGCGTCCAAAAATAATCTTATTAAAGATTCTAAAATATCGCTAACGGGTGATGATTTTCGTGAAGGTCTTACCGGAGTAATCTCGATAAAAGTGCATGAACCGCAGTTTGAAGGACAAACGAAAACAAAGCTTGGTAACAGCGAAATTAAATCGGCGGTTGAAACATTAGTAAATGAAAAACTGGCTGAATACCTGGAAGAAAACCCGGGTGTCGGTAAAAAAATTATTGAAAAATCATTACGCGCGGCTGAAGCCCGCGAAGCTGCCCGTAAGGCCCGTGATTTAGCCCGTAGAAAAAATGCTCTGGAAAGCTTTGACTTACCCGGCAAGCTGGCCGATTGCTCAATTACCGATCCTGAACATTGTGAAATATTCATCGTTGAAGGTGACTCGGCAGGCGGCTCTGCAAAGCAGGGACGTGACCGCCGCTTTCAGGCTATATTACCTTTGAAAGGAAAGATACTTAACGTTGAAAAAGCAAAGTTAACCAAGATACTGGAAAACAACGAAATTAAAGCAATTGTTGCGGCTATGGGCGCGGGCATTGGAACCGAATTTTCGATTGACCGCCTGCGGTACGGCAGAATTATACTTATGACCGATGCTGACGTTGACGGAAGCCATATCAGAACGCTTTTGTTAACATTCTTATACCGCCATATGAAAGATCTTATTACTCAGGGTAATGTGTATATTGCCCAGCCCCCGTTATATCGGTTGAAAAAGGGCAAAGAAGAGTATTACGCCTATGATGACTCGGAACGAGATGAAATATTGAAACGCCTGAAAGCAAATGTAATTTCTGTAGAAGAAGCTGAAATCGAGAATGAAAACGAGGTTGAAGCTAAAGTTAAAGGTGTAACAATTTCGCGTTATAAAGGTTTGGGAGAAATGAATCCCGAGCAGTTATGGCAAACCACCATGAACCCGGATACACGCACGCTGTTACAGGTAACGCTTGAAAGCGCGGCAGCAGCGGATAAAATATTCGAGACTCTTATGGGAGATGAAGTTGAACCCCGCCGCGAGTTCATTGAAAAACACGCGAAATATGTTCGTAACCTTGATATTTAAGTAGTTGAAAGAATTGAACAGAGATATATATGTCACAACCAATGTTTGATAAAATTATTCCGATTTCACTTGAAGAAGAGATGAAGTCGTCTTATATCGACTATTCGATGTCGGTAATTGTATCGCGCGCGCTGCCCGATGTTCGCGATGGCCTTAAGCCTGTTCACCGGCGCGTATTGTTCGGTATGAGCGAGTTAGGGAACACACATAATAAACCGTATAAAAAATCCGCGAGAATCGTGGGTGAGGTTCTTGGTAAGTACCACCCGCATGGCGATTCGGCCGTGTATGATACGATGGTTCGTATGGAGCAGGATTTCAGTTTGCGCTACCCGTTAATCGACGGGCAGGGTAACTTTGGTTCTGTTGACGGTGACTCCGCAGCAGCAATGAGGTACACAGAAGCACGCATGTCCCGTATTGCCGATGAAATGCTGCGTGACCTTGATAAAAACACCGTGGATTTTTCACCTAACTTTGATGATACGCTGCAGGAACCCAAAGTACTGCCCGCGTATTTACCAAACCTGCTTGTTAATGGTTCAAGTGGTATTGCAGTTGGTATGGCTACCAATATTCCGCCGCATAACCTGTGCGAGGTAATAGATGGTTTAATAGCGCTTATTAAAAACCCGGAAATACCCATTGAAAAAATCATGAAACATATTACCGCTCCCGATTTTCCCACAGGCGGTATTATTTTTGGGTATGAAGGAGTTCGCGAGGCCTATATGACCGGCCGCGGCCGTATTATTGTACGTGCCAAGGCTAATATTGAAACGATGAAAAACAATCGTGAAAATATTATTATTACCGAGCTGCCGTACCAGGTAAATAAGGCTAACCTTATCGAAAAAATTGCCGAGCTGGTAAAAGAAGGTAAGCTGGAAAATATCTCGAATATTCGTGATGAATCCGATCGTGACGGTATGCGTGTTGTTATTGAGCTAAAACGCGATGCACAGCCGCCGGTAGTTTTGAACCAGTTGTTTAAGCATACGCAAATGCAAACCACGTTCGGCGTTATTATGCTGGCGTTGGTAAATGGCGTGCCGAAAGTTCTTACTATCAAAGAAGTTATGCAGCACTTCCTGAAACATCGTATGGAAGTTTTGATTCGCAGAACAAAATTTGAACTTGAAGCGGCAGAACGTCGTGCACATATTTTAGAAGGTTACATCATCGCGCTGGATAATATCGACGAAGTTATCGAGACAATTAAGAAATCGCGCGATGTTGAGACTGCTAAAAATAACTTAATGCGCAAATTCAAGCTTAGCGAAATTCAGGCGAAAGCAATTCTGGATATGCGTTTGCAGCGCCTTACCGGTCTGGAACGCAAGAAGATAGAAGACGAATATCGTGAAGTTATTAAATTAATCGAAAAATTACGCGGTATTTTGGATAGCGAAGAAAAACGGTACCTGATAATTCGTGATGAATTATTGGTTATTAAAGAAAAATATGGCGACGACCGCAGAACGGAAATCGTATATAACTACGAAGAATTCTCGCTTGAAGATATGATAGCTGAAGAAGACGTAGTAGTAACCATTTCTCACCGTGGTTTCATTAAGCGTTTCCCGGTAAGCGGCTACCGTAAGCAGGGAAGAGGCGGTAAAGGCGTAACCGGCGCAACCACATCGGATGATGACTTTATCGAACATATGTTTATTGCTTCAACGCACCAGTACATAATGTTCTTTACCGATAAGGGTAAATGCTATTGGCTGAAGGTACATGCAGTGCCGGAAGGCGGCAGGGCAACAAAGGGCCGGTCAATCCTTAACCTTATCGAGAAGGAAAAAGAAGAAAAGATTTCCGCTTTTGTATGCGTGAAGGACTTTACCGATGATCAGTTTATTATTATGTGTACCGAGCAGGGTGTTGTGAAGAAAACCGTGCTTTCCGCGTATGGTAATGTACGTCGTGGTGGAATAGCGGCAATTAACCTGAATGACAGCGATAAGCTTATTGGTGTAAAACTTTCTGATGGTACTCACGATATCGTAATTGGTACGGCGCATGGTTATGCAATCCGTTTCCATGAAAGCGACGTTCGTGATATGGGCAGAACAGCTACCGGTGTACGCGGTATTAATCTGGAAAAGAAAGATCGTGTAGTCGGTCTGCTTGCCATAAAACGCCAGTCGACGGTATTGGTTGTTACGCAGCATGGTTACGGCAAGCGCTCGGATATTAATGATTACCGCACTACTCACCGTGGCGGTAAGGGCGTTATAACCGTTAAGTGTAATGATAAAATTGGCGATATGATTGCGATGATGGAAGTAACCGATTCCGAAGAACTGGTTATTATCTCCACCAAGGGCATGGTAATCCGCCAGAGCATTAAAGAGTTACGTGTTATGGGCAGAAATACCCAGGGTAACCGTCTGATTCGTCTGAAAGAAGGCGATTCTATTGCCGATATAGCTAAAGTTGTACCGGATGACGATGCAACTGAAGGCGGCGAAGAAGCAGCGGAGTAACTCAACTCATTAATGCCTAAGCATTTACAATTAAGCCCCTTATGCCGGCAAGGCATGAGGGGCTTTTGTATTTATGATAAGATGGTTGAGAATGGTAATGGTGACGGGGATATGGGCTTACTTTGTGAACGGCTCACAAAAGTTGGCAGCGAAATTAAAAATCTTTCTTTTGGGGATTTATTTAATTATATTATATGCTCATGGATTGGCTTTACTTGGAGAGGTTGCCTGTTCATGTACCCGGCATGTGGGCCGGGAGGCTTACCGATAGACAGTTATAGTTTGAGCAAGGGAATTAGTTAACTATATATTATTAAATGAAAGGTACGCATGAAGAAATTAAACAGATTCATGGTGTTGCTCTTTGCAGTATGCTTAAGTGGCATATTGTACGCGCAAGTTCCTGCTCCTGCCAACCTGGCGGTTGTACAGGAAGGCGGCACACAGTGGGTAGATGCGAAACTTACCTGGACAGCCCCAACCGGGGTTACCGGAGTGAAGTACACCGTTTACCGTAAAGACGGTGCTGTGGCCGATACAGGTGCTTTCAAAAAATACACATCCGGTATTTATCAGACCAACTTTGTTGACCAGTGGGTTACCCGCGGTAAAACGTATTCTTATTACGTGGTTGCAACAAAAGGAACGCAGAACAGTCCAAATTCTGATACCGTTCAACTGGCCGTAACTGAAATTCAGTATGGTTATATAGCAGGTACGGTTACCAAAGAAGGCGCTGCTACACCTTTGGTAAAAGCGTATGTTAAAGTTATTCCTTTGGATTGGAATGCCGGCCCGGTTGATGGTTTATCAGCACAAACAGACAGCCTTGGTAACTTCAAGGTGAAAGTACTGCCTGGTAAATTCACGCTGTATTATTCAGCTGAAGGCATGGTTCCGGAATATTATAATGATAAAGCTTCATTCGACTTAGCAGATACATTAGCTGTTGCTGCAAATGAAACCAAAACTGCAAGTGCAGCTTTAGCAGCAATTGCTCCTCCGGCTGCTCCTGTTAATCTTACCGCGGTTGCTGTTTCGCAAGGTAACCATATTGGTATTAAATTAGCATGGGCTACTGCCAAGCATTGGTCAGATGTAACCTATATCGTATATCGTAAAGACGGTGGATTGAATGATACCGCCGCTTACAAGAAATACGATTGGGGTTTTATGGACACAACATATAACGACAACTGGGTTGTTCGTGGTAAAGTGTATTCATATTACGTAGTTGCTGCAAAAGGTAATTTGGTAAGTGATCCTTCCAATAAAGTTGAAGCTTCAGTTGCACCTCTTGCCTACGCAACTATTTATGGTAAGGTAACCAATGAAACATCGGGTGCCCCCATTGTAAAAGCACGCGTTCAGGTATTAGCTGCTACTTCTGCCGGCACACCGGCTGAAGGCTGCGCGCTCTATACCGATTCACTTGGTAATTACAAAGCTAAAGTAGCGGTAGGTACATACGTAGTGTATTTCAGTGCTACCGGCATGATTTCGGAATATTATGACAATCAGGCTACTTTGCAGACTGCCAATAAAATTGCCGTTGTTGCAAATGATAGTGTAGCCGCAAATGCTGCATTGGGTACCTTTGTTCCTCCGCCAACATATTATGTAAGCGGTAAAGTTACCAATAATGCAAATGTTGCTATGCGTGCAAATGTAACAGTTTTCAAATTACGCAGTAATACATTCCAGTATTATGCAAACGCTGCAAGAACAGACAGCCTTGGCGGTTATAAGATTAAAGTTAAAAAAGGCGATACATTAGTTGTATTCGCTCAGCCTTTGGATTATAACTACCTTCCTCAGTATTACAACCTGAAAAAAACGTTTGCTGAAGCAGACAGGGTTGTTGTAGCAGATAATGTTACCGATATTAACTTTGTATTGGAACATAAGCCGGTATATCCTAATGGCATTAGCGGTGCAGTAAAAGATTCAGCAGGCCTCGGTATTGCAGCCCACGTTTCAGCTTACAAGCTGAAGGCAACCGGACAGGTTGAAAAAACATATGCTGTATTAGCAGATACTTTAGGTGTTTACTCATTTACGAACCTGTTACCAGGTAAGTACATTCTTCGTGTAGTTCCTATGAATGATTACCGTGCCACTTATTTCCGTTATGATGGCACCCAGGCACAGGATCGCAAAAAAGCTGATTCTGTAATGGTTGATTCTGCAGTTGTAGTTAACAACATTAACTTTGTTGTTGCACCCCGTACCAGCAGCGGTCATGGCCACATTACCGGTACAGTAAAGAATCTTTCACGTGAAGTTATTAACGGTGCATTCATGTACGCTCTCGACCAAAATGGTCAGGTAGCTTCATATGCAATTACCGATAAAAACGGTAATTATGAAATTGCCGATCTGGCTCCCGGAATGTACTCAGTAGTTTCAGACATTCTTGGTTACAAACAATATGTTGCAGTTGATGTATCTATTGATTATGTAGCAAATTCAGAAAAAGTGCTGGCAGTTACTGTTACACCTGAAACCTACGGTACCAACGCTGTTATCGATAGCAAAGTTCCTACTTCATTTGTATTGAATCAGAACTATCCGAATCCATTCAACCCCACAACAACCATATCCTACGCCATACCTGAAAAGATGCATGTTCGTCTTGCAGTTTATGATATGTTAGGACGTGAAGTTGCAGTTCTTGTTGATCAGGATCAGTCAGCTCAGAATTACCGTGTTGAATTTAACGCGGCAAAACTTTCATCAGGTATCTATTTCTACAAATTAGATGCTGGTAAATATTCTGTTACCAAAAAACTCACACTGATGAAATAATCGGGCTTTAAAACAAAAACGGCGACCCGAAATTATCAGGTCGCCGTTTTTTATTTTAAAGAGTTATTTTATTTTTTAAATACGAGGCAGATCCATTCATCGAGCGCGTCTTTATCGAGGAATGAGACACCCGCGGATGTGAATTTATTGACAATATCAGTTTCATCCTGATGTAATAACCCCGAGAGAATGATAGTGCCACCCAGCCTGGTTTTTGCAATAAGCGCATCACAAATTTCCAATAGTACATTCTTCTGAATATTGGCGAGAGTTAAGTCGAATTCTGATTCACTCACACCATAAATATCCGCGGTGCGTATTTCCACCTGTTGCCGGCTTACATCATTCATTGCGCAGTTTTCCAACCCGTTATCGTAACACCAATCGTCATTATCAATGGCAAGTGCGTATTGGGCACCGAGTTTAACAGCTGCAATGGCTAATACACCGGTTCCCGTACCCACATCGATAAGGCGAATCCCGGGATTAACATATTTTTCAAGTGTGCGAAGGACTAGTTTTGTAGTTTGGTGTTCACCCGTTCCAAAAGACATTTTCGGATCGATAACCAAAACTATTTCACCGGGAACGGCATTATATTCCTTGAAGCTGGGTCGGATGGTAATTTTATCGGTAACTTTAATTATGTTTAAAGATCTTTCCCACTCCTCGTTCCAATTTCGGTTTTCGAGAACAGCTTCTTCAAGAGTATAGCTATCGATGAGATTTCTTTCCTGCAACTCATCAAGGAAGCGTGTTGTTTTGGTTACAGCATCGGCTTCCTGAAAGAACAACTTAATAAAAAGTTCACCTTCTTCGAGGCCAATGGGGTTAAGTTCCCACAATAGTCCGGAAAGTTCTTCCATATCGAAGGGTGAAGTCTTTACAATTAATTCTGTGTAAAATTTATTTGGCATATATATCCCTTATTTATTACGTCTTTCAACTTTTGTAAACAACAGTTCTTTCGCGTGCAGAACAGGGGCTCCGGTAAGCTCGGGGGATTGTTTCTTATAGAACAATACGCGCGATTTATGTATAATCTGCACAAGTGTATATATTATTTCATATCGGGCAAGTTCAGCTCCGGGCAGGCTATAGGCACCAAATTCGTAAGGTATCAGCCTGGAGCTGAGCTCTTTTTGATTGACGAATCTTTCCGGATTAAAACTAAGAGGATCTTTCCCGAAACTGTTATTCCGGTGTAAAATCCATGGAGCAATGATAATCCAGCTATCTGCAGGAATCAGAATTTCACCAATTTTATCTGAATCTGCCGCGAAACGTTGTAAAATCCAATGCGGGGGGTACAGGCGTTCAGTTTCAAATATTATAGATTGCAGTAACGGAAACATTGTGGCATAATCCGCCGGTGTGTTTGCATTTTCAATAGCTGCATCAACCTCAGTTTCCACTTTCTTTTTTAATCCGGGGGTGGTGTCAATGTTATGCAATACCAGGGTAATTGTTTCGGCCAGTGAAAAAGTGCACGCGTAGAGAATGGTTTTAACCTGATCGATTACCTGTTGATAAGTAATAGATTTGTTCCGGTATGCTGTATATAATACTTGCAGGAAAGTGCCACGGTCGCTGGTTACTTGCATAAAATCAGAACCGATATGGTCAACCATATCATCAAAAAATGTAATAGCCTCGCTGACAAATTGGGGCGTGTTTTTTAGTAGAGCAGCTTGTGCTGGTTTTCCGGCACATTTTTCTCTCAGCTTTATTATGTTGGGCAAGCTGTTGAAATCGAGTATATCCTGTAATGCTTCATGAAGTGAATCAGCGTTGATTTCCAAACCGGAAGCTATAAAATTCCGGGCGGTAAAGCGAATGATCAGGCGCAGCATTTCCGTTTCAATATTCAGTTTGTCATACGTGCCGCGTTTCTGAAACATTTCAGCGAACATCGAGTCAATTTCTTCCTGCATAACGGTAGTATACCCGGCAAACTGTTCGGGTTGAAAGGCGGGATGCAATAAATCGCGCATCAGCAGAAAATCTTCGGGCTCTGCCCGGAGAATGCTTTTGCCAAGCAATGGAGCAAGCGGATCTATTAAATCATTTGGTTTGTAATAGTCGGGTGTCCTTTCAAGAATTGAAAGTGCTGCCTCGGAATTATTTATAAAATAAGCCTGTTTATCGGCAATTTTTAATTGAATAACATCGCCGTCAAGCGCGGCAATTTTAGTAAGCGCCTCGAAGGGGTTCTTTTTTAATTGAGAACGAATACTCATTGCTGAAAAAAAAGATGGAGATAGTAATTTCATAGTCTGCTCGTTGGAAAATCACATAATTATAATAATAATATATCTATTTTTTTAATAGAAGTGTATCGACGAAATGAATATAAGAAGATACGTCGAATTTTCTTTTACACCCCGATTCATTCATATACCGAATCATGCCAAAGACGGGGCGTTCGCTCCAGGGGCGGTCATGTACCCCGCCAATAGACCAGGCGCAACCTGTGTAGCCGTTTGGATCTCTTCCGTCAAGTTGGTACATGTTATTTAGCGTTATGGAAGTATGCAAAGCGGAGGCAGCATCTACTGACCATTCAAGAATTTTTTTTGCCCAGTACATTCGAAGATAGCCTGGCATGCTACCCGTTGTAACCATCTGCAACTGTGCGGCGTTCCAAAGTTTGTCATGCGTAAGCCCATCGCGGAACTGCTCGAAGGAATAGATGTAATCTCTCGGATCATTTGCATGTTTATCCAATGTGGCTCGGGCCCATTCGGGGAAGCCCTCAACAGAGTCGTAATTCCGGTTGAAATAGCAAAAATTATCTGCCAATTCACGGCGCACGATCAGTTCTTCAAGAAATGCTTCGGAGCTTTCAGAAGGAGTAACCGCCTGTTTAACCAGTAATACAACTCTCTGTGCTGCAATATGGCCAAAATGAAGATACGGCGATAAACCGGAAGTCGCATTCGCGATCGGGTTATTTTTAGCTGTGCTATATTTTTCAAGTGATTGAATAAATGCCTGTAATTTTGCCGAAGCAGCCGATTCTCCCGGTACGGGGTAGTAAGGGGAAACGGTATTGCTTTGGTCAAATTGTTCCGGGGCGGATGTGCCCAAATCTGTTGCGGCAAAGTAGTTCTGTACCGGTAATGCCGGAAAATCCTCCAGGAATTCGGGAAGCCTTCTATGTATTTTAGGCCTGATAGTATATGCCCCGTATTCTGTTTTATCGGAAGTGAGCAGACAGGGAACAATATTGTGAGCATCCACTTCGTAAAAGGGGATATTTATATTTTTTGCAATCTCTCTTTTCCAAATTCGCTTAATTTTTAACGGATCAAAATCCGAAATAAGGACTGAAATATCCAGTTGAGATATACATTCGGGAATCGACTCCTCCGGTTCGCCGGGAAGTAAAAGGAACGGGTATCCGGAATTAAGCAGGGTTGCACGAGTTTCATTGAGGCCTTGCAGCATAAACGTAAAATACGCGGGGGGCGCGTTAAGGAACCGGTTCGTAACCGAAAACGCGATTATGACACCCGTTTGAAGTTCTTTTGCAATTTGTACGGCAAACAATAATGCCCAATTATCGTGTGCCCGTTGATCACGACTCATCCAATACATAACGGGGCCTTGTTTTTGTATCCCTTTTTGTAAAAGTCGTACTCGTTTTGGATTTACCACGATTTACCAGTAACTGTTGTTTGAAAAATTTGCGGGGTAAAATAAGATATTTTTTTATTAAAAGAACGAAAAGGTTATAGGGATCAGGAAGAAAAAAAACAGGGCATTTAATTGGGAGATTACAAATGCCCTGGTGGAGATATTAGCGTACTTCCGGCATGTCTGGTTTGGGCATGGGAGGGTGCTTCATGCCGTCGCATTGTGGTGGTCGTTGCATGTCATTATGATGCGGGGGACATGCATCGAATGCGGCACGCTGATCTTCAGATAACACTTTACGAATATCCTGTTGGCATCGCATCTCTGCTTTTTTTATAGCAGTTTTGTTGCTGCCGATTTCTTCAATTATTTTATCCAAAACTGCCAATGATGGGGCATCTTTTGTAGCTTCGGTACGTAACGAGGCTTCTAACTCACCTATCTTATTTTGCAGCGGGAGAACAGTTTTCTGTAAAGACATATGCAGTTTTTTTATCTGTTCAGCCTGTTGAGCCGTAAGGCCCTCTATTGGCAGTGGGGGCGGGGGAGCCGGTTGATTAACCTCTATATCATGGGACCTCGCCGGTGCTTTATGTTCTTTCATTTGCGCGGACAATACAACTGTACCCAAGAGTACAATTATTGCAAGTTTACTGAGTCGGGATTTCATAACGCTTCCTTTTCGTTAATATAAGATTTATCGGTTCATTGGCCCTTCGCCCGGATGAGCCGGCAATATCCGGGGCGGGGGCATTTTAGTAAACATTTCTGTTAGAACTTTATCAAATTTTTCAACCTGCTCTGGCTGCAGGTATGACCGGAGACGGATAAAGTGATGCATAGTCTCGCGATCCAGCTCAAGCATAAGTGCACAGGCTTTTCTGTAACATTCCATCGCCTGGGCGGTATCGGGGTTCGTACCGGTAATAAATTTATATCCGTCGCTTTTCAGTTTCTGAGCTTCTTCATGCGCATCTTTAATTTTTGCAAAATGATGTTCCTGCTCGGTTCTAAACTGATCGCGCTGTTGCCCGGAGAGGTTCAATTCCCGTGCGATAAACTCTTCAGGCGGCAGTGGAGGGGGGGGGGCGCCATGTGGGGGCCGTGGCCCGCCAAACCACATTGTTGCCATAAGGGCAACATTCATTATAATAAGAATGCCTGTAATTGTAATTAGTACCTTGTTTTTCTTCAATAAATCCATGGTAAATACCTTAGTAATTAAAATACTTATTGCTTATAGCGGTTATGGTGCTTGTACGGGTATCTGCGACAGTATTTTGTGTATGAAGATTCTTAATAACAGTAACAACATTAAAACATACCAGTAACAGAACGCAAATGTACATAGCCAGGCGTGGTTTTAGGTTTGCCTGCTTTTGTTTTGAGCGCAGTTCAATAGCTGCAACCACACGAGTAGCGAACCACGGGTCGAATTTCGGGTTCGGTTGATTGTCAAGGTTTTGTAAAATATCATCAGTTGAATCATTCTTTTTCATATATAACCTTTGTAGTTCTTACTTGCCTGTAAGTTGTTGCCGTAAATTTTGCTTAGCCCGGTGTAATAAAGATTCCACCGCCGGAACGGTGCTATGTAAAGTTTCTGCAACTTCCTGGTATGAAAGCCCCTCAACTTTTGTGAGCAGGAAGGCAGCCCGTTGGTTTTCCGGAAGCCTGTCTATAGCTGCGTACAGTATCCTTCGTTTCTCATCCTCTGAGTACACTGCTTCGGGATTGTTCTTGTAATCCCGTAGGGCATTAGGCATAACCACTTTACCGGATAGATATTCTTTAATCCGGATTATCCGTTTCTTTCTCGCGGCTGATCGCTGAAAATCGATGCAGCGCGAAACGGCAATCTGGTAGATCCAGGTTGAAAGCTTGGATTTACCTTTAAATCCGTGAATTCCCTTAAAAACTTCAATGAACACAGTTTGAGCAATATCTTCGGCATCTTCTTTGGCGAACGCGAATTTGGATGTAATAGAGCGTACCATAACCTGGTACTCATTAATCAGGTGCGTAAAAGCCTCTCTGTCGCCTGATCGAAGTTTCTCTATTAATTCCTGTTCCATATTCTCATTTGTTTTCTTGAATAATAAGACGGAATGAAAATTAAAAACCTTCGCCCATTGCCTGGCAGCAGCGTATTAATTTTGTCCGTCTGTTTGGGTACTTTACAAACAGTAATTTTTATTATATTATAAATTATTTCGAATTGATTTTAGTAATTTTTGATTGAATAACATAGAAACAGATATTGTAAGATACGTATGAGTAATGATTATTATCGCCCGGGTGGTTTTGGAGGTTTTAGTTTTTTCCCTCCTGTAATAAAAAACTTGTTAATTATTAATGGCGCGGTGTTCCTGGTACAAATGCTTAGTATGTCCCGGTTTTCCGGCGCGTACGAGATAATTATCAGGACTTTTGGACTTATGCCCATAGCCAGTGGTGAATTTCAGGTATGGCAGTTGGTTTCCTACCAGTTTTTACATGGTAACTTTTCACACGTGCTGTTCAATATGATCTCACTCTGGATGTTCGGTATAGAGATAGAGAATTACTGGGGATCGAGAAAATTTTTAATTTTTTATTTGCTGTGTGGTGTCGGCGGAGGATTGCTTCAACTTTTATTGCCAATTGTTTTGGGAATGCCGCAAGCACCCACAATTGGAGCCTCGGGTGCTATTTATGGTGTAATGCTGGCCTTCGCATTGTTATACCCTGACCGTTACATATATATATATTTCTTTATACCTGTTAAAGCAAAATATATGATTCTCGGCATGATGGTATTAAATATTTTAGGCATTGGTGATGGCGGCGGCGTGGCGTATCTGGCTCATATAGGCGGAGCGCTTACGGCGTTAATCTACCTGATGGCAAATCGCGACACGAATTTCTCCATATCCAATCTTTTTGGAATACAGCGGAGGAATAACTCCTTTGGCAGCAGTCAACGCAATTACTATAGCAGTTTTACCCGGCAGGAGCCTGATAAATCTAATGATGTAGAGGATGCCCGCTATTATGATATTAACGAAAAGACAACAATCTCGCAGGCCGAGATAGATAGAATTTTAGATAAGATAAGCAAATCCGGCTACGCGAATCTTACAGAAGAAGAAAAACGTATTTTATTTGAAGCCAGTAAGCGGATGAAATAATGGCAGGCAAATCAAAATTATTAATACTTACTGCCTTGCTTGGGTTTGGTTGTCTTGTTGCCGTAAATTGCCATCCCAATGGCAGTAGAATTCCCGAACAAAAATTTGTGAACTATTATATAGATTTATTGGGCGCGCAAGACTCGCTTGGCACTGATTCTCTTACCGGGGTGCGGATACACGATTTTTTACAGCAGAAATACGCTGTAACGAAGCAGGATGTAAAAGAAACACTTGAGTATTATTCCTCGGAACCGAAACGCTGGGATAAATTTTACGGACTGGTTCTCAGCGAATTACAGCATCGCGTTGAGAAATCTATAAAGAAGCCCTGATTTTTGCGGCGGCGATACGGATCTGAGGATATGTGTAATCGTCGCCGAGATTTTTCTTTAATTCTTTTATCTCCTTCACACCTTTTTTTACTTTCGGCTCCAACAATTTTATCAGCGATACAGGTATCAGATTGTTAACATCTACACTGCTGTCAAACTCCAGAATAGTCTCAATCTGCATTGCTACAATAGCTTCAGTCGAATGAACCAATGAGGCAATATCCGAGAGTGAATACCCCTCTTTGATTAGTTTGAAGATAGGCTGTACCTGTGATTCCAATTCCGGCTTTTTTACTGTTCGTTCGGATTCCGGTATGGACTTTTCGAGAGAAAATCCTTCAATAATAACGAGAAAATCTTTTCCAATCTTATTATACATGCGTTCGTTAAAGCCGGGAATTGCCATAAGTGCTTTATGGGTATCGGGCTTTAGCTGAATAACTTCACGTAAAACATCATCGGGGCAGATCAGGAAAGCCGACTGATTGAACCGTGCCGCTGCCTTTTCCCGAGCCTTTTTTAGGAGGTGGTATAATTCAAGATTTTCTTCATAATTAATATGTTCCGGTTCGGGCTGTATAATGCCTTTCTCCGTCAGGAGACTGATACCAGAATTGGTAATAAGCAGCTTTTGCTTTTTCTGGAAATCATATTTAATCAATGCCCTATTCAGTAAAGATTCGGCGACACGACTTATTTCAGGCGGGGCAAAATGCTTTAACATCGCGTATAGGGGATTGCTTTTATAGGATGCCGAACTACTGGTTCCTCTGAGAATTGTAATACAGTTCATGAGTTTCAAGCCTTCTTTATTCGTATAAAGAAGTTGTAATAACATTTCCGCGATATAATCTGCTGAATCATCCGTGGAACGGGTTGCCGATTGGCAGTTGTCGCACATACCACAGCGATAATTTTCGGTTTTTTGTCCGAAATAGTGCAGGATAAATTTGAAACGACAGCCCGGCGCGAATACCAGCTGAACCATATCCTGTAATTTTTTATGAGCGTTCAGGTAGGTTTCATTGATCTTGCGATAATCGATATTCAGTCTCGCGGCAGCAATACGGGGACTGATTAACGTAACCGCATCATTACCCACGGAAGGCTTATTATACTCGAGGATTCCACTTTCGGCGAGGCTTTGCAGGGTGTTATCTAAATCCAGCTCAGTGGCATCGAGAGCAGAAGCCAGTTCGCCAATGGATATGTATGTCCGTTCATCGAATGCAGAACCTCCGTAGAAGCGCAGAATTTGGAGCAATACCAGCTTTTTGTAATGATCGTGAGTAGTTTTAATATAATTTTTCAAAGTTTGTGAACTAACGATAAATCGCATAGTTACTTTTTTTGAAAGTTCGGATATGAGGCGTAGATGTCCGGCATCTTCCAAAACCCTCAGGCCTGCGTGGACGAGGGCGCGGGTTATATCCTGCCGCTTAAGCACTGCCCTCAGATATTCATAGTTAAGAAGTATTTCATTTGCCGAATAATCGCCCAGAGCGACATTACCAAAATCGCATATCGCATCATAAAGCGATTTAATGAAATCCTGTTGAGGATGTGAAGTGGCTATGAAAAATTTATGAATATTTTCGTCCTGTGAATCATACAATAATACCGCATGTGCCGGTTTGCCATCCCTGCCCGCGCGGCCAATTTCCTGGTAGTAATTTTCAATAGAGCCGGGCATGTTGTAATGAACCACAAGTCGAATATCTTTCTTATCGATACCCATACCGAAAGCATTCGTGGCAACGATAATAGGTACCTTGCCGCTAATGAATTCATCCTGAACGTGTCGCCGGATTACCGAATCCTGCCCGGCGTGGTAATACCGTGTTTTAAATCCGTTCAGGGAGAGAAATTCATGGATCTCTTCAGTCATTTTGCGGGAGGAGGTATAAATAATTGCAGGTGTATCATAGCGCCGCATTACCTCAAGCAGTTTCCCCCGTTTGTGTTTTTCGGTTTCTATATGCAAGCTGAGATTTTTTCGTTCGAAGCCGCGAACAAAGATTTCGGGAGACCTCATTCCCATTTGCACGGTAATATCATGAACAACTTCCGGGGTGGCAGTTGCAGTAAATGCAGCAATATGTTTTATACCCGTGTAATCAATGAACTCTTTAATCTTCCGGTAGGAAGGCCTGAAATTGTGCCCCCACTCGCTGATGCAATGGGCTTCGTCGACGAATAAATAATCGGGTTCAAGACTTTTTATCCTGTCTGCAAAGGGAATGTTCGTTAATCTTTCGGGGGCAACATACAGTAGCTTAACAGAACCTTCTGCAATTTTTGCGAAAATATGTTCTGCCTCGCGGAAATCGAGGGTGCTATTAATAAAGCCGGCCTGCATCTGGTTCCGGTTAAGATTATCAACCTGATCCTTCATTAATGCAATAAGGGGCGATATAACTATTGAAAATTTTGAACTTAGCAATGCCGGCAACTGGTAACAAAGCGATTTACCTGCCCCGGTTGGCAGAATTGCCACAACATTCTTCCTGTCAATAATGGCCCGGATAATTTCCTCCTGCCCTTCGCGAAAGGAAGAAAAACCAAAATAACTGTGCAAATTTTCTGAAAGGCTCATACTGACTTTAGTGTAAATAATTTACTATTGACATTAGTTATAGAATTATATATTATTACATCAAAATATATTGTAAAATAGAATGAAGACTACAGAAAAATACGGAAAAAAGACCGATGCAGCTTTATCATTGTGGGTAAAACTCGCGCGTGCATACTCTACAGTGAATAAAAAATCTGTTGAGAGTATAACGAAATTTGGTTTAACGGAAGGCCAGTTCGGTGTAATAGAAACATTAGGGCATTTGGGTCCGTTAACTATCGGTAATATCTGTAAGAAGCAGTTGGTAAGCGGTGGTAACATGACGCTGGTGCTCGATAATCTTGAGAAGGAAGGCCTTGTTCGACGCGTCCCCAGCAGGGAAGACAGGCGAGCGATTATCATTGAGTTGACAGAAAAAGGTCAGGATTTGTTTAATAAAATTTTTCTCGAGCATGCCAGGGATATCACGGCAATATTTGAAGTCTTGGACTGCACGGAAATTGCCCAATTAAGCGAACTGCTGAAAAAACTCGGCACAAGCATTAAATAAAATTTTTAAATATATATTTCGATATCGTAAATTACGAGGTAATATGATAAGTATCAGAAAAAACTCAGAACGGGGAAAAACGCAATGGGAATGGCTGGAAAGCTACCATAGTTTTTCATTTGCAGAATTCTATAATCCCGCTATGATACACTTTGGAGCGTTGCGGGTAATCAATGAAGATTTTATATCGGGTGGCGGAGGGTTCCCTATGCATCCTCATAAAGATATGGAAATCATCACATGGGTTACATCCGGAGCAATTGAGCATCAGGATAGTATGGGGAGCCGTGAAATTATTCGTCCCGGTGAAATTCAAAAAATGAGCGCGGGGCGGGGTGTCTATCATTCTGAATTCAATGCTGACCCTAAGGCGATGCTGCACTTATTTCAAATTTGGATCGTTCCGGAACAGAGAAACCTTCAGCCTTATTATGAGACGGTAAAATATGATCCGGCTAAAATGCTCAATTCACTCCTATTGGTTGGCTCACCCGATAAAATTGAAGATACCGTTACTATTCATCAGGATGTAAAGCTGTTTTTAGCAAAGGTTGAAAAAGGTCGTACCGTTGAATACCTGAATCACGAAGGCAGGGGCATTTATGTTCATGTTGCAAAAGGGAATTTATCCATTGGCGAATATGCAGCCGGGCAAGGTGACGCATTTATGATAACCGGTGATGAAGTTCTACAGATTCAGGCAGAGCAGGACAGTGAATTCTTATTATTCGATACAATTATGGAATAAAAAAAAACCGCTATACGACAGTTGCCGTATAGCGGTTACCACTGAACAGGAATGTTCTATTTAATTAATAGCATTTTTTTTGTCTGGGTAAACTTATCTGTTTTTATTGAATAATAATAAATTCCTGAAGGCAGATTTGAAGCCTTAAATATCTGGGTATATACACCGGCCCTTTGTGTAGCATTTACCAGCTGAGCGACTTCAATTCCTGCTGCATTATATACTTTCACCGATACATGCTGTTCCTCCGGCAGAGAATAGGTTATCTGCGTTGAAGGGTTGAACGGGTTTGGGTAATTTTGTAATAGATCAAACCTTGCAGATCCACCTGGGTAAAGGGATTCAGCTAGATAATAGATTTTCTGATTACCGGAAAAATCTTCCTGAATCAGACGGTAGTTGACTTTTATTGCCTGAGGGAGTACGTCAGTATAGGTATAATTTGAGATACATCCGCAATCAGACTTACCATTAACAAAGTAAATTCTTTCCCATGGTTTTTGGTCAATACTTCTCTCGATATAGAACCCTTTGTTGTTATTTTCACTGGTGGTACTCCAGGACAATAGAGAAGATTTATTGACTATTTGGCCTGCGAACGCGGTTAATTCAACTGCCGCGGCAGTTTTAACAGTAATTGTTTTATTTGCGGAAAAATTCCATTGATCGCCAGATTCAGATTGGTTGTTATTAACACTATTTCCGGTTGAATACATGGTAGCAGTGCCCGTTGTTGCAGGCGCTTTATAAGAAAATGAGAAAACCACTTTGCCACTGCTGGCAGCCATAGGAGTGGAATGTGTGAGTTCGCCTCCGGAAAGTTTCAAACCTGTACCGGCAACAAGGGTTCCGGTAGAAACAGCAATGTCTACACCGCCTTTCACGAGCGGTCCGCCTGTTATGGTAACAGTATACTGACCGGTTGCTCCGGGTTGTAGAGTATCCGGGCCGGCAATAACAACACCAACTGCCGAACTTAGATTACCGTGGCAGGAACATCCTGATGTGCCGCTTTTTGGCGTACGGCCGGTAATACCGTTAAGAGAAGCAATAGAAGTCGCGGCGATTAACGAAACGATGGCAAGAATGCCAAGTTGCTTAGGAAAAAAGTATCCACTCTTTTTCATAGTTCTCCTTATTAATTTAGGGTGAAAAACACACATAAGGATAAAAGAGCGGGGCCACTCTATTCCATCCTTAAAAATAGAGAACAGGGGAATAAATGAAAAAGTTCAAAATTGGATGATTAAAAACGACCAATCCACAATTCGGGGTTTTGCGACTGCCTGCCGTTCCAAACCTCGAAGTGAAGTAAGAAGCCATCAAGTCCTTCATTGATCTGACCAAGGCTGCTGCCCGATTTAATCGTTTGTCCTTCGCGAACAGATACATTTGTGACTCTGCCATAAACAGTACGTAAATCGTTCGCATGGGTGACAATGATAACGGTTCCATAGCCGGGAATCCAGTTTATTACTGAAACTGTACCGTCAGCGGCGGCACGAACGGGTAACTCTCCCGAGGCTTTTATATCAATTCCGTAATTTACCGTTACTGTATTAAGCTTTTCATTCCGGCTTTGGCCAAAATGCCTGATTACGCTGCCATGTTGAATTGGCGAAAGCAGTTTCCCTTTATAATACGTGGTAAGAGGCGTACCGGTTTCCGCGGCGCGCTCATGTGGTGCCTCCGCTATTTCGGTTGACTTCTTTGAAGTCGTTTTTTGCTTCTGCGAGGCAATAGCTTTTTGACGGGCTTTTTCGATGAGTTGAACAATTAAAGACTGAATTTTTTGTTCGGCTTTCTTTTTGGCATCAATATCAGCGGTAATGCTCGATTGATCTTTCCGAACCCTTTCAAGTAATTGTTGTTTATTCTTTTGTTGTTGTTGCAGGTATAATTCTTCTTTTGTCTTCTGACTAATCAGGTTCTCTTTTTCTATTCTATCCTGATTTAGTTCTTTTTGCAGGGCTATTGTTTGTATCCTGGTTGAATCGATTCTGGCGAGTTCACGAGCCGCGTTTTCAGAAAACGAGCGGGAATAGGTGCGCATGAGTCCTTTTTTATATGTTGCGAGCGAATCGACAAAAACGCGATGATTCACCTGAAACATAGCCTGATATCGATGAGTCATAAACGCTGAATAGCTGGACTTCAGGAAATTAGTCTGATATTCTAAGGCCTTAATCTGGTTTTGCGTATTTTCAATAAGCAGTTGTCTTTGTTCAACCTCTTCCTGAAGAGTGTTTACGAGTCGGGTTATTAAATGAATTTGCCTATTATATGTTTCCAACAGATCTTTGGTTCGTTTCTCTTTTGTTTTCGTTGACCGTAGATCTTTTTCCAGCTTAGAGATTTCCGAGCGTAAATTATCTAATTCCTTCTGCTTGCTCGCAATTTTTTGGGTCTGCCCCATAAGCGAAGCAGAAAGCAGAATACAGACGGCCAGGAATAATGACAATCGCATATAATTACTCAGTCATTGTCTAATTCGCAGAATAAAATTATACTGTAAACCTACCATTTAATTACATCCGCGTCATCAGGGATTTTGAAATCGATAACCGAATTTTTTTTATTAACTGAAACATTTTTGTATTCAATAGATATCATCTGACCATCACTTTGGCGGCGGACTACAGTGCGTTTCGGAATTGAAAGAGCCTCAACGAAAATAAAATCCTTGTATTCGGCTTCAAGAAGAGAATTTCCTTTAAGGTCTTCGTGCTTTGCCGATACGGTACATAAATCCCTGACATCAATAGAATAGCGTGTTGATGTGCTCTGGAGGGAATCAATATAGGTTAGCAGATACTTATCCTGTACGATATCAAAAAAAGTAGGTTCCTTATACAAATGCTCGCTAAGATTAACAGCGCCGGTGAAGGCATCGATAAGCTGCGGCAAAGGAAGATCAATTTTAAAAATCTCTTTCAAAACATTATCATTCAGCGCGCCGGTATACACCGTATTATTAAGTGATTCAAGGAAAGTGAAATCTGATTTTGTCACCAGAATTTGAGCCAAATCGATACCGAAGGGGCCGTAGATATTTATATAAATGGAATCCGGTTTATGCAGAATTACTTTAAACGAAGCGCTATTATCGAAAGTTGAAGTTTTTACGGCGATAGTGCCGGTGCCTTCGAAAGTTTTAACCTTGCGTCTGTTGGCTTCAAGTTTGTTAATCAAACGTTCAGAGGATAATTTTTCATAAGTTGTTTCCTGCTGAACAGCCGGGGCGCAGCCGGTAATATAGAAAAGAGCAACAAAGCTGAGTAAAATAGCCGATACAATAAATTTATTATGCATTAGAGAGAACCTTTTTCAATTTTAATTTTAATATCATTTTTCGTTGAATCTTTTTCAAAAGCTTTTTTCCAATAGTTAACAGCTTCTGATTTATTGCCTAACTTAAACATTACATCGCCCAAATGATCGAGGATAGGCGATTTTTCTCCTCCTGTTTTAAGCGACTGTTCTATTAACTCCTTTGCCTCGGAATAACGACCCATCTGATAGTATATCCAGCCTTTTGTATCGAGGAAAGAAGAATTGGCAGGTTCTTTAAGAAGCGCGGTTGTAACCATACGTAAAGCTTCATCAAGCCTGATATTTCGCTTTGAAAGTGAATAAGCGTAATTATTATTAACAGTAGCGTTCGCGGAATCGAGTTTAAGGGCAAGAGCATAAATGCTATCGCAATCGCTCCACATTTCCTTATCATCGTAGATAAGGCCAAGTGTACCCATCACTTCAACATTGGTAGAATCGAGAGCAAGCGCATGGATGAGCTGTAAAATTGCTTCGTTGGTTTTGTTCGCTTTATTAAGTGAATAACCATAGGCAGAAAGCACATTGACTTCAGTAGGATTTAATTTGGAGGCTTTCTTGAGATGAATGCAGGCATTTTCATAGTTTTCCAACTGCATGTATGAAAGCCCTAAAAGGTAGTTTATTGGGAACTCCTCTGAAAACTTTTCTTTTACTTCAGAAAGTGTTTTTATAGCTTCATCGTATTTATGGTTGTCAAAATAGATTCCTGCTATACGGAACCAGGCCTCCGAATTCCAGGGGGCAAAAGTTACCACGTTATGAAAATAGTTAAGGGCAAGTGAGTCTTTATGTTCGGCAATTGCAATGGCCCCAAGGTACATTCGTACATCCCAATCAGAAGTGTCTTTATCCAACGGGGCGAGCATATTTTTCGAAACCTCAAGCAATGTAGAATCTTTAAAAGAAGCGGCAAAGTAGAGCGCGCCGATACGCAGTTTCGATTCTTTGGTAACGGTAGTATCATTAAACGCCTTCAAATAATACGGAGAAGCTTCTTTCAACTTCCCTTTGCTTAAAAGAATTTGCCCTTTCTTTTCCATAAGTAAAATTTCATTTGGGAAGAATTCCTCTAACGAGGTTAAATGCGTAAGAGCAGAATCTTCCTGTTTGTTTTTAATCAAAAGGTCGGTAAGAAGCAATTGCAAAGGCAGGTTATCAGAGTCGGTCTGCGATATTTCTCTTACAACAGTAATACAGCCATTAAGATCGCCAATTCGCTCATAAATTTCTGCCATGTGCTTCAGAATGGTAATTTCGGAGCCAATATGATTTAAAACATTGCGATAAATAGCGAGGGCTTTTTTCGGCTGAGTGTTTTCATATAATAAAGCGAGTTTTGATGCGGACTCATCATCGGTTGAATCGCGACGAAGAATCGAATTGAGAACGGCAATCGCGGAATCCTGAAGGCGTGAAGCATTATAAATCTCTACCAGAAGGAACATGTATTCGGTATTGGTTGAATCCAGTTCAACAGCCCTGCGTGCATTCGGAAGGGCTGAGGCAAGTTTATTCAACAGGTAGTAATCTTTACCGAGTGAGTAATATATAGAAGGTTGAGGGCATAATTGTACCCCCTCCTGAAACTCCAGAATAGCTGCGGCGTAATCACCTTTTGCCTCCATGCCTAAACCGGTAACGTAATGTTCCATAGCCTGGTCGCAGCCTACTTTCCGGTTGGCTTCCATTTTTTGCAATGCGGCGTTGTGGGCCGAATCGTTGGCAGAGCCCGAGCATCCCACGATGAATATAGTGCCAAGGCCGAGAGTAATAAGAATATAATACAGTGCGCGTCGCTTCATAAAAACTCAGTAATATCACTCATTGAGACACATAAACGAGATATTTAGTTCAATAATCGGCTTCATGATAAAGCGGCTTGAACCGGAGTAACCCCGGAATAGCAGGGGATAGCAGCAAAAGATTTCGTATTTTGTGCCTGTGTTTCGAAAAATATTCTATTAAAATACGCATTTTTTATGGAAAAATATGACTTAGGGCTCGCATATTGCTGGGAATATGATACGGAATTTCTCGCGCAGGTAGAATATACATTGCAAAAAGCCGGTCTATCCACATTTATTATCAGCGACCATAATATAGAAGAAGTTGCCGAGCGGGTGCAGGATAAGGATTTACTGTTTCGGTTTTATCTGGATCGTGCCTGGGATGTAAATGAGGACTATGAGCAACTTGGTAAAGCGCTTGCCCGCAGAAGGACAATTATTTTCAATCCCTATAAAAAGGTGCTCCACGCGATAGATAAGGCAACAATGCATCTTGAGTTTATTACTCACGGCATTAATACACCATATTCAATAATAATACCGCCTAAAGCCGAGTCGGATGATATCTATTTATCGCTGAGTGATCTGGCGATTTTAGGCAGGCCCTTTATAATAAAACCGTGTAATACAACGGGTGGCGGAATAGGTGTAGTAACCGGTGCGGAGTCGCTTGAGGAAATTATTTCGGAGCGCGATGTTTACCACGAAGATAAATATATAATACAGGAAAAGGTTTATCCGGCGATGATGGATGGCCGCCGCGCATGGTTCCGATGCTTTTGGGCTTTCGGGCGACCTATACCGGCCTGGTGGGATGATCAAACTCATATGTATGAAATTCTTACCGATGAGCAGTTGAAGCATTATAAGCTCAGGAAACTTTTTTCATTAACAAAAAAAATAGCGGATATTACCGGTCTGGATTTCTTTTCAACGGAAATAGTTTATACAACAAAAGAAATGTTTGTGGCCGTTGATTACCTGAATGATCAGTGTGATATGCGCATGCAGAGGAACCATTTTGACGGGGTCCCCGATGTGATAGTTGAGCAAATAATTGAAAATTTACGAAAAACAATAATACGGCTAAAGGCCAAATATCGTTTACATTAGAAAAATGGAAAAAAGTACCATCATTATATTAATTTCAGTTTTAGTATTACTGGCAGCGTTCTTACTACATAATTACGTGTTCAGCATTTATGAAACGAAAATAGAAATGAGTCGGACGCAATTATTTGCTGATGGCATTTCTGAATTGGAAATTACTGCAACCCCGGTGAACGGGTTAGGATTTCCGGCGCCTTTTAGAAACAGCAATACTACCTTCGTAATTGAAGAGGGTAAGAAACTTGTAGAAATAACAATGCTGAATGAAAAAAGTGGTAAACTACGCCTTCGCGCGAAATTTACTCCCGGGAAAGTAATAGTTTTGGTAAAGCCGAAATATGCTTTATTCCCCACGAGGGTAGAGATACTGGTGGAGATGAACGTAGCCTGACTAACGCTTCATGAACCATTCCATCCACTGTTGACTCATATGCTCTATTGCCTGAGCGTCTTCGGTGGTGCGAATTGTTTTTTCAACCAAGCTCGAATGCAATTGATAAATGAAAGAAAACCCGTAACTCTGAAACGCGAAGTTTTCTTTTACCAGGGAAGTGAGTCGTTCGTTACCTCCCGGCAGGTTTACATGTAGAGCGAGATTCAAAACTGAAGTTTCCTGTTTAAGGAAAGTCTGAAAGATTTCATCTTCTACCGGCAGCGATGAGTCGTTGAGAATATTCATAATCATTCGGAAAAGTAATTTATACGACTGAGGCATGGAGGACTTTAGATTAAGGTATTGCCTTACCTTTGTTTCCGGGTCAAGTTGTTCGTCATTGAACATAGAAGTAATAGAACTGAGGTAATTCTCAATTTCAGAATTAATACAACTATAATAGATATCTTCCTTTGTTGCAAAGTAATGGTACAAAGTAGATTTGGCAATTCGGAGGTCGCGGGCAATCTCTTCAATGCTGGTTTTATAGAGTCCATGCTTAATAAAGCGCTTTTGAGCGGCTTTTAGGATTTCGGACTTACGTTTTTCGAATTTCTCTGACATTAGCAGACCTCTAATCTGTAAAAATTAATTGATTATTTGCCTATATCTATCTATTTTATGTGGTTATTTCAAAAATACTAAAAAATTGGAGACTTTTTTAATATGCCAATGATGACGCGATTGAGAGAAATAGCTCCTGCGTTTATAACGACTATAGGAGTTCTATTTATTCTGTTTATGGTTTTTTCCGATTCGAGGATAGCTGAGATCCTTGGAGCACATAAAACCAATGTGGGATCCATAAACAGTAAAGATATATCATATCAGGAATTTAATAAATTTGTTGACCAGGCACGGCAAAATCAAAAAGAATCCACCGGTAAAGATATCGATGAGGAGAATATTGATCAGTTCAGAGATCAGGTATGGGATGCCGTAGTTAGCAAAGAATTGACCGATCGTCAGATGGAAAAATTTGGCATAAAGGTATCTGACAAGGAATTACAGGAAGCAATTATTGGTCCGAACCCGCCCGATTTCCTGAAAAGAGGATTTATTGACAGTACCGGTCGTTTTCTGCGTGATGCTTATTTAACTGCATTGCGTGACCCCCGCAATAAACCGCAGTTGCTTAAAGTTGAAACTTTTATGCGTGAACAAATGGCCAGCGATAAATTAATGCAGTTCGTTAACACTGCAGTTAATGTATCTGATGCAGAAATAAAGCGCCGTTTTATCGATCAGAATGTACGCATGACCGCCGATTACGTGCTGGTAGATGCAAATGCATTCGCCGATAAAGATGTTCAGGTTTCTGCCGATGAGATGAAGGATTATTATAAAGCTCATCCGGAAAAATTCAAAGTAGAAGACCAGCGTAAAATTAAATTTGTACATTTCCCTATTGCGGCAACCAAAAATGATACGAATTTGGTTCGTACACAATTGGAGAACCTGGTTGAAAAGATTAAGAGCGATACAATTTCATTTAAAGAATATGTAGGCATGTATTCAGAAGCTCCGTATTCAAAAGACACTCTTGATTTATCACAACTTCCGGAAAATATCGTTTCTGTGTTCAGCGGTGTTCAGAGCGGTACGGTAGTCGGTCCGTTGGCATCGCCTGCTGGATATGGCGTTTACAAATATTTAGGTTCTTCAGACAGCAAAGACCCGATTGTTCGTGCATCACATATTCTTGTAAAGTCAACCGGTAATGATGCTGCCGATTTAGCACAGGCAAATAAAGTATATGAAGAAGCAGTAAAAGGCAATTTCGCAGAAGTTGCTGCCAAATATTCTGCTGATCCGGGTAGTGTATCAAAAGGCGGCGATCTCGGCTGGTTCGGTAAAGGCCGTATGATTAAAGAATTTGAAGATGCATGCTTCGGCGGTACAGTCGGTTCCGTTCAGAAACCGATTAAAACAAATTTCGGTTACCATATTATTAAAGTTACTGCTAAATCAACCAAGCGTTATGCAGTCGAAAAAATCGTTCAAAGTGTAAAACCGTCTCCAACTACCAGAGAACAGATTTATAAAAAAGCTGCAGATTTCGCGTTCACAGCAGATAAAAATGGTTATGAGAAACAAGTAGCAGAAGATAAGCTTGTTGAGCAGGAAAGTGCTCCGTTTACCGAAGATGCTTTCGCTGTACCAGGTGTTGGCTACAACAAAGCGATTGTTCATTTTGCTTTTGATAATAGCGTTAATACTATCAGTCCGGCTTTCAGGGTTGGACAGTCTTACATTGTATTCAGGGTTTCCGAAGTAATTAAACCCGGTGTAAAGAAATACGAAGAAGTTGAAAAAGAAGTTAAAGCCATGGTGCTGCATGAAAAGAAGATGGAAAAAGCAAAACAAATGGCTGAAAACTTAAAGAAACAAATCGGCACTGATTTCGCGAAAGCCAGCCAGATATCCGGCCAGGCACGTGTAGGTAATGCTGCACAGTTTAGCCCGAATGGCAGCGTACCGGGTGTGGGTTTAGATTATAATTTTGCTGCTGAAGCTTATAAAGCTCAGTTGAATCAGGTTACCGGTCCTGTTAAAGGTGTACGCGGGTATTACCTGATTAATGTAAAAGAAAAGAATGGCTTTGATCAGAAAGCTTACGACACACAGTGGAACGCGCTTCGTGATCAGATTATTGCTGAAAAGAAGCAGATGCTCTTCAGTCAATGGCTTGCAAAGCTGAAAGAAACAGCGAAGATCAAAGATCATCGTTATCAGTTTTATCAGCAATAAAAGTTGCTAAAAAAAACCTCCCTCGCGGAGGTTTTTTTTTATTTAAACTTCCGGAATTCCATGGTAACCCTTATTTTAGGTGGGGAAAAAACAGTAACCGATTCCTTATTAATTCTGTTTATGCCGGTGTGCGCTGTCACTATGGCTAAAGTTTTTATTAAGTATATTGTTTGAGCATTTAGCAGAGGGGAAAAAAGTTATATAATGAATTACAATGCATAGTAATGAAAAAAAGTAAAAGAATATTTCTTACCGGCTTTATGGGCGCCGGGAAAAGCACTATTGGTTATATATTGGCAAATACTCTGGGCTGGGCATTTTATGACCTTGACAGGGAAATAGAAGCACGTGTAGGCATGAAGATTACCGAATACTTTAAACTTCATGGTGAAATTGCATTCAGGGAACTTGAAACAGAGACATTAAAAATATATTCAGAAAAGGATTTTGCAGTAATAGCATTAGGCGGCGGGGCAATTTTGAAAGATGAAAACTATACGACTACAAAGGAAACCGGCGTATTGGTTTATCTTCGTGCAACGCCCGAACAAATTTTTTACCGGCTGCGATATAAATTAGACCGCCCGTTATTTCAGACCGTTGAGCAAAAACCTATGGCGCGCGATGAAGCCATGAAAAAAATTCAATCTATGTTGGATGAGCGGGAAAAATACTACCTGCGTGCAGATGTAATAATTGAAAGTGACCAGGCAAACGTGGGGCAATTGATAGACAACCTTGTAAGAAAATTATCGAAACGGTTAGAGAAGAAATGAAGAAATTTGTTGTAAAAACCGCCAGCTGTTCATATCCCTATATTATTGGCGATGATACATCATCGTTTTTACCTTTTATCAACTCACATCTCGGAACACCGGGCACGTTATTTTTTTTGATAGATGAAAATGTGCTATTGCACTGGCGGGCAAGTATATTTCAGTCAATTGCCGGGTTGCAGATACCTTTTCATTACTTTGTTATACCCTCGGGTGAAAAGGCAAAATCTTTCACGTTTTTGCAAAAAGTACTTGCTGCGATGCTTGATAAAAAACTGGACAGGCATTCGGTAGTTGTAGCTATTGGCGGAGGAGTGGCGGGGGACTTGGCAGGGTTCGCTTCTTCTATTTATAAACGGGGTATAAGGGTAGTGCATATTCCAACCACACTGCTTTCCATGGTTGACAGCTCAGTTGGTGGGAAGACTGGAATTAATTTTAACGGTTTCAAGAATATGATAGGAACATTTCACCAGCCTTCGATGGTGTTGGCTGATGTGAATTTTCTTTCATCGCTTTCACAAACGGAGTTGTATTCAGGCTTAGGGGAAGTGCTAAAATATGCATTTCTCGGCGATGAAAAGAACTATAAATTAATAGCAAAGTATTTGCAAAAGGGAGATTTCAGCGGGCAATTCCCTCAGGAGATTATTTACACCTGTGCCCGGCTAAAAGCAGGTGTGATAGAGCAGGATGAATTCGAGACGGGAATAAGAAAAATTTTAAATCTGGGGCATACATTCGCGCATGCCTATGAAACCCTGTCGCGCTATAAAATTCCCCACGGCCAGGCAGTAACAATTGGTGTTAAAGCCGCTGTTCATACATCGGAGATACTTGGACTGCTTACGCAGGAGCAGTCAGCGATTTATTTGGCATTGGTCGATACACTTCCTGTAAAGTATAATTTGCGTAAGTATAAAACCGATGATTTAATTGCTGCTATGAGTCACGATAAAAAAGGCAGAACAGGGAAGCCGCTATTTATATTACTAAGCGGAATAGGCGAGATACTGATAGATGTTCCGGTTGAAGAAAAAGTATTGAAACAGGTATTCGAAAAATTATAGTGATATTTCCAAAATTTACGTAAAAAAAAAGAGGCTGTCTCCGAAAAGACAGCCTCTTTTATATTGTGTTATGCAATCAATTACTTGAGCATAATCATTTTCTTTGATACAGTAAACTGCGAGGTTTCGAGTTTATAAATATAAACGCCGCTTGAAACGCGCTTACCATGCATATCATCACCATTCCAGGTAACAGTATAGCTGCCTGGCTGAGCGGTATGATTATACACTTCTTTTACCAAAGCGCCCATTGCATCGTAAACTTTTAGTTTTACGTTACCTGCAACTGCTACGTTAAACGTAATCTTGGTTGAAGGGTTGAATGGGTTAGGATAATTCTGGCTAAGAGCGAAATCCTTAATGGTAGTCTGACCCGGATCTTTAACCGCTATTGTACCACCGAGAGCGAGGACGGTCTTGGTTAATACATCAACAACTAATTTCGGGTTGTGGATACCACGGCTGCCATCATTAAGAACCATCTGATAATTCCAGAATGCTTTACGATAGAGAATACTATCCGCGCCGGTGAACTGTGCTACGTTGATAGAATCGAGACCCTTAGGTGGCAGATTCTTGCGAACGAGTTTCAGCAAGCCATCGATTTCTTTCTGGAATGATTCTTTTACGCCGTTGCCATCATAATCCTGGCTGGCGATGAAATTATCGAAGCTGCCTTTGAATCCGTGGCATTTACCGCAGGCTGAATCAGCGTGCTGGAAGTTATTGTCAGGATTGCGGAGGCGGAATGTATGACCACCGACTTTATCGCGGTTAACTGTACCGGTATCGGTTGTTCCAACCATGTGACAGCCAACGCATTGTTTGGTGATTAAAGTTTTATGCATACTCTGAGCGAAAGCCACGCCGGTCTGGTATGGAATAAAGTTTTCACCCAAGAAAACATCTGCCTGCGATGTATAATGCGGTCCCCAGGTAGAACTGGTAGGTTTGGTAATGCCATAAGTCTTGCCATCACGGCGAGCTTTGTGGCAGTTAACGCAGGTTTTCGCTTCTTCAGAGAAGAGATTTGTATATTTTAAGCCGCTGCCCAATGTATCTGAAGTAGAAGGAGTCGGGCGCAGAGAAGCCGGACGATCGTTACCATGAGGATCGTGGCAGGTGGCACATGAAATAACTGTGTGATCTGCAATGGTAGGCGCAATTGCAGTTGACTGAGTTAAGCCCTTAGTGAAAAGGATGTAACCGCGGCCATCATGGCAGCGCATACAGTCGCTCAGTGTTGTAGTAGCTAAGTTTCTTGTTGAGAAACCTGACTCATACAGAGCTTCAGAGTGCGTAGAGTTTTCATACTGAGCATATTTATTGTGTCTCCAGGGTTCATCGTGGCACTGTGCACAAGCACCGTCAGCCGCGGTAATCTGGATTTTAGTTTTGTCACCGCCCATTGTATGGTTGCTTCCCGGTCCATGGCACATTTCGCAGCCGATGGTAGCTAAATTAACGAGTCCGGGGTACTGGGTTTTAATTGAATCCCATTTGCCAGGTTTTGGCGGAGCGTACCATTTCCAACCCAATTGAGCGGCTATATCATCAAATCCGCCGTTGTTGGAAACGATGTTATGATCATAACCCGTGGTATGGCATTTAATACATGCAATACTATAATATGCCGCGCCTGAGTCAATTTCATATTTAAAAATGTTAGCATGGCCGGAAACTTTCCATTTATCGAAAATGGCAGCGAAAGCAGGCATGCTGGCGTGGCAGCTCATACAGTTCGGGTATGTTGCAGCAACGCCCTGGAAGTTACCAACGCCAACCCAGGTAGATGAAAATACACTAATTGTAGTGTCATCAGTACCACGCAGAGTAGTAATTGTTAACTTTAATTGATATTCGCCGGTTAGGTCTGCAAGGAACATAGTTCCTTTAGTGCCGTAAGCAGTTAACGTCGCAGTTGAGCCGGAAGGTTTCGATGAAAGAGACCATGTTGCAGTTTGTACTGCAGCAGAATCTGGTTTCGTATCGTTCGCGATATTCATAGGTAAGAAATAGGCGTAAGTACCTTTCGGAACAACCCGTAATCCGGTAGCCGTAGAATTAGTGGGGAAACCGGCAGTTGTTAACTGGTGCGGGGTCACATGCTGAATAGCGATGTGGGCCCTTGGAGCTTGGGCGTGCATAAGAGATGCCCCCAAGATGATGGTGAAAAGGGTGAGTACCAGTTTATGCATACTGTATCAATACAATATTTATTGATGAATAAGTGAATTCGGGTAAAAAATTACAAAAATCATTCCATGCGCACATTAATTAACAATTGTCAAAATTTGATTCATTTTAAGCGTTTTTGATGAAATTTTAAACGGCAGGTGTTGAAAATATTATCACCTTTTAGAAAGTTTTTCTTTCTTGTAATAATACTTGCTTGTGGCAAGTATTACCTGGCGCTATATTAGGCAATGAGTTTTACAAATTATTTAAAAAGCGCGAAAACAGGCGAAATTCAAGGAAAAAACCTGGTTAACCATCTGTTGGACGGGGTATTCTATAATTTTTCAATGAGCATAACTCCCCTGCTAACGGTTATCCCGGCGTTCATTCACCAGATGGGTGGCAGTGAAACCGTGGTCGGTTTGGTACCGGTGCTATGGGGAATAGGGTGTAACCTGCCACAACTGTTCTTTCAGCCTGGCAGCCATTTGCGTAATATTAAACACACACTAATTCGCCTGGCCCTGATTACCCGGTTATTTTTTCTGGGCCTGGGCGTAGCAGCAATTGCCTTTCTCCCGTACACTTCACCGGCAGTTTCAGCCGGGGTAGTACTGTTTCTACTTGCCGGCGCCGCAATTAGCGGCAGCTTTGCCATACCTGCCTGGTATCATTTTTTTTCAAAAACAGTGCCGGTGCGCTTTAGGGGCAGGTTAATTGCCCTTAGGCAGTTTACCGGATCTTTGCTCGGTATCAGCGCGGGATTTATAATTGCCTATTGCCTTGCAGTATTCATTTTTCCGGTTAATTACGGCATATTATTTCTGCTGACTTTCTTTATCATGATGATTTCTCTTTTTTTTCTCAATCGGGTAATCGAACCGGACTCTGCCCATATTGAAGCTACGGTGCACGATGGTATGCGAAGGGCATTGGGAGGTTTACTGCGCGATAAAATATTTGTTCGGTATCTTGCCGCCGATTTTATCGGGCAATGGCTTTCAACAATACTTTCATTTTTTGCTATTTATGGATTGCAAAAATTCGCGCTTGCAGAATACCACCTGGGAAGTTTTACTTCGGTTTACATGGCCGGTATGATGCTTGCCAACTTTATACTTGGCTATTTGGGAGATAAATACGGGCATAAAGTGAATATTGTTATTTTCTTTATATCTGTTGCAATCTCCTGTTCAATTGCCATATTCGCGCGTAATGTATTGTATTTTAATCTGGTTTTTATTTTTATGGGCTTTAGCCAAACTGTATTAGGAATGTCGCGAATAGCAATTTTGCTTGAAATGGTACCCGAAAATAAACAACGTCTTTATGTTTCTGCTTTAGGAACTTTAAGTTCGCCGTTCCTGCTCTCAGGTGTTTTGCAGGGATATCTTCTTACAAAGATTGGGTTTATTCCGGTATTGTGGACAAATATCATTGTAGCATTCCTCGGGGCCGCGTTTACCTATTTGTATGTCGCCGAGCCCCGAAGAAAAACTTTACAGTAGTAGAATTATTCAACAGCCAGTGGAGTAGTTATAACTTTACGGTATTGAGTACTTTCATCGCCATACTTACTTAGCGTAGTTACTACGTAGGTGTAATTACCTGTACCCGGGCATGATTTTATAACCATTTCTGTAGCTGAACAATGTGCCACGCCCAATATATTTGCCGGGTCACTAAAATCGGCGGCAGTATTTTTTTTGAATCGATAAATTACGTACCAACCAACCTGTTCAAATGGCGCGCGTACTTCTGAGTTGCTCCAGCGGAAATGCAGTGAATCATTTCTTTCGTATAAAAAGACCTCACGCGGTATTACGGGAATCCTTTGCGCCTTTGTCGGGTAGAGCGGGGGAAGAGCGATTGACGAATAGTATTTGTTAAACAATGAGTCATTAAATCCCCGGAAGTTATTCAACAGGCTTTTGGCACTAAAAAAAACAGAACCACTCACATTTGCAGTTGTGCGCACCATGGTTAACTGCGCGAGAAGGTCCTCCATGTTCGGTTTACTTTTGGTTGTTAAAAAGCTGCTTGAATAATGCCCGACGAATAAGAGCGAGGGTTTAGTTACCAAAGCCCACCAGGGAAGGAGCTTGGCAAAAGGCGCTTTGGGGTGTTCCATTTCCCAATATAACTGTGGCAGCACATAATCGACAATCCGGTTATTTATCCAGTTAAGCGGGTCGCAGTAGAGGATGTGGTATGATTCAAATCCGCCGGTATTCGCGTATTTATTTTCGACAATACCAAAGGGACTGATACCGAATTTAACCCATGGTTTCGTATTGTTTATGGTGGAATAGATACGTGCCATGAGGGAGTTTATGTTATCACGCCTCCAATCGTCAATATTTCTAATTCCGCGAGGGTATTTCGCGTAGGTAGCCGAATCTTCTGTTGATACTTTAGGTCCATAGGGATAGAAGTAATCATCAAAATGAACCCCGTCAATATCGTAATGATTGATTACATCAGACAGAACGTCTATAATAAAGTCCTGTACTGCCGGTAAACCGGGGTCAAGGATACGGGAATCTTTAAAATTCAGCAACCATTCCGGGTGGCGTTTTACAACATGATTTGGTGACAGGGGGTAGTTACCGATAGCTTTTTCAGCCCGATAGGGATTAAACCAGGCGTGTAATTCCATACCGAGTTTATGCGACTCTTCAATTACTGCCTGTAATGGGTCAAAGGCGGAATCGGGGGCTTGCCCCTGTTTACCGGTTAGCCAGTAAGACCAAGGTTCCAGAGAAGATTTATACAGGGCATCGCACTCGGTACGAACCTGAAAAAAAATTGTATTAATACCCGCGTTATGCAGGGTGGTAAGCATATTTCGTAATTCAACTGTATTTTGCCATGCCCCGTTATTTTTTGCGGATGGGTAGTCGATATTGTTAACTGTAGCGATCCACGCTCCCCGCATTTCACGTTTCGGTTGAATACTTTGCGAATGCAGGGAGGATGGTAATAGTATCAGTATAGCGAAGATAAGTATATGTACAATAGAATTACGCTGCCGGGAATTGAGCGTTAGTTTATTCATGAGAATGTTATCCGTTAAACGAAGTGAATGTTAAATATATCATCTATCATCCCATGGAAATATGGTAATCGGAGTACCTGGATAAGGGCCTCTTTATCCTGATCTTCGAATTCATAAAGTACATGGGCTATTTCATCTGAAAAAAGTGTTTTTGCCTCGGGTGTAAGTCGGTAATCCCACTCCGGGTTCTCAACTTCGGCATAAATTTGCTGCTCTATGCCGGCGGTTTCGGTATGCAGCCATTCAAGCTTTTCCTGCGAGTTGGCACAAAACACATAATTCACGAATGGGAGGTCAAGCAGTTCTACCATTTCTTCGGTAAGATTCATGCCCTGGGCGAAAAGACCGGAAGTATAATTATGGTCGCCGGCAATTAACGTGTTGCCTTCGAGCTTGTGCGGCAGGCTGCTGAGCAGTTTTATACTAATGGCACGGTCATAAAGCTCCTGCATAAGAATTTTAAGGCAAATGACATCTGTGCCCGAAATATCGCCCGCGAGCGCGAAATCGGTTAGTTCCAACTGATTGGGCTGAAAGTATAGGTAACTGTTGGAAAGCGGGCCATCGAATGATATACCCCTGCGTGAAGAAACAAAAAAATCAGTATGTTTAATCAAATCGGTGGAAGGTAATAACACGATATCAGCTTTATTTTCCTGAAGTAATGTGCCGAGCATAGATGAAGGTTTGAATGTAATCAATTTTTTCAGGTGTTCGGGCGCAGCTTGTAAAAACAGGCTGGTAAATACATTGTGGGGTAGAACAATATTCATGGCAAAAAATCAAAAGTGGAAAAATAAATAAGGGAGTGATATTGAATCACTCCCCATGAAATTCAATTGAACTCTATTGGTTTTTTTTGGAGTTCAAAAATTTATCGAGATACACCGCGATATTTTTATAGGCTTGTTCGAGTATCTGCTCATTAGGCAGGAAAACAACCCTAAAATGCTGTGTGCCGGGAACCTGGCCAAAGCCGCTGCCGGGAACTACAACAACGCCTGTCTCACGAATGAGCCCCGAGGTAAATTCACTATCGGGATATTGCATATCGATTCCAGGAAACGCGTAGAACGCGCCTTCAGGTTTAACACAGGTAATACCGGGAACTGCATTGAGCATTTCCACCGTCATATCACGGCGACGGGTAAGCTTTTGCATGCCAATGGTAAGGTGTTCATGGTTGCTTTCCAATGCCGGTTTTATACCGTATTGTTCCGGGTGATTAGCCGAAAGCCGCGCGCGGAGAATTTTATTAATGGCTTCAATATATTCTTTCAGGGCTGATGCCTGACCACTGATGATACCCCATCCAATACGGAAACCGGGTACGAAGTAGTTCTTTGACAGTCCGCCGAAAGTAATGCAAGGAACATTCGGGTTTAATGAAGCAATGGAGATATGTTCCTTACCATCGAACAGTAACTTATCGTAAATCTCATCGGCAAAAATTACCAGATTGTGTTCGAGCGCCAGATCGATTATCTGGAGTAATACCTCTTTTGAATATAGCGAGCCGGTCGGGTTATTCGGATTAATGAGAATAATTGCGCGGGTTTTGCTGTTAATTTTTTTCTTAATATCCTCAATATCGGGTTTCCAGCCATTTGATTCATCGAGGTAGTAAGGATTTTCGATAGCGCGAAGTTTACTGGAAACAGCAGTGTAGAGAGGGTAACCCGGGGTTGGGGTTAAAACATTTTCATCCTCATTAACTAAGGCGGTTAAACAAATCTCTATTGCTTCACTCGCGCCGGTAGTAATGAATATATCCTGAATATTTGATATGCCTTTGCGATTAGCTTCTGCCTCTATTGCTTTAACAGCTTCAGGAATTCCTGAAGAGGGAGCATAGCCATTTTTATTTTTTAACATTGCCTGATAAGTGTTTTCAAGCAGGTGTGTAGGTGGTTCAAAATCATACAAGTTAGGGTCGCCAATATTCAGATATAGCATCTGCTTGCCTGTTTTGGCAACTTCCTGAGCGAGAACAACGATATCCCGAACAGCGTAAGTTATGTTATTTGTTCGAATAGCGGGCTTAATAATTTTTGTATCCATAAAAATTCCGTTTTATTACAATCAAAATTACAAAATTTCGTGCATATCTGTTAAGTGCACGGGTTTTAAGTTTTATTTACGTATTTATATTTGCGAATTCCAATTATTCTGTTTTATCTGAAACAGATTAATCAGTTTTTCTGCCGAGTGTGCATCCAAAGGACCTTGCTGCAATAAGGAAATATTCTGCCGTATATGCTCGATTTTCGAAGACCCGGTTATAATAGTATCGGCATTACCATGGAATGCGGAAAATCGCAAGGCAATTGAGGGCCAGGAAGTTCCCAGATCCAGATTCATTGCTTTCATTCGTTTCCAATACTCTTCGGCATACTGGCCGTAAGGCTGGGTGGTAAATTGCCATGGGCAGTTGCCAAGCGGGCGCTTTGCAATTATTCCTAATCCTGTTTGGCGGGCCCTTGCGGCGGCATATACTATGTTTTTCTGATCAAAGATGTTAATTGAGCATTGAATTACATCGAAACACCGCATAGAGAGCGCGTAGTCTAAATCTTCGTTTTCGCCTGAATACCCTATGAACCGTACTTTGCCTTTTTCTTTGGCAATTGTCAGCGCTTCGGCTACTCCGGAATTTTTTAATATTGCCGTATTACAAGAGTGAAGGAATACAATATCGATATAATCGGTCTGCAATAATTTCAGCGCCTGCTCTATACCCGCGGGAATTATTTCGGCACTCCAATCCTGATATCCGGGAATGCTATAGCCGACTTTTGTAGAAAGTATAAATGATTTTCTACGATTATGGAGGTATTTACCTATTCTATGCTCGGAAAGGCCATATCCACGGGCGGTATCGATAAAATTGATTCCTTCGTCAAGGATATTGCCTAGGAGGGTTTCAACCGATTGCTCGGAAAGATCAGAACTGCCAATTTGGCCGGCCCCAAATCCCAATGCCGAAACCCGTAAACCGGTTTTTCCAAAATCACGATATATCATGCGCGTGGAAGTTTTAATTCAAGGGCAGAAACAACGCATGGGGGAACAAATTCAGAAACATCGGCTTCGAATTGATTCAACTGCCGTATGATTGATGAGTTTAAATAGGTGTATTTTTCATTTGGCATAAGGAAGACAGTATTGACTTCATTATTAAGTTTATAGTTCATCAGCGCCATTTGAAACTCGTACTCGAAATCGCTTACAGCTCGCAGCCCCCGGATAATTGCCTTTGCCCCGGTTTGACGGGCATAGTCAACTATCAATCCGCTAAATGAGGTAACGGTTACGTTTGGCAGATGTTTAACGCTTTCGCTTATTAAAGCAATGCGTTCTTCAACTGAAAATAAGGGGGATTTCGATGGATTAAGTGCCACGGTGACAATGATGCGGTGAAACATTTCACTGGCACGCTGAATAATATCCAAATGCCCATTGGTTATAGGGTCAAAGGTTCCCGGATATAGTGCAGTAATTTGCATAGAATACAATCAATTCACTTGTACAAAAAAAATCTATAGTACACTACTAATGTAATTATATTCTGTTTTAATTTGCTGCAATAAATTTAAAAGAGTCTGTCTTTCAAATGGTTTGCTCAGGTAATGAGTCATGCCATTTTCAAGAAATTTTTCCCTGTCGCCAGACATCGAATATCCGGTTAAGGCTACAATTGGTGTTGAATGATAGTTCTCCAGTGAACGTATTAGTTTCGTTGCCTCAATTCCATCGATACCAACGCCAAGATTGATATCCATTAAAATGATATCATATTGACTAACCTGCGCTTTTTCATATGCTTCCAGTCCGGTATATGCAATATCGGTGAAGTATAGATTTTCCAAAAACAGCGCTGTTACCTGACTGTTAATATCGTTATCCTCAACAATTAGCACGTGAAGCTTTTGGCCGCCGGCAGGTGACTGATTAACGTAAATTGATTTCTGGCCTGAGTATGTTGCAGCTATTTCATCAGAGATGTAGGCAGGAAAGCTAATAGTGAAAATTGAGCCTTGATGCAACACGCTGGTAAGTGTAATTTCTCCCTGCAGAAGGTCAATCATTCTTCGCGATACAGCTAAACCTAAACCGTTTCCTTCATAGCTTCTGTTAATACCTTCGCTTACCTGGCGGAAATCATCGAAGATTACCTGTTGATGTTCCGGGCTTAAACCAATACCCGTATCTTTTACGGAGATGCAGGCAAGTGAAGCCGGGTTATTTGTGTCATATGACAATTCGATTGTAACACCACCCTGCTGAGTAAATTTTATGGCGTTGTTTATCAGGTGATTAAATACCCGTCCGAGCATATTTTCGTCCGTCTCGGCCCATAGCTTATCATTATTAATGCGCCAAGTTAAACTTAAGCCTTTTTCTTCGGCAGTTGATATGTATCGTGGGAGTTGCGTCTCGATAAACGAAGCGAGGTGTACTTTTTTAATTATGGGAATGAGTTTATTTGATTCGAGTTGAGACAGATCGAGAATAGAGTCAAGGGTTTGCATAAGCCGCTGCCCGGAGCGTGTAATGCTTCTGGCCATATTCCGGTCGATAAGGTTGGTAAGATTATCGGTTAATAATTCAGCGTAACCCAAAATTCCATTAAGCGGTGTTCTGAATTCGTGACTCATGTTCGAAAGAAGAGTTGTTTTTAACTTATCTGATTCCTGTGCTTTTTCTTTGGCAATAAATAATTCAAGTTCTTCTCTCTGCCGTTCGATATATCCGCCTATACTGGCAGCAGTCATGCTAAGGATTGAAATTTCGCTGTCTGTCCACTCACGCATGCTTTGGTGGTCCTCAAAACCGAGTACGCCCCAAAGGCTGTCGTACACGAAAATAGGTACGAGAAAGAGGGAAGAATAAATTTCCATATTCAGGATATCTCTTTCCTCTTCGGGGATGGCTTTGCCAAAAATAACCACAGGGTGGCCGCTTAAGAGTTGATGCTGCCAATCAGGGAATTTCTCAAACAAATCGATACTGCCTTTCGGAACACCTCGGGCGGTGGTCAGATCGGGAGTTTTCAACCATTCAAATTTTAATGAGTACGAGAGGGAGTCGGGCAGATAATTATCCTTTTCAAGGATATAGATTCTGTCTACATCTATGCCAGTGCCTAAAGTTGACATAGTATGTTTTAAGGCTGCATTGAATTCGGGTGTTGTAAGCAGCATACGCAAAGTTTCAGCAACGCTGTTCAGGGTGCGGTTTTGCTGATATACAATTTGTTGGGTGTGTTTTGTTTCGGTTATATCTTCCACGAGTCCAAGGCCGAATACCGGTACGTTAGCTTCATTTTGAATAATCGAAGTAGTAATGCGGGTCCAAATCAACCAGCCTGCTTTGTGTACGTAGCGTTGCTCATGTTGAACAGGAGTACCGGGGTCATCTCCCGAGGTTAATTGCTCGGGGAAAACATCAGAGAGCTTATCTTCCTGATAGGTAATATCCTGCAGGGACTGCTGTTCGAGTTCGCCAAGTGAATAACCCAGCATATTGAGGAACGCCGGATTAGCTTCGATGATTTTTCCGGTTAGATCGGTGATGACAATACCGATGCCCGCCTTACTGAAAATGGTTTTAAAGCGCAGCTCGCTTTCAAGCAGGGCTCGCTCAACTTTTCTGCTGGAAGTAATATCGAGCAGATATCCATCGAAATGAGTGAGGGCTCCCTGCGGGGTGCGGGCCAAAGTAATAAAGCTGTAAACATAGCGAATATCGCCATCCTTGCGTTGCAGCCTGAAAGACATTTCAAAATGCGATGCATCGCTCATGCTGATAATGTTCAATTCCTGGCTGAGGCGAAAAACGTCATCGGGGTGAACAATGTTAAAAAATGATGTTTGATTGGTCGTTAACTCCTGCCGGCTAAATCCGAATTGATTGATACTGGAAGAAACATATTCGAAGGATCTTTCCAGATCGGCTTTCAGTCGGTAAACTACAGTTGGGCCGCCCATGAATATTTTTTGCTGTTGCAACAGTTCCTGTTGGCTTTTGCGCAGAGCGTCGGTAGTGCGTTTATGCTCAATAACTTCGGCCTGTAAAACTTTTGTCCGTTCCGAAACCCTGTGTTCGAGTGAAACATTTAGTTCCTCAAGGTCGTGGTACGCATCCTGCAAGTTGGAAACCATGCTGTTAAAAGTTTTTGCAAGGTCGCCTACTTCATCATCATAATATAGCGGGGCTCTATGAGAGAGGTCGCCCTGAGCTATGATCTTTGCTGTATGGGCAATTTCAGAAATGGGGCGCAAAATAGTTCTGGAAATTCCCCAGATAAGTCCCATACCCATAACCAGGATTATAATACTAAAGGCAGCAATACTGGCCTTTATATTATCGATTTCACTTTTTACTTCTGCAAGTGATAAACCCAGGTATAAAGTGCCTAACCGTTCTCCTTTTAAAGTAATAGGATATGCGTATTTTACCGTCAGGATGGAGAAATCGGCAGTTTTTTTTGTGTTAATAAAATCCGAGTGGAGAGCTGTAGAGAAATTTAAGGCGGCACGCAGCGAGTCATTTTTGTCAAAGATAACGAGATATCGTAATTCTTTTAACTGGTTAAAGCGGGTAATATCCTCTTCGAGAGTTTTGATATCGTTAAATTGCAAAGTTGGTGCAACAACATAGGAGAAGATCTCCGCAGTGGATTTAGCCCTGTCAATCGCGCCTGAAATAGCTGTTTCAACCCGTCGATTAGGGAAATAGAGATAAATTGCTACGGCAATAGCAACGATAAGCAGTGAAAAAGATAGTGAAATCTTTCTGCTAACGGGTAAATGCACAAGATATTTTGGTAAATAACTCAACCTTCTCATGGATACTTTCTTTGCTACAGAAAAAAAGCGAGACATCCCAGTGTGAAAAAAGTCTCAATCTATAATATACGTACTTACGGTAAAATAATATGTTTGAAAAAGCACACGAGATATTTAATGCCAGGGCATCACACGCCGCCAGAATTGCGGCAAATGCGGGTTCGTTTGGTTGGTCACACGGTAATATTGGGAAAACCTGTATATTTAAATCAATTTTCTAAAAATATCTAATAAATAAAGGTACTCGTTTCACGTTACGTAAATTACTGGAGGCACATAGTAATGAACAAACGATCTCTCGCTCTTTTATTGGTTCTATTTCTTTTAGCCTGTAGTTGGCAGGTGCCCGCGCAACAAAAATCAAATCCGCCTATTTATATAGCGTTTTTGTGGCATATGCATCAACCGATATATTGGCCTTACGAATCTGTTGTACAGACAGATGCAAATGGACGATATGGATATTCTGTTACCGATATTCATAATCAAAGAATTGGCCCGTACACATCGTGGCCGAAAAATGCCGTTGAAAAAGGTATTGCCGCTAACTTGCCCAATCTTGGTGCTCAGGTTAGTTTTACCGGCTCGCTGATTGAAAATTTGAATGCTCTGGAAGCTAATGGGAATGGGAATTTTAGCAACTGGAAATCAAGTTGGAATTCAATTCGAACAAAAAAAACTGCTTTGAACAATCCCCGTTTGGATATGGTCGGGTTCGGATATTTTCATCCTCTGATGGGCCTGATTGATTCACTCGATATCCGCAAGCAGGTTCAAATGCATAAGGCAACATTTAATACAAATTTCCCGGGCTCGTATTCCAAGGGAATGTTTCCGCCGGAAAATGCATTCTCGGAAAGAATGATACCAGCGCTTGCGGCTGAAGGTATCGAATGGATTTTTGTTGATAATATTCACTTCGATCGTACATGCAAAAACTACCCCTATAATACCGGATGTAACCTGTACGAAGTTAATAATGCAGATGTTACAAATCCCGACCCGAATGACTGGGTACAGTTAAACGGTGTTTGGGCACCAACAAAAAACAGCGCGAAATGGGGCCGCCAACCTCATTGGGCCGAGTATGTGGATCCAAAGACCGGGACGAAAACGCGTATGGTGGTTGTTCCGGCTGATCGATATTTAGGTAATGAAGATGGCCGTGGTGGTTTTGGCGCTTTGAACTATGAAAATGTAATCAGTCAGTTGGAAAGCTACAATACCGATCCTTCACATCCTATACTGGTTGTATTACACCATGATGGTGATAACTACGGTGGTGGAACAGACAGCTATTATGGCAGTAACTTCCAGAATTTTGTTAATTGGCTTACCGCTAACCCGAGCCGCTTTGTTTGTACAACGGTTCAGGATTATTTGCAGCAGTTCCCGCCAGCCCAAAATGATGTCATCCATGTTGAAGATGGCTCCTGGAGCGGCGCCGACAATGGCGACCCGGAATTCTTGAAATGGCTGGGAAAACCCGATGGCACAGGTTACAGCCCCGATCGGAATAGCTGGGGTGTTATTACCGCGGCGAAAAATATTGTATTCACTGCCGAACAGATTAACCCCTCAGATCCGAATACACTCCAGGGTTGGAAATATTTGCTCTGTGGTGAGGCAAGTGACTATTGGTATTGGGATGGTTCGCAGGGTGGTATATGGGATTCGCACCCGACCCGTGCCGCTAATCAGGCTATTCAATATGCCAATCAGGTAACGGGCACAGACCTTACCCCTCCTACAATATTCTTACCGCAGCGTGACCCGTATAACCCGGGAGAAAAAGAATACAACGTTGCCAAACCTTCTGATTTTAATGTTTGGACGTATGTATTTGATAAGAGCGGGGTACAAAGTGTTACTCTCAAATACCGGATTGATAATGACGGTATAAATTCAACCCAGACAATTGATAATGAAACTTATGCCGGCGGCCCGGACGTTGGTCCCTGGATTGATGTAGCTATGACCGGTACCGATAAACCTTCTTCAACAAATCCTCAGCCGTTATTCAAGGCAAAGGAATATACTGCTATGATTACCGGCTTGAAGGGTAAATTGGTTGATTATTATGTGGAATCCATCGATACAAAGGGTAATGTTGGGCGTTCCCCAATCCGGCACTGTTGGGTTGGTAATAATTCATCAGGTGGTAACACCGGTAATCTGAGCGTAAACTGGGCACCGGTAAAACCAACGAAAAATGATACTATTACTGTTACAGTTACAAATACTACCCAAAGTGCTAAATTGCACTGGGGTGTTAATTATAATGGCTCTACCTGGCTGCAGCCGGATTCAGCATATTGGCCCGCGGGTTCTTCGCTATTTAACGGAACAGGCCCTGCTGTACAGAGTCCTTTCTCAACTCCGGATACCGGAAAGACTATTAAGATAAAAATCGGGCCATTCAATAAGGCCGGTAAAACGGTTAATAAAATTGCATTTGTTATTCATTTTGACGACAACACCTGGAATAATAATAATAACAGCGATTACCATATTGATTTTGGCGATTCTTCAGGTACAACACCAACTACGTTTGTAATGGACGGGCAGCTCGATGCCGGTGTGAAAGCAGTAGCAACTAGTAGTTCACAACATTTGTACATCGGTTGGAATGGTACGGATTTATATCTCGCAACTGAATCAGCAAGCAGCGCCGGTAAGGATGTATTCATTTTCCTGAGTGACTCTGCACGTGGACTTGTAGCAGCTCCCTGGGCCAAGGCCGGAAAAGTGATGAAATGGAAAACATATCTTGCAAACGAAAGCACGAATAATTATATCTCGTGGTTCGATAATAGCAGCACACCGGGTAAGGCCGTCGGTTCTGTTCTGGAAGGCAGCGTAAATATTAAAAATGAATTCGGGTATATACCCGCGAACTTATACGTTGCGGTTGGGCAATATGGAACGCAGGATGGCGGCGCCCTACAAGTGCAGATTCCGGCAGGTAATAGCAATGGCGATATTGAAAGTACTGAATTTTATAAGTACGATTATACATCCTCCGCCATAGTTAAAACATCGCCGATACTGCCGACTCAAATTGAGTTGGCGCAGAATTATCCTAACCCGTTTAACCCGGTAACAGTTATTAATTACTCGTTGCCGAAAGCTGGTAAAGTGGTTCTGAAATTATATGATATACTCGGGAATGAAATTCAAACCCTGGTGAATGAATACCAGCAGGGCGGCATGCATTATGTACAGGTTAATGCAGCCGGACTTAGCAGTGGTGTATATTATTATTCATTACAAAGTGACGGTGCCCGTATTACAAAAAAGATGTGCCTGGTAAAATAACCGGGTATTTATCAAAGAGTCCTATATTGCGTAGGACTCTTTTTTTATTTTAAAGATACGATGATGACGGAATTACAAACTATTGCTAATAAAATACTAACGATTGCCCGGGCCGGCTTAACATATTCGCAAAATGAGTATGATCTTGAGAGGTATCAGGATTTGGAGAAAATCTCGTTTCAATTGTTAGAGATGGCTGTTAATTTGCCGATCGAAAAACTAATTACTTCTTTTTCAGATGAGCATGGTTACCTTACTCCCAAGGTGGATGTGCGCGGAGTGGTTGTTAAGGATGGTAAAATACTGCTTGTGCAGGAAAAAAGTGATGGAAAATGGTGCCTGCCTGGCGGTTGGGCCGATTGGGGCTATTCGGCTGCACAGAACGTGGAAAAGGAAGTTTGGGAAGAAGCAGGTATGAGGGTAAAAGTAACCAGATTACTCGCACTGCAGGATAAGGCAAAGCAAAATCATCCGCCGGATATTTTTTATGTGTATAAAGTGTTTATGCTTTGTGAAATAATTGAAGAAACTTTATCGGCCGGCACTGAGACTTTGGCAGCGGGTTTTTTCTCCCCGGATAGCCTGCCGGTACTTTCGGTTGGCAGAACTACCCGGGAACAATTACAGCTTATGTATAAATTGGCAGTTGATCCAGACTCAATTGCTGTTTTCGATTGAATTATTCACCACAACAGGAACCACTTTCTTTTTCAGTAGCCTGAGTAGTATCTACCTGAGCCGGTTGAGTCTGTACCGGAATTTGTTTGGCTTCAGTCTTATGAACTTTTGGTGATATATAGGGTATGCCCAGATTAAGTCCCCTGGCAATAATCAATACCGCGAATAGAATAGAGAATATAGGGATGAGCTTTCGTACCGGAAGTTTATTCAGCTTTAAAGCACCTGGAATTAAGGCAACTATAATTAATGCCGGAGCAGTTCCCAGGCCAAAAAGGACCATGAAAAGAGTTGATTGCACCGGGTTGCCAATGGCTGTAGCGCCTGCAATGCCAACGTACACAAATCCACAGGGTAACAAGCCATTTAAGAAACCAAGTATAAACTGAGCAAAAAATCCTTTGCGCGTTATAAAGGAACCAAGCGCAACCCGAAGGGATGAATATACTTTTTCAAGAAATGTAAAGCGCTTAACTAATTGAACATTAAAAAGCGATGCAAGGGCAAAAATTAAAATGAACGCGCCAAGTATCACTGAAATTTCCTGCTGATATGTCATCATTTTAATTTTATCGCCAATAACACCGAAGATAGCGCCAAGTATCATATAAGTAAAAATTCTGCCGATATGATAAACGATTCGTTGAAGCAGTGAGCCGAAGAAGCCATTATTGCCGCGTGGCATGGCTAAAACGATTGGTCCGCACATGCCAACACAGTGCAGTGAACCAAGGAAGCCGAGAAGAAATCCGCTTAATATAATCATTATTCCACCTGCATAGAATATAAACTGGAAAATTGTTGTTTGCCATCCTGCCAGTTTACTTTTACCTTCCAGAGGCCGGGCAGTAAGCCCGTAGTTGGTATATGTTGTAAACCGGAAGTGTCGATTGCTATTTTATAAGTACGGTCTTTGCCTGAATCGGAAGGACGGTAAAATATGACTGACCCGCTAATTGAGTTGCCAACTTCTTTTATTGGAAAGCTGATATGTAAAGCCTTGTTTTCATAGGAAAAAGACGGTTCGGTTTGCAAGTGCATTGTGTTCTTTTGTCTGTCAATTTCCTGTTGGTATTTTAATTCCTGTTCATAATAATTGGGAGTTACCAATTCAACTTTCTGATTGAAAGCGAAGATGAGTAACCCGCCCCAGATAACCATGAACAGTGCTATCATTAAAGCAATACTTTTACCCCAGTTCCATTTCATAGAGAACTCCGTTTACTGATTATTTAAGTGAGTAAGAAATGAAGTTTTAAATACCGCTATTTCTTTGCCGTTCTGCAGAGCGGAAATATAAAGCGGCGTATTAAGACTGGTGAGTTTTTTACGATCGAGAACAATCATGAACCTGCCCTCGTAAACTCCCTGTGGCTGCAGTTTTACACTGTCGCCAAGAATCTTAATTTCTGCCGGTAAGTTTTTCACGCGGAAATCTATAGCCGCGGTATTAAACGTTTTATTTACAACATTCAGATTATAGATATTACTGATTTTATCATTAGGTTGATCCTGATATAGCATACCGGGGGTTCGCAAAATGGTTAAGTTGAAATCTGAACGGGTAACCAACAGATAAGTAAAAATGCTCAAAATGGCAGCCAGAACAACCGAGTAACTAATGATACGGGGAGTTAATCGAAAACGTTTTTGTTCCGCAATGCCGTTTAGCGAATCGTAGCGAATGAGCCCGCGCGGTTTGGAAATTTTATCCATAACATTGTCGCAGGCGTCGATACAGGCGGTGCAATTTACACATTCGAGTTGGATGCCGTTGCGAATATCAATGCCTGTGGGGCAAACGTCAACGCATAAATTGCAATCGATACAATCACCCGCGGAGCGGTTTTCGGTGCGCTTCATTTTACCGCGAGGCTCGCCACGGACATAATCGTAAGCCACGACAAGTGAATTTTGATCCAGTAGTACGCCCTGCAACCTGCCATACGGGCAAACAATAACGCATGCCTGTTCGCGGAAGAACGCAAAAATAAAATAAAAAATACCGGAAAATACATTGATTGCTACGAATCCGGTAACATGCATGGAAACAGGTTCTGTTATAATTTTAATTAAGGCATCCGAGCCAATAATGAATGCCAACAGCAGGTTTGCAACGATAAAGGAAAGCGCGTAGAATATTACATACTTGGCACCTTTCTTCATAATTTTTTCTGAATCCCATTGCTGCTCATTTAATGCCCTCTGTTGTTTGGCGTCGCCTTCTATCAGGTATTCAATTTTTCTGAAAACCATTTCCATAAACACGGTTTGGGGGCAGGCCCAGCCGCAAAACACCCGTCCGTAAATAGCCGTAAATAGAAAAATAAAAACAATAACAGCAATAAACCCTAAAACAAAAATATAGAAATCATGCGGGCCGAAGGCGAGACCAAAGATGATGAATTTTCTTTCAAGAATGTTGAGAAGTACGAGAGGGTGCCCGTTTACGCGAATGAACGGCGTGATTGCAAGAAAAGCGATAAGGAACCATGAGAAGATGGTGCGCGCGTTGTAATACCTGCCTGATGGTTGTTTGGGGTAAATCCACAACCGCTTGCCCTGTTCACTTACTGTCGAAATAGAATCCCTGAATTGTTCTTTCTGAGACTGATTATCCATAGTATCCTGTACAGTGTTGATAATTAATAATGAAAAAAGTAATAACTAAAAGGTATTATTACAAATAAAAAAATCCATACCGCCAATTGGTGCAGGCGGTATGGATTGAAAATAGAATTTATTTTTTTACCGAATCTTTTTTTGTACTGTCAGCAGGTGCCTCGGCCCATAAGGTGCCCTGTGGAGGTTTTGCATTGGGCGGGTTAGTGCCCTGCAAACTGATGACGTAACTTGCTACTTCCTGTATTTCCTTTGGTTTTAGCTGAGTTTTCCAGGTAAGCATACCTTTATCGGGAACACCGTTAGAAACAGTGCGAAAAACATTCTTTATTCCGCCACCATGAATCCAGTAGTTATCAGTAAGGTTCGGTCCTACGAGTCCCTCTCCTTTGAAACCATGGCAGGCAGCACAATTCTTCTTAAAAATTTCACCACCCGAAAAAATAGCTGCCTGATCTGTTAACAGGGTTACAGTTTTTTCGTTAACTAACGCGCCTGAACCAAGGAGAATTGCTTTTTGTGCTTCTGCCTGCTTTACTTCTTCCTGATATTCTCCATCAGAAAGGGGCCAGATATTAATGACGTGATAATTGAATAAATACACGCCGCCCCACACAATAGTAACATAGAAAAGGTATTTCCACCAGGGGGGAAGCACGTTATCCAATTCTTTTATTCCATCATAATCATGATTAAGGAGAACTGCTTCTTCGTTTTCAATGGGGGTAGCATTCGTTAATTTTGAGTTTAAAAAGCTTAGAGCTTTAATAAGGCTTGGGACTTCATTATCTTCGCTATTATGATACGCAATCAGGGTGATGAGAACGAAGAAAACGAGAGCAAAGAAGATAAAAATCCCGATGTGGAATACTTTCCCCAGATCGGGTGCCTCTTCAGTTTGGGCAAACGCCATTGAGGAGGAAAGTAAAACCAATGATAGTGTCAGCAACATGATTTTCCCTTTTGGGAGAAATGATTTATTCATTGTTGTTTCCTTTATTAATTGTTTCGCCATCGCTGGTAAGGGGCAGATCTTCCATATGGTCTACATAATCTTTTTTAATGCGTACAACCCATACCAGTACACTTATGAATACAATGCCAAATATTACCATCGAAATAATGGGGAAAATGGCAACATTATCTATTCCGGACAAATGTGACGATTCAAGCATGAGAACTCCGTCAGTTCGCTTTGGCTTTTATATCGGTTCCCAGGCGCTGCAGGTACGCGATAAGAGCAATTATCTGCTTATCGCTTTCAACAGGCACGCCTGATTTTTGCAAATCGAGGGCAATAGTATCGGCCTGTTTACGCAATTCCTGTTCGGCGATAGTTTCAAATCCAACCGGATAAGGTACACCTAATTTTCTCATAGCGCTAATTTTTGGCGCTGTTGATGCAATATCGATAGTGCTTTCAGCCAGCCAGGGGTAAGGCGGCATTATCGAATTAGGCGACATGGTGCGTGGATCCATCATGTGGTTATAGTGCCATAGATTTGGATATTTTTTACCAACGCGCTGTAAGTCCGGGCCGGTTCGTTTCGATCCCCATAAGAACGGGTGATCGTAAACGAATTCACCTGCTTTTGAATATTCACCATACCGTTCGGTTTCTGAGCGGAAAGGGCGAATCAACTGGGAATGGCATGAGTTACAGCCATTCGCAATGTAAATATCGCGTCCCTGTAATTCCAAAGGTGTGTATGGCTTAACCGAGGCGATTGTAGGAATATTAGTTTTAATCAGGAAGGTTGGAACCATTTCGAATAAACCGCCAACTAATATAGCAACCGTAGCTAAAATAGTAAACTGAATCGGGCGACTTTCCAGCCAGATATGTCCCTTATATTTTGTAGGCTCTTTAACCAGCGGGGCTGCCTGAGCTTCTTCTTCATTAATAAACGTACCCTGCCGGGCAGTGCGTACCAGGTTATACACCATAACAAAAATTCCGGTCAGGAATAAGGCACCACCTGTAGCACGAATTATGTACATGGGTATAATTTGCAGAACGGTTTCAAGGAAGTTCGGGTACTGCAAAGTTCCTTCCGGTGTAAATTGTTTCCACATGAGGGATTGTGTAATACCGGACCAGTACATAGAGGCCGCGTAGAAAACAATACCGAGGAAGCCAATCCAGAAATGGAAGTTCGCGAGTTTTTTCGAATAGAGCTGAGTATTCCATAATTTAGGAACAAGCCAATAGAGAATACCAAAAGTAAGGAATCCGTTCCATCCGAGCGCGCCGACATGCACGTGAGCGATAATCCAATCGGTGAAATGGGCAAGGGCATTTACATTTTTCAGTGAAAGCATCGGGCCTTCAAAAGTTGCCATGCCATAGGCAGTAATAGCAACAACCATAAACTTCAATACCGGCTCTTCGCGAACCTTATCCCAGGCACCGCGGAGAGTAAGCAGGCCGTTAATCATTCCGCCCCATGAGGGAGCAATAAGCATAATAGAAAATACTGTGCCTAATGATTGAGCCCAGTCAGGAAGGGCGCTGTATAAAAGGTGATGAGGCCCTGCCCAGATGTAAATAAATATCAGTGACCAAAAATGGATAATAGATAACCGGTATGAATAAACCGGGCGGTTTGCCGCTTTGGGTAAATAATAATACATCAGTCCCAGGTAGGGGGTTGTGAGGAAAAATGCTACAGCATTATGGCCATACCACCATTGAACCAGAGCATCCTGCACACCGCCATAGATTGAATAACTTTTTAACATGCTAACAGGCAGTTCAAGAGAGTTGACTATATGTAACACTGCAACTGTTACTACGGTGGCAATAAAGAACCAAATTGCCACGTACATATGTTTTTCGCGGCGTTTAAGGATTGTACCGATGAGGTTGATGGCAAATACTACCCAGACAAGGGTAATAAGTATATCAATTGGCCATTCAAGTTCAGCGTATTCCTTACTGGTGGTAATACCCAGTGGCAGGGTAATAGCAGCGCAGACAATGATAAACTGCCAGCCCCAGAAATGCACTTTAGCAAGAAAATCACTGAATATTCTGGCTTTACATAATCGCTGAATCATGTAATAAAAACCCATGAAAATTCCATTGCCTACGAACGCGAAAATTACCGCGTTTGTATGTAAAGGACGGATTCTGCCAAAGGTTAAGAATGGTATTCCGAAATTAAGGGCAGGGATGAATAATTGTAATGCTATCAGTAAGCCTACAAGCATTCCCACGATACCCCAAAAAACCGTCGCCAGTGTAAATTTCTTTACAATGGTATTATCATAACGGAATGTTTCGAGCTGCATTAAGAACTCTCCTTTGTTTTTGAATTATTCTGACGTATTTCGTTTTTATTATTTACAGTAGTTGTTTTATCTTCGAACAGGATACGAACTGAAGGAGTATATTTATCATCATATTGACCGGATTTAACAGCCCATAGGAACGCGCCCAGGAAACCCCCGGCGACTATTAAGCTAAAACCGATAAGTACTGCTACAACACTCATAACCGCAGCCCTCTTCGCCTGGCAAAGAATGTTGTTAAAGATACCGTGAGCCCAATTACCGTTACCGAACTAATAGGCATGAGCACTGCCGCGAACAGCGGAGTGATGAGTCCCGTAACGGCGTAGTATAAACCGAAAATATTGTATAATGCTGAAACGGCAAAACTTATTTTTATAGCAAGAACCGAATCAGCCGCGAATTGTAGAATGGCCGGTAAGGAGGCCAACGCCGAAGCTTCCATTATTCCATCGCTTGCAGGAGTGAAATTTAATATATCTTCGGATACCGATATGCCAACATTGCTTTGCAGCAAGGCGCCGGAATCGTTCAGGCCGTCGCCAATCATCAATACCTTTTGATTTACTTTCTGTAAATCCTGTACGCGGGAAAGCTTATCATAAGGGGACTGATTGAAACGCATATCAACTTCATTTCCGGTTAGCTCTTGCAACCTGGCAGCTTCACGGGGCGAGTCACCGGAAAGTATTGACAGGGTGTATGTTGCGCGTAATTTAGCAAACAGAGAGTCGGTACCCTCGCGATATAGATTGTGAATTAAAAATCTGCCACGGTAAATATTATCTATCGATACATACACACTGCTAATATCAGAATTCTCCGGTGCTTCAATGAAGGTGCTCTCATTCAATGTAGCCTGAATGAATTTCATTGAGCCGCATTTGATATAGCGGTTATCGATGAATCCTTCTATGCCCGCGCCTTCGGTTTCAGTAAAGAGAGTTGCCGGCAGCGCAGCCGATCCGGAGAATGAATGATATATTTGTTTGCTAAGGGGGTGAGTTGAATTATATGTTAAAGATTTAATGAGGCTCATCTCTGTTTGCGAGAGTGTTGCTCCCTCAAATGTAATAATGCCTTGTTTGTGCCGGGTAATCGTGCCGGTTTTATCGAAAATAATGTGAGTTATTTTTGTAAGACTTTCTACCACGGTAGTATTCTTTAGGTACAGGTTGTTTCTGCTGAGTATCCGAAGGGTATTCCCGAGAGCGAATGGGGTAGAGAGTGCCAACGCGCATGGGCATGCGATGATTAATACTGCACTGAAAGCGCGTAGTCCCTCAGATAAACTTGTAAACGACCAAAAAACAAGGGCCCCAAAAGCAATTGCAAGTAACACCATAGTAAAATATTTGCTTACTTTGCCCGAAAAAGTGGCCATTTGCCCTTTAAGTTTTTTATTCAGCGCGGAGTCATTCCATAATTGAGTGAGGTAACTTTGAGAAACATTTTTTGAAGTTACCACTTCAATGCTATTACCAGCCTGCCTGCCCCCGGCATAAATGAGGTCGCCAATCTGTTTTTGGATTAATTCGGATTCGCCGGTAATAAAGCTATAGTCTATGTGGGCTGCACCCGATACAAGGACGGAATCTACAGGGATAAGTTCATTGTTACGGATAATGAGCCGGTCACCAATTGAAACTTTCGAGAGTGGTACAGAAGATTCAATGCCTTCTTTTTTTACAGTGACCGCAATAGGAAAATATGAACGATAATTGCGTTCAAAATTCAGGAGGTCGAATGTTTTGTTTTGAAAAATCTTACCAATAAGAAGGAAAAAGATTAATCCCGCGAATGAATCCATATATCCCGGACCTGTGCGCGAGAGGATTTCGAAAAGGCTTCTGGAATAGAATGCAAGGATTCCCAGGGCAAGGGGCAGGTCGATATTGATAGCCTTGGACCGAAGACTTTTATATGCCGAGGTAAAATACCCCGAACTGCAATAGAAAAATACCGGCAGGGAGAGAAGAATAATCAGCCATCCGAAAATAGTTTTTAATGCCTGACTGGAGGCATCAATTGCAAGATATTCCGGGAAGCTGAGCAACATGATATTTCCAAAAGCAAAACCGGCTATTCCAACCTTGTAGTATAAACTTTTCTGGAAACTATTTTCGCGGGTGGATTCCAAATCCTCAAAGGAAAGTTTTGGTTCATATCCAATGGCGGTAAGAAGAACAGCAATTTCTTTCAGAGATGTACGGGAAGGGCTGAAAGTGACAGAAACTTTGCGTTCAGGAAAATTTACCGATGATTGTATAACCCCGGGATTAAGGCGATGCAGGTTTTCCAGAAGCCATATGCATGAACTGCAATGGATTGACGGGATAAACAGCAAAGTTTTTGCGAATTCAGGAGAATTAAAGGTTAATAAACGGGTGGTAACAGATTCATCATCGAGGAAATCAAACTTTTTTGCCTCGGGAGAATTCTTTTTAGAAATACCCGGGTTGGATTCCATTGTGTAATAATTACAAAGCCCGTTTTCATTCAGAAGTTGAAACACCATTCTACAACCTTCGCAGCAAAATACCTTTTCAGCCAAAGCAATATCAGTGGTGGAACAGGGTTCCCCGCAATGATAGCACTCGGTCTTCACGGTTGCTTTGGCTTCTTTCATAAAAATGTTTGGTTTAAGTAACTTCTGTAACACATTCTCTGAAGTGTAGGGACTTCAGGGGATTAAGATACGAACTCTTATAAAGAATAAAAATATCTGATTAAAAAGTAATTTTGGAAATTTAAACCGGGGTAGTCAATGGAGTAAGGGCTACCAAAGTATATAATAGTTAAAAGAAACAGAAAGTTCCTGTAAATAAAGAAATTATTAATATCTTTACAGGTTAATTTTTAAGGAATATGATTAGTCTTTTACTACAATCTACATTAGCATTTATTTCCGCTTTGGCGGGTGCGTTTATCGTATTTAAAATAAAGCTTGATCATTTTAAACTTTGCTTTTTAATATCTCTGTCTGCCGGCGCGCTCGCCGGTGCGGCATTTATTACGCTAATTCCGCATGCTGCAATGGAACTGGGCACTCTTGAGGTAGTGCTTTCGGTAATTAGCGGGTACACGTTGTTTTGGGTAATAAATAAATTCTACTTCCACTTATGCCCCGCCTGCTCTGCAAGCCATTTTGATGAACAGACTACGAAAAAGTTTTCGGAAATAGTTCTTTTACTTTTTACTGCTTTATCGTTTCACTCATTTTTAGATGGTTTCGCGCTTGCTTCCGGGAATGCGGATGCAGATCACGGAGTATTTAGCGCGGTATTCGCTCATAAATTTCCTGAGGGTATTGCACTCGCCTCGTTAATGGCGGGAGCAAATTATCCGAAGAAAAAAATATTCGAATTCGTATTCTTGGTCGAAATAACCACTATTGTTGGAACTCTCATCGGTATGTATGTTATGCCGTTAAAGGCTACTCACTGGATGGCATATATTCAGGGCCATATCAGCGGCAGTTTCCTGTTCTTATCGTTCCATGCGTTAGTGGGTGAGATATTTAAAAATCATAAAAAACTGGTAATTTTTTCCTTTCTTTCGGGAATTATTATTATCTTTGTGGTCTCAAGATTTTTGCATTAAGCAAACGGAAAGGTGCCAGAGCGGTTGAATGGGGCGGTCTCGAAAACCGTTGAACCCGTCAGGGTTCCGAGAGTTCGAATCTCTCCCTTTCCGCACGAAGCGAAGGTTGAATTTTCAGCCTTCGCTTTTTTCGTTTAAAGTCCTGTATAGTGTAGTGCATTAGTCGGCTTTCTGTTACAGTAATTTCCGGTGTGACCGGGTGCTTTCTCATTTTTCTTCGCCTTTTATCCCAAAAAAAATAAGTCGTTTTTTTTAGTTTAGTATCTTATGATACCAAACAGGGGCAGTGTTGCATGGTATTTTAGATATGTAATTATTAATTATTAACTAAAATATCGGAGATAGTGATGAAAACACTGTTTTTATTATATACACTGCTGCTAATAAGCGCCGGGTGTGTTTACGCCCAACTGCCGGATCCGGGATTTAAAATAGATAAATCTACCGCGATTGTCATAACAGATCCACAAAATGAATTCCTGTCACCGCAGGGTAAAGCATGGGCTTTGGTTGGGCCGAGTGTTGAGGCAAACAATACGATAGCAAATATTGAAACGTTGTTTGAGTTAGGGGAGAAATACAAGATTCCAGTTTTTATTTCTCCTCATTATTATTACCCTCATGACCGTGAATGGAAAGCGAAAGGCGCGATTAGTGAATTCATTAATCAGGTGAAGTTATTTGATAGAAAGAGCCCGCTCTCTCTGGAAGGATTCGAGGGGTCTGGCGCTGATTTCCTGGAAAAATATAAGAAATATATAAACTCACCGAATGTTACAGTTGTTTCCCCACATAAAGTGTATGGACCTCAAAGCAATGATCTCGTATTGCAACTGCGCGAGATGAAAATTGATAAAGTGATATTGGCGGGGATGCTTTCGAATTTATGTGTTGAATCGCACTTGCGTGAACTTGTAGAGCAGGGTTTTGAGGTCGCGGTAGTTAAGGATGCAACAGCTGCTGCAATACTACCTGATATGAACGGATACGAGATAGCGGTGGTTAACTTTCGTCAGATTGCGAGCCATGTCTATACTACCAAAGAATTGCAAAAAGCGATTGAGACAAAATAACTGTTAATTCACAAAGGTGTTCTAATTGTATGCTGTATGCACATAATGAGGAGGAAAGTTAGCTATGTTTATGATTATAGGGGTATTGGGTGCCTCGTGCATGATCCTTTCCATAATGAATATATTATTATGTGAGAAGAGAATTAAGCAGTTCAAATTAAGTGATGTACACCTGACTGAAGATGGGATGTATATTCTTCGCAGCCTCAGGTATGCATCCCTTAGTTTATCGGTATTTATTTTTTGCTTTGGTTTGTTGGTAATTCGAAGCACGGTGCCGAACTTTAGCTATATCTGCATTTTGCGGATTGGATTTATGGCCTTTACTGTTACTGCATTGATAACCGCGCTGCTCTCACATCGCAAGGCGCTTATCTGGATCTATTATACGCTTATAGCGCTGGCATTTCTTATTCTTATGCTGCAATAATCCGGGTGTGTGGACTTAATAGCCGGTGGTGGCGTTTGTTCCTGGTGAAACGATAAACGACGGTGAGCGTATCAGGCTCGCCGCCGTTTATTTTTATATGAGGGTGTGTAACTAACTAATAAGTCGGAATATAAATGATTTATAGCAGATCAATGCTAACTCCAAAAGCTAAATTGAGCATGCGCGGTTCAAAGGTGTATCGGTGATTAATAACATTATAAATATGGTCATCCAGCGTGCCCAATTCGGTATACCACCCGACCCACCGCTGCTCTTTTTCGGAATTATGATACCGCACCCGTATTTTGGCTCCTATGAAGGGCATAAGATGAATAGCTTCAGGGCTGTAATATCCATTCGGGTAATACTCCGGGTGTTTTATATAGGTATTTCGTGTAATAGCATATTGGGCGCCAATACCCCCGTAAGTTAACCCGGTTATTTCGCGTGAAATTTTAACAGAAAAAATTATTAGTGCTGATTTAATAGCAATTGTGTGTACCTCTACCCCGTTTATCGAAGCGGGTAAATAACCATAAAACAATCCCACGGCCAAAGTATTGTTAAACACTGAACGACCAACACCAACGGAGACCAATCCAATATTGCCGGCGTATTGCCCGGCAAAATGCTTATAGACTCTGTTGATTTTCGTATCCTGAGCATGGGCAGATGAATTAACCGGGCAGCAAAGGAAGATAAAAATAATGGCGATGCACGAAAGAGAAGGATATCTTGGACTCAAAAATGAATCCTTTCAATAGAAAAGCTGTTTCCACACAGATGAAGCAGGCAGTATTCCCGTTCACCGACACTGCTAACCGCTATATAGGCAACATTATCTTTCTCTGAGTATCGGTACTGATGCAGATGCCCGTGTAACGAGAGCATTGTGTGATATTTTGTCATTATGTTTTCGTAAACAGGGCTTTGCACCTGAGAATCTTCATCGGGTGAGTGGGGCGGAACGTGTGCCATAACAATTTTCGAAACAGTTGAGTCAGTAGAAGATAATTGCTCTTCTAACCAGGGATAATCCGGTTGAGTGTTATTATTCTCCCAAATAATATTGTTGAATCCAACGAAAAAATAGTTTTGATAGTGGAATGAGAAGTTCATTGGTCCGAAACTTTTTTCATAAATAACACCGCCATTTGAACGGAGATCGTGATTTCCAACCAATGTGACGACGGGGATAGTAAGGCTCGAGATACCGGTAAGAAATGATTCATATTCATGCGCAAGCCCTTTTTCTGTAATGTCGCCCAGTACAACCGCGAACGAGATGCGGTGATCGGCATTGATAGCAGCAATTGCGGCGGTCAGATCGGAATAATACAGATGCGTATCGGAAAGCAGCGCGATGTGAAGCGTGTCTGTAGTTGTAACAGTTGGAGCAAACTGGGAAATGTTCCAGGTGTTATAATTTGAAGCACTTGTTCGTGCGTCATACGGGCTAAACTCACAAGGGATTTCGCATCCCGCTATGGTGAGTAGAGCCGCCAAAATACTGCTGAAAAAAAAGACTGAACGAAATCTCACGTAATATTTACTACTTAATAGACAATAGTAGCAAGCTTTAGGCAAGAATTGGGCCAATCTGTTTTTAGCCAAAGAATCCAGAATTAGTCCAGAAAAATGCTTAAATAAAAGAATATTCTGTGCCGAAGTGCTTACATATCAGCAAAACCCCCAAAAATGAAGTGTTTTGAGTATTTACAGGGGTATTTTGTAGATTCTTAATGTACGGTAAAGGCTGTTTTCAAATGAGCAGAACAAAAATATTGCCAAAAAATACGGAGGTGTAAAGTGAGGGATACAAAGCGAATGGGTTTGACAAAAATCACATATTGGGCTAAAATCAGAATAATCTGCGTTAAAAATTTAAACATCCCGAATATAATTTGGAATATATTTAGAATTGCCATATAATTAACTATCGTAATTTAATTAAATTTTATAAACAGGAATAACATAATGGAACAGAGAAAAAAATCTTGGGCAGAACCGTTTAAGATTAAAATGGTAGAACTGATTCACATGACCACACGCGAAGAACGCGAAGCGGCGTTAAAAGAAGCCGGGTACAATACATTTCTATTGAAATCCAAGGACGTTTATATTGATTTATTAACCGATAGTGGTACTTCTGCAATGAGCGACCGTCAGTGGGCAGGTATGATGATGGGTGATGAAGCTTATGCAGGTAGTGAAAACTTTTATCACCTGGAAGCAGCCGTACAGAATTATTACGGTTATAAATATCTTGTTCCAACACACCAGGGCCGCGCTGCAGAGCACATGATCTCACAGTTGTGGATCAAAAAAGGTGATGTTATTCCCGGCAACATGTATTTTACCACAACTCGTCTCCATCAGGAACTTGCCGGCGGTACTTTTATCGATGTAATCATTGATGAAGCACATGATCCGGATGATCTGCATCCGTTCAAGGGCAATATTGACTTAAATAAATTGCAGGCCGTAATAGATAAGTATGGTGCTGATAAAATTGCATACGTAGCACTTGCTACAGCAGTTAATATGGCTGGCGGCCAGCCGGTTTCTATGCAAAACCTGAAGGATTTGCGCGAGATGACCAATAAGTACGGTATTAAGATTGTTCATGATATGACCCGCGTTGCTGAAAACGCCTACTTCATTAAAAAACGCGAAGAAGGTTATGCTGATAAATCGATTGTAGATATCGTTAGAGAAATCTGTAGTTATACAGATGCGGCTACCATGAGCGCAAAGAAAGATGCTTTGGTAAATATTGGTGGATTCCTTGCACTAAACGACTGGGATACTTTTGAAAGAGCCCGCAACATGGTAGTTGTATATGAAGGATTACATACCTACGGCGGGTTAGCTGGCCGTGACATGGAAGCAATTGCCATTGGTATCACCGAATCTGTAGAAGAGAATCATATTCGCGCCCGGGTAGAGCAAGTGGCATATCTTGGCAACAAATTAGTCGAATTGGGTGTGCCCGTTGTGAAGCCGATAGGTGGTCATGGAGTATTTCTTGATGCAAAGAAAATATTACCTCACTTAACACAGGATCAATTCCCGGCACAGAGCCTTGCCGCAGCATTGTACCTTGATTCAGGCGTTCGTTCCATGGAACGCGGTGTTGTCTCTGCCGGCCGTAATAAAGAAGGTAAGAATAATTATCCTAAGCTTGAATTGGTTCGTTTAACCATCCCCCGCCGCGTTTACACACAGGCGCACATGGATGTAGTTGCAGAATCTGTTCTGGAAGTCTATGAAAACAGGGAAAAAATTACCGGATTGAAGATGGTATATGAACCTGAATACCTGCGCTTCTTCCAGGCACGTTTCGAAGTATTATAATTATTAATGCCTTATGGTACTTGACGAAACAGATAAAAAAGTATTGAGCATACTGCAGACAAATTCGAAGATAACGAATGCCCAACTCGCAAGCGAGGTGGGCATATCTCCTTCGAGTATGCTTGAAAGGGTAAAACGCCTGGAGAACGCGAAAGTAATTACTAATTACGTAGCGCTTGTTGATCCTGAAAAAGTAGGAATTGGCACGGTTGCGTTGGTTTCCATTTCTTTGGCGGTGCATCAGCTTGATTCTGTAGACAACCTTACCAAAAAACTCAATGAGTTTGACGAAGTTCTCGATTGCTACCATATTGCAGGTGAGGAAGATTTTTTGTTGCGGGTGGCAGTGAAAGATATCCGGAAATACCAGGATTTTGTTTTGAATAAACTTTCTAAAATTCCCGCGATTAACAGGATAAAGACGGCGTTTGTTCTTTCAACTGTTAAGAGTCAGACTCGTATATCTCTCGATAACGAATAACCAGGAACTTCATCGTATCTCGTGATAATCGGCTCCTTTCCTTGTGCCTCGGAGGGGAGCCGGTTCAATTTTAAACTATACCTTCATTATTTCACCGGAAATAACCAAATCTTTATAAAATCTTTATACCACAATCGAAATGTAATTTGCTGATTCAATAAACTATTGATTGATTTTTTAATAGTTACAAATGTAAAGAGTAATGAAAAGTAGATTGTGGATTTATGAATACAAAGAAAGGAACATAGCATGATTATTATCAGTGACATGCTCCAGTTTCTGTTGTTTCTGGCAGCATTTATTACGCTAGCCTATATTCTGGGTAAATATTTTGATAGTGTTTTCACGGGCAAGGAAAATATTCTCAGTAGAATAATTGGCCCTATAGAAAAATATACATACAAGCTGCTGGGTGTCAATTCCACAAAGCAAATGAACTGGAAAGAATATACCTGGGCACTGCTTCTTCTTAACGGTCTGGGATTGGTATTATTAGTTGCTATGCAGCTATTGCAGAACCTTTTGCCGGCAAATCCCGAAAAATTGCCTGCTGTGGGCTTCTGGCTAAGTCTTAATACAGCTATCAGTTTTGTTACCAACACCAACTGGCAGGCGTATGCAGGGGAAACTACACTCAGCTATTTTGTACAGATGTTCGGTTTAACTGTCCAAAATTTTCTTAGTGCAGCAACGGGTATAGCGGTACTGCTCGTACTGATTCGGGCAATTGGTACCCGTAAAGGTGAAGATTTAGGAAATTACTGGGTAGATATGACGCGGGCAATCTTGTACATTCTCATACCGCTTTCAATTGTAATGGCGGTATTTTTGGTATCACAGGGTGTAGTACAGAGTTTTTCATCATACGCGCATGTTACTACCATTGAAGGAGCCAAGCAGGTTATACCTCTCGGGCCAGCTGCATCGCAAGTGGCAATTAAGCAATTAGGAACAAATGGAGGTGGTTATTTTAATGCAAATAGCGCCTTCCCGTTGGAAAATCCCACATACTGGTCTAATTTTTTTCAGGTATTATCTATAATCCTGATTCCCGGAGCCCTGGTGTTTATGTTTGGTTTTATGCTAAACTCTAAGAAGCATGCCAGGATAGTATTTGGCGTGATGCTGTTCCTGTTTGTTGCGGGTGTAGCTGTATCGTATGTATCGGAAATGTCCGGCAGCCCGTTATATAAGGGAACAGTGCTAATGGAAGGGAAGGAGGTTCGATTCGGTGTATTCCAAAGTATTTTATGGTCTGTTGCTACTACGGTTGCCTCAAATGGGTCGGTAAATGCAATGCATTCAAGTCTATCACCTGTATCGGGATTGATTTGTATGCTGAATATGCAGCTTGGCGAAATTATATTCGGCGGCGTCGGTTCAGGGTTATACGGTATGTTTTTATTTATACTTTTAACCGTTTTTATTGCCGGATTAATGATAGGGCGCACGCCGGAATATTTTGGTAAAAAGATAGAGGCCGCAGAAATGCGCTGGGTGATGGCCGCGGTGTTGATTCCAAATCTGGTGGTGTTGCTGTTTTCGGCTGCCGGTTTATACCTGCGTGACGGGCTGGCAGGAATTGCCAACCCGGGGCCGCACGGATTAAGTGAAGTGTTATATGCATTTTCATCGGCGGCTAATAATAACGGCAGCGCGTTTGCCGGGTTAAACGCGAATACGAATTTCTATAATATTCTAACAGGAATGGCAATGCTGTGCGGGCGGTTTGGTGTTATAGTGCCTGTTATGGCTATTTCTGGCAGCCTGGTTAAGAAAAATATTGCTCCTGTAACATCCGGTACGTTTCGTACAGATACTCTCCTGTTTGCATTTTTGTTAACAGGGGTAATTCTGATTGTTGGCGCGCTTACATTTTTCCCCGTCCTGGCAATTGGACCCGGGCTTGAGCAGTTATTAATGTACCTCGGTAAAACTTTTTAAGGAACGGATATGGAATTAGGAAAGGCGGCAACGCCATTATTTGATAAAAAGATTATTACCCGGGCGGTAGTTGACTCGTTTACTAAGCTTGATCCACGGACTCTGATAAAGAATCCGGTGATATTTCTGGTTGGCGCCGGGGCTTTAGTAACCACGTACATTGTGGCGAGTGATATAATTAACCATACAGCGGTGCTATTTGATATGCAGATATGTGTATGGTTATGGTTTACTGTACTGTTCTCTAACTTTGCAGAAGCCATTGCAGAAGGCCGGGGAAAAGCTCAGACGGATAATTTGAGAAAATCCCGTACCACTACGAGCGCGAGAAAATTGGAAGGGGATAAAGAAACAATTATCTCGGCGATGGATATTCGCAAAGGCGACATTGTTGTCTGCGAAACGAATGACATTATTCCCGCTGATGGTGAAGTGATTGAAGGAATAGCAAGCGTTGATGAGTCCGCTATTACCGGAGAATCTGCCCCGGTAATTCGTGAAGCCGGCGGCGACCGCAGCGCTGTAACCGGTGGTACCCGAGTTATCAGCGACAGGATTGTAGTTCAAATTTCGACCAATCCCGGCGAGACATACATCGATAAAATGATTACACTTGTTGAGGGAGCCAAGCGGAAGAAGACACCGAATGAAATAGCCCTTTCAATATTACTGATTGGATTAACTATTGTATTTAGCGCGGTTGTTGTAACCTTGTGGTATTTTCTTAATTACTATCATGTTACATCCGGGCAGGATACCAGTATCGTTTCGGTTCCCATTCTCATATCCCTGCTGGTCTGTTTAATTCCAACAACGATTGGAGGGTTGCTTAGTGCAATTGGTATATCCGGCATGGACAGGCTGCTAAAGCATAACGTAATTGCCATGAGCGGGCGTGCAGTGGAAGCCGCTGGTGATATTGATGTATTATTGCTCGATAAAACGGGAACGATAACCTTAGGTAATCGTATGGCAGCCGATTTTATACCCGCGCCGGGAATAACTGAGGAAGAATTGGCAGATGCCGCTCAGCTGGCCTCGTTGGCCGATGAAACACCCGAGGGCAGGTCGATAGTTGTACTTGCCAAAGATAAGTTTGGCATCAGAGGCCGTGATATTAAGAATCTTCAGGCGACGTTTATTCCGTTTACTGCACAAACACAGATGAGCGGAGTAAATATAGCAGCAACAAGCGCTCATAGTGAACGAATAATCCGGAAAGGTTCTCTTGAGGCAATTAAAAGGTATCTTTCTACTGAAAGCAAAATCGATATCCATAAGCAATCAGATTATCTGTTTACGCACATGATCGGAGTGGATATTGCACTTGAAGGCGGCACACCGTTAATAGTAGTAGAAAATATGCGGTTACTTGGGGTAATACAATTAAAGGATATTGTTAAAGGCGGTATTAAAGAGCGTTTTGCTCAATTGCGGAAAATGGGTATTCGAACAGTAATGATTACCGGCGATAACAAACTAACCGCAACCGCAATAGCCGCTGAAGCAGGAGTTGATGATTTTATTGCAGAAGCGAAGCCGGAAGATAAACTTAGGCGAATACGTGAAGAACAGGCGCAGGGTAAAATGGTCGGGATGATCGGTGATGGCACCAATGATGCACCGGCACTTGCGCAGGCGGATGTGGGAATTGCTATGAACAGCGGCACACAAGCTGCCCGAGAGGCGGGTAATATGATAGATTTGGATAGTAATCCAACGAAACTCATTGAAGTTGTGGAGATAGGAAAGCAGCTATTAATGACCCGCGGCGCACTTACAACATTTAGTATAGCAAATGACGTATCGAAATATTTTGCAATAATTCCTGCTATTACAGGCACGCTATTCGCTGTGGAGGGTTCTCATGGCCCGCTGGCCGCCTTGAATATTATGGGTCTCGCTACTCCGCAAAGCGCTGTATTGAGCGCGGTTATTTTTAACGCTTTAATAATTATTGCCTTAATTCCCCTGGCGCTAAAGGGAATTACCTACAAACCGGAAGGAGCTGATACAATACTTCGCCGCCATATATTACTCTATGGTATTGGCGGGTTGGCGCTTCCTTTTGTATGTATTAAGGTTATTGATATGCTTGTAGTATGGCTGCATTTAGTGTAATTTACTTAACGGAAAAGAAATTTCTATGAAACGTACAATTCTTCAATCATGTAAGTTTTTACTTTTATTTACACTCGTATTGGGTGGAGTATATACTGGTTTGGTTTATGCCGCGGCAAACGTTTTCTTTCCGCGTAAAGCCCAGGGCAGCCTGGTAACATCAAATCAAATGCTGGCAGGCTCGGAGTTGATAGGGCAGGGTTTTTCTTTGCCTCAATACTTTCATGGCAGGCCTTCAGTAATTACTAATAACCCCATGCCCTCGGGCGGCAGTAATTTAGGGCTTACAAGCTTAGCATTACATGATAGTGTTCAGGCAAGAGAGAAAAGTCTCGTGAAGAATGGCGATCAGGTTCCTGGCGGGGCAGTGCCCGGCGACTTGGTGTTTAGCTCGGGTAGTGGTGTCGACCCTCATATTACAACTGCTTCCGCTATGTTGCAGGTAGAAAGAGTAGCATATGCCAGGCATTGTTCGGTTGAACAAAAATCGGCCATTCAACGGTTAGTTGAAAAAAATACTGAGTCGAATTTTCCCTGGTTAGGGACAAATACCTACGTAAATGTTTTAGTGCTTAATATGAATCTTGATAAATTACAGGAAACATGGAAGAAGTAGAATACAGGCCAGATCCTGATGCCCTGCTGGATCTTATAAAAAAGGAAGAGTCTAAAGCAGAGGAAGGGAAACTTACAATTTTCTTTGGTATGTGTGCCGGTGTAGGTAAAACATATACCATGCTGCAAACTGCCCGGGAAGACAGGGCAAATAAGCTGGATGTGGTTATAGGTATTATCGAAACCCATAAGCGGGCTGAAACCGAAGAGTTGGTAGAAGGCTTCGAGATAATTCCCCGAAAGGAAATTAATTACCGGGGTACTACATTCCATGAAATGGATATTGATGCAATAATTGAACGCCGCCCCGGAATTGTTCTGGTCGATGAACTGGCGCATACAAATATCCCGGGAAGCCGACACTTGAAGCGGTATCAGGATGTTCTTGAATTGCTGCGTAACGGGATACACGTGTACACTACACTAAATGTGCAGCATGTGGAAAGCCGGGCCGAAACAGTAAAACAGATTACGGGAATCTCAATTCGCGAAACAGTCCCCGATTTAATAATTGAGCGTGCAGATGAAATTGAATTGATAGATATTACTCCCGGCGAGTTGCTGGAAAGATTGAAGGAGGGCAAAGTATATACTCCGGAGCGCTCGCGACAATCAATCGAAAACTTCTTTCGAAAGGGGAATCTAACGGCGCTTAGAGAAATGGCGTTACGAATAACCGCCGAGCGGGTAGACAAAGACTTGCATAATTACCGGGCAGAAAAGAGTATTGACTCGGTATGGAAATCGAGTCAAAAGTTACTCGTAGCAGTGGGGCCGGGGCCGTATTCCATGGGATTAATTCGTTGGACCCGCCGTTTGGCGTATTCGATGGAAGTGCCATGGATCGCCGCGTACATAGAAACAGTGAAAGATGCAAAACCCGAATACCGGGAAAGTTTACTGAAAAATATAGAACTTGCCCGAAGCCTGGGAGCTGAGATACAATCTGTTCACGATACTGATGTTGCCAACGGGTTATTGCGAATTGCCCGTGCGAATAATGTAACGCAAATACTCATCGGGAAAACGAGAAAATCGATATTCGGAGGATTCTCTTTGGGAAATCAGTTTCTGCTGCGGCTTTTGCGGCTAAGCTCGGATATTGATATATACATTATAGGCGGTGACAGAGAACCGGAAAAATTGCGTCCCCGCGACTTAATGTTTCTTTCGTTGCAGAAATTCCGTCATTACGCGCTTACGGCTGCCATTGTGTTTGTTCTCAGCGTGGTATTGTTCCCTTTGGCGCATTTTATGGGGTATCAGGCTATAGGGTTCATATTTATGCTTGGTATTTTACTGCTGCCTTTATTTGATTTGGGACCGGGGCCAATGCTTCTGGCCGCGGGGTTGAGCGCATTGAGTTGGGATTATTTTTTTATTCCACCGTTTTTTACATTCCGCATTACACGCACCGAAGATATCCTAATGTTCGTTATGTATTTTATGGTTGCTGCAATTTCGGGTTATTTATCATCGCACATACGGGCAACAAAAAAGCTGCTTGCTCAGCGCGAACGCAGTACTACTTTGTTATACCGGCTCTCTCGCGATCTTTCTTCTGCAACTGAAATGAATAGCGTAATAGAAGCATCAGTGAAACATTTAGATAGAATTTTTCACGCCAATACAGCAGTGCTGCTTTTTGAATCATTCGAGAAACTACGCCCTCATCCTCATAATGCCAGTACTTTGGTGGTTCATGATGACGGATGGAATGTTGCCCAATGGGTATTCCTACACGGAGAACACGCGGGTAAATTTACCGATACGCTGCCTTCTTCCGACGCAACATATTACCCCATCAAATCAAAAAGCGGAATTTTAGGAGTGCTCGCGTTGCAGCTAAAAGATAGTGAGAAACCGTTGCAATTTAAAAATCAGGTTTTACTCGATTCATTTTTCTCGCAGATAAATACAGCAATAGAGCGGGAATATCTGAAAGAGCTGGCTGAAAAGCAATCGGTTGTAATGGAAACTGACAAATTGTATAAAACTCTATTTGATTCGATTTCGCATGAGCTGAAAACCCCAATTACAACTATTCAGGGAGTTGTAGAAGCTTTTGAAAATCCGGCAATTTTACAGGATGCAGGCCGGAGCGGTGAGTTTGTGGCCGAGATAAAAATAGCGGCCAACCGATTAAAACTACTAGTTGAGAATATGTTGAATATGGCAAGGCTGGAATCGGGCAGTATTGAAATGAATTTTACGCAGCACAGCATTATGGATATAATCGATGCTGCAATCCGGCACCTTGAACCTGAATTAGGGGGCAGAGAAGTCATTGTTGATTCACCGGAAGATGATATCTTTCTCCTATGCGATTTTTCGTTATTGCGGCAGGTGATTATAAATATACTTCGGAACGCCAATGAATATTCTCCGGAAGGCTGCCCGATAGAAATTACCGTCAGCAGTGTTGATCATGTCTTACTGATAAAAATAACCGATCATGGACATGGAATACCCGCGGATGCATTACAGCATTTATTTCAAAAGTTCTATCGCGTTCCGGGTACCAAAGCCGGTGGCACAGGATTGGGTCTTTCGATTGTGAAAGGATTTGTTGAATTACACAAAGGCTCAATTACCGCCGGGAACAGTGCTCAGGGCGGCGCGGAATTTACCATTGTTTTACCATTAAAGTAGGGAATTATGGCACCAGTTCTAGTTCAGATAATTGATGATGAACCTCAAATCAGAAAAGTATTGCGGCTTAACCTTGAAGCGGCAGGTTATGTTGTTATGGAAAGTAATGGCGGCAACGAAGGCTGTAGCATGGCCGCAGCAAATCCCCCTCATATAATCGTTCTGGATCTGGGTTTGCCTGACCGTGACGGTATATCTGTACTTCGGGAAATTCGCTCCTGGGCTGATATGCCCGTTATAATACTTTCGGTAAAGAATACGGAAGAGGTAATCATTCGGGCACTGGACTATGGCGCTGATGATTATATGACAAAACCTTTTAGCCCCGCTGAACTTATAGCCCGAATCAGGGCCAATATACGCAGAGCGCATGGTAAAAAAGAAACGACTTTTATTGAAAACGGTAGTTTGAAAATTGATCTGATAAAAAGACTTGTGTATAAAAATGATGAAGAAGTAAAAGTAACGAATACTGAATTTCAGCTGCTTGCCCTATTTTTTGAAAATATTGGAAAGGTTCTGACCCAGAATATAATACTCAATAAAATTTGGGGAGCAGATCATTCAGAAGATGCGCAGTATTTGCGTGTATTTATCGGGCAGATACGAAAAAAAATTGAGGATATCCCTGCCAGGCCGAAATATATATTAACTGAGTCTGGGGTCGGTTACAGGATGGTACATCAGGATTAAAAAAAGTGGTACAGGCGGGGAATACCTGTACCACAAAAAATTATTTCTTAATAAATTTGAAATGGCCGTTTCGCAGCTTGAAAATAACACCTGCCCGTGAGGCCGAAACAGGGGAAACTACCTGCGCATAGATGTATGAGTAATTATCGACGATGCTCATATCGGTGTAATCTGCGGCACCATCGCCATTAATATCAGTGTTTATATAACCGGTGGCATAATTATACGAATCATTATCGATCAAACACATATCGCTAAAATCAATTTGCCCGTTCTGATCAACATCACCGCTATATAAGCCCCATTTATCGGCGCACTGAACAAGATTATTACCATAGGCGCATGTATCGCTTAAAGTAAAATCATAGGATGAATACCTTCCTTTTGCCAATGGTATCGAATTACTCTGGCTCCATGTTTCAAGTGAATTACGATGTCTTACAGCAATGTAATAATTACCGTCCGGGATGTTCCTCAAAGGGCATTCGGCAGAAAATGTAACGCTATCCAGAACTGCAGCGGCTGAATCAACCGCATCGAATCCGGCATTGGGGAGATGTGCAACTGCCCAAATAGTGTCACATGAATTTAATGTGTTTGTCTCCAGGTTGTAATAAGCGCCGGGGAAAGCGGTTACCTTAAATATTGCCGCGTTGCCCATATAATCTGCTGCAGCAGCAGAAAGTGAAGCGGGTACAGTAAGATTCGTGAAGCTTAACTTATGAAGCGATGTGTTGGCTGATGCGCCCGGTGACCACCTGCTGTTATTCCAGCTGCCACCATTTAGTACAGCCTCATTACCGGTTACATCTCCTACGTCATATGTACAGTTAGCTGCAAGTACGGGTTGCGTAATACCGGTAGAGCCAATCTCCCAATAACGACCTAAATAGTTATTATTTGCAAAATTCGCCGGGTGTTTGCTGCCTGTTACCCTGGCAGAAATTAATCCTGAACTAATAGCGCTAAAGCCGGACAGAGTTAGCGATACCGGGGAGTAAACTGAAGGAGATAAACTACCCAGCGGGAAATTAATAGTGCCGGTACCGATAGTAATTTTTTGTATATACCCGCTGCCTGAAGTTACAAGCATTTTATCGGATGCAAAATTACCCGCAACAATACCGTTGGTATCAAGGGTAAGTATGTTATTTGCCAGGTCAAGATACCCGCTATTCAGAATAAGGCTGTCTTTAACAGTTATATCTCTTTTAAGTTTTACACCCGCCGGGTTAGAGATTTTAATATTCTCCAATTTTAGAAATGAAAGTGTACCATTCCCTTCAATGGTTGCGGCAGTAGAGCCATTAAAATTTACCGAGGCAGAGTCAAGAATGAGAGAGGCGCCGGTATTTACGAATAAACATTTTTTTATTGATACATCTGCTTTGAGCTTAATTGCCATATTGCCATTAGTAATTTTCAGAGTGTCAAAAGTAACACCAAGGCTGCCGGTGCTTGTAGCGTTGTAGGCAGCGCTATCAAGCTCGAAGTTCGCGTATGTTCGACCCGAAAACGAAGGGGTTCCCGTTGAAGCTAATTTGAACCAGCTGCCTGTTTGGAACACTACAACGGAATTAGTGCCGCTTGCCCCGAACGGATTTGAGCCGGCCCGGTGAACATAATTTGAGCCGGAAGCGAAAACAATAGAATTGAGGTTTGTAGTGCCAAACGGGTTGCTCGTAAATTTTGACCCGGTGATAAATGTACTGCCCGATTGGAATGTTACTGCATTCGCATCCGCAGCGGTTAGTTTATGAGCAGCGCTATCGAGCACTACAGTTCCCGCTATTGAAGCGGTGGTACCGGTAGGGAAGTTGATGGTCATTGCTGTTGTTCCCTTAAGGCTAAGCGAGGATCCGCCTGCAATGCTGAGATCAGCACCGCTGCCACCTGCTATTGTAAGAGTTGCTGCCGATGAAGCATAGAATTTAACCGCGGTATTATTCGATATCATTAATTGGCCAATAGATTGGGTTGCAATACCGCTAACATAATGCGAAGTGCCGGAGTTAAATACAAGTACATCGGTATTTGATGTAGTTGAACGCGCCGGTGACCAGTTAGCTGCCAAAGAAAAAACGGAGCTGCTGCTGCCTGTCCAGGTATATACATTCCCGGACGGGGTTGAAACCGACGCGGTGCCGGCTAAGGCTGTCAGATAGTTTTGCGAGGAGCCGGTACCAACGTTGTAATCATAACAGGCAAGGTAATAGGTTGTTCCTGAAGATAATCCGGTTACTGTTACAGCGGTACCCGTTCCATCATAGATGATTTTGTTGCCGTTACCCTGATCGGTTGCAGAAGCAAGGCTGGAGCTTACTCCTGTATAAGTAGTTGCATCAACAGGAATAAAATCTACAGTGGAGCCTGCTTTTATAACAATAATACGACGTGCACCATTGCCACCGCTCGCGCTAACAGTAGCCGATACTGCATCGGCCAATTGAGCCGAAAGAGCCGATTGTGCTGTTGGTTCCGCGGCGATCGCAACACCCGCGGCAGTTTGTGTTTGCGTAGTTGCTCCTGTTGAACTTACACTAATATCGCCTGTAGTTGCTCCGGTTGCAGATAGTGGTGCGAAGCGAAGATAAACTGTTGTGTTGTTTACCTGACCACTGACCGGTGCAATCGAGAGCGTTGCCGGATTTGATACGTAACCCGTTCCCGAAGATAACGAAGCCTGAAATCCGGTCGGCGGAGTAACAGTAATATTACTTGTTAAATAATTTCCCGAAACGGTAAGAGTCTGCTCTGTTGAATAATTGTTCACGGGTATAGTGCCAAATGACTGTAAAGAGCCGGTAAGACTTAAAACCGGTGCCGGGGCGCTGGTAGTAACAGAACCCGAGAGCGGGGATGTTAAAAGATAACTGGCTGCGTTTCCCGTACCGTTATAGGAATAAACAGCAAGATAGTATTTAGTTGAGAAATTCAGAGATACTGTTGAGGTACTGACATTTGACCCGGAGTATAATACCGTGGCATCTCCTACCGTGCCTCCTGTACTATATGATGTTCCATTTGCCGGCGATCCCGTGGGGGCAGAACCTGCTTTGATCAATATCAGGTATCCGGCAGGAGCAGGATTTGCAGCGGTGTATGAAACTGTAAAGCCTGACTGTGTTACCGAGCTGAAAGACAAAGCTGTTGGCTGTGCGGAGGGTGTTGCTGCGTAAGTAGTAAAACTTCCGGATGCGGTACTGGAGGTGAAATAGTTTTGCGAATTGCCGGTCCCTACATTGTATTCAATCACCGTAAAATAATAGGAAGTGGCTGCCGTTAATCCTGTAACCGTAACAGTGTTGCCTGTACCGTCATACACAATTTTATTGCCGTTTCCCTGATTGGTTGCAGAGCTGAATACACTGCTTACCCCGGATTGAGCGCTCCCGTCTGAGGGTACAAAAGATGTTGCACTGCCGGAATTCATGATGACAATTCTATTAGTGCCATTTCCGCCGGAAAAGTTTAGACTGGCAGTGGTACTGGCAATGCTGCTGACAGAAGCGGTAGAAACAGTTGTCGGTTCTGTACTAAGACTTATGCCGCTGAGTGCAATGGTTTGTGTAGTTGCCCCCGTACTGGTATTGGTAAGATTACCTGAAACTGTGCCTGCTGCAGAAGAAGGGGCAAAGCGAACATAAATTGTTGTATTGCTGACTGTACCGCTTGCGGGTGTTAGTGAAAGATTATTCGGATAAGAAACGTATCCGCTTGAAGCTGAAAGCGATATTTGGAAACCGCTTGGTGGCGCGATTGTTAAGCTGCCTGATAATCCGGTAGCGGAGACGGTATAGCTTAGTGCGGTACCAGCCGAATTTATTACCGCATTCCCCAGAGATAAAGTTGAGGTGGATATAGAGATACCAGGAGAACTGGTTGTTGCCTGTGAGCCGGTAAGCGGTGAAGTAAGCAGGTAATTTGTAGTTGATCCTGATCCGTTATATGAATATACTGCAAAATAATATGTATTACCCGATGTAAGACTGCTTAATGAAAAAGTAGTGCCTGATCCAACATATGCTACCGTAGCATCACTGATAGTATTACCTGCAGTATAGGCTGTTCCCGGAACGGGGGCGCCGGTAATAGCAGATCCGGTTTTTTGTAATACGATGTAACCTGCAGGGGCCGGGTTCGCGGCGGTATAACTTACTGTCATTGTGGTACCGGTTACAGACGTGAATTGTAAATTTGTTGGCTGGGCTGTTGGCGCGGTTGCGAGTGATGAACTCGAGAGCGTTAAGTTAGTCGCCGGTATGGTTCCTACTGTTTTATAGTTTATAGAGGTGCCGGTTCCATTGTATGCATATACCCTGAAATAATACGTTTTACCGGTGGTTAAGCCGGAGAATGTATATGATGTTGTTGAACTGCTTACATTAACGCAGGCAACGCCATCACTTAAGACGTTATCATCGGTATAAGCCGCACCATCCATGGGGATAAAATAATTGTTTTTGTCATATGCTTCAATCAGGTATCCGGAAGGAGCTTGCGAACCTGCATCTGCCGCTGTCCAGGAAAGAGTAATTGCCGAGCCGCTTTGCGAAGCCGCCAGGTTAGTAAGTTGGTTTGCAGGTTCATCGGCATATGTAGGTGCAGTTTTTGTAAGGTCGTTAAAATTAATATAATTTACATACTCAGGGTGATCAACAAACGGGTTGCGATTTTTTTGTATACTCTGTATGTAGTTGTTTCTGTCAACCTCCCATTTATCGGGCGGATCCTGCTTGTGCCATTGTAATAGTGTATTCAGATCAATGGTACCCTCGTTCAGCGCCGGGAGTTTAGTATTATTTAGCCAGTTGAAAGTCCAGTTATTGCCATTGGTGCCATCATAGCGCACACACATATATAAGAGCGCGCGGGCGGCATCGCCCTTATGCTGCGCACGGGGTTCAAATGCGGTTTTGCCATTGGCATCGGTGCCAAATTTACAATCATTCCAGACAGTTTTTACTGTGGCGAGGTTTGCCAGAGGATGGTTGCTCCGAACGCCATTTGCATGGTTCTGCTCGGTAGGGAATAAATGATGCTGATCCGAGTATTCATCCGTACTGGTGGAGCCGTTTGAAGGCATCCAGCTGTAACACCAGGTATGTTCACGACTGAAAGTACCCCACGTGAAAGGAGGAGTGTATGTATATACGTAACTTGAATAGACGCACACAACAGACCGGGTGCCATCGCCATTTGCATACGAGGCAAAGTTGGCAACGTTTGTTTCATCGTACTGATCGTATGGTACTTTTGTGGCGTTCAATCTAAGGCGCGCTTTAAGGTCATCAATAAAAGTGGTTGCCGAGGGGGCGAGTGTTGAGTAGTAGGTGTCGTCCTGGGCTGCAGCAAACCCGCTCAACATAATTACTAAAACAATCATCCATTGTATGCGCAACTTCGAAAAAAATACTCTATCCGTTCTGATCTTCATTCTTCTATCTATATATAATAAAAAAAACAGGGCTTGCAAATTACGGAAAATCCTGCTCATGCTAAATTGAATTTTTTATACCTAAAAATCAGGTGATCGGGAGCAAATAACAATTTTCTGCTGCCCATGTATTAGTCTTATAATTCTATTTTTTGCATGACTTTGCAAAATGAAAATAGAGAATTCATATTTTGCAGGAATGAAATACGCAATTTTTGAAATTACGAGATGAAAAATTAGTATGAGTATTATTAATCCCGGAGATCCCGGAAAAACGTTTTGGCGTGAAAATTATTACCTCTCTTCGTATCATATCGATATCCAGGGAAGAACGTTCATAACTTCTTTGTTTCAGTTTATGTTAAACAGTGCATGGGCACACGCGAATCAGTCAGATTTCAGTTACGATGAATTAAAAAAGGAAGGAAATTTTTGGGTGCTTTCGCGGTTTTATGCTGAATTTGACGCTATGCCTGTATGGAATGATGTAATAACACTTGAGACATGGGGTAAGGGTGTTGATCGACTCTTTGCGGTGAGAGATTTTGAAATGTTTTTACCAACAGGCAAACAATTTGCCAGGGCTTCTTCTGCCTGGTTAATACTGGACCGGCAGACATTAAAACCGCAGCGCCCGCAGGGACTTAACCAGCACTCCCAATTTAGCACGAAACGCGAAGCGGTTGCATGCAGGTTCGATAAAGTACCGGAGTATGCAGAGTCAGTGAAAGTTGGTGAATTCATCGTGAGATATTCGGATATCGATCTTAACAGGCATGTAGGTTCGGCAGCGTATCTTCGTTGGGTTGTTGATTGCTTCCCAAATCAAATAACACTGGAGAAGCGTATTAAATCATTCGAAATAAATTATCTTGCAGAGGGTCACCTCGGAGATCGTATTGCAATATATTTGGCTGAGGATAATGACCGATTTATATGTTCCGTCGTTCGAGAACAGGAAGCACAGGTCTTGTGCCGATTAATTTTGCATTGGGTTTAAGTCCTGATTTTATTTGGATATTTCTTTTAATATATTGGAAATCTGTATAACTTAATTATGCGTGCAAATACTCATGGAATCCGATTCTGATAAATCCCTTTTCGCGCTATTGTATGATAACGTATCTGACGGGGTTGTTGTAACAGATACCCAAGGAAAAATACAATATGCAAATAAAGTAATATATGCTTTAACTGATCCGGCGTGTATGCAACCCGGCACGGACATATCGATATTTTTCACCCATCATGGTATTATCAGCGAAGGAGTATTTGACCCGGATATTCAGGAAAACACAAGCAGATTATATCCTGCTGATTTTGTAATACATGGCAACGTGTATAAACTGGCAATTTCCTCCCTTCAATTAAACGGGAATAGTATTCGCATATACACGCTGCATGTACCGGATTATAGTAACGCGCTCCGTTCGTATATTCTCCATCATCGTGAATTTTATGAATTTATTGCCGCATCTTTGCATGAAGTAGTTTACTATTTCGATTACCTGTCGAATACATATTTGTATATGAGCAGGAATATCGAAGACCTGATTGGCTATTCTGTCGATGAGGTTAACACAATGGGTATGCATAAGCTCATAAAAAAAATTGAAAAAGTTGGCGGTGCCGATCTTGCAAAAAATCTGCAACAAGTGCATCCGCAGGCTGGAAGTGTTATAGTAAACGAATACTTGATGCGAACCCGGGACGGGGGTACCCGTTGGTGTGAAGAAAAAGGATGCAAAATAAAAGATCAGCAGGGTAGACTGATTGGCCAGTTTGGCACACTACGGGATATTTCGAAAGAAAAAAGTATATTCTCTGCATTGCGTGATACCGAGTTTAACCTGAAAAGCCTTCTCGATTATACGCCAATCGGAATGGCGGTAATGCAGGATGCACGGTTAGTTTACGCCAACTCTGAAATGCTAAGAATTTTGAGAACCGGTTCTTCGCAGTTGCATGAAAAAAATGTAGAGGATTTTATACGTCCCGAGGCAGTGGAACCGTTTTGGGTATTAATAAAAAATGTTCAGCAAAAAAATGAAACGCTCAGTGAGTATTTGTTTGAATTAATTAATGCTGAGGGAGAGCATGTTAGTGTTCAGGGCAGCCTGATCCCGATACAATATTCCGGTACACCGGCTTTACAGGTTATTCTGAAGGATATGAGTGAGCAGAAAAAGCTGGACCAGGCGCGACTTGCAACATTACGTATCGCAGAAGCGACTGAGCAAATCACCGATCTCGCCGAGTTGTGCCAGTTCATTCATACCACACTTGCCGATTTTATTCCTATCCGTAATTTCTATATGGCATTTATCGAGAAATCGGGTACGGAAATTACGTTCCCGTACTATGTCGATGAATTCGATGAACCACCAGTCGGGGCTTCTCCAATAACTGGTTTAACCGGATATGTAATACAGGAAAAGAGATCTGTTCTTTTGACTCATGAACAGTATGAGGTTATTCATGAGCATGGCGATGTGGAAGTTGTAGGTGAGCCGGCGGCTGTGTGGCTGGGCGTTCCGTTAAAAATACGGAATGAAGTTATTGGTGTTCTGGTCGTTCAGGATTACCAAAACCCCGAAACGTACGGTGACAGAGAAAAGGAATTGCTTGAAACAATTTCGTACTCGCTTTCGTATGTAGTTGAACGGAAGCGTATCGAGATTGAACGCGTGGAATTAATTTCTAAGTTGAAGGAACTGAATGCTTCGAAAGATAGCCTGTTCTCGGTTATTTCACATGATTTGCGCAGCCCGTTCAATTCAATCCTTGGATTTGTAAATATATTGGAGAGTGATTATGCTGAACTTTCCGTTGAAGAAGCCCTTGACATTTTGGGTTCATTGAAAAACGTTACCCAAAAGGTCTTGAATATGCTTCATAACCTGCTTGAGTATTCACGATTCCAGTTAGGACACATTGAGTATCATCCTGAGAAAACAAACCTGAAAGCTGCTGTTCTATATATAGTGCAACTTCTTAAAGGAAATCTTGAAAAGAAAAGTATTACGCTAAATGTAGATGTGAACGATGAGCTATTCGTATTTGCTGATGAAAAGATGTTGGTTTCTGTTTTGCAGAATCTAATTACGAACGCGATTAAATTTTCTGCACATAATTCTGTTATAACTGTATCTGCCCAATCTGCCGAAGACCATTTTGCGGCAATCTCCGTGCGCGATCAGGGCGTGGGAATGAATTCCGAACAATTGGAAAACCTCTTTAAAATCGAACATATTAAATCTACATTTGGTACCGATAACGAAGCAGGCAGTGGTTTGGGATTAATTTTGGTTCGCGATTTTGTTCGGCAGCAGGGAGGGACTATATCGGTTGAGAGTGAAAAGAATAACGGTGCGGTATTCACGTTTACTATTCCGTTATGGGGAAATTAAATATACCATGTAGTTGATATTGGAAGGTGATTCTTAATTCTTCCCTGCCGATAAAATGCGTGGTATCTGTAAACCCCGCGCTCGTATTTCTATAGCTTAGGCCCGCCGAAAGCCCCTTGCCGCTTTTATACTCGACCCCCAGATTGTACGTATATGATTCCGGTTGTATGTACTCCTGTTCGAATTTTGTATCTTCGTTTTGCCAGCCAATGACAGGCAGCCAGCCGGTACCACGGCCGCTCATTGCAACGCTGCTGTGTATTGTTACGTTATTATTAACCAGATATTTGAATCCCGCCTGAAGCCGAATATTCTTTGTTGCAAGTTCATTTTCATTATCCGTTGTGAAAGAGGTTAGTGCCGCCATTGTTAAAGTGACTTTCTTTCCGGCTTGGAGATTAAAAGAAGTGGCGAACTGAAAATTGCCTGGTATAAACAGATCATCAAATTCGTTGGTCCCCTCCATTTTCGATTCTCGAGTGTACCTGAATTCTGCTGTGAGGGAATGGCCCTCCTCCAAATGCTGTCTGTAGCGTGCCCTTATATGTATTGCGGGTGCGGTGGAGTTCTCGAGCCAGTTACAAGTTGAGCCCAGGTCAATGGTATAGTTGTTTCCGGAATAGGCTAGTCCTGAACCAAGTTGTACAGACGGGCTATTTATCTGCGCGTGGTTGTTGAACGAGCACCGATCTACAACCATTTGAGCGGCGAACCTTCTGAGCATGATGTAGCCCTCGGTATTTGACTCGTAAGGAATGGTAATATGTATCCCTGCGGATATGCCGGAAGGCAGAAAAGCAAGCTCTGTGCGCACTACATGTTTTCGAAATAGGAATAGCGCCGAAAGAGAACCTGCAGATTGATATACTATTTTTTTATTGCAACTATCGGAATAAATTATTTCAGATGAAGATGCAGTCCCGTTAAGTCGTACATTTTCAGCCGGAGCGCATTTTATCATACATCCGCCGGCCCTTTCCTCCAAATTATCGTGATGGTATATCTCCGTAAGTGTGCAGTGACGGGGGTATTTAATAACATGAATACCTTCAGGATATGATATATCCGGTTCTGAATCAAAATATCTGAATGAAAGGAATGGTGAAAAACTCAGCCCCATGAGATTGAAAGTGCTGGTCGTGCCGCGAAATCGGGCCTGGCCGGGAGCGTTATTCGCTGCTTCAATACCTGAAAAGCAGTCAGTTACTGCGCTGGAAGGATGCAAATTATCCGGCTGTCGTGAGTTGCTGCAAAGCAGGCCGAGCTCTGTAGTTATTGCATAGTCGCCGATGATAATCTTTGAACAATTCCATAAGCGTTCAATCAGGATGCTACCCGAAAAATTATCGGTATAACTATATTCACCAGCTTCTTTGTTGCCTTGGAAAGAGGCACTATAACCATTTTGCGATTGATAATCTAAATTAATCCTATTCGCGTGGAAACTCCCCGCCCAATTGGGTTTGCGTTCATCGCTGAGCGGGTACGAGTCTATGATGCGGAAGCTGAGTTTATCATTGGGGAGAAGTCTGTTTTGGGAGGATGTACCTTGCGTTGGTGAAAAGGAGGAATAAAGAAACGGAATAAGGCGGGCAACATATTGACTGTCTATATCGATAACAGAAAATAATTCTTCCGGGTTGAGAATAACTCCGTGTTTTTCCCTGAATTCAACAATTTTTAATGCAGTGTGAAAATCAATTATTGGCAGTGATAGTAAAGTCGAAAGTTCTGCTGAGTTAATTTCTATCGGGTGATAAAAGTAGTAGTCTAAACGGAGCAGCTCGTCCCGGATTAGAACAGTTTGATTCTGCACCAGTAATTCGTTTCGAACGAGCTGATACAAGCTGTCCCGACCGTTTCCCCGATTTTGTGCGAGAGACGGGAGAGAAATAGTTAGAAAAATCACCACGATAATATATTTCAATATGCTTCCCCAAATGCCATTTATTTTGCTACAATTCCAACTCCAGCTCAATACAATGGGTAGAGCCAAGTATGTTGTGATATTGCATGGCATAGGTAAAAGATGCCGGTCCCGCACGGAATACTATGCCTCCGGACGGAATCGCGGGGTACGTGGTATACCCAGCCATGATGGTTATATCCAATGGCAGTAAATACTCAAATCCGGTGTGAGTGGTTGCAGACCGATCGGATTCTTTCTCAACGGAAAAGTTGATTCGAATGGAAGATGGCGCCCATTGAAAACCAACAGCTGTCTGTACCGGCAGCAACGTATTGCCCTGCCCGATAGAAGAGCGGGTGAAATTAGTTATCGAGAAGCCTGCCCGTAACTCCCGGGTAAATAGATAAACAAATCCCCCGTTAAACATCAACGTAGATGCGCTGCCATAATTCTTAATAGACAAATTTTCCAAGGTAACTGAAATTCCCGCGAGCACGTTCGCGGCTGCCTCGGCAGCCACTCCGGCGGTTATTTTCGTTTCACGGTACAAATCAAAACCATATGTAGTGCATCCCGCTGAGGCGGTAAATTGCCTTAGTGGATAGATTACTGCTGTGCTAAGACAGCGAAGTTGGTCAAGCCCAAATGGGGAAGGAGAAAAGAAAAAGCCGATTTTTGTTTCGTTCAATTCAGCAGTGCTGGCCGGATTACTGAAAAAGCTGAATGAATTATCACAACGAACCATTGAAGAGTACCCCAACCCCATTTGCTGTGCCCCCGGAATACCTTGCCCCCATACCAATGTAGTTAGCAGGGTAATTATCACAGTGGAAAAAATTTTACCCATTAATTCCTAACAGCAAAATTTGTATTTTGTTACATCAAAATAATAAAAAATCAAAACAAGAGATTATGAAAAAAATATTCGCGCTGATTTTCCTGTTCGCGTGTGCCGCTGCCGGATTTGCACAGGAACTGGATGCCACTGTGACAGTAAATTTCCAGAATCTGCCACAGCTGAATAAAGAAAACCTTGTTCGCTTTGAAAATGATTTGAAAAACTACGTCAACTCTACACGCTTTTCCGGGCAGGAGTGGCGATACCAAAAAATTAAATGCTCTTTTAATATTTCTATTAATACTGCCACGGGCGATAACTCCTACATGGCTCAGGTTGTAGTTATATCGCAACGTAATATTCATAAAACTTCGGATTTTACCATGTTGTTACGTATTTTCGATAACAACTGGAGCTTCAATTACGAAAAGAATCAGCAGCTTATATCAAATCCCACCACTTTTAATTCATTGTTGAGTTTTATCGACTACTATGCCTTGTTGATTATTGGCATGGAGAACGATTCCTGGGATAAATTAAGCGGTACCCCGTTTTTTGCAAAAGCCAACGAAATAGCATTAATGGGTGCTAATACACCTCAGAAGAAGGGATGGGAATCTACTTCCGGAACATATAACCGGCGAGATTTTACGGAAAATCTGTTAAGCGAGAAATACCGTGTAGTACGTGAGGCTTTTGCTGATTACCATTACGGGCTCGATATGATGTCTCAGCGAATACCTGTTGCACAGAAGAAGGAGCAATACTACAGAGCCGGTCAGGAGCGCATCGCGGGTTTTGTTCGGTCCGTAGACGGGATTAGCTCGAAACTTGATATTAACAGTTTTTATGTTAAGGCAGTTTTTGAAGCTAAATACCTTGAACTTGCCGAACGGTTGAAGGATTATCCTGACAAACAGATATTCCGCATGCTGAAATCGGTAGATAACGCGCACTCAACGAAATACGACGAGATGCTGAAGAAATAAAAAAAGATATTGTATTTATTACTGAAAATCTTTAATTTTGATTTCTACGTTGGTAATGATATTTACCACGTGACATTTTGAAACTGCCCTGTGGTGTAATTGGCAACACGTCTGACTCTGGATCAGAAGAGTCCAGGTTCGACCCCTGGCGGGGCAGCAAAAGTAAAACCCTGTAAGATAATTTCTTGCGGGGTTTTTTCGTTTTAAATGCCCTTTCGTTGCTCAACGCTAAATGCTTTTTTTCGGGGACAGTTATTTAAGATTCTCCTGAATTTTATAAATAGAAGCGGGCAAGTTATGAGGTAGTAGACTATGAATAATTGGGGACATCTCTCACTGTCGGAAAGAATTGTTTCTCAATTCCCAGTGCAACATCCACAACTGCTTAGGAAAAATTAGAAATTCGATATAGTAGGTAATATTAGTTTGGTTATTGTTACTCCGCATTCTTTGCTGGCAGGAGGCACCAGTCCCGGGGTCCACTATACTGATGAACGTTATGGCATAATCAGTATACATAAATTACTAAAAGAGCAAAACCTTGAACTAATGCTGAGAATTGTTGTATCAGCGGTAATGGAAGCTTAAAATGCAATGATTTTTTTGTACAATCCAGATGGTATGCTATGGCGATGCTAATGATCCACCTATTTATAGATGCTCAATAGAGTTTTTATTTTTTTATTCTTTTGCCACAATAATTAACCAAATTTTAGTATTAGAAGAGAAATTCCATATATTTAAATGGTAAGTGAAAATGATTGGGAAAATTTTAGCGGGTCTTCACTAATTATCAGTTTTAAACACTTTAAGAGATATGGGGTAAATTATTATGTTGATACAATCGAGGAAACCGAAAAGATTAGAAAGTGTCTCGTCCATTTTTCATCTGTTAATCTTTTTGAACGCAGTTCTACTATTTGCTGGGTGCTCAGAAAAGAAGATTAACTTTGTCGGACAATTTGCATATGTTTTCGACTACTTCGGCAGGCAATACGTTTACTTTACCGCTACCAATTTTACCGGGGAAACTCTTGATATAGAGGTGGTTGCTTATAACTCTTATCTTAATGAAGAAAAGACAATTCACATATCAAAGATTGGTCAACTGGAATCTTTTAAGTTTGGTTATGAACAAGGCTGGAGTTGGCAGCCGGGTGAAATATTGATTATTCGCACAAAAGGAGGCCAGCGCTTGTTTTGGAAATATGGATATGGTGCAAACGTCTCATTCGGAAGCGGTAGTCACTGCAAAGGCGACAATGAAGAGGGGATGCAAAATTGGTGCACCTGCCCAGGATACAAGCCATTTTACAATAAGGACAGCAAATGCGATATTTGCGGCCATCCAAAAAGCAGGCACAATTAGTAGATCTTTTAGAATTTTTTAGTTACGGTATTTGAGAATATTTATCGTAATTATTTATCAAATATTTTAAGGCGCTGTATGACAGAACTAATCTGGGATGGTAAATATAATAAGGCTATCTATAGAGAGGGAGTATTGTGGTTTTTTAATATACTAGTGAAGATTACTAAGCGTCTTAAATCACTTTGAATATATTGTTGTTTATAAAACATATTTTGAATTGAGGCAAATATGGAAACCAAATTAATTGAAGTCGGTCTGGCGGAACGAAAATATAACTCTTCTTATTCAAGGATCCTTGGTTATACTGTTGAAATGTATCATAAGGGATTGAATGAACATAAAATTCTCTCAGCTCCCGATTTGGTTATGCTTCAAACCAAAGTAGATTTGCAGTTATCCAAATGGACAGAAAAATGGGAAACTGTTGAGTTGAAAAAGAAGAACATTGAAATGCGGGAAGCAAACCTTGAAGAAGCTTTGGCTAGAACAGAAAACGCGCTGGAAGAAATGCATGCCATAGATAACCTGTTATTGCACACCTTATCAATAAACGATACTATTAATTGGAATAAATTGAAAGATAAGAGGAAATTTACTGTCCCGAGCCCAGCAGAGAACCTGCAACATGAACTGGAAATAATAACAGAACCTATAAAACCTACTTTTAATAAGCTCCCTGTAAAACCAGATAAAACCGATTCGATATTTAAAACGAAATTTACCTTGTTGGATAAAATTTTTCCGTCTCTCCGTAAGAAAAAGGAATTACATGCCAACGAGGCCTATAACTTAGCTTTTGAAAATTGGGAAGAAAAAAGCAAAGAAATTGAGAAAAATAATGTTGAAATACAAGAAAAATATGAATTAGACCTTGCTTTATGGCAATCAAAAAGAGAACAATGCATTCTGAAAAACAAAGAAAAAGTTGATGAATGGGAAAAACATAAAAAGGAACATTATGCCAGGCAGGTTGAACATAATTCTAAAATTAATGAGTTGCAAGATTCATATATGAATATCAGTGAAGCAGCAGTTTTAGAGTATTGCCAAATGGTCTTAAATAATTCCGAATACCCCGAATTTTTTCCACAGAATTTTGAACTAGAATACAATCCAGAAACAAAAATTCTAATAGTAGAATATGAACTACCATCAATCAAGGATTTTCCACGAACGAGAGAATGGAAATACATTGCATCAAAAAAAGAATTGAAACCTTATTTCATTCCCGATAGTGAATTAAACAAATTATTTGATGAAGCTATATATAAAATTACTCTCAGGTCTTTACACGAACTTTTTGAAGCTGACGTGGCGAAAGCTTTAGATTCCGTTTCCTTCAATGGTTGGGTTAATGCTGTTAACAAAGCCACGGGGAAAGAAGAGAGCAATTGTATAGTATCTATTCAGGTAAGGAAAACGGATTTTGAGACTATAGATTTGTCCAAGGTCGATCCAAAAATATGTTTTAAGAATTTAAAAGGTGTTTCAAGTAGTAAGCTTAGTTCATTAACACCGGTACAACCTCTATTGCGTATAAACAAAATGGATAAGCGATTTGTTGAGGGATATAATGTTGTTGACGGCCTCGATACTTCAATAAATATTGCTGGTATGGATTGGGAAGATTTTGAGCATCTTATTCGCGAATTATTTGAAAAAGAATTTAGCTCGAATGGTGGCGAAGTTAAAGTAACACAAGCCAGTAGAGATGGTGGCGTTGATGCCATTGCGTTTGACCCGGATCCTATTCGAGGTGGGAAAATAGTCATTCAGGCCAAAAGGTATACCAATACTGTTGGTGTATCAGCTGTTCGAGATTTATTTGGTACTGTTCATAACGAAGGTGCGACAAAGGGAATTCTTGTTACTACAGCAGATTATGGCCCTGATGCATACGAATTTGCTAAAGGGAAACCATTAACTTTGTTAACGGGATCCAATCTTTTATTTTTACTCGAAAAACATGGGCATCATGCTAAAATAGATCTAAGGGAAGCAAAGAGAGTGTTAGCGGAAAAGGAAAAATTGGAATAATTGGAATAATGCATGCGATGTAATATATCATTAGGTAAGTTTCTTGAACACTAGCAGGACCCCAAAGTATTTTTCGAACTGACGGAATTTTTCTGATTTCGCATTTCATACGCGGATGCTTCCGCAATTATTTTCCCGAGCATAGCCAGATCCGATGATGGTAATGAATGGATCTTCGAAACCACAGGATATGAGAACATTGAAGTACGCATTAAATATGAAGCCGCAGTAAACTGATGTAAAAACGCCACCGATTTATTCTGCGCTCATTAGTGTTATCTCAAAGTCCCATAGCGGGATTTCGAATCTTTGCTGCCGTCAGCATTATATGAATTGATTATCATTCTCCAAAGTGATACTCTTATTTGACTTTCATTTAATTTAAAGAGTTCTAAACTATGGCAAAGAGCACTGCGAAAAACCATTCCCGTAAATTACTTATTCATTCTTATGGTCTTTTTTGGTCACCGGATAAAGTCAATTGGGGTAAGCCTAACAATTCTGGTAGCTTGGAGGGTATTGCAGCAGCAAGCAAAAAACCTGTAGACTTTAGGAAAATATCTGCCATTTATATACTTTATTATAATTACCATCCTGTATATATTGGTCAGGTTGGTAAAGGCACTCATTCCCTTTTTAGTCGTCTTAAGGAGCACAGAAAAAATCTTTCCGGTAGATGGAATATGTTCTCATGGTTCAGTCTGCAGGGCGTTACTGGTGCTAATAAACCCAGCAAGAAAAAAAGCACATTTCATCCTTCACTTGCGGTAACTTTGGATCATTTAGAGGCAATTTTAATTGAATCGATAGAACCATCGTTAAATAGGCAACGCGGCAAATTTGGCAGTGATGTTATTAAATATGAGCAATGCGAATATTCCGAAATGACTGCTTCTGATAAAAAATTAGAAGAAATCCTGTTAAAATTGGATTCAATGTAAATGGTGTTAAGGCAGCGTGAATTGTATAGAATAAGTTGGCATTGTTATGTTGTTGGGTAATGTGCGCTTTGCATTTGCTCAGTTATTCTTGCGTTAGTAATTCAATTTTGAGGATATTTGTGTTATTCTTTTTATAGTTTTTGATAAAATATGGTGAAAATATGAACATCGAGGTGTATTGTGACGAAAGTTGTCCTGAGACTCTGAAGGATAAACCTTCGCATAAGTATTTACTGCTTGGCAGTCTTTGGTTGCCCTCGTCATTTAGATCAAAATTGAAACAAGATATTAAAGTTCTCAGAGCGGTACATAATTATCATCTTGAAATAAAATGGAATAAAGTCTCTCCTAAGTATTTAGAATTTTACAAGGCGCTTGTATCACATTTTTTTTGCTCTCAAGATTTGCGTTTTAGAGCCCTGGTTGTTGAATCTGCGCAAATTGATCTAGTTAAATTCCATTCGGACGATGCTGAATTAAGCTTCTATAAATTTTACTATGAAATGCTTCATCACTGGATTTTGGACTTTAATGAATATCAGTTTTTTCTTGATTATAAGACGAATAAAATCCGTTTCAGGCTGCCTATTCTAAAGCGCGTGTTGTCTAATGCTTCTTTGTCTTCATCTGTATTAAATGTTCAATCTATCCACTCTGGTGAATCTATAGGAATCCAGTATTGTGATTTTCTTCTGGGAGCGGTTAACGCTAAGTTTAATAATTCAGTTGCATCCGACTCTGCAAAGGCGGAAATAATCAGGCATATTGAGTATGGTTTAAGTCGCGAAATTGGTCCAACTCCAAAGTCAATGGATAAATTTAATATTTTCCGTATCCTTTTGCAGGGAGGGTGGTGATGGCATATGCTTTAGCCCGGAATCTTACCGAGGCTGTTTATAGACAAATATTTGAGACCGTCTATTGTGACTCATCAAACCCAATTATCACACATGATGGTATTCGTGTAAAATTCTTTCCTGATCAGTTTGACCACGCTTTTTTTGAAAGTAATAATTGGCAGGCTGGCGACAAATCTATGTTTTCCCAATCCCGTGCGGAACGAATTTATTGGATAAAAGATACTTTACAGGATCCTCAGGCAATTTTAAAAGTTGGATGGGATAAGCTTAATAAAACTTATAATTATTCACGCAGGGTAGCAGTTGTTGTAACAGATTATGTAGTAATTATTCATATCAATAACTCAACGGAGGCTAAGTTTATAACTGCTTACAAAGCCGATAAGTCAATAGGTAGAATACTAGCCGCCCCACCTTGGAAAATTTAAAATAAAAAAACGCTGATTAACTGGTTCAGCGTTTGAAACCTCTGTAATTTCCTTACCAACAGGTAAAGACCGATACAAATATAGCTGTTCAGATTCGGTTTGTCAATAGTTTCTGGATAATTATTCCTTATTTATTTAGTCCTCAATAAATCACAATTTCGTTTATCTTTCTGAAACTTATATGGGTGGAATTATCTACGGCATCGTTGGCTAAAAATAGAAAAACCGTCTAAATAGTAAAATTTTTGATTACTGTGAAGCAGATATGCTTAACACTTGAATAATGGCTAAGGCGAATTTGTTTATTATTGCCCCAATTAAGCATGGCTTATGTCCCTTGTTTATGTAAACCCAGATTGTATTTTCCAGAGATTGTTGGGCTCATTAAAATATGAGTCTGAAATATTCTGTTAGCAGTGATAATCTGGAGTACTGAGCCTCCGGAAGTATGAGATAGAGTTGAAGAGACTGGTTGGGAAGGCTAAAGTTTAATGGAGATAGCTGTGGCGGAAGTGAATTCTGTTTACACCGCGATGAATTACATCACACAATGTTTTGTTAAGGCGGAGAGTGACGTAAAAAAAGGTAACAGGTAGGTTATATTTAATGATACTCGGCTATAAGTGGAAATGGATCATTCCCTTTTATCTTGTTTCTGCATGAGTGTAAGCAATCGCGCACGGGCACATAAAGGGCTTCGGCTGTAGTTCAACGGTGACCAAATTCGAAGCGCGTATCGGGTATGCATGAGGTAATGCCGGCGTTCGTGTCCGGTGTGTGAATATGATTTTGTCCCCTTAGTCCGGGGGACAGTAGTACTGCAGTTTGTTATAAAAAAGACAAAATCTCTATGCGGAAGCCGTTCGGTGAGTTTGGGCATTTAATGCCCAAAAAATACACCCAAAAGGATTCAATGTTAGGAAAACCGGAATGAAGGTGATGAAAAATGCGAATTAATTAACAAAAAATTCATTTTTAACTTGACACGGGAATAAAAATGATTGTATATTGCATTAGTTTGTTTGAACAACCAACTAAATAACAATCGAGACACAACTAACTAACTAATGCTTATGATTACTGAGAGCACACAGATCATAACCGGAAATTCGAAAGTTCTACGCGGAATTAACCGCACGATGATACTGAATATCATCAGGGAACAACAGCCAATTTCACGAGTAAACATCGCGCGCCTGACCGGGCTGAACAAAAGCACGGTCTCGAGCATTATAACGGAACTACTGGAGGAGGACCTGATTTTTGAACAGGAAACCAAGGACCAGAATGTTGGCCGTAACCCGATTAACCTGTACTTGAAACTTGATAAGTACTATGTCGGGGCAATCAACATCGATTCTGTTATAACACGTTTTGCCATTACCGATATCGACGGTAGTGTTAAGGGACAGTCGTCAATTGATACGGATTCGAAAAATCCGGATGCATTTATTCATACATGTATAACCGAATTGCTAAAATTGGCAGACGCTTCGGGTGTGGGCCAATTAGAAGGCATAGGAGTTACCGTCGCAGGTATCGTGGATTCAAAAGCATTGATTGTAAATTTTGCACCAAACCTTGGGTGGAGAGATTATAATATCGGTGAAGCTATCCGTAAGGAAGTTCCGAATATTCATATCATTGCCGCAGGCAATGATGCAAAATCATCTGCTCTTGCCGAATTATGGTTTGGTAAAAATCAGCTGCCACAATCAAACTTCGTTTTCCTATCGGTAAGCGCCGGTATCGGATCGGGAATAGTAGTAAACAACAAACTCTTAAGCGGAGAGTATCAGGCCGCAGGAGAGTTTGGACATATGGTAATATACGAGGGCGGAGATTTGTGTAAGTGCGGTAACAACGGGTGTTGGGAAGCCTATGCTTCAGATAGAGCCATTGTTCGCCAATATCTTGCTAAACGTCCCGGTAAATTTGAACACAATATAGACATCCTGGCCCAGGATATTATTGATCTGGCAAAGAAGAATGACCAGTTGGCAATAGAGGTTCTGAAGCAAACTGGTTATTACCTGGGTTTAGGTATCGCCAATATTATCAAAGCAGTTGATCCGCATGCAATCATTATCGGTGGTAAGATTACCCAGGTTTGGGATATTATATATCCGGAGATTAATACCCTGGTTACTCAACGCGCGTATTTTGGCAGAAAAAATACAATTTCGATTCTGCCGACTTCACTAACGGTTTTACCACGATTGCTGGGCGCTGCCACGATAGCAATTGAGGAATTATTTGACGGACTTAAAATTACAGTATAAGAAAGATGAAACCCCGCTTCCCATGAATTTGATCATGGGAAGCACGGGGAATAAAAATCAGGAAACAGAAAACATGGACACGGAAAAAATGGTAATAGGAATTGACATTGGCGGAACTAATACGGTTTTAGGCGGTATAGATCTGCGGAATAATGTTATAGCCGAAGGCCATATCAAAACCCAGGTGTGGGAAGGTGTTCATGGATTCATAAAAAGGCTTGTAGCCGCAATTGAGAAAATTGAAAAAGAAAACGAAAATTCACATTCTCTGGCCGGGATTGGAATTGCAGCTCCCAGTGCAAATTATGTAACAGGTGTCATTGAATCTTCTGCTAACCTGAAATGGGGAGATGTGAATTTTATTGACTTACTGAAAGAACATTATTCAGTGCCAATTGCCTTGCTTAATGATGCTAACGCAGCCGCATTAGGAGAACAGCTTTTCGGGTGCGCAAAAGGCATGAAAAATTTTATCGTGCTTACTTTAGGCACCGGACTCGGAACCGGCATTGTGGTAGATGGTAAGCTGCTCTTCGGAGAAAACGGGTTTGCCGGTGAATTGGGTCATGCAATTGTAGAAAAGGACGGTCGTCAATGTAACTGCGGCCGGCAGGGCTGTCTGGAAACGTATGTATCGGCAAGTGGAATACGGCGAACAGTGTTTGATTTGCTCGGAAAATATAACGATGCAAGTGAACTGCGGTTAATGAATTTCGACAACGTTAGCAGCAGAATGATTTTTGAATTGGCCCAAAGAGGCGATGCAATAGCAAATAAAGCTTTTCAATATACCGGTGAAATACTTGGCAGGGCCCTGGCTAATATGGTGACATATCTTGACCCGCAGGCAATAATTCTTTCGGGCGGATTGGCAGAAGCAGATAACTATTTGCTGGAGCCAACATCAAAATATTTCGAGAAGTTCTTATTAAGCGTGTATAAAGGGAAAGTACAAATTAGAAAATCACAATTGATTAACGGTAAAGCCGCTGTATTGGGTGCAGGCAGTTTCGTAAGAGATCAATTTTCAGAAAAAATTTTAAGTAAGTGAAAATTATTAATCAACCTATGGAAGATTTGGTTCCATTGAAAATAACAATCGAGGAAAACAATATGCGCAGGATTTTTACTAATCTGAGTATGTTAACAATGCTGATCTTCTTGTGTAGCAGGGTGGCTCTCGCGGGCGGTGCTACGGTAGAAGGTCATATAAGGGATTCAAAAACCGGCGAACCGCTTTTTGGCGCGAATGTGATTTTAGTTGGTACAGCTATTGGTGGCGCATCAGATCTGGATGGCAAGTATCGAATCGTTAATGTGCCTGAAGGTACCTTTTCGGTAAGAGTAAGCTATTTGGGTTATAACGATATTAAAACCACGCTAACTATTAAGGATGCCTCAACCATTAAAAAAGATTTTATGATGGACGCCGTAAGCCTTGAAGGTAAAGAAATCGTGGTTACAGGGCAGGCATACGGACAGAAACAGGCAATTAACCAGCAACTTTCTGCCGATCAAATATTGAATGCAGTTTCAGCAGCGAAAATTCAGGAGCTGCCGGATGCAAACGTTTCAGAATCAATCGCTCGACTTCCGGGTGTGGCTATCATGAGAAGCGGTGGTGAAGGAAACCAGGTTATTATTCGTGGCATGTCGCCAAAATATAACAGTATCAGTATCGATGGCGTACAGATGGCATCATCGGGCAAAGATGACAGAAGCACAGACCTGAGTATGATTTCCTCAAATATGCTTGATGGTATTCAGGTCGCGAAAACTGTTACTGCCGATATGGATGCAGATGTAATGGGTGGTGCTGTTAATTTTTCATTCCACGAAGCTAAAGTTGATGAAACACATCCTTATAAAGTTGGATTATTAGCACAAGGCAGCTATAACGGGCTTGACAATGCGGTAAATAAATTTAACAACTATAAGTATGTGGGCAGCTATGAGACCCGTTTACTCGATCAGTTGTTTGGCGTATTTTTTCAATTGGATGTAGAGAGAAAAAACTTACATTCAAATGAATTAGGAGCGAGCTATATTATTAATGGAGCAGATGGTAGTGGACTTTCATCTCTTGATGACAGTTTTATTCTAAGTAATATATCAAGGGACAGAAGAAGAACAAATGCATTATTGGTTCTCGATTACCTTGTGCCGGAAGGGAAAATAAAATTTGTTAATTTCTATAGTGCGGGGCAGACAGATATCTCAACTCGCAAAGAGACATATATAATTCAGATAGCCGAACCGCGCCATGAATATGGAACTGTTTATAATTCAAACAAGGTAAAGGTTGCAACGAGCGCCCTAAGCTATGAGCAGCAGATGCCATGGTTTCTGATTGATGGAAAACTTTCGTACACTTATTCGGAATCAAATGCTCCGGATGATTGGGAAGTAACATTTGCTCAGAGGGATAATGTGGGTTTAAGCCAGTTCAAAGGAATGAGTAATTTATACCCCTTGAAAATTGTTGAAGGCTGCAAGAATAATGATTCACTAACATATCTATCAAATGTTTTGAGCAATAGTTCATTGTCTCTTGAAAGAGCAGTTACAGGAAGTTTGGATTTCGTTTCAAAAATAAACATCAACAACGATGTTTCTATTTCATTAAAATATGGTGGAAAGTATAGATATCAGAATCGTGAGTATAATTACTATGTTCTCGACAGTAAGGGAGGTGAAGGTGGATTTAATGATGCAAGCGTTGCCCCTGTTGTAAATCTGATAAACTCAACATTTGGGTTTAAATCAGCTGCGGCAGGAATACCTTATTATAATTTTATTGATCCGAACTATAGCTATGGTAGTTTCCTAGGCGGAACGTATGCAATGGGGAATGGTGCGAACTATTCAATGATGCCTAGCCTGGTAAATTTATTAAAAAACAATCTTGATCTAATTGCGCAGAATAAAGCCTCAATAGCATTTAGTTATGACGATGCCAAATCAGTAACGAATGATTATTCGGGAAATGAAACAAAAAGCGCAATATATATTATGCCAACAATAAATATTGGGCAACAGGTTACGCTTATTGCAGGGTTAAGATACCAAAACCTTAAAACTGAATATTCAGCTACACAAGGACACTCTTCAGCCACTTCGGATCAGGCTTATCAAAGAATTGATACTATGGTAACTAAAAATCATGGTTATTGGCTTCCAAGTTTTTCGGTAAAATATAAGCCAATAGAATGGCTAGATCTACGCGCTTCATATACTAATACGATAGCATATCCGGACTATGTTTCGATTATTCCACGAATTTATGCCGGTACTAATAATCAGTCAGGATTTATTGAATACAATAATGTCGATCTAAAGCCTACCAGATCACAAAATTATGACGTTTACTTATCTGTTTACAATAATCAGATTGGGTTATTTACTGTAGGTGGATTTTACAAACGAATTGAAGATTTAATTTATCAATATTCGTTTGTCCCGATAAAAGGAACTGCGAATAATTATATGCCGAGCAATTTTCGGGACGATGGAAAGACAATCTTCAAAGTAAGTACATATGTTAATAATTCATTTGTTATTAACAATTATGGACTTGAATTAGATTGGCAAACTCATTTTTGGTACCTACCGGGCGTCTTGAATGGACTAATATTTAATGCAAATTATACGCATATATTTTCGAAGGCAGAATATCCAATCCAGTTTAACAAAGTTGCAAACCGTGTTTCTTATTATATTGATTCATCATATACCGATAGACTTCTTAATCAACCAAATGATATAGTAAACGTTTCAGTCGGATTTGATTATTCGGGTTTTTCGATGCGAGTTTCAATGCTATATCAAACGAACATATTTACCGGAACAAATTTCTGGCCGGCTCTACGTAGCAATACCGAAAATTATACTCGATTTGATTTGGCGATTAAACAAGATTTACCCTGGCATGGAATGCAGGTGTATTTGAATCTAAACAACTTAAATAATGCGAAGGATAAAGCGGTAAATCAGGGTAACGTACCAGTGCCAAGATCCGAACAGGATTATGGAATGACTTCTGATTTAGGGCTGCGTATAACATTATAGGATAGATCGTGGGTTATGCGCACTTGCGTAACCCACGACAATAAGATGAGGATCTGGTTAACTAAAAAAATATCATAAACTCTCACAGAAAGGAAGCTATAATGAACAAACTGTTCACTACTTTTTTCGTTTTTGCTTTAATGATGCTCATGGCAGCATCGAAAACATTTGCAGGCGCAAATGATACTTTGACCATTTTTGCATCACAGGGCAACCTGGAAGTATTAATTGGTGCTGACACGATAATGGGTGGTACGCAGAAGCACTTAGCATACAAGCTTGTTTCAACAGATACTACTTATTTATTTAAGGCTCCAATTACTTTGAAATCTAGTGTGGCATTAGTTGGTGTACTCAACCAATTAACTGGCCGCCCACCTTGTATTCAGCCGGATGTCTTGGCCGATCTGACTGTTCCGAATTTTTTGTTTTACGTAAGCGGCAATAATACTTCAGTTCTGTTTAAAAATCTATATCTCCTGGGTATGGCCTGGAACGGCACCATTAATAATGATGGTCGCGCAATAACTGTTACTGCTGATAAGGTTCGTCTCACTATTGATTATGTTATTTTTGACGAGTGGAGAACTTTTGCAATAGCTTATAGTGGAGATTGGGATCAATTTAGAATTTTTAATTGCAAATTCCGCAATATGGTTAATGGTGCTTCACAATGGTACTTAGGCGAAGTGCTTCGGAATACAACCGGAACTGCTATAACTGATACGCTGATCATGAAATACAACACAATGTTCAACGTCAATGCTTACTCAGCATGCCCTGTAACGAAGGTTTATAATAGCTATTTTGAATTCAGTCATAACAGCATAGTATGGTCGTTTAAGAATCCATTTTTTATCTTTAACGTTACAAATGGTAAAGTTAATAATAACTTATTCTATGGTGCCTGGACCGGTGGAATAAGTAAAACTGAATATCCATGGTGGGATCAATTATGGTCGCCCGAAGTTGGCTCGATTGTTGATTTTGACGCTCTCGATTCTGCAAAGGCCGCCTATATAGCTCCTGGTTCAAACCCTCGTGCAAATGTTATTGATACTGCTGCAGAAAAACTTCGGAAGATTGAAGTGAAAAATAACGTATGTTTCTGGCCAACTCAGGTTACAAATTACTGGAAAACATGGAACGATTCCGCGCATGTTGATTCAGTTTACACGCCTACCTGGATGAATGCCCGTACAACAAAAATGTTTAACGATAAAGTTACATGGCCTGGTTTAGTGCAAGCTGGCAACTTACAGGTTGATCCTTCTTTTGGTACTTCAATTAATAGTGTTCTGAATGAAAATGCCGGAAACGGAGTAGGCTTATTGAAATACTTCAAACTTATTCGTACAAATACAATTGGAACGGAAGTATGGGGCTATAAACCTACCCAAGCTGGTGTTGGCTATTGGGTTCCAACATGGCCTCTACCAGAAGCTGCAGATATGAAATATGCAAATACAACTTTACGAACTGGCGGAACTGATGGTTTACCTGTTGGAGATCCATATTGGTTTAATGGTACTTCCGCAGTTAAAGAAGGTGGAGTTCGTGGAGCTAATACATTCTCATTAGCCGATGCATATCCGAATCCGTTCAACCCTTCAACTACTGTTAGTTTCTCATTAATGCAAACCGGTAACGTAACACTGAAAGTGTATAACGTTATGGGTCAGGTAGTAAAGACTGTAATAGACAATGAAGCAAGAACAGCCGGCGAGCATTCAGTTCGCGTTAATATGAGCAATATGTCCAGCGGTGTTTATATGTACACCTTAACACAGGGCAGCAGCTCGATTACCAAAAAATTCGTCCTCATGAAATAATATTAGTTAGTGCCTCGATTGTGCCGGGGTTGCTCTTCGGAGTGGCCCTGGCCTTTCATAAAAAACACAAATTGGATATGAAGAAGGATGGTAGCCGAGGTATTTATTCCATTAGTAAACAGAGTGCAAGTTCGTGAGTAAAGTTAAGAATATTACAGACTATCTGTCGGCCGCAGAAAAAAAGATTTTACGATACAATTCTCATAACTGCCCTGGTGCAAATTCCGAGCAAAAAATATATATAAATCCACAACATTTTTTGCGTACCGGTTACCGCGGAAGGAATTTAATGTGGTTTACAGCCGGTAATAACTATCCGAATTTAGTAATTAAAACAAATGCCGATTCTTTATGCAGTTAACACTTATCGACTGGATTGTAATAGCCCTGTATTTTATTTTTAATCTGGGCGTAGGCCTGTACTTAAGAAAGCGGGCAACGCAAAGTGTGAGCGATTTTTTTGTTTCCGGTCGTAATGTAACGTGGTGGTTAGCCGGAACTTCTATGGTAGCGACAACATTTGCAGCGGATACCCCGTTGGTGGTCTCCGGACTCGTGGCCAGAAACGGGATCGCCGGTAATTGGATCTGGTGGAGCATGGCCTTTAGCGGAATGCTGACAGTGTTCTTTTATGCGAAATTGTGGCGCCGTGCAGGAGTTTTAACGGATGTTGAATTCGCAGAAATCCGATATTCCGGGAAACCTGCTGCATTTTTACGCACTTTTCGCGCAGTTTATCTGGGGCTACCAATAAATCTTATCATTATGGGGTGGGTAAATCTGGCAATTGTTAAAATAATGATGTTAGTGCTTGGAATTAACAAGTTTGAAGCCCTCATCATTGCAATTGGTATAATGTTTATTACCGCCTCCATTTCTACACTTTCGGGTTTGTGGGGCGTGCTTTGGACAGACATGTTTCAGTTTTTACTGAAGATGGGTATGGTAATTGTTTTAGCAATCTTCGCGATTAATGCAACCGGCGGTATGGGAATGCTGTTGGAAAAATTACATGCGATCGATCAGACACGCGAATCGAGCAGTTCCATTCTCTCACTTGTCCCCGATCTCAATTCCGCCTGGATGCCAATAATTACATTTCTTGTTTATATTGCGGTAAATTGGTGGGCCTCCTGGTACCCCGGTTCGGAGCCTGGCGGCGGCGGGTATGTTGCACAAAGAATTTTTTGTGCAAAGAATGAAAAACATTCACTTTTGGCAACTCTATGGTTTAATATAGCGCATTACGCGCTTCGTCCCTGGCCGTGGATACTCGTGGCATTGGTTGCGGTAGTTCGTTTTCAACAGGATGCACGTTTTATTGCAGATCCGGAAACGGGATATATCCGAATTTTAATATCGGATTTACCGGCGTATTTACGCGGCCTTATGTTGGCAGCTTTCGCGGCTGCTTACATGTCCACCATTGGAACACAGCTGAATTGGGGAGCGAGTTATATAGTCAATGATGTATATAAAAGATATTTCCCTGAAAGACCGGAAAAACATTATGTGAATTTTTCACAGATTATCACTATGGCCCTGATGATACTTTCTGCAATTGTTACATTTTATATGGATTCAATTGGCGGGGCATGGCAGTTTCTTATGGCAATTGGGGCTGGAACAGGTCTGGTATATATACTCCGGTGGTTCTGGTGGCGGATTAACGCGTGGAGTGAAATTTCTGCGCTCATTGGGGCTTTCTTCGTTTCATTCATTCTGCAATATGGTTTTAATCTAAATGAAAGCGATCCAAAACAATTTGCCTACTTATTGCTCGGTACTACTTTGTTAACCACAACAGTATGGGTTACCGTAACTTTACTTACCAAGCCTGAACCTGAAGAAAAGTTGTTGGCTTTCTATAGAAAAGTGCGCCCGAATGCACGGTTCTGGGGACAGATAGCCCAAAAAGCTACCGATGTTGTACCGGTACATGACGGGTTGTTTAGTATTGGTAACTGGGTTTGCGGTGTCGCTATGATATATTCTTTCCTTTTCGGAATAGGTAAAATTATTCTTGGCAGCGTATTAGTAGGCAGCCTTCTTACCGGTTTAGGGTGCATTCTGGGAGGAATAATTTACTATCAAATGAATAAAAAAGGCTGGGAAACATTGGGTGAGTAGAATGCCCTCTAATTCAATACAATAGTTCATAAAATTTAAGTGATAGTTTAAATAAGGTATTATATGTCGGAAATTGAAATGCAAAACACAAAACAGGAAAAGAAGCCACATCCGGGCACATGGGTGCCATCGTTGTATTTTGCTGAAGGATTACCCTTTGTTACAATTGCAACGGTCTGTGTGCTGATGTATAAGGATATGGGGCGGTCTGATGCTGAAATTGCTTTCTTTACCTCACTGATCGCTTGGCCCTGGACCTTTAAACCATTATGGGGGCCGTTGCTTGAAATGTTTAAAACAAAAAAATATTTTGTTGTTGGCACTCAGTTGGTAAGTGGTATCCTGTTTGGTTTAATAGCATTTAGTTTGCCGTTTGCCGGATTTTTTCAGTATTCACTGGCAATATTTGCAGTGCTTGCATTCAATGCCGCTACCCATGATATAGCCGCCGATGGTGTTTACATTAATGCGCTAACCATGAAAGAGCAAACCAAATATGTCGGTTGGCAGGGAGCTTTTTATAATCTTGCAAAAGTACTGTCACAGGGAGTGTTTGTTTACATGGCCGGTATGTTAACCAAGGTGCTTGGGGTTAAACACGCGTGGATGACTGTAATGGGAGTTTTTGGCGTGATAATGTTCGTACTGAGTATTTATCATAGTAAAATGCTGCCCTCTGGCGGTTCTGCCGGTGAGGTGCACAGTTTAAGGGAGACCTTCGATACACTATGGGATGTAATCAAAACATTTTTCCAGAAAAAATATATTGGCTGGGGCATAGCGTTTATCGTTTTGTATCGTTTCGCTGAAGGACAGGCGATAAAAATTGTACCATTGTTTCTCCGATCCGGGCGTGAACTTGGGGGGCTTGGCATGTCTACCTCGGAGATTGGAATTGTGTATGGTGTGTTTGGCGCTGCTGCGTTTGTAGCCGGTTCATTGCTGGCCGGATATTTTACGGCCGGAAGAGGTTTGCGTAAATCACTGATGGTGTTATGTGCTGCTTTCAATATTCCTTTCGCTGTGTACGCGTTTTTAGCCATTGCCCAACCTACCAGTTTTATGCTTATCGGAGCCGCGGTTGTATGTGAATATTTCGGATACGGATTTGGTTTTGTAGGATTAACGCTATTTATGATGCAACAAATCGCGCCGGGAAAATACAAAATGGCCCATTATGCATTTGCCACTGCAATAATGAACTTGGGATTTATGCTGCCATCAATGGTGAGTGGGTTAATCAGTGATTATCTGGGGTATCAAAAGTTTTTTATTTGGGTAATTATTGCAACCATACCATCATTTTTAGTTGCATGGCTTGTCCCATTTCGGAATACCGAATTAGATGAAGTAATCAATTAAGCTTACGCAGTAGATTAAGGAGTTTTTATGCGTTACGGATATTTTGATGATGCTAATAAAGAATATGTAGTCGAACGGCCTGATGTGCCGGTTTCCTGGACAAATTATTTAGGTGTTAAAGATCTGTGCACTGTAATTTCACATAACGCCGGTGGTTATTCATTCTATAAATCAACCGAACACCATCGTGTAACACGCTTCCGACAGAATGGGATTCCACTCGACAGGCCCGGGCATTATGTATATATTCGCGACGACGAGACTGGTGAGTACTGGTCGCTTTCGTGGCAACCTGTAGGGAAAGATTTTACGAAGGCTCACTATACATGTCGGCATGGATTTTCTTATTCGAAATTCCAGTGTGATTATCAGGGAATAGAGGCTGAACAAAAACTATTTATTCCCATGGAAGATGATGTAGAACTTTGGGATGTGAAAATAAAAAACACCAGTGGCCGTTCCCGAAAGCTGAGTGTCTATTCATATGTAGAGTTCTCTTTCCACCATATCGAAATTGATAATCAGAACTTGCAAATGAGTTTGTATGCAAGCGGCTCGAATTACAAAGACGATATTATTGAGTACGATTTTTTCTATGAGCCCTGGACCTACCATTTCTTTGCATCTGATTTTACTCCGGATGGTTACGATTGTGTTCGTGATGTGTTTATTGGCAATTATCGCAGTGAGTCGAATCCGATTGCTGTGGAGAACGGGATATGCAGCAATAGTACGGAGTTAGGTGGAAATCATTGTGCTGCTATGCAGAAGAGAATAGAATTAGAAAGCGGGCAGGAAGCTCGCCTGATATTTATGTTGGGAGTGGGATCGCGCGAAGAAAGAGGTCGGGCGATGAAGAAGAAATACTCGAATACAGAAACAGTAGATGCGGCTTTTCAGGCATTGGCCTCATTTTGGGAAAATAAAATGGCCATGTTCCAGTGCAAAACTCCGCATGCAGGCCTGAATACTATGATTAATCAATGGACGCTGTATCAGGCTGAAGTTTGTGTTATCTGGTCCAGGTTCGGTTCGTTTGTGGAAGTAGGTGGCCGTGTTGGTTTAGGGTATCGTGATACTTCGCAGGATGTTATGGGCGTTGTGCACAGCAATCCGGAAAAGACCAGGTACCGGATAATACAATTATTAAAAGGGCATACAAGCATGGGGTATGGCCTTCATCTGTTCGATCCGGCCGTATTTGAGCCGGAAGAAAATAAATTACCGGGCGTTAAATTGCCAACTGTCGTTCCAACTCCAAACATTTCTGATATCGTGCATGGAATGGAAGATGTCTGTTCTGATGATGCCCTATGGCTCGTTGCTTCTATATGTGAATGGGTAGTAGAAAATGGAGAGATTGAATTCTTTAATTCTATTATTCCTTATGCTGATGGCGGAGAGGGTACAGTTTACGAACATCTGACAAAAATCCTTGATTTTTCGGCAAAATTTGTTGGGAAAAATGGTATTTGCCAGGGCTTGCGTGCAGATTGGAATGATTGCCTGAATCTGGGTGGTGGCGAGAGTGCCATGGTATCGTTTATGCATTACTGGGCGATACAAATATTCATTAACTCCGCTGAAATTCTGGGTAAAACTGATGATGTGAAAAAATATCAGGAAATGGCGGGAGTAGTAAAAGAATCATGCGAGAGAGAATTATGGGATGGCGAATGGTACCTGCGCGGATTTACAAAGAAAGGAATTAAAATTGGCACCCATGAGCATGAAGAAGGTAAGATTTTCCTAAATGCACAGAGCTGGGCAGTGTATTCGGGAGTGGCATCAGCTGAGCGGGCTCACCAGTGTATGGATTCCGTTGATAAACACTTGTACTCTCAATACGGACTTCACCTGGTGTTGCCTGCTTACTCAAAACCCGATGACGATATCGGTTACATCACCAGAGTGTATAAAGGCATTAAAGAAAATGCTGCAATATTCAGCCATCCAAACCCCTGGGTAGTTATAGCCGAATGTAAATTGGGTAATGGTACACGGGCAATGAAATATTATGATTCGATATTACCGTATAACCAGAACGATATGATAGAGATTCGGCAGTCAGAGCCATATTCGTACTGCCAGTTCATAATGGGTAAAGATCATACTGCACACGGTCGTGCCCGTCATCCCTGGTTAACAGGCACGGCAGCATGGTTTTATACAGCAGTTACCAAATATATTCTTGGAATACGGCCAACATATACAGGACTCGAAATTGATCCCTGCATTCCGTCCGACTGGAAAGAATTTGAGGTGACTCGAAAATGGCGGGGAGCGATATATAAAATAAAAGTGCAAAACCCCAACGCCAAAGAAAAGGGTGTTGCACAAATTGAATTGAATGGTGCCCGGGTAGAAGGAATTATACCCGTTCAACCAGCTGGAACAGAAAACAACATCACTGTTGTGATGGGATAATTTATGCGGAACTTGTATCTATATATGTGGAGAAATAAATGTATGCACAATGCCTGCTATCTTTTTTTTATCCTATTATTTCCCTTCTCTACTAATTTATCTGCACAAAAAAAAGAAATTGTAGCATACTACCCTCAATGGGGTATAAACCACCAGCCCTATATGGTGAAACATATTGAAAGTACAGGTTCCGCCAAATTAATTACTACATTAGTCTATGCATTCATTGAACCGGCTCCGAATGAAAAGGGTAATATCGAGACCCGGTTCATGAATGATTATATCGATTACCAGCAGCCTTATAGTGAGTTGATGAGTGTTGATGGTAAAGCCGACGACCCGGCGCAACCATTGCGCGGGCAATTTAACCAGTTACGGAAATTGAAGAAACTACATCCTAAATTGAAGATTGTAATTTCTATTGGCGGGTGGCTTGGTTCTGTTTATTTTTCTGATGCAGTGCGAACTCCCGAGGCAAGAGCTTATTTTATTCATGATTGCATTGATAAATTTATACTGGGGAATCTGCCTGTTAAAAATGGCGCGGGAGGTAAAGCGGTTGCAGCCGGAATATTTGACGGATTTGATCTCGATTGGGAATACCCCATTGATGGCGGAGTAGAAGGCGAGCATCATAATAAAAACGACCGTGAAAATTTTAGTCTGCTTATAAAAGAATTCAGGACACAACTACAAAAAATAAAGCCGCATGGGCTGCTAACGTGCGCGTTATCGGCGCGTATTACTGATCTGTATAAATTTAATGGCCGGGTTGACCAGCAGTATGTAGATTGGTTTAATATGATGACATACGATTATCATGGCGGTTGGGATAAACAGGCAGATCATCATACGAATTTGCTTTCAGGTATTAATGATATAAATTCTGCCGGAGCGAAAGAGTCGCTTGATAGGACAGTTCGATATTTTCGTGATTCCTGCGGAGTTTCGCCAAATAAGATAATCCCGGGAGCTGCATTCTACGGGCGAGGTTGGAAAGATGTAGCTAAAACAAACAATGGATTATTCCAGGCCGGTAGTATTGCCCCGGGATTATATGAGGCGGGTTTTAATTACTACGCTGATTTAACGAAGCTAATGAAGAATGGTTATTCATATTTTTGGGATGAAGCCTCATTAGCGCCATATCTCTATAGTGAAAAAGAGAAAACATTTTGGAGTTTTGATGATCCACGTTCAATCGCGCTGAAAACGCGTTATGCAGAAGCATATAAACTACGGGGGTTTGTATTCTGGGAAATTACCGGAGATAATGCCGATGGTGAACTCGTTAGAACTATAGCTGATAGAAATATGCCTTCTGCAATGAAGACGCACAAAAGAAATAGTGCCTTACAGGTAAATCCTGAGTATCAGTTAATAGTTGGTAAAACAAGTATTGCCTATAGAACCGGAAGCATTGTTCCTTTAACGCTAAAGGTAAACCAAGATGGCGCGACTATACAGCAGGCAGAGTTTTTTTGTGACGGTAAATCACTTGGGTTTGTAACTTCCGCGCCATTTACGTGGGCATTATTTAATGCGCAACCGGGTATGCATGTATTATATGCTGTTGTGAGTTTCGGACGAGAAAAGCCAGTAAAAACTCCCGATGTTAAACTTCAGATATTGGATAATTGAGTAGAAATACTACCCGATACCAGCCCAAACAGCCAAAATAAAATAGCTCAGGGAAAATGTTAAGGATAATGTGAGGTGTGAATGCATCAATATGATGGCACATCCTCTGTGGAGGATGTTGAATTAGAACGGAGCATGAGGAAAATACTTTATGCCCCAACTGAAAAAATACGAATCGTTGAAGTAGATAATTTCCCGGTACTGGGAAAATTGACTGCCTTCCGGTTTATCGAGTGGGTACTAAAAAACCCTGGAGGCGTAATATCATTGCCGACAGGGAAAACACCTGAATTTTTTATAAAGTGGGTAAAGAGAATACTTGAAAGATGGGATTCGATAGAAATTCAGAATTACTTACGTGAATATGGCATTCCGGGCAATACACGTCCCGATATGAAAAGTTTGTATTTTGTACAAATTGATGAATTTTACCCGATGGATGCGCAGCAACATAATAGTTTTAATTTTTATGTAAGGAACTATTATCTTCGGGGATTTGGATTGGACCCGGCAAAGGCGCTGTTAATTGATGCCACAGCTTTGGGGCTGCCTCCCGGCAAATCTATGGAAAAAATTTTTCCGGCCGGTAACGTTGATCTATCTCTTAGAGTAAGGCAGTCCAGGAACCCGCTTGAAGAATTACAGCGGGAAGTTATTAATAAGGTAGACCGGTTTTGTATGGATTATGAGAGCCGGATTAGAGAATTAGGTGGTATAGGTTTTTTTCTTGGTGGCATAGGTCCCGATGGGCATATAGCTTTTAACGTGCGTGGTTCAAGTTTTTATTCTGTTACGCGGTTAACGGGTACAAACTACGAAACGCAGGCTGCTGCAGCCACAGATTTAGGTGGTATTGAAATCTCCCGAAGCCGTTTGGTAATTACAATTGGTTTGGCAACAATTACCTATAACACTTCTGCAACTGCAATAATTATTGCAGCCGGCGATGCCAAGGCTAAAATTGTCAGGGATGCAGTCGAGTCGGAAAAAGACCCGTTATATCCCGCGTCTGTGTTGCAGAACCTTGATAATGCCAGATTCTATATCACACGTGGTGCCGCAAGTTTGCTTACCGAGCGTAAATTTGCTGAAACTGTAAATGAAGACTCAACGGGTGAGTTTATGGAAGATGATGCGGTGCTTAATCTTGCGCTGAAGCGCGGGAAACAACTTGATGAATTGATTCTTGAAGATTTTGAGTCCGATGGATTTGCAGCAAAGGTACTTGAGCAATCAGCCAAAAGTTATTCAGTTTTAGCCCGGGGGGCTCAGGAACGACTCATAAATAAATTATTAAAAGGGGTTGCCCCGATAAGCGGAAAACGGTTTTTCCATACTGAGCCACATCATGATGATATAATGCTTGGATATTTGCCTTATTTATATCATTTAGTCAGGGATCCGGAAAACCAGCATTCATTTGCGAATTTAACTTCGGGATTTACGGCTGTTTCAAATCCCTATTTTCTATCGATTATTAAAAAGCTGAGTAGTTATCTAAAAAATGAGGAATTTGCAATCCTGCTATCGGAAGGCTATTTTAACCCCAGGGATGAAGTAAAGCGTGCAGAAGATATGTATCTGTTCCTTGATGGTAACGCGGGTAATGTGCAGGAACAAAAAGACGAAGCCGAAGCACGCCGTATGGTAAGGAATTTAATTGAAGTGTATGGCAGTTCCGATGCACTCTCGCTTCGGGTTCGGGCGGAAAGTATAGAAGCCTATTTGATTTCTCAATACCCCGGGGCAAAAGATCCACCTGATATTCAAATGTTGAAGGGGATGCTGCGTGAATGGGAAGTGGAATTGTTGTGGGCGTATTTTGGAATTGAGCCGTCTGCAATTCACCCTTTGCGTTTGGGATTCTATCAGGGCGATATTTTCTCGGAGGAGCCGGAAGTAAATCGTGATGTATTACCTATTTACGAATTAATGAAAAAGATACAGCCCGATATAGTGACTGTTGCATTCGATCCGGAAGGCAGCGGTCCGGATACTCATTACAAAGTTCTTATGGCGGTAGCCGAGGCGCTTAGATTGTATGAAAAAGAAAGTGGCAGATCAGATATTAAAGTATGGGGATATCGTAACGTATGGTATAGGTATAAACCGGCTGAAGCTGATGTAATTATTCCGGTTTCGCTAAATACACTCTCGTTACTGCATCAGTCTTTTATGAACTGCTTTGGCTCGCAAAGTGCGGCTTCGTTTCCAAGTTATGAGCATGATGGCCCGTTTTCTGAGTTGGCGCAGAAAATTTACGTTGACCAATATGGTATGGTTAAAACATTCCTTGGGAAGCACTACTTCCAGAAACATAGCCACCCGCGCTTTCGTGCCGCACGCGGACTTATCTTCCTGAAAGAAATGGACCTAAATAGCTTTTATCAGAAGGTGCGTCAATTGAAAAAAGTGACAGAAGCGGGGATTTAATCTTTCAAGTCGCGTTGTTAGCAACTACATACAAGTTTTTTGCCCGGTAGTAGCAATTTCGAAATTGTGAATAGTGGTTGGTTAGTGTTGTGAGAAAGGCGGTATCAGGGAAACCTGTTGCCGCCTTTTTATTGCCTGAATCATCGTTTATTTTTAATGCCCATTTCCACTTCGGCCGCAACTCGTTCGAACACTTCTTCAAAAGGTCCAAGACCATTGATCTTAACAATATCAAAATTTTGCCGGTATTTTTCGATTACAGGACTTGTTTTAAGTTCGTGCTCTTTGAGCCTTTTTACAATATTCGCTGTACTATTATCATAAGGTCCCGATTTACCACGTTCATCGAGGCGGATAATTAAATCCAACGGGGGAACTTCCAATTCCAATATCTGTGAAATATTGGTATCATGTTTTTGCAGTAATCCGTCAAGAATATAGGATTGTACCAGAGTACGGGGGAAACCCTTGAAGATGAAACCTTTTACGTCTTTACTGTTTTCAAGTTTCTCTTCAATAATTTGCACTACCACTTCATCGGGAACTAATTGTCCTTGTTCGTAGGCTGCTTGTACGCGTTTACCAATTTTAGATCCGCGCATAATTTCCGTTTCGAGAATTTTACCAGTGGTGATATATTCGAGTCCAAAACGTTGTGCCAATGCCCTGCCATGCTGCCCACGGCCTGATCCGGGGTACCCAAAAAGCAGAATGTTGTAGAGGCGTTTGCTTAACTCATCATCAATAAGCTGACTAATTTGGGAAGTAACATTAGCTACTTCTTTCGTACCATCCACCTCATGAAAGATGCCCTGATTACGATAGAAATCAAGAACCGGCAAAGTTTTCTCGTGGTATTCTACCAGTCGCTTTCTGATAACGGTATCATTATCATCCAGCCTGCCGGAACTTTCACCACGTTTCAGCAAACGTTGTACAGAAAGTTCTTCAGGGACGTGAATACTGATGAGCAGATTAAGGGATGTGTGCAACTTGATCATGAGTCCCTGCAAAATATATGCCTGCACGTAGGTTCGGGGAAAACCATCAAAAAGGAAACCATTCGCCTGGGGATTTTGGGTAATTGTGTTCTCGATAATCTGTACGATGATTTCATCGGATACAAGTTGGCCTGCTGACATCAGGCTCACTGCTTCCTGGCCAAGTTTGGTCTTGTTCGCTATTTCCTTTCGGAGCAAATCACCGGTTGAAATGTAGAACAGTTTGTATTTGTTAATCAGAAATTCTGATTGGGTTCCTTTTCCCGCGCCCGGAGGCCCGAACAATGCAATATTGAGCATAGAGATATCTATAATTAATAATACAGAATATGGGTTGTTGTATTGCTTTTCCTGATTTGCACTAAGCCGGATTTCAGGATGTGCAGTAAAATACACCGTAGTAATTCCGTAGTGTAAACTAATAAATAATCATATCCGGCACAAATAGCTAAACACATTAATATTCAAAAAAGTGCCGCTGAGAAGAAAAAATCCGCATAAATGAATGAATAAGTTGGTTTTTAGTGGTAAAAACGGGATGTACATAGAATAATTCGGCATTTTTCCGTTAAAATAGGGGGGGGGGCTGGTATTGAGGTCCGAAGAAATTTTATTCGTAATCGGCTGGAACAGGCCTGATTTTAAGAAGAAGAGCTAACAGAGTTTTATAGCTTAAATAGGCAACTACAGGAGCTACAATACACCACGCACCAATTGCCTGGAGGGTAACTACCCATAATATTGATAGAGAATGCATCGGGCTGTGACCAACCATGGCGGCGATCTGCGGGAGAGAATAGTGGAGCTGTTCTACCCTGAAAATAACTGCACCCAGCCGCATAAAAGGAATAATAAGCATTAAATGCACCGGGGTGAGTGAATAGTTTATCATTTGCATCAGTGGAAGATTTAACCGAAAACGGATAGCAACGAAGGCGCACATAAGCGTAGTTGCCCCAAAAATGGGGAAAATGCTTATTGTGAAAGCCCCTGCCAATGCCAGCGCAATTTCATGCGGTGTGGTTCCCTGCGCGAGTAGGCGCATTACGGGGGCAAGGTATTTATTGGCGAAAAGCGCCTTTATCCTTTTTACTATCATGAAGGTGAAACAGTCCTCTTATACGAAATGTACTTGCTGATCTACACTGATAAATGAAACAAACAAGGGGCAAAATATACAAATTTCCTGCTACGTAAGAAACAGGAAATTATTTTTGGCTACGTGCTTACCCGTGCTTCTCTATGCCTCTTGTGTTGATCCGGAAGACAGGTGTATAATATGAAGCCAATGTAATAGTTTTAATACCGGGTATACCGGATCAATTTCAAAAAAACGGACTGCAAAATTAGGACGTGAAGGATATTTATGGTGATTATTCTGAAACAATTCGCCTAAAGCCAGAAAATCGAAGGCAAGTGTATTTTGTGATTTGTCGTTAGTATCGACAAAATTACGGTACCCGTACTTGTGTCCGGCCCAATTCACAATCGCGCCATGAATTGGCCCCATAAGAAAATGGCACGGGAGCAGTAAAAACATCCACCATTGTGTTGCAAAGAAGTAATAAAAAGTTACATATCCAATTCCCCACAAAACGCGGTGGCCCCAGCCATCGGCAAAGTTTTCAAAACTTTCCCAGCGGGGGATGTTTTTTGTAAAGTTTTCGCCCGGTTTTATTTTGTTTTTAACCAAATCAAGGTAGTATTGCTTTGTTTTCCACATCATACCAAAAACACTTCTGAAAAAATGAGGGGAGTGCGGATCTCTTTCCGTGTCGCTAAAAGCGTGGTGGAGCCGATGCATAACCGCGTATGCGCGCGGGTTAAGGAATGATGAACCCTGGAAAATATAGGTGGAAATATAAAAGAACCGCTCCCAGAATTTTTTCATACTGAACATTTTATGAGCCCCGTACCGGTGCAGGAAAAAAGTCTGGAAAAACAATGAACCGAACCAATGAGTAATAAAAAAAATCGCTATAACCATGCCTCTCCTTTTGAAACGTATACTGTGCAAATCTCTATACGCAGAGGGAACTATAAAAGCCGGGGATTAGTTCCAGTATTGACCGCGGAAGAAAGCGCAGTAAAAAGGGTAAAAAAAATGCCCCCGTGTCCTGAGTCATTGATTTACCGGGCGGGAGTTTGTATTTTACGAAAGATTCTTAAGAATCGTATAATTGTACAGAGAAAGGTAAAATGGCAATATCATTGCTCAATAATAGCATCCTGACGGCGAACCCGATGTTGGCGACGTGGTTTCAGGAAACTACCGGACCGGAGATTCAGCGGCAAAAAAGCGCGAACCCATCGGCTCCGAAAACTGCTATTCCCGGCGATAAACTGATATTGAGCCAACAGGCAAAAAACTTATTAGCCGCCATTGATGCTTCGGGTATGGATCCGATACAACCCCAATTAAGTAACTCAGCGCCGGTAGCGGGTATGGCCTATGCATATCAGACAGGGCTGAATCCCAATTATAGTATGCCGGGAACCTCATCGGTTACAGCCGGCCCGAAGAAAACAGCAACCGAAGCGCTATTTGAGGGATCTGAAAAGGGAATTGATACAGATTCTGATTCTGATGATGTTACAGCTTCGGGTTATTTTGTCACTCTTCCTTCGGGTAATAATAATTCTGCCGTTATTCCAACGGTTACACCGCAAAAACAACTTACCGATAAATACCTGGCAGCTCAAAACAGCTATACAGGTTCTTTAGTTAATATGACCTTTTAATTATCCTGTAAATATTCCTTGAGAGCCGGAACGAATACCGCTGCATCCTTATACCCAATATCGTATACAGCGTACAGTTTTTGTTTATCTCTCTCCACGCGTCCCACAGCTAGGGTTTGTTGCGGGCGGATAACAAATACTCGTCCCGTTCTTTCGGCTTCCTCGATATAGTCCATTGTTTCATTGTACATGATATGCCTGTTACGAAGAGTGGTCTGCAAACCGGGGAAGGCGGGGTACCGTAAAGCGGCATATTTAGCGAGGGGCTCAATTTTTTTTCTATAACCATTTGGCTGGGTAAGTATGATAACATTTTTCGTATTCCCGTCGCTCTCGCTTTTCCTGATGGGTACAGAATCGCTTAAGCCGCCATCCATATATGGCTCTCCTTTATAAAATACGGGTTTTTGAATAAAGGGGAGGCTTGAGCTGGCCTGAAGAATTTTCATATAGCTGTTCCCAAGTTCCTTATGTCCATAATATTCTGCCTGCCCGGTTTTACAATTAGTAACAACAGTAATACAGTTGCAATTATGCGAGAAGAAAGCAGTATAATCAAATAATTCAATGGAATTTGGTATGGTGTTAAAGATGAAATCCATTCCGAACAGTTCACCACGGAAAAGCAGTCGTTTGTAACTAATGTAGCGGGGATCGTTCACAAAGCTGATATTAACAATTTTATTTCGCATTGTTTGGCGTGAGACATAATTAGCGGCATTGCAGGCTCCCATAGATACACCAATGATATAAGGGAACCAAAGTTCATTTTCCATAAAAAACTGCAGTATGCCTGAAGTATATACTCCCCGCATACCGCCGCCTTCCAGTATTAATCCAGTATTTTTCAATTTCTTTCCCAAAAAAATCCATTACAAAAATACAATAACCAGATTGCTAATAAAAGTAGGAAAGATAACCGTAGAATACCTGTGAAGGGGTTTAGTATTGGCATAAAAAACCGTATTTTTACCGGGCGTATTTTGCTCATTTACAGCCGGAAAAAAGGAGAATTATTCTCCCTCAGGAATGAGATGACATACTTTCTGCCAATGAGATGAGGTAGAATGCGAAGATTCTGAATTGGCGGCTGGAAAATCTGTGTTATAAATGGTTTTTTAGACCCGAAACAGAAATTTTCAATTCAAAAGATCAGTGTTAACGCTTCATTGGGGGTATAACGAGCCCATGGGAAGTAAGACCGGCAATAGAGATAAAATACCCCGCGTTAGGATCATCCTGGCATAATAATTGCTTTTATGCAAGTGCCGTGCCGGGGGAGTGCAGAACCGCACGAACAGGCCCTGAGAATGGCAGTACTGAAACCTGCTGTGGTTTTCTACTGCCAACCCGCTTACAGCGGCGGATTGAACAAACACTGTAATAAATAATTTTTTCAGTTATTCAGATTGGTTATGAACGCAATTACTTCTCTTTTTACATCCGTAAGCATCGCCTCTGCTGTTCTTTACCTTGCTTTGGCGGCTTTTTCGGGTATTCTGATCGGGAGGCTGGAATTCAAGAATATTAAGCTGGGAATAGCAGGTGTTCTCTTTTCCGGCTTATTTCTCTCTCATTTAGGAGCGCGTCCTCAGGTAGAAATTTTACATTTCGCGCGTGAATTCGGACTCATATTATTTGTTTACGCTATTGGGCTGGATATTGGCCCCCGTTTCGTTTCTTCATTCAAGAATGAGGGATTGAAATTAAACCTGTTTGCCATTTCCATTGTTCTGCTGAATGCAGTTGTTACCCTGGCATTGTATTTCGGGCTTCATCTGGATCCGGCATTAATTACCGGTATTATGTGTGGCGCCGTTACCAATACACCTAGTTTAGGAACTACGCAACAGATATTAATGGAATTTTCGAAAAACGGTATGGGAGCAGCGAATGCCAATCTTTCGGGCATGGGATATGCCATTGCGTATCCATTCGGTATTTTTGGTATTATTCTGGTAATGCTGCTACTTCGCATAATCTTTCGTATCAAAGTGAAAGATGAAGTACAGGATTATACAAATAGTCTTACCAACGCGGGCCTTAAACTGGAAAGTGTAACAATTAAGGTAACAAACCCGCAATTGTTTAATCGGAATATTGGCTACATCCGTCACGTTATTGATAAAGAATTAGTAATCTCTCGTATATTACGTGGAAACGAATGGATTATACCCATTGATGAGACGCAGATTCTTGATGGCGATATTCTCTATGGTGTATCGCAAATGGATCATATAGAAAACCTGGAAATAAAAATCGGTCAGGTTACTATATCAGAAAAACGCGAGATTTCCGGTACTTTGGCAATGGCTCATATACTTGTTACAAACAGAAAATATGCCGGCAAAACTATTCAGCAAATCGGTATCTATCGCCGGTACGAAGCCAATATTACGAGAATATTCCGTGCCGGTATCGAAATACTCCCATCTTTGGATACCTCGGTAGAATTTGGTGATACGGTACGGGTTGTTGGTAAAGCTGACTTGTTGAACGACATTAAAAATGAGTTGGGTAATTCGATTAAAGAACTCGCGATGCCGAATACAGTTCCAATTTTTATCGGAATCTTTTTAGGTGTTATACTGGGTTCTATTCCTATTTTTATACCCGGCTTGCCGGCTCCCGCGAAACTTGGTTTGGCTGGCGGGCCGTTACTTGTTGCTATATTGTTAGGCCACTTCGGCAGAGTTGGGAAAATGGATTTCTATATGACTCCCGGTGCAAATATGATGTTGCGCGAGATAGGTATAACATTGTTTCTTGCCGCGGTTGGGTTGCTTTCAGGTGCCAACTTTGTAAACACTATCTGGAATGGCGGTTACTGGTGGATGCTTTACGGTGCTGTTATAACATTTATTCCGATTATGATAGTTGCTTCGGTTGCGCGATTAATGAAAGTCAATTATCTGAAGATTTGTGGATTGATTTCCGGAACAATGACAGACCCGCCTGCACTGGAGTTTGCCAATTCATTGGCCCCGGTGCCCGCGCAGGCAACCGCGTACGCGTCGGTATACCCGTTGGCTATGTTTCTGAGAATTTTACTGGCGCAGATATTGTTGCTGTTTACCATGTAAAATAAGTTGGCAGAAAATGCATAAGCGGCACTCAATCGGGTGCCGCTTTTTTTTTGTTAAGTTTCATTTAAACGTCAGTAGACAATATCAATAAAATCAGATGCCTGAAATGGAAATGTCCTCCTATTACAGCATATCCATTTTGCGGAGGAGGTACATGATAATAACCCCGGACATCATGCTTGCCAGATGCACCAGCCAGGCAACGCCCTGAATATTAAGTGTTATACCAATTAATTGTTGGGCAACAAACCAGATACCGATGTATACCCACACGGGCACAGTAATTTTTAGGGGGAACACAAATATCATTTTATAGAAACGTAGTTTTGCTTTTGGATAGAGAACCAGGTAGCAGCCTAAAATTCCTGAAATAGCACCACTGGCGCCCAACAGCGGAATTCCTGACTTGAAATTAAAAAAGCCATAAATTAGTCCGCCGAGCAGCCCGGTGAAAAGGTAAATGGTGAGGTACTTAAGTCCACCGCATCTATCCTCGATATTATCGCCAAAGATATACAGAAAGAACATATTGCCGAATAAATGGCCCACGCCGCCATGCAGAAACATACTGGAAAACAAGGTGTAGGAAAATTCCAGCGGGTGAGCGAAAAACCTTGCCGGAACAAATGTGAAACTCATAGCATCTTCGGGTGCCATGAGGAGTTCCATGATGAACATAACCACGTTGAAAATGATAAGGCCGTAGGTAACGACAGGGGTATGGTTTACAGGGATATCGTCTTCAATCCAGCCGAAAAACGATTTTATAAAACTGCCGCCGGATTCCAGGCTGCTTTCCTTAACTTCATGAGAACTGAGATTGATGTATGGTTTACCGGCAAAGATATACCAGTTTAAAAAACCGCCAATGTCTTCAGTTTTAAGCCAAATACCATTGCATTTAACGCATCGCAGAACCGCGGTGCCTGAATCCATGAGGTTGTGTGATTCCGCCAAATGGTTACAATCGGGGCAATACCCATTCGATATAACCCTGTAGTCGGGTATTGGTGCATTTTCGAACTTTTTAATGATCGCTTCGTTATCAGACAGGTATTTAACGAATCCCGGAAATTGCTGCGCGCTAATCCAAAATCCCCTGCATGATTCACAAAAACTTAACTTACTGCCGCTATAATCCTTCGCGGCCATGGATTTATTACATGCCGGACACTGCATAATATGTTAGACCCCTCATATTGATGAATTAACTGATAAAACCACTACACAATATAAAATTGACTCGGTTCATAATCAATACAGAAGATATACCCAAATGGAATTATTACGGGAAAGGCTCATATCTCATGCTTGATGGAATATCGGGTAGATGCAGAACAAAAAGATTTTTTCGGGCTCGGGTAATTGCTGTATAAGCCCATCGCATGTATTCCTCCGACCCGGGGGCAATGAAAGAACGGAAATCGAGGAATACGTTAGTCCACTCGCCGCCCTGTGCCTTGTGGCAGGTAATAGCATAACCGAATTTCACTTGCAAAGCATTTAGATACGGACTGTTTTTTAGTGCCTCCTTAAAAGCCTCTTCCTGCTCATGGAATAATTCGGGGTTGTCCTTCTTTAATTTTTTCGCGGGTGGAATGAGACGGTGCATTTCCATCGCGGCCTGTTTTAAGGCTGCCCATTCTTTTGCCTGAAGAGATGCGGCCGGAGACCATAGCAAATTCTCCATAACAGTACACGAGGTATGGACAATTTCATTCATTTCATCCCGACTCGATACCGTTACATCACGGAAAATAAATGTATAGGTATTTCCATCAATTGCTTCCACCGAATAAGTTCTTACTTCGGGATTCACTTTTATTACTTCAACAATATCGCCATTCAGTAGTCCAAACAGCCGGTTGTTTGAGGTAACCAGAAGGCGGTCGCCTTTTTGAATGGGGGCATTTTTATCTTTGAACTTTAGTGATCGAAGCAGGTTGTTATAGTAGGCCGCGAATTTATTTGTTGAGACCAGTACAATAGTTTCCTCTTCAGATGAATCTGCGACAGCATCTTTCCAATAAGGTAAGAACTGCGTGTTTTGAATTCTGCAGGCGATAGCATCATCAAATGCATCGAAAGAGTAATCTTTCATAACGAGGTATTCGCGAACCGCGGTGGCGACTTTCAGAATTACACTCTCTGCGCTTTGGCGGATAACATCAGTCAGTGTAAATTCACGTGCTGAAATGTTGTATTCATTTTCCAGATACGAGGGATCGAGGGCGACAGATTGTGGTTGCTGGACCGGTGGAAGTTGTGCCGGGTCGCCGACGATAATTACTTTCCGACGAGGGAAGTGTAACTTGGCTGAGGGAAGTATTCCTATATGTTTAAAGAAATCCTTTAGAAGCCTGCCTGACCCAAAACTTAAAAATTCGCCGCTGCCTTCCGCATCGGAAAGCATGGAAGCTTCATCAATGATATATACCGTATCGGAGGAATGCTGATTATATTTTAATGCAAATTTTAATGCGGGTGTCTCATCGCCGGTCGCGCTTACTTCAACACTCTCTTTTGCTTCTCCGTAGATAAGCGAGTGAATAGTTGAAGCTGTATAACCGGTTTTTACCGAGAGTAAACGGGAAGCCCTGCCTGTTGGAGCGATTAAGAAAAATTCGCGTTTACGGTTAGCCAAAAAACGCGCTATGAAATGTATAAGATACGTCTTACCGGTTCCCGCAAAACCTTTTAGGATATATACGGGCTCGTCCGAAGAGAGAAACGCGATTATTTCCGCGTACGCGTTTTGCTGCGGCAATGTCAGTTGTAAATTATGTTCGGGAATCAGATTCATCAGAAGTTGATAATTATTATCGTATAAGATATGAAAATATAGAGAAAAGCTCTATCAGGTAGATGAACACGGGGATGATTTACACGTGATTTATTGGACAAGCGCGGGTAAGGTGAAATAAAAAGTGCTGCCCCTGCCCGCTTCGCTGTTAACAGAAAGTTCTCCGCCATGTTTTGTAACAATATCGCGACAAAGAACTAAACCGAGACCTGTTCCTTTTTCTTCGCGCGTGCCCAATTGCGTGTAATGGATATCAATTCGGAAAAGTTTTGTTAACGCTTCCTGTGGTATCCCGATTCCATTATCGGATACAGAGATGTAAGTTCCGGTTTCGGTTGTTTTGGCCAGAATGGTGACGGTGCTGTTTTCGTAACTGAATTTGATTGCATTTGCCAATAGATTGCGTAATACCATTTGAAGCATATTCCCATCGGCATAAATCAGAACATCGTCGGCGCAGTCAATCCTGATGCTAATATTTTTCTGCGAAGCCGAGTGATTCAGTAGATCAATTGCCAGGGAGATTTGATGCAGGCAAATCAATAATTCGGGTCGGAAGGGCATGCGGCCGGAACCTAGTCGTGACCATTGCAGCAGGTCTTCGAGTAATTGATTTTGGTTCTTTACTGATTTATATAAGTCAATTGAAATACTTTGTAATTGTTCAGGAGTGAAAATATTAATATCCTTCGCGATCATTTCTGTAACACTTAGGATACTGGCAAACGGGCCGCGGAGATCATGGCTGATAATAGAGAAGAATTTATCTTTTGACTCGTTCAGCGATTGCAACTCATCGGCATATTGTTTCAGTTTTAATTCTGCTGCCTTCCGGTATGAAATATCACGGAGCGACCCTTCCACGCCAACAGGGGTACCATGCGAGTCAAACATAAAGTGGGCATTCACCGAGGTCATAACTTCAACACCCGATTTCCGGCGCAGCACAATCTCGTAATCGATTACTTCACCTTGTTCTTTTAAAACTTCCAGCAGCTTTTGTCTTTCTTCGGGATGCGCGTAAACCTGATGAACCGGCTTGCCAATGAGTGAATCTGCCGGATAATCCGAGTAGCGTTGAATTGAGGGACTAATATCCGTAATAATGCCATTCATATCTGTCTGGTAGAAAACATCCTGAACATTTTCGAAAATACGCCGATATTTCAGTTCGCTTTTTCGCAATGCTTCTTCTGCCGTTTTCAGGTCGGTAATATCAATCATGCTTGTTAACCAGCATTGAGTTATGCCCACCTGAATACGATCTGCTGAGAACAATCCGATAATAACAGAGCGATCTTTGCATTGAACTTCAACTTCCAGATTAACAATGGGTGATCCGGAAGAAGAAAGATCTTTCAAATTCTGAAGAAGATTGGCATTGGGGAATAAATTTAGATCAATGGCTGTTTTGCCAATTACCTCATCGCGGGAATAGCCGAGCTTTTTAATAAATGCCTGATTGATATTCAGAATTCGGCCGCTACTGCCTTGTGAGATAGTCATTATCGTTGAAACAGAATGGAAAGCACTGGAAAACATTTCTTCGGATAAACGCAATTTCGTTATATCTTTAATAACAATAAAGATTGCCTCTTTGCCATTCCAGTTGCCTGCAACAGCCCGGGTTTCGACCGGGATGAAAACGTGTTTGGCGTTAATCACGGGTATTGAAGTGGTCTCTTCATCGCCCTCGAGCAACGAGCTTATTAACGAAAGCCCCTCTTGTTGATATGCTGAGGGGTAAAGCGAAAGGAAGTTGGCGTTCAGCATTTCATCACGTGAATAGCGTAGTTTGCGTAAAGTAGTGTCGTTGCATTCAATAATAGTACCATCGGGTCGAATGACCAGCACCATATCTTCAATGGTATTAAAAAATGTATCCAGATTCGTCTTCGATTGCAATAATTCCTGTTCAAGTTTCTTTCTTTCAGAAATATCGATTATACTTTCGATCAGGTAGGTGTGGCCGTTGATCTCCTGCTGTGAAACACTTTTTAATATCGGGATACTATCGCCGTTATAGCGCAGAAGTACCTTATCGGACATATTCATATGTTCGTGTAAGTCGGTTACCGGGCAGGCGCCAATTTCGCGGGGACATATGAAGCGATGGCATATTTGCCCGACTACTTCATCTCTGCCGGCCCCGATCATTTCCAGACCGACAGGGTTAATATCTACAATTTTATGAGTAGCAGCATCAATTATTATTACACCTGAAGCCAGGGCAGTAAGAATGCTTTGTAGCCACATCCTGCTTTCCAGTAGTGCTTCTTCAAGCTGCCTTTGTTCGGTGATGTCATAATTAACGCCAACCATCCGAACTGGTTTGCTGTTGGCATCACGTATAACATTTCCGTAGGCTTTAATATAATGTAAAGAATTATCAGTATGAATTACACGAAATTCGGTATCGTATTGTTTCTCGCCGGCAAGGGCTGCGTTAATTAAATTCTCGCAATATTCGCGGTCATCGGGATGTAACGCGTTTACCCATGCTGCATGGATTCCGGAGAACAGGCTTGGCTTTACACCGTAGAGCTTATACATCATATCATCCCAAATCAGAATATCCTGCTTTACATCCCAATCCCAAACGGCAAGTTGCCCGGCAGTTTTTGCTATTTTGAAACGCTCAAGCAGAATGTCAGCATGGGGGGCAGAACGCAAGTGCCAGCCTTCCGCGTTAAATGTAAGCATATACATAGCTGCCTGGTCCGAATCAAGGTAAAGCGGCATGATATCACATTTAACCTTACTGCCGTTATTCCTTTCAAGTTCTATTTGTTTCGGTTGTTTGTCGGCAAACGAATCCGGATTAAACTCTGGTTCGGGGATTTGAGTGAAAAACAATTCCAGATGTTTTTGTGCCAGGTCGTCGCTTGCGGCGTGTACCAGGCGCGCGAACTGAATATTCGCGCTGTATATTATTCCACTGGTTGAGGTGAGAACGCCTGCTGTATTGGTAATTTCACACATCTTCAACAACTGGCGCGCGTGCATTTCGAATTCCTGGTGCTTCCTGAGCGGTTCGAACAGATTGTTATACACACTAAGCATGAGCGCTGCCGCTGAAAGAATTGCAATTCCAAGGAGTAAGTAAAATTCTGACGATCCGGGTTTAATGTTAATTAGCGCGGGTAATAGTGTACACAAGAGAAAAAGAATAAACAAAAGGCCAGGCAAAAGGATGTGCTTACTTTTCAGGAGTGAAAAGCCGAAGTAAGTGAATTCACGTTTTTCAATTATCGTTTCCGGTATCTGCATGTCTTTCACAGTAAGTCAAAAATCAGAATATGGAAGTAACGAACAATACAGATTGAATATAGTATATTTTTTATTTAAATGCACTTTATTCAAGAGCGGGGAAACGAACCATGAAGGTTGAACCCTTTCCTACTTCGCTGTGTACTACCAGATGCCCGTACATTAATTCCGTAATACGTTTTGTTATAGTTAATCCCAAACCACTTCCTTCATAACTTCGGCCAAAACCTTCGCTTACTTGTCTGAATTCTTCAAAAATTAGCGGTAAATCATTTTTATGAATGCCAATACCGGTATCCTGCACGCGAATAGAAACCCAATGCCGGGCATTATCAAATTCATTTTCGACAATAACTACCACGCTGCCCGCGCGTGTATATTTCAAGGCGTTATTAAGCAGGTTATGAAGAATTTCAACCAGCAGATGTTCGTCAAGATTCGCGTAGATCTCTTCATTCGGGCATGATATATCGAAAGCCAGTCCTTTTTGCAGTGCCGGCGCAGAGAATAATAACGCGGCATCGTGAACACAGCGTACTACTCCTACACGGCCCAACGATACTTCAAGCTTGTTGGCCTCGATTTTTGAAAGGTCAAGTATCATATTGAGCGTGCGGCTAAGGCGCTTACCCGAATTGAAAATTGTATCGGCCATCTTCAAATGCATCGGATCTGCCAGTTCAGACTGTAATATTTCAGCATAGCCCAAAATGCCAATAAGGGGCGTTCGTAGTTCATGACTCATATTTGCGAGGAAACTGGATTTCACCCTGTTCATTTCTTCAGCTCGTTCTTTAGCCTGAATGAGTTCAGCTTCGGCAATTTTCTTATCGGTAATGTCACTTACGACAACAATGCCCGCGACTATTTTCCCCTCTTTATCGCGCACGGGCCCCGCGTTAAAAGTAAGCCAGCGTTCTTCACCCGTATCTGTCTTGAAAATTGCTTCGATATTTTTTGAAACGATACCTTCTTTTATGGCCAAAGTCAGTGGGGAATCTTCCTCGCGATATGGTGTTTTGCCATCGGGATAATAGATAATCCAATCGGTATTGTACTCGTCTATACGGGCTGCCGGAATAACTTGCATCGAAGAACCGCTGCGCATTCGAAGGGCAGCCTGATTTGCCAGGCGGATCCTGCTATCCGGAGCATCAACAATCAGCATACCGGCCGGGCTTTGTTCTATTGCCGAAACCAGTAATGCACGGGTCTTTTCCAGTTCTTCCTGTACTTCCTTTCGGGCGGTAATATTTCGAATCATTGCAATATATTGTTCTTCGGGAATGGGCAGTAACCGTGCTTCATAGTAGTAGTTTTTGTTTTGCACTTGCAACTTGTATTCAAAACTGACCAATGTGCCGGTAGAGTGGACGAGTTGAAGAGAACTGGCGAACTGGGCGCTCGCATCCTTATCGGGGATATCCTGAATCCGTTTGCCGATTAACTCACGCGGCTGGATGATAAAATCGTTAATACTGCCCGCTTTATAATCGAGAATAACCCCGGATGAATTAATTCGAAAAAAGAGGTCGGGTATAGATTGGAATATGCCGCGCATATCGGTATTGGCGGTAATTAGCTCGGAGCTGCTGAGTTCCAGAGACCGCTCTAACATTTCTCTGTCCGTGTCGAATCCATGATAGGCGTTATCTACTGCGGTAATAAAGTCCTCAAGTTCTTTTGAGAACGGTCCTGTAGAATTAAAAAAACGTTTAAGTTGCCGTTTTAACAGGTTATGCATACAAAATTATTCTTCGCGCAAGGTTGTAATTGTCATAGTTTGATTATGTAATTCACATTGCTCACCTGATTTGAATGGTGAAATTTCACCGTATGAATAGAACCCCGTTAAAACAACATTTTTACCTAAAACTTCCCGCGGGCCCTCAATTTCTTCTTCCACCCGCTGCTTAAGAACCAGTTTCCTTCCAACGCAACTAATAAGGATTGCCAGTTCGGGCGGAGCGGTATCGGCTGTACAGCAAATTTTAGCAGCACCAATTGAGCCATCAATGAGCCGATCGAAATTTGCTTTCATGAGACGCGCATAAGAACCTTCGGGAACGTCACCGGCAAATGTAAGGGATTGCTCTTCTGCATTAATGCCCAGTATTGTTCTTACTACACCCTGCTCACCTGTTTTTGTGCGTAAGCTTAATGGGAAAAGTAAACCTGTTGCCGGCAAACCTTTTGCATGGTCACCAAGATATTTTTTATACAGTTCAAGTGCAGATTGCCCGTCTAACTCAAACAGTACATTATCCCTGGATCGAGTTACCTGTCGTTCCGGGCCAAACGGGTCCCAGCCGCCGAGTGAACCAAACTGCACCTTAATAGATGAGCCGTAGAAACCAAGAATAGCAACTACACCGGTTTGTGGAGGAGAGTCCCAAAATACGAGGGTTTCTGAAAAATTCGGACCATCGCCGGCCAAGCCGCCGGTTATCGTTACCTGTTCGGGTAGAATATTTTTTACGCCGCGCACCAAATCGCTGCCATTCACATGCAGACCATCAGAAAGCAAAAAGACATGAGTCAGGTCTTCATGCGGGATAAGCTTTGCGAGAGCCGAACCGGCACTAAAACTGTTTTCATGTTTGGAAAGCTTTATTTTTGCACCATTGATATATGCTTTCTCAAATGTAATAGCAGTAAGCACGAGAGAATCGTCCTGAACGCTGGTATTAATAATTTCGCCTGCGGTGGAGCATCCCAATACGTGTGCAGTAGGGTACATTTGTGAAATTTCATTATATCGTTGAGTGTCTTTGAGCAAGGCGGTAGCTCCGAATACGAGTACAAGATGAGCGCTGTCTTGCAGAGTTGAAATGGAATTTAGTTCCCATTGATGGGCGGGGGTCCAGGTTCTTTGCTCAAACTTCATAGATGCTAACTCCTTTTATTACCGGTATCGTTACAAGAATAACGATATTTATAGGCTATATATATAATTTTAAAACTTTATCCGCAATAGGAAGAAATAATTTATTATATATCGATTATTGAATGATTCTCAATTGGCTGAAAGATGTAAAATATTAAGAGGTTTAAGATATTATGAAAGATATTCAGTTAACCTGGCAGTTGTGGGCGGTGCTTTCTGCCGTATTTGCCGCATGCACCGCGATTTTCGCGAAAATTGGCTTGAGCACAATAAATTCTGATTATGCCACATTTATACGAACCATTGTCATAGTAATAGTTTTAGCAGTGATTCTGACATTCACCGGTCAGTTTCAGCCTGTGAGAGTGCTAACGGGGAAAACTCTTACGTTTCTCATATTGTCAGGGTTGGCAACAGGTGCATCCTGGCTCTGTTATTTCCGGGCATTAAAGCAGGGCGAAGCCTCGCACGTTGCCCCAATCGATAAATTGAGTGTCGTTTTTGTCGCGCTCTTCAGTGTAATTATATTAGGCGAGAAAATTTCGCTGCTTCATTGGCTGGGTATAGCACTCATTGCTGCCGGAGCGGTAATTATCGCTGTACTATAAGCATGCTTAACTATTTAAGCATATACGATACTGGAAAAATAAGTTTCTTCTACCATGCGGGTACCCGGTTTTTAGTTGTTTAATTTCTATTTGCATTCACCAGGATCATAGGTGCATGTCGGCAGGGCGGAATGCTTCTTCAGAGAAGTAAAATGACAGTTCAGTTGAATTAGCCCTTCTAGGGAAGTACTTTTTAGTATTTTTGTTTGTAGAATAATTCACGGGGACAGATGATACAATTTAAAAATATCGATATATATTATTTTTCGGGTACCGGTAACTCGAAAAATTGCGCTATTTGGTTTCAGCGAAGTGCGCAGGAGGCAGGAACTGAGTGCCGTATTCATGATATTACCCGATTGGAGCACACGAAAATTACCGCTCCGGATATGAATACTCTCGTTGTTTTTATATCACCGGTTCATGGATTTAACTACCCGCCCATAATGCTAAATTTCATTACCCGTTTCCCCCGCGGATCTTCACCGGTTGTATTGATGAATACACGGGCAGGTATGTTGATTAAAAATTGGATAACTCCCGGTTTAAGCGGGATTACGTTCTACCTTTCCGCCTTTATTCTCGCGTTGAAAGGATATTCTTTCCGATCGTTTTATCCGGTTAATCTCCCCTCGAACTGGATTTCTGTTCACCCGGGACTGAATGAACGAACGGTTAAATATCTGCATCAGAAAAACATGGAACAGGTGGAGGGGTTTGCTTCCGCGATTCTTTCAGGTGCGAGAAATTTCAGAAGCTGTTTTGAATTAATTCAGGATGCAATTATCGCGCCGATAGCAGTGCTGTATTATTTTATCGGTCGTTTCTTTCTCGCGAAGACCTATTACGCTTCTGCTGATTGTGATAATTGCGGCCTCTGTAGCAAGAACTGTCCGGTACAGGCAATTCATACGATAAGAAACCGGCCCTATTGGACTATACACTGCGAAAGTTGTATGAAATGTCTGGGTAATTGTCCCCAAAAAGCAATCGAAACGGCCCATGGTTTCGTGGGTATCATTATAGTTATTTACAATCTTGTATTGTTATCGTTGATGTACAAATATGTCTACCCTGTCTCACCTATTATAGATAACGCGCTGATACGTTTCCTGATAGAGCCAGTCATTTTAATAGCTTTTACATCGGCTGCTTATTTTATCGCTCATATAACTTTGGGCTTCAGGTTTTTTGAGCGATTGATGGTATTCACATCGCTTACGAAATATAAATTTTGGGGAAGACGATACAAGGCATTGAAACAGTACGGCAATAAAAGTTGATAACAGATTGAATTGTTATTTCCCGCTTGGGGCAGCTTTCTGTAAGGCTGCCCCGTTTTCTATGCGGAAATAAAATGTTCAGAACGCAAATGTTTGAAAAATAGCATTACTGTTGTGCTGGTGAATCTTACTTGATCAGTAACATTTTTTGCGTGGCTGTATAACTGCCTGCCTGCATACGGCAGAAATATAGGCCGCTTGGCAGGTTCGCGGCGTTGAACACTGCCGAATACTTACCGCTTTGTTTAACCTCATTTACCAGTACCTGTACCTGCCTGCCCAGCGGGTCGTATACAATGAGGGATACAAGTACCGGACTCGCTACACTATAGCTAAGCGTAGTGGAAGGATTGAATGGATTCGGGTAATTCGTTTCGAGTTTGTATTCTGTACATACGGTACCGGGTAGAATTTCGATGGCTGTAATTGCCGGGTTTGTAATTACAGTCGGTCTGCCGGCTGTAACAGTTGTATTGAGCAGTCTGCCTGAAGTTGCCCTATCACGCATGGTAAAACTGCGGCCAATGCACTGAACCGAAACAGGGTATGCCGCGCCGGTAATGTTGGCAACAACCATTCCTTCGTGATCGGATTCTGCATTCCGCTGACTTGAAAATCTGCTATCAAAAACTCCCGCGGGGCCAAGTGGCGGAAGATCAAAATCGGTAGTGTTCTCTGCACGGTTCAGTAAAAACAATTTAGCCGACGCACTATTGGCATCAGTTAGGGTAATGGTGGTTGTAATGCCAGGAAGACTATTTTCGCGGCTTCTTTCTACCAATGCCTGGCGATTCGTGGGAATAGTTAGAACTCCATTCTGGCTTGCACGTACCCAATAGCCTTTGCCGCTTTGCAGAGTGGATGCTATGTAATATGCTCCATTGTATCCATAGAACTGCGAATTTATTATGCCAGCCGGCACTGTAATTATTGAACTCGTCGGTACATCGTTCTGAAAAATACCAATGAGATTCCAGCCAGCCGAAAGATTTACCTGATTACCGGCAGAAGTTCCGCAAACATTTACTGATGCGGCGTCAGTCATCCTGATCCAGTATCCTTTTCCCGGTGAAAGGGAGGGATTGATCTGGTACCCATTCAAATAACTGTACGCGGGTGAATTCGCGACCGGGAATAAACTTGTAACCGATGAATCAGCGGGCCGTACCGGAACAGAAATGATATTCCAGCCGGCTGCCATTGTTATGGTACCACAAGGACTGGTTATAGAAAATATTGCATCGCTAATGTCATTGAGAGCGAGGTTATGAGAATCGGATATTCGTATTTTACACTGGGCGGAAACTGCTGCCGGAACATTCCATGAGAATGTTCCCGTGCCGGCAAGAACAGCCTTGCTGATATTTTGCCACTGGGTGCCATTGTCAGTAGTGTAATCGATACGAACTGAATCGATACCGGTACTGTTCCAACGAATCTGGTGAATGGAACCGGCAGCCCATGCTTCACCGCCATTAGGTGATGTTACGGTAACGGCGGCTGCAGCTTGTGTATCAACTATGAAACTCCACGCTCCTCGGGGGGCAGGTAAAGGTTTTACAATAGTTCTGCCGCTGTTAGATGTCGCGGATATATAATAAAATACTTTTATCCCAACACTTTGTACGGGAATCTGGGAGATAAAAGTATCCGCGCCTACGGGGTACATAGGAACCTGATTATACCCGTGAATAGTATCGATGCTCCACCATAGCGTTGCTGAGTTGATGCCTGAACGTGAATCGATATAGGATTTTACCTGAAATGGATTGGTAATACCGGCGACGGTCCGTATGGGCGCGTGCGAAATGACTATCGGCTCACGTACACCGACTTCTTTAGTTATACAGTGGATTGCACCGAGAGCGGTAATGCTTTGGTTGCAATCGATTCCAACCACATTATAGCCTGGCATTGCCTCGCGATAAATGCGAAGAGCCGTGGTATCATATTTTGCTTCGTACGTTGGTACTATAACTGTCTTATTAATAATAGATGAATTGGTATACGTACGGTAGTCACCGCTGTTTGAAGGGTAACGGCCCTGGGCATCGGGCGGCATGAGAACGCGGACTACCTTGTAATCGCGGCCATAGCACGTTTTAAAATTCGATAAAATATATTGTAAATTTGCTTCGATCTGCGGCCCGTCTGCCACACCGGTAGGGTACTGACCCACGAGAAGTGTTTCTTCATCAAGGAGCTTAATATGCATATCGATATGGTGTATTTGATCGTAGGGGAGAGTCTCGAGCTTTATATACCGGTTAATTCCCATGAATTTTTTCATAATGGTATCTATGGACGCGGAGGTTTGCGTCGGATTCTCATCAATGATTAGTTTGGAGGAGAATCCGGTACCGTTGCCATCGGCCATAAAATTACCGCCGGTATGGATTAGATTATAGGGCGCTGTTGTTGTTTGGTATAGCGGCAGTCCCTGCATATTTGCAAATACCGAGGGTACCAGATCATCGTTGGGGCGGGGGCGGTTATAAATCCAATCAATAATGAACAGGCTGTCGCAGTTGTTTGTATAGACTGACCACGGGCCATAATCGCGGCACCATACTGAATTGAAAGAAGCCACAATAAATTTTAGATTGGTAAGCGGCACACCGCCGCTTTGCAGGTAACTCTTTACCGATGCCGAATCACTGCATACAATGTATACAGTGCATTCCGTTTGAGCGAATTTAACAATCTGCCGTAATATAGAAGTATATGAAGTCCAGGCAATCATAACGCCCTCTAATTCTTCCCATTCCGCCATGGTTCGTACGGGGGAAGCAGGGGGAGTGGTAAAACCTAAAATACTCTTGGGTGAATGATAGGTTTTCATCATCTGCTTTTCTATTTCGGTCATCTGGTGAGGCAGATCCTGAGCGAATACATTCAATGAACAAACAAGGAGTATGCTGAAGATTACGAAGATTTTCATGCTGTGCCGCGGCTTTAATTAAATATTAATATTAGTACCGGTAACTTATCAAAAAAAACACCTGACCGCAAATAAATAGACCCGGAGAATTTTAGGAGGGGAGAAGATCGGCGTGAAATTTATTTTGGCCGGGTAAATGGGATAAGTGCCGGGGTTCGGGATTTGTATAAATCCCATTGGGGGTTGTTGGTATATTTTTGTTCAAGCATAGGGATGCCGCTTACTTTTACTATAAGCACATTGAGCACTGCCGGGCCAATAAGTGAGTAGAAGCTGGTAAACGCCGCGGAAAAAATGCCAATGCCCCACCAGAGCATTATTTCACCAAAATAATTAGGATGTCTCGATACGCTCCATAAGCCGGTTGTCATTAACTGCCCCCGGGAGGAAGGTAGATTTTTAAATTGGTAAAGCTGGAAATCGGCGACGCTTTCAAAAATGAGTCCGGTTAGGTACAATAAGAAACCGATACCGGCAACCAGGTAATTCCCGGTATTGTTATGTGTGAACATAAAGAAAATAGGTGCGGCTATAATCATCATTAGAACTCCCTGGAGCATGAATACGCGCAAGAATGCATTCAGTGCCTGCCGCTTACCCCATGCTTCGCGAAAAGCAGTATATCTCTTATCCTCTCCTTTGCCAATTGATCTTGCAAGTATAAAAGTAGCTAATCGGAGAGCCCAAATAACTATCATGCCAAAGAGTATTATTTGGGACGGAAAAATCACCGTAGCAGTTAACATAAGGGTTAAACAAATTACTACAAATCCCGGTCCCCAGAAAATATCGATAATTGAATTGTTTTTCAGCCGCTGAGCAATAATGAAAATCATTATCAATGAAAGGAATATAACGGCAAATGAGGCCATAACCGCTTGCATTATATTGCCTCGGTTTTATCTGCTTGTGAGTGCACAGGCATGTTGGTAATTTTCTTCCGAATAACTGATAATGTTTGGCGGTATTGCCTGGCACTGGAAGTTACAATAGCCCGTATACCAAGTAAAGCAGAATGGTATCCACGGGCAGCCCGTCCGGAAGCTATAATAAAAGCATCCTCGCCGAGCAGAGAGCGAAGCCGCGGGATCTGCAATAATAAAGCCCCATCGTCTGCCGGATATACTAAACTAAGATGAACACAACGCGAGTGTAACTGTATGGCAGCAGATGCTATTTCCTCTACAGGCAGGCCCGGTCCAAGGTAAATGGTGCGCCAACCCTCAGATGAGGCAATAATTGAGGCCAGAACCGCCTCTAATTCGTGAAATTGTCCTTCAGGGGCGGCAATCACAATAGCCGGGGAGCTATTAGAGGCACTATATGAGGTTGATATCCTCGCGAGGAAAAATTTAATTGCGGATGAGGCAAAGTGCTCCTGTGCCACGCGCATTTCACCATCATTCCACATATTACCAATTTTCTCTATCAGCGGAATGATAATCTGCTCGATAACTTCAATTACAGGTTTCTCAACGAGTACGGTACCAAGTAATTTGTGCAGTTTAGGGGAGTCGTATTCCCGTATAGCCTGAATACATTCGTCAATAAGCCCGATGAATTCGGATTGCATATTTTTTTTGGGTATATCCGGCCCGCCTATTACCCGAAGCTGTTCGAGTTGCTCAAGCGAATGACCGGCAATATCACCAATTCGATGTCCTTCCTGTGTTAATTGCCCCAACAGTGTTAGTTTATCTAAATCTGAATCGGTGTATAATCGTCTGTTGGACTCAGTCCTTTGTGGTTTAAAGGCCTCATATCGTTTTTCCCATGCCCGTATGGTCAGCTCGGGTACTCCCGAAATTCGGGAGACAGTTTTAATTGTGTGCATAGCAATATATTAGACAATAATTATACATATTTGAGTAACAATTTCAATTTGTAAAGAGTTCAAACTGCTGAAATACAAGTAAAAATACAAAATCTTCCAACGGGAAAGCTAATATATTATAATGTAAATGGTTATCGGCATCCCGTTCCGCTCTACATTTACCGATTCCGTATTGTCTCCATCCCCTTATTTAGGCGCAGGGAACCAATAATATTATACAAATGTTATACAAACATAAATCAATTTTCCAATTTGTCAAAAATAAATTAATGACAAATGATAAAATCAGCGAAAGGCAAGGAAATGCAGGTTGCATTGGAGTTAATTACACTGGCAGCCCGGGAAGGTCGGTTACCGGTTCACGATGAATAAAAATCAGCTTCTAATTGTTTTTTCAATCCTTTGGTTCTACATCGTTTACACGGTAATAACCACGAGCATGCAAAGCAATCTGTTCACCGAATGGAATTATCTTGCATCAATTCCATGGATGCGGGCCACGCTGGTTGATTTTTATATTAACGTTGTGGCCATTTTTACATGGATTGCCCTTCGTGAGCGCTCCAAACTTGCGTTAACATTCTGGTTACTCGGTCTGGTATTTCTTGGCAGTATTGCTACTACAACCTATATAATTGTCCAATTAATAAAATTAAAAGCGGGCGAGCCGGTTAGCAATGCTTTCAGCCCCCTTGCTTACCGAAGGAGATAGTATGAATTACGAAGTGTTATTACATAAAGATTTATTGCCGGACTTTGCAATTCGTTATGGAATCAAACGATTGTTGCATGAGCGGCTGGCGGAAGAATCTGAACGGGATAAAGAATTGCAACAGTTGAGATTTATGAAATTGGTTGAACAGTTGAAAGCTACACCAATGGCAATAAATACTACAGAGGCGAATCAACAGCATTATGAAGTTCCTGCTGAGTTTTATATGAAAACTCTTGGGAAAAGGCTGAAATATAGCTGCGCGTATTGGGATGAAGGAACGCCTGACCTGAACACTGCAGAAGAAAAGATGCTTCAGTTAACATGCGAGCGGGCAGGAGTGAGGAATAATGAAACAATTTTAGAACTCGGCTGCGGTTGGGGCTCGTTAACGTTATATATGGCTCAGTATTATCCTCAGTCAAACATTGTGGCAGTAAGTAACTCACATAGTCAGAAGCGCTTTATTGATGCGCGTTCGGCGGAACTGGGCCTGAGCAATGTAACAGTAATTACTGCAGATATCAACCAATTTACGACCGATGTTCAATTCGATAGAATCGTGTCTGTTGAAATGTTTGAACACGTACGCAATTACGAGTTGCTTTTCGGAAAAGTTTATTCGTTCCTGAAACCGGGAGGGCACTTATTTGTTCACATTTTTACCCACAAGGATTTCGCCTATCTGTTTGATATTAAAGATGAAAGCGACTGGATGGCAAAGTACTTTTTTACCGGCGGCATAATGCCCAGCAACCACCTGCTGCTGTACTTTGCACAAGGTTTTCGCACGCTTGGGCATTGGGTTGTGAATGGAACCAATTATGGCAAAACAGCCGAAGCCTGGCTGGCAAATATGGATGCAAACGAAACCGCTGTAAAAGAGATTTTTGCCAATATTTATGGTAAAAACTCTGTTACCGGGTGGTGGGTTAAATGGCGTGTGTTTTTTATGAGTTGTGCTGAATTATGGAATTATAATGAAGGTAATGAGTGGTACGTGAGTCATTATTTATTTCAAAAGAACGGTTGAATATGAAAAACAGTATTGTACTTGTTATTGCAATATTTTTCTGCGTCTGGATGAATGGCGGGGCACAATCCAAACCTGTAGTTGGCAAAGCATACGATCTGAAATCAGCTTCATATTTATATTCGGAAATAACCAGTATTTTTCCCCATGATGGTAAATCATCGAAAATGGTTACAAGATATACGGATACTGACGGCCGTACATTTGCAGAACGTGTAATACATCTGGGAAACAATCGTACCTGTCCCGATTTTACCCTGAATGATTTCCGCTCCGGTTATATTGAGGGAGCGAAGAATGAAGCGGATGGAAAGGTACGTGTGTATAGCCGCAAGTCATTTAATGACCCTGTTGAAGAGAAATATTTAGTGATTCCCAAACCGTATGTCATAGATGGCGGGCTGAATTTCTATATACGCGATAACCTTTCAGCATTGCTGAGGGGCGAAATTCTTTGCTTTAATTTTGTAGCACCCGCAAAGCTGGACTATTACCGTTTCCGCGTTACGAGGGCTGACACTCAAAAGAAAATTGCTTCGAATGAGATTATACTGAAACTACAGCCGGATAGTTTTATTTTACGCGCGCTGGTATCCCCGATCTTTATTACCTATTCACTGGAAACAAAAGAGCTGCTAATGTATAAAGGCTTATCGAATATTAACGATAACGCGGGGAAAAGTCTGATTGTTTCAATTGATTTTACGGAGAACTATAAGTGATGGAAAAACTTGCGATAGTTGGAACAGGAATCGCCGGCATGGGCGCTGCATGGCTGTTAAAAGAAAAATATGATATCACCTTCTATGAAAAAAATAATTATCCAGGCGGCCATACTAATACGGTGACCGTTGATGAAAACGGGAAACCTGTATTTATTGATACGGGATTCATGGTGTTTAATAAAGTTACATACCCCAACCTGGTAAAGTTATTTGATATTTTACAGGTACCCATTAAACAGACGAGCATGTCATTCAGCGTGCAACATCTTCCTTCCGGGCTTGAGTATTGCGGCTCGGGGTTGAACGGGCTATTCGCGCAACGGAAAAACTTGTTTAATCCAGGCTTCATCTCTATGCTTTTTGAAATAAACCGGTTCAACTCCGAAGCATTGGAATTACTTGCCGGGGATGCAGACAGGGGACTTACGCTTGGCAGTTATATCAGACAGAAAGGCTACCACTCCGAGATACTCGAAAAATACCTGCTGCCGATGAGCTCCGCTGTATGGTCAACACCGCCAAATAAAATGCTCGAATTCCCTGCTGCTACGTTAGTGCAGTTTTTCTACAATCATGGCTTTCTCGGATTAAATACTCAACATCAATGGTACACTATTGTAAATGGGAGTCAGGCGTACAGGAGTAAATTACTTGGCAGTTTCGCGCATAATTTAAAACTGAAAAAGGGTATAGTAAGAATTGAGAGAATCCCGGAAGGTGTGGAGTTGATAACAAATGACGGGCAGCGGGAGACGTTTGATAAAGTAATTATTGCTTCGCATGCCGATGAGGCATTGGCAATGCTCGATATGCCCACTGTTCTTGAACAACGGCTGCTTACGCCATTTAAATATCAGCACAATACGGCAACACTTCACACGGATACAGCCGTAATGCCCAGGGCAAAACGGGCCTGGTCATCATGGAATTACCGGATAGCCAAAAGCAATAACGATGTATTCGCATCGGTTATATACTATATGAACAGCCTGCAACAAGTATCTGATACAAAGGATTATTTTGTTTCGATTGATGATCCCGGTGCGGTGCGGGAGGAGCATGTTCTCAGGAAGATTGATTATACACATCCGCTGTTTAATTCAAAAACTGCTGCTGTTCAGCCGGAACTGTACAAATTGAATATGCAAAATAATAATACGTATTTCTGCGGGAGTTATTTCAAGTACGGTTTTCACGAGGACGCGTTTACAAGCGCGGTATCCCTTGCTAAAATATTGGATCCGGGCCTTGTATGGTGAGCTGTATATATGAGTGTGTAGTTATGCATAAACGCCTTGTGTTCAAGAAGAATCACTTTAACTACAGGTATTTTATGTTTTATATTGATTTGGACGAGGCTGTAGAACTGCATAATAAACATCGTTTCTTTAGTGTGAATAAATGGAACCTGTTTAGCTTGCGAGATCGTGACCACATGATATTTGATGCCCCGGGAATAAAAAGCAATATCATTAAGTATCTTAATGCAAATGGTATATCCACCGGGGATATGAAAGTACATTTGTTAACCAACACGGCTGTGCTTGGTTATAATTTTAATCCCGTATCATTTTATTTCTGTTTTGATAAACAGGGTAAGCCCGTGTGCGTGGTTCCTGAAGTAGGAAACACTTTTGGCGAGTTGAAACCATATTTGGTAGGAAATGAAAATTTACAGGAAAATACGTTTAGTAAACGCGTGAAAAAAGAATTTTATGTATCACCCTTTATAGCGCATGATACATTTTTTGATTTCAATATCAACGTGCCGGGAAAAAAGCTAAGTATTCATATTGATGATTATAAGGATGATGAAAAGATATTCATGTCACATCTTTCCGGCGTGAGAATGCCGCTTTCCGATGCGTTACTGTTGAAATACGCACTCAGGTATCCATTGGTAACCCTAAAAATTATTGCGCTTATACATTATCAGGCGCTGAAATTATTCATAAGTGGATTACCATTCTTTAGAAAAATTGAATTCCCGGAATTACAAATTGGAGTTATGCAAAAATGGAAAAGTTAATTGATATAATAGAACCTGTTCACAAATCATCGACAGGCATTATGATACAGTATTACGAAAAAATCATACGAAGGATTTTGCAGGGAATGAAAAAAGGCAAGTTAACGGTTCAGTTCCCCGATGGTTCCATAGAAAATTTTGGTGGGCAGGATTCTGAAATCACGGCTCGAATTACTATCCGGACTCCTGAGTTTTTCAGGAAGGTAGTTCTTTATGGCGATATTGGTTTCGGCGAAGCGTATGTGGATGGCGACTGGCAAACCGATGATATTACCGCGGTTATCTCCTGGATGATAGCAAATATAGAGAACAATCCCGGTATAAGCGGTTCAAAAAATTCTGTCAGCCTGTTCGGGCTGTTCAGTAAAATAAACAGGCTTTTTCATCTCGCGCGTAAAAACTCCATACGCGGAAGCAGGAAAAATATCAGCGAGCACTACGACTTAAGTAATGAGTTCTTTGCCCTCTGGTTAGATAAAAGCATGACTTACTCTTCTGCCATCGATCTAGAACACTCTGGTGATTTATATACCGGGCAGCAGGCGAAATACCGGCGGCTTTGTGAGCAGTTACAAATTACCGATACCGATAGTATCCTTGAAATAGGCTGCGGGTGGGGAGGCTTTAGCATGTTTGCTGCTGCTGTTTACGGGTGTAAAGTAACTGCAATAACCATTTCCCGTGAGCAGTACGCGTACGTGAAACGGCTCATTGCAGAGAACGGAATGGAACATAAGATAACCGTATTGCTGCAGGATTATAGGACACTTACCGGGAAATTTGATAAAATTGTTTCAATTGAGATGCTTGAGGCAGTCGGGCATGAATTTTTGCCGGTATATTTTAGAAAAATCCATGAGTTGTTAAGCAACGGGGGCGCTGTTGCTTTGCAGGTTATCACTTCTCATGATTGTAACTACGATAAATTGCGTAAGGGAGTTGACTGGATACAAAAATATATTTTCCCCGGCTCGTTGTTGCCTTCAATAGGGGCAATACAGGCAGCAGTTCAAAAAACAGGGAACCTGACTTTACATGACGCGAAAAACTTTGGCATCGATTACGCGGAAACCCTGCGCATGTGGCGGGAACGATTTAACGAGCGCGTGCATGAGGTGAAGCAGCTAAATTTTGATGATGATTTTATCCGAAAATGGAATTACTATTTATCGTATTGTGAGGCGGCATTCAGGATGAGGAATATTAACCTGATGCAGCTTGTTTATACACGCCCTAACAATGTACACATCTGAGTTTGAACTCAATGAAAAGGTTTTTTCGTAATAAGTATATCGCGCCAATATCCCGGTTACTGATGCAGGGAATAACGCCGAAAGAGATCGCGCTTACCGTGGCAGGTTCCTGTGCTTTGGCAATTTTCCCTGTTATCGGCGCTACCACTCTGCTGAGTTCGCTGTTTGCCCTGCGTTTCAAATTAAACGTACCATTGGTGCAATTAATTAACTACACACTTGCCCCGCTTCAAATAATATTGCTCGTGCCGTATATGAAAATTGGAATGTTTTTCTTTGGTGCAGGCGGTGTAACCTACTCCACGGAGCAGATACTGCGGCTTATAACAACTGATCCGTTTGGGGCAATCAGTGTACTATGGACCGCGACAATGTGCGCTGTTGGCATCTGGCTGATTACCGCGCCCGCTATAGCCCTGGTGCTCTATAAAATCACTCTGCGAATAATCCTGAAACTACTACCCGCCCGGGCGTAATAGTGTTGATTAAATTCAGGATATCTGTTGGTAAGGCAGGATAATAGGTGCACATTCGAGCAAAGTGGTATCGGCAAATATTGATTTGCTTAGTTATTTTGCTGTCAGAAAGAATATTAGCCTTCACATTAATGTTTCAGAAAACTACAATGTGCTTGCAGATGAAAATATGATAAGCTGCTTCCTGCAAAATCTTATCACGAATGCGATTAAATTTACGAAAGAAGGAGGTTGGGTAAAGTTAGTTACCGAAGACGATAATGATCAGATTGAAATTTGTATTAAAGATAATTGCATTGGTATATGAGAAGAACTAAAGAGCTCTCTCTTTAATATGAGCACGAACAAAAGCAGCAATGGGACTGCGGGAGAACGTGGAACAGTATTAGGCTTGATATTAAGTAAATATTTTGTCGAGCGGCTGGGTGGACAAATTTGGATAGAATGTACTGAAGGCCGGGGGCGAATTTTTCTTTATTGTACCCAAAGCATAAATGTTCTCCTGTGCATTGAATCTTCAGCTTGGCAAGTACTCCTTATCCCCAGTGGCAGCGAAACTGTGCGATACAGAATGGAAAATGGAGGTGGTGAATAAGAAAAAGTACGACGGGCTCTTCAGATGTGGGTGTAGCTTTTATACGAATTTAAGCAAAAGGTGCCAAAATCCAACAACACCGAAAGTTTCCCAGACCGTCTCAAAAGTAATATATGGATTATCATGATTTATTTTAGGCGTGCAAAGTAAAATTTAACTTTCGATTTTCAGGATTGGCAATGGATATCAGGGATTTTGAGATGGGAGCCAATAGGAAAGGTTTCCAATACAGCTATTTTTTGCCGGAAAAGATTAGTCTTTGCTTCGTCTGGACAAACGAAGCAATTAATGAGCTATTGGAAAGTGTGCCGTTGAAACTTGGTGAATTAAATTCCGTTTCCAAATTTGGACCCGATACAGACCATTTAATTATTACACATATAATCAAAGAATCTATAACCTCCGGCGGTATTGAAGGGACGAAAACGAATATTGAAGAGGCTCTCGCCGATGAAAAAGATATTAATCCGGAGCGCCATGACGATTGGAAAGAAGAAAACAACTACCTGTCTAGAATCAATCTACAGTGGGAAACATGGCCAAAATAAAAAGTACCGCCGATGCCAGTGGCATCGAACCTGTGCGCAGTTATTAAATTAATCTGAAGTGAAATAAAAAATACCGCGGACGCTTTAGATGTTAGTACCGCTCTAAAAGCGAATTAGGCGTAAAAAGCTATATGTGGTTTCTTACAAGAATATATTGACAGTTCTTGTCCAGGTAACAATTGTTTCTTCATTAGGCTGTAAACTTCGCTTCGGTATAAAAGCCTATGATAAAAATTATTCCCCAGAGCTTATTTACGAACAAAAATTTCCTTTCCTCTATTTTAGGACGTCAGTATCCAGCCCACATATTTCGAGGGCTTTTTTCAACCGCGGCTCTGATATGCCTTCCTGCGAGAGCCTGCGAAGGGCTTCTTCCCTGCTCAACTTACCGGCTCTGATAAGGTTACTGTACAGAGCCTGAGAATACGTGAATCCCAATTGTTTGAGAAAAGCTGTGTTTTTAACCGCTTCAAAAATACAGTCGGCGCGCCAGGTTGAAGTGCAGTCTTCCGGCAGAGCCCATTCAAAAATGCGAAGAGTCTCTTCAACTTCCGATTCATTCCAGTCCGCATAATGATAGTAATCGAATCTGAATATCTTTGGATATACGAGCCGAAACCAGATTGTGTACTGATTTACATATAACAAGGATGCCTTCAAAAAAACACCTAAATATCTCAGAATAGCAGGGTTGCGGAGCAGTACATAAATTCCTTTAGATATTCTTAACAAGTTATCCTTTACCATATTAAAAAACGAATAACGATCCTCTGCGTTAATATCAACAGATGCAGGCCCTGAAGGCAAATATTCAAATCGGTTTCCTCCATAAACAACAGACCGCACATTATATTCATGCGCGATTTTAAAAATGCTCATGTTTATATATTTGCAGGAAGCGCAGGCAAGATTAATAAAAATGGGAGCTTTTGTTTTTTTATACTGTTCCAAGCAAAAACGGGCAACAGTTTGGTGGTGAGCCGGAGTATCAACCTCAATCAGATCGACATTGAGCTTTTCGGCAATTGTGCGGACATTCCTGATAATTTCTGGCGGGGTGAACGGCGTCTTTCCAAACACAGCGAGGCAGCGCAAATTGAGTTTGGTTGCTAGTTGAACGATTAAGTGGGTACTATCCCTGCCGCCGCTCCAGCCTACTACACAATCGTACTTTCGGCCTTTTCCATTGTAACGGATTTTCTTTATTAGATTTTCGAGAGCGAGAGTATCTGGCTTTACAAAAATGTGGCTGTTCAGGTTCGGTGAAGCGCATAATTTGCAAAGGCCTGTACTACTAAGGTGAAAATATTCCGATTCAGAAAGCACGCATGATTTACAAAATTTCTTACTCATATCTTGACTTTCATTTTGAAAAAAAACGGCATGGTGTTCAAATTGATTGTTTAAGGAAATTTATGAAATTGCCCGTATCAAGGCAGACAATAATCATAGTATCGGATGTTTTCTCCAGGGCTAAATATTTGAACTTATATATATGACAATATATATATATATATTGTTAAGGCAAAAAGAGGAATGGAAAATTCTATATTGAGGCGACAGATATCTCCTTTTCATAACTGATCTCCCCTTCTCTCATTAAAGAAGTACCGGGGTGTTCAGATGTTAGCGCTACTTTAGAGGCGAATTGAGGCAAAATACCACAGATTTCACGAGTATCCCAAACCTTCCAGAAAGTAAAATATGGGCGCAACTTGAGGGAAGATACAGGCTGCCGAGGCAACCGGATATTTATGTTCCATGAATATTTGAGAATGTTTTAAGTTTACATAGGTTTGAGTGAAAAGTGGCAGGGGTCAAATGAATGTACCAGCCAGTGGCCGGTATGTGCGTAGGGCTTGTTTAAATAAAAGTACCGCCGATGCCAGTGGCATCGACTCTGTGCAGTGAAGAAAAGAAAAAAATAGAAGTTTTAGAATGAAAAGTACCCCCGATGCCAATGGCATCGAACCTGTGCGCAGAAGAACAGAATAAAAGGGAAGCTTCAAAATGAAAAGTACCCCCGATGCCAGTGGCATCGAATCTGTGCGGTGAAGAAAAGAAAAGGAAGCTTTAAAATAAAAAAGTACCCCCGACAGGAGTCGAACCTGTGCGCATGGCTCCGGAGGCCACTGCTCTATCCACTGAGCTACGGGGGCATTTAAAATACAGACTACAAAGGTAATGTTTCCCGGATAAATTTCATAATAAAATCGGCGTGTACCTATGGCGGTTTTGCCGTTTTTCTGTCATCCTTATCTGTTTGTGCCGGGTGCTGAAACGGTGCTTATTCCCGTGATTTTTCTACGAAGTTAACCGCGAATTTAATACATTCCACGCAGACCCTGTCCCGTATTCCCTGTTCTTTCATGTACACGTGGCCTTCGGGCGTACTCAGATCGCATTGCACGAGTGCCTTGCAATGCGAAGAGCCGAATTTTTCCTTAAACGCGGCGGTAAGTTCACGTACCGAAGCACTTGCTTTTTCCTTCAGTTCATTATTATCGGCGGCCTGACTATCTTCCAGAAAACCGATTGCCATGTACGAGCCGGTAAGTGCCCCGCAGGTTTCCTGCATTCGACCCATGCCTCCGCCAAAGCCGGCAGCTACCCGTGTGGCAGTAGTAATTTCCAAACCAACGTTTTCCGCAAATGCACCAATGACTGATTGGGCACAGTTGTACCCGTTATCAAATAATTCTATAGCCCTATCGGCAGTTTGTGACATGAATTGTTCCTTTGGTAATTAGATTCTGCAAATATATTACGCCCGGCGGAACGAAAAAAGGTAAAAGGGAATAATGATAACAGAAAACAATTCTGTAAATTATTGGTATTGATTAAATTTTACTGCCACAATAGTGCTTAAGGAAATAACATGTCGCGTGTATATGATATAGCCATTATTGGCGGGGGAATTGTGGGTACGGCCGTTGCATTAAAAATTATGGAGACTCGTCCCTGTAAAGTAGTGCTGTTGGAAGCCGAAGATTCGCTTGCTGCTCACCAGACCGGCAACAATAGCGGGGTAATCCACTCCGGGTTGTATTATAAACCGGGTTCGTTGAAAGCGCTTAATTGCACTCGGGGCAGAAACATGCTCTATCAATTTTGCGCCGAACAAGGCATTGAACATGAGCATTGCGGTAAAATTGTAGTCGCTACCGGTGCCGGAGAAATTGCTGCTTTGGATGAGTTGGAAAAGAAAGGGAGGGCCAACGGCCTTGAAGGTCTGAGGCGCCTTAGTAAAGATGAGCTCCATGAGTATGAGCCGCACGTTGCGGGGATTGATGGTTTGTTTGTTCCCCAAACGGGCATAGTTGATTATAACCAGGTAACAGCCGCTTATGCCCGGTTAGCTCAACAAAAAGGCGCGGAAATTTTAACGAGTCATAAAGTGCTGGGTATCAGGAACAGGAAACCGCTGGTAATACAAACCTGTCGAGGCCCGATTGAAAGCAGGTTTGTGATTAATTGCGCCGGGCTGCAATCGGATAGGGTTGCGCGAATGTGCGGGCTGGTTCCGGAAGTAATTATTGTACCATTCCGGGGTGAGTATTATACGCTGCGCGAAGAGAAACGGTATTTGGTACGCAACCTTATATACCCCGTACCTGACGCGCGTTTTCCGTTTTTGGGAGTGCATTTTACGCGTATGGTTAACGGCGAACGGGAAGCGGGACCCAACGCGGTTCTGGCATATAAACGCGAAGGCTACAGTCATTGGGATATATCCTGTTACGATATGCTGGAGTTATTTGTTTATCCCGGTTTTTGGAAAATGGCCTCACAATATTGGCAAATGGGTATGCAGGAGCTATACCGTTCATTTTCCAAGGAAGCCTTTGTACGATCTATGCAAAGGTTGATACCGGAAATACAGGAGTCCGATGTGGTAACCGGGGGTGCCGGTGTACGAGCACAGGCGTTGGACCGCTCGGGTAAGTTGCTGGATGATTTTTGCATTATGCAGGCAGAAAATATGATACACGTGCTAAACGCGCCCTCGCCGGCTGCAACGGCTTCTTTGAGTATAGCCGGGCATATAGCGTCACTGGTTCCGGAAAAAAATAATTGAAAGAATACATATGTTTGAAGAATATAAAGAAAAAAGAGTATTAATTACCGGTGGAATCGGTTTTATCGGGTCGAACCTCGCGCGCCGACTTGTACAGATTGGCGCGGATGTTACGCTGGTTGACAGCCTGATTCCCGAGTATGGCGGTAACTTGTTTAATATCCAGGATATTCGGGATGCCGTGCATGTGAATATATCCGATGTGCGCGATATGCACAGTATGAAATATCTTATTCAGGGAAAGGAGTACCTGTTTAACCTCGCGGGGCAAACAAGTCACATGGATTCAATGAGTGACCCGTTTACCGATCTGGAAATCAATTGTAAATCGCAGCTTTCCATATTGGAAATTTGCCGCAGTTATAATCCCGATATCAAAATTACTTACGCGAGTACTCGGCAGATATATGGCAAACCTGATTATCTGCCAATAGATGAAAAACACCCCGTGCGTCCCGTAGATGTAAATGGTATTAATAAAATGGCCGGGGAGTGGTACCATATTTTATACAATAATGTATATGGCATTCGTTCCTGTGCTTTGCGCCTTACCAATACATACGGCCCGGGCATGCGTGTTAAGGATGCGCGCCAAACTTTTCTGGGCGTGTGGGTAAAGAATCTTATTTCCGGCTTACCGATTGATGTTTGGGGCGGCGAGCAGTTACGCGATTTTAACTATGTGGATGACGTGGTAGATGTACTGTTGCTTTGCGGTCTTGCCGAAAATGCTTCCGGTAAAGTGTATAATCTGGGCGGTAAACCGGTAGTATCATTAAAAGACCTGGCTGAAATGAGTGTTCAGGCAAACGGCGGCGGCTCGTATAATATTATACCTTTCCCGCCGGAGCGTAAAAAGATAGATATCGGTGATTATTACGCCGATTATTCATTCGCCGTTGATGAATTGAACTGGCAGCCTGCTGTTGACCTTGAAACCGGGCTCCGGAAAACATTCGAGTATTTCAAAGTTCACCTGCAAAACTATTTATGATAGTAAACCCGGCGGTCGAAATGTGCCGGCTGCCGGGTGATTTCTTTCCCTGCTAAACGAGAACATGGAAGGTGTTACCCGTATGCGCTTTTTTGTAGTCGTTCTATTTACTGCATTTTCCCTGCAAGTGTTTGCTCAACCAGCCAAACAGCCGGTTGATTACGTTAACCCGTTAATTGGCACCGATGATATGGGACATACTTTTCCCGGTGCTTCAGTACCATTCGGGCTGGTGCAATTGAGTCCTGACACTGATACGGCGTGGTATAGTTACGGGAAAGGATATAACCCCGATGTGTATAAGTATTGCGCGGGTTACCAATATACCGATAAAACTATTGTAGGCTTTTCACACACGCATTTTAACGGGACGGGCCATTCTGATTTGGGCGATTTTCTGATTATGCCAACCACGGGACCGGCTAAGCTGAATCCCGGCACGAGTGATGTGCCGCGCAGCGGATATCGGTCTGCTTTTAGTCATGAAACAGAAAAAGCCGAAGCGGGGTATTATGCGGTAACACTTGCCGATTACAATATTCGCGCGGAACTAACGGCTACCCGGCACGTTGGCATCCATCGTTACACGTTTCCTTCCTCAGCACAGGCTCATATTATTCTGGATATGACCGCGGGAATCTATAACTACGAAGGGAAAGTTGTGTGGGCGTCAGTCCGGGTGGAAAACGATCATCTGATTACCGGGTACCGGCAGACAAATGGCTGGGGCAGGACTCGCCTGGTGTACTTTGCCATGGAATTCTCGCAGCCAATTATATCATTCACCTTGCAAAATAATGAACAGTTGGTATATAAAGGCTTCTGGAGAAAATTTAACGAGAATGACAACTTTCCGGAGCGTGCCGGGCATAGAGTGCAATGCAGCTTTAATTTTGATGTAACACCAGGTAAACCAGTTACTGTAAAAGTTGCTCTTTCGGGAGTAAGTACCAGAAATGCGTTACTGAATTTACAGGAGGAAGCACCCGGCTGGGATTTTGATACATACCGGGCTTCTGCGCGGAATCTGTGGCAAACAGAACTGGAAAAAATACAAGTAACCGCCGATGATGATACCAAGGCAAATTTTTATACATCGCTTTATCATACAATGCTTAATCCTTCAGTATTTTCCGATGTAAACGGCGAGTACCGGGGATTAGATCAGAATATTTATACGCTTTCCGAAGGCCGTAATTATACCGTGTTTTCGTTATGGGATACATTCAGGGCATTGCACCCGTTATTTACTATAATTCAGCCCTCGCGCGATGCCGATATGGTGCGTTCTATGCTTGCCCATTACCGGCAGAGTGTGCACAAAATGCTGCCGGTCTGGTCTCATTTTGCTAACGAGAACTGGTGTATGACCGGATACCATGCTGTTCCGGCAGTAACCGATGCGGCATTGAAAGGATTGGTGAACCCTGATCTGGAGCAGGCATTATATGCCTGCACGGCAACGGCAGAGCATGATTCATACGAGGGTATTGGTGCTTACCGGAAGTTTGGATTTGTTCCGGAGGATGTATCGGGGAATTCAGCTTCAAAAACATTGGAATATGCCTATGATGACTGGACAATTGCCCGACTGGCTGAAGCATTGGGTAAAGATTCCACAGCGCGGATTTATTATACGCGGGCAGAATCATGGAAGAAGCTATATGACCCGGAAATTCACTTTATCAGGCCGAGGAACTCAAATGGTAAGTTTAAGGAACCATTCGACCCGCTCAGCACTGTAAACCAGGGGTTTATCGAGGGGAACACGTGGAATTATTCATTGTTTGTACCACACGATATTAAGGGATTGATTTATACACTCGGCGGACCCGGTAGGTTAATTTCCTGGTTGGATTCACTGTTCGCTGTTCCCTTGCCTGATAAATATTTCGGCGAAAATGAAGATTTAACAAAAGATGGCATGATCGGTGGCTACGTTCATGGTAACGAACCAAGTCACCACATAGCGTATATGTACGTGTACGCGGGCGTGCCCTGGAAAACACAGGAGCGTGTTCACGAGATTATGAAAACCATGTATAAACCGCTGCCGCATGGTTTGTGCGGTAATGATGATTGCGGTCAAATGTCGGCCTGGTACGTGTTTAGCGCGCTCGGTTTCTACCCGGTTACCCCGGGCAGTAATCAATATGTATTTGGCAGTCCACTGGTATCCGGGGCGTTGCTGCGGCTTGAGAACGGAGCCACGCTGAATATTCGGGTAACGAATTCCGGCAGCAGGAACATATATATCCAAAAAATTATGTTTCAGGGCCGCGAGTTAAGCAGGCTGTATATAACTCACGATGAAATTTTGCAGGGTGGGGAACTGGAGTTTGTTATGGGAGATAAGCCAGTTATTCGTAAAGATTATCAGCCCGATGATTTTCCGTATTCGATGACAAAGTGGTAATAAATTATTTCGGAGAAAAATATGAACAGGTTCTTGATATTTATTTTTGGTATGCTTTTCTGTATGTCCAAAGTGGTATCCGCGCAGGATTCAACTGTTATCAATTTACCCGTGCCGCAAAAAACCGGCGGTAAACCTTTGCTTGAGGCTCTGTCCGAACGGCAGTCCGTGCGAGTATTTAAGCAGGATGAATTATCGCTTCAGCAGATATCCAATTTGCTGTGGGCCGGCTTCGGGGTGAACCGTACCGATGTAGCCAAACGAACTGCTCCTTCAGCGAAAAACTGGCAGGACATATCAATTTACGTGTTTTTACCGAAAGGCGTGTACCTTTACGATGCGGTAAAAAACCAGCTACAGTTAGTGCACAGCGGCGACAGGCGCAGGTTGGCCGGTAAACAGGAATATGTCTATACTGCTCCGCTTAATTTAGTTTATGTATCTGATCAAACGAAAATGGGCGATTCGCAACCTGAAGATAAGGCAATAATGAGCGGCGCGGATGCAGCTTTTATCGCGGAAAACGTGTACCTGTATTGTGCTTCAGAAAATCTTGGCGTGGTAGTACGGGCAATGATCGACCGCGAAGCGGTGGCGGCTTTGTTACAGTTAAAGCCGGGATGTAAAGTAGTTCTGGCGCAAACCGTTGGAATGAAATAAAAATTAAGCATCCACCTCACCGGTTTTAGCGGGGAGGTGGATGTAAAACATTGTTATTGAAGTTCGCTGAAAAGACGGATGAGCAGGCGTACCCCGAAGCCGGTAAAGTACGGTGCTGAGTAATTTGTCCGGCGGTGTGGTGCAGCCGGTCCCGCGATATCGATATGTACCCAGGGAATATTTTTATCCACCCAGTTTTCAAGGAACTTGGCAGCGGTAATGGCTCCGCCCCATCTGCCGCCAATATTTTTCACATCGGCAACATCGCTTTTAATAAGCATATTATAGTCATTCCACATTGGCATGCGCCAAACCAATTCATCGGTAATACGACTGCTGCGTGTTAGCGCGTCGGCCAGTTCATCGTTCCTGGTAAATATACCTGCCACGAACTCGCCCAATGCAACAACGCACGCGCCGGTTAGAGTTGCCAGGTCTATTATATAGTCCGGTTTTAATCCTGAAGCATAATGCAACGCATCGGAAAGAATTATTCTGCCCTCTGCATCGGTATTATCAACTTCAATAGTTTTACCGGAGGAGGTGGTGATAATATCTCCCGGTTTTAGCGCGGTTCCCGAAGGCATGTTTTCTGCCAGGGGTAGTACCGCGGTAATCTTAACGGGTGATTTCTGTAAAGCGGCGGCGAGCACCGTTGCACTGCATACTGCGGCTCCGGACATATCGCCTTTCATTTCCCACATATCGGTCGCGGGTTTTATAGAAATTCCGCCGGAATCGAATGTTACTCCTTTTCCAACAAGCGCGTAATTTTTTTTTGCATCAGCGGGGGAGTATTCGAGTACTACCAGGCGGGGTTCGTAAGCGCTGCCGCTGCCAACACCAAGCAAACCGCCCATCTTTTTATTTTCTAACTCTTCTTTACTGAAAACAGTAACATTAACAGGCAGGCCGGCAAAAGTGTCCGTCAGCCGCTTTGCAAACAAATCCGGTGTTAACTGTGCTGAAGGTTCATTTTGCAGGTCGCGCGCGAAGTTAACCGCATTCATCAGGTTTTGCGTATTCTTCAGGGCTTTTGAGCAGGCTTTACTATTATCTGCTACGAATGTAACTTTTAGTTTCTTCGCTTCTTTGGTATCGGATTTATATTTGTTATAGGTGTAGTTGCCATAGAAAACACCCTCAATGAATGTTTGGCAGAAATATTCTTCCGAGTGGAATATTTTAGAAAAAGGCTTAAAACGGGGAATAACAAATTCTACTTCGTCAATAAACCGCTCACCGAGCGAGGGCAGGCTGCCCGCGACAAAATTACGGAAGTAATCTACCGATAACTCCGCGTCCGCTTTACATGAAACCAGTGTAACCATCCAGGATTTACCTCCTTTTGCCTGCACAGTAAATTTGGCTGGCGTGGAAGCGAGTTCTTCTTTTATTCGCTTAGGGACTGATATACCGGCTGCTGACTCAATGAGAGCTAGCTGGTTCAATATGTCGGGTGACTGTGGGATAAAATAATAACTGTGCTTCATCCCTATAGCTTTTTCCCGTTGCTTTACCACATGAAATTGTATGTCATACAAATTGTTCATTATTATATTCCTGTAAAAATTGTAATGCTGCTGTAACTATTTCGTCAAATTTCTCATCGAGCTGGTTCTGGCGGAACCGTATGCCAGAGGCATTAATATGTCCGCCGCCCCCGAATTTTCCCGCAAGTATGTTTACCGGTATCGTGCCTTTCGAGCGCAGGCTTACTTTAAATCCGTTGGGCAGTTCAATGAACTTAAGCCCGACTCGCACTGATTCGATGCTCATCATCTGGTTAATAAATCCTTCTGTATCATCTTCGCGTGTGCCGGTGGATTGGAAGTCGCTCTGGCGAAGTATCATAATACCCAAATCGCTTTTATCGCCCCGCAGTTGGATATTAATTAACGCGTTGCCAAGCAGATGAAGTTTACCTAAATGGTTCTGGTCGTATATCATCATGTGAGTATGGTTGGGAACAACGCCGGCTTCCAGCAGGCGTGCAGCGATACGATGCACTTCGGGAGTGGTGCGTTCGAAACGGAAAGACCCGGTATCGGTCATTATTGCCGCGTAGAGCGGTTCGGCAAAGCTTTTGTCAATCGGGAAAAGAGCGGTATGTTCGAGAAAGTTGAACATAATATGACCGGTAGCGCAGAGCATGGTATCCGAAAAAATATAGTCGAACGATTGCTCGGGGTCCTGATGGTGATCGATGCAAATTTTAACGCCGCTCATTGCGGGAATAACTTCTGACATAACGCTGATGCGATCAAACCGGTTAAAGTCAAGAGCAATTAATGCATCGGCCCGGGTAATCGGGTCAAAGTGCGACTCGTGGGAGTATTGTTCAATTACGTTATCTTCATCGAGAAAGCGAAGAAAATCGGGCATTCGGCTGTAAATAATTACCCGAACTTCCTTACCCAATTTTGTTAAAAAGCGGTGCATAGCAAGCACAGAGCCAACGGCATCGGCATCGGGGTTTACATGCGTAGTTAAAATAAACGTGGTATGTTGCTGTAAAACACGTAAAAGTAAATTGTAATCAATCATCACTGTAGAAAAAACATTATAAAAAGATATAAACTACAACAGCGGCGTAAAAATTCCTCAAAAAAAGATAAAAAAATTAACTAAAAGCGTGCCAGATGCTTGTCAGGTGGTGCAATTTTTGTATTTTTGCTGTGCATCTTTAGCTCAGTTGGTAGAGCAGTAGACTCTTAATCTATTGGTCGGGGGTTCGAGTCCCCCAAGATGCACATTGATAAGCCCTGTAAGCAAAAACTTACGGGGTTTGTTGTTTTAAAATGAAAGGTGCTGTATTTTTCTTTCCCCGGAATCCAATTCCGGGTGTGCAATATGGGGATGCCGAATAGTTCACTGCAAAACCAGTTCACGGGGTTTTGAACCCCGTTGAGAGGTTACAACGAATGCTATAATAGTTGAAAAATGCAGACCCGGATTTTGAATCCGGGACATATAAGGCGTGCGTTCGCAACCACGTGCCTACGCGTAATGCAATCAACATTATTTCGATTTGTTGAATGGTGAATTGTGTTCAGACCTTCAGATTGCCGGCAAGCCGGATCACTTCATCCCTATATGAAACTTGTTTATGATGTTCCTTCTGATTGAAAATATACGTCTGAACTTTATGTACGTGAGTTTCGCTAATAGAGAATGCGCCATAGCCTACCTGCCAAACTAGTTTAGGTCCAGTCGGGTGTGTAGAATTAATCATGTATGCAGACTCTCCCTTAATGTGTTTTATGACTTTAGCAAGAGCCTCGTCCTGATGCAACATAAAGAGCAGATGGATATGATTATCGGTGCCGTTAATAATTCGTACCGGAGAATTATGCTCTCCTTCGAGAATTTGTTTGAAAATGGTGTGAATCGGTAATTCAAATTCAGGTTTGATTAAAGGAAGAAACTCCTTGGTGCTGAATACAATATGCAGCCAGTTCTTAACCAACGAATGCGACATCTTTATCTCTCCTGATTGTGGTAAGGCAAATATATAAAAATATGCGAATTAAATGTAGCTGGTAAATTATTCAAAAAAGGATAGAGCGGATAAACCCGGAATCCAATTCCGGGTGTGCTCATCATCGGAAAAATGGTTAGTAAGCCTGGCATTATATGGGCGGGATTCCAAATCCCGCTGTGAGTATAATAGACATGCGGTTTGGAACCGCGTTTATGCTGGTATATTAGCATGCCTGTTAGTGCAGAAAATGGCAAACCCGGATTTTGAATCCGGGGGCGTAATAACAACCGTATTTGTACCCGGGACTATTAATACTACTTTTGGCAAATGGGCGGTTATCGTTTGGGCTTACGTGGTATAATCGTTCCTGGTGAAAAGCAAACAATGAGTTGGGGAGGCCTCCCTGGATAGGTGATAATGCAACTGTATCGTACTTACACGCAAGTTTTATGTGCTTTCTTTATTTTACCCGGAATCCAATTCCGGGTGTGCTCATCATCGAAAAAATGGCTAGTAAGCCTGGCATTATATCGGCGGGATTCCAAATCCCGCTGTGAGTAGTGGGAGACAGTTCTGAATTAACAAAAGCGAAAAATATCATAATCCGATTTTTATCTGAATCCATTTTGCGCTTCTTGCATCATACTTTGTGGTAACGTGGGTGCTTTTGGGTGTAATAGACCGAAATTGTACATTTGTCTTACTGTTTTCGGGTGATTATTGCAATAGTTATCCTGATAGCAGTTCGGTAAGTTGGAACTCTGTAGGGTACAGTTAACCCAAAATTCCCCACTTTGCCACAGAGAAAGCGTGAAGAGCTTATTTATCAACTAAATACTGACTAATGAAGAAAATAATCATTTCGCTTACGCTTACAGGACTCGTGCTTGTTGCCGCTCTCTCAGTATTATTGCCCGATGAAAAAGGATCCACAAGTTTGGACATCCTGAAGGCAAAATACCAGGGAAAAAAGGGACGGGTTGCAGACCATTCGCGATACGATATCCTGAAGCAAAACTTTTCTGATCCCCGCCAGGTTACCAAAGCATGCCTAACGTGCCATACACACGCGGCGGGAGAAATTATGCAGTCCAATCACTGGAATTGGGAACGCCCCGAATACATTAAAGGAAGAGGCATCGTGTATTTCGGTAAGAAAAATGCCATTAATAATTTTTGTATCGGCGTTGAGGGAAATGAACAGAGTTGCGCCAAATGCCATATCGGGTATGGTATGTCAAGCGCGAAAAATTTCGCGTTCAATGACTCACTGAATATAGACTGCCTGATATGTCACGATAATACCGAAACGTATTCAAAAGGCACTGAAAAGGCAGGAATGCCCGGTGCCGGACTGGATTTGGCCAATATTGCACGACACGTTGGTAAACCGAAACGCTCTAATTGTGGCGTGTGCCATTTCTTTGGCGGTGGCGGTAATAATGTTAAGCATGGAGATTTGGAAAAATCAATGTTTGAACCTGCCCGGGATGTAGACGTGCATATGGCTTCGGATGGGGCTAACCTGCAATGTGTTGATTGCCATACTACAAAACAACATACAATAAGCGGTAAAATGTATTCACTCTCCTCTATGAACCATAATCGTGCATATTGTGAAGATTGCCATACTGCCCGCCCGCATGATGATGATGTTCTTAATAAACACACATTAAAAGTTGCATGCCAGTCGTGCCATATTAATACCTATGCAAAGGTAAATGCCACAAAAACAAACTGGGATTGGGCAACTGCCGGTGATTTGCGTAACGGTGAACCCTATGAAGTTGACGACAAAGATGGTAATCATACATACCTTTCAATAAAGGGCTCGTTTACCTGGGGTAAGAATCTGAAACCGGACTATATTTGGTTTAACGGTACAGCCGAGCATTACCTTTTGGGCGATAAGTTCTCTGATACTACAAAACCGCTGGTATTGAATACACTTAACGGTTCATATAACGACAGGGATTCGAAGATAATTCCCGTAAAAATTCATACAGCCCGTCAGCCGTATGATCCGGTAAATCAGTTGTTAATTCAGCCAAAACTCTTTGCCCCGGAAAAGGGTCAGGGTGCATTTTGGAAAGATTTTAACTGGCAATCAGCAGCCTCCACTGGTATGAAAGAAATTAACTTGCCTTACAGCGGTAAATTGACTTTTATTAAAACTGAAATGTACTGGCCGGTTAACCACATGATCGCCACGAAAGAAAAAACAGTTGCATGTACCGAGTGCCATAATAGCAGCAATAGCCGCCTGGCACAGCTTACCGATTTCTATATGCCGGGACGTGACCATAGCTCTTTTCTTGAATTCGCCGGAACAGGTATTATCATGCTTTCATTGGCAGGTGTACTCGCGCATGGCGGTGTGAGAATTTATCACAGGCGTAAAATGAAACAGGAGAATAGTAATGGAAAATAAAGTTTATATTTATCGTTCATTTGAGCGCTTCTGGCATTGGATGCAGGCATTTTTGATATTTTTTCTTGCCGCTACAGGATTCGAAATACATGGTTCGTTTTCGTTTTTTGGCTATCGTAATGCAGTGCATTATCATAACATAGCGGCTTATGCTTTTATTATTCTTATCGTTTTTGCGATTTTCTGGCACTTTTCAACTGGTGAATGGCGGCAATACCTGCCCACATTTAAGAACCTGCGTGCCCAGATAGATTATTACCTGTTGGGCATATTCCGTAACGCACCGCATCCAACGAAAAAGACCGTGCTAAGTAAGCTAAATCCCCTGCAACGATTGACATATTTAGGACTGAAACTGCTGGTTATTCCGGTAATGGTTATATCGGGCTTGCTCTACATGTTCTATAGATACCCTCAGGCAGGAGGTATCGAAGGGTTACGGATCGATTCGGTTGGAACTATTGCTTTCTTCCATACTGCCGGCGCTTTTGTACTTATTGCTTTTGTAATAGTGCATTTGTACCTGATAACAACAGGTACAACAATTACATCTAACCTGAAAGCAATGATAACAGGGTATGAAGAATTAGAAGGTCACGATTCGGAAGGCAAAGCTAATAACAAACAGACTCAGGAGGTTAACCATGAATAAAACTCCGTATATGAATCCGTATCTGGCAGGTTTTTTCCTCGGTTTAACATTGTTGGCAACAATTTATATTACCGGGCGTGGCCTGGGCGCAAGTGGTGCCGTAAAGAGTACAGTTGTAGCGGCAGTACAGACCACTATGCCGGAACACGCGCAAAATACACATTTTTACAAGGAATATTCTGCCGAACATCCTGAACCCCCGCTAAAGAACTGGCTGGTGTTTGAGGTTATCGGTGTAATAATTGGAGCATTTATTTCGGGACTAATTTCCAATCGCCTGAAATTCACACTGGAACATGCCCCGAAAACAAAGGCAAAGGTACGTATAGCCGGTGCAATTATTGGCGGGTTCCTCTTTAGCTTTGGCGCGCAACTGGGCCGTGGGTGTACCAGCGGTGCTGCTTTAAGCGGAATGGCAGTACTTTCTACAGGTGGTATTATTACCATGATGGCTATTTTTGGCGGTGCCTATGCATTTGCCTGGTTTTTTAGAAAAATTTGGCGGTGGGAGGAGTAATTTATGGCACCATTAGTCCCTGATTTAATCGGAAATGAACTGAACTACGTGATAGCAATCTTTATTGGAATCGCGTTCGGTTTTATACTGGAACAGGCAGGTTTTTCCACCTCAAAAAAACTTGTCGGTTTATTTTATGGCTATGATTTTACTGTTTTGCGTGTGTTCTTTACCGCCGGTGTTGTTGCAATGCTTGGTGTTATTATTCTCGGCCATTTCGGCATGCTCGATCTTTCGCTAATTTATATAAATCCAACCTTTTTATGGTCAGCTATCGTAGGCGGACTGATAATGGGTCTCGGCTTTATCATTGGCGGATTTTGCCCCGGCACCAGTGTATGCGCCGCGGCTATCGGGAAGATAGACGCTATGTTATTCATCCTGGGTTCGTTATTGGGCGTGTATGTTTTCGCCGAAGGCTATCCTATCTGGGAAGGCTTGTATAAAGGTGCAAACTGGGGTGGCGTTCGTATGTTCGAAACTCTGGGTGTATCGCAGGCTTTATTCGCTTTCGCGTTAACCACGGTGGCGGTAGGAGCATTCTGGGCGGTTCGTTTCGTAGAAAATAAAGTGAATAAAATTACCGGCTATAAGGTCAGTAACCAGAAAGTGTATCTTGGCCTTTCGGCTTTTGCTCTGCTGTTCGGACTGGCAACTTTCGCTTTACCCGAAAAGCGTGAAGCGGTGATGAAAAATGCAGATAAAGCGGATGTCTCTGCCGGTATTGCCGGTATGGAGATGACGGCTGATGAACTGGCATACCGGCTGTTGGATCAGGATGCACGGGTGTTTATTTACGATTTAAGGACAAAAAAAGAATTTGATTACCTGAGTCTTCCAAATTCAACAAATATTTCGGTGCAGTCTTTATTCGAGAAAGATACGCGAAAGCAATTACTGGTGAAAAACCGGATAAATGTTTTTATGGCTGACGATGATGTCCTCGCTGGTAAGGCAGTATACGTTGCAAAAGAGCTGGGATACACCGGACTTCGGTACCTTACAGGCGGATTCAATGGTTTTAACCGGAATATTTTGCAATACAAGACTCCTGCATTAGCTGCAACGGGTGTGTTGACTGATTCGCTACGATTCAGGCAAACGGCCTCGGCGCAGTTACCCGAACTGATTCGCGAATATAAGGCAAAACATGCCGGGAGCGCGAAAAAGGCTTCTAAAAGGGTACTAGGCGGGTGTTGATGCAGGGTTTTAGCTGCATAATCAGTGGCAATTAAATACCACTTAAAAATTCAGGTATCTCCCTTCCTCCAACTGAAAAGGAAGGGAGATACAATCTAAATTTAAAGGTATGTATTTATTAAGAACTACCGAATGTTCTCCCTCTGCTCATTTTCACCATCAAGACGCAAGATTTTAGCAATACCGATCACGGCTTTGTGGGCTCGGTGTAATGCATCGATGCTCTAATATATGCAACTCGAACGGAGTATTGCCTTACTTACTGGTCATTTTTTTACAAATTCTCCGGGTACCGGGCTCCCTGAACCGTGATTTCTTTAGCAGCCTGTTCAACCTCTGCCAGATCCTCTGACGTTAAGACAATACTAGCGGCGCCAATATTCTCTTCAAAGCGTTCTGGTTTAGTGGTGCCGGGAATGGGTACAATCCAGGGTTTTTGTGCCAGGAGCCAGGCAAGTGCTATTTGCGCCGGGGTAGAATTCTTCTCCGCAGCGACTTTTGTTAACAGGTTAACCAATACCTGATTTGTTTTACGAGCCTCCGGAGTAAACCTGGGGATAATATTTCTAAAATCATTGGTCGCGAATTCAGTGTGTTCATTAGTTTTCCCGGTTAAGAAACCTCTGCCAAGGGGACTGAATGGAACGAATCCGATGCCGAGCTCTTCAAGAGTAAGAAATACCGTAGATTCCGGTTCTCTCCACCAAAGCGAATACTCGCTTTGCAGAGCCGTAACAGGCGTATCGGATGTGCCTTTCGGATGCTCTCAGTGTTTGCCTCGGACATGCCAAAGTGTTTTACTTTACCTTCTTTGACCAGATCCGCCACGGTTCCGGCTACATCTTCAATTGGTGCCAACGGGTCAACACGATGTTGATAGAAGAGGTCGATGGTGTCAATTCGCAGTCTTTTCAATGAGCCTTCACAAACTTCGCGGATATGTTCAGGGCGGCTGTCGAGACCGACCCATCGTTCACCGCCATCCGGGTCAAGTTTAAAGCCAAATTTCGTTGCTATTACAACCTGCTCACGCAATGGTTCAGGAGCTTCGCCCAATAATTCTTCGTTAATAAACGGGCCATACACTTCGCCCTATCAAAAAATGTAACACCCCGCTCAACGGCGGTTCGCAGCAGCCTAATCATCTCCCGTTTGTCTTTCGCGGGGCCATAACTAAAGCTCATTCCCATGCATCCCAGCCCAATGGCTGATACTTTGAGACCGCTGTTTCCTAATTTTCGTTTAACCATTCTTCGTGCTCCTTCAATAATAAAATCGAAATCGTATTGCTAAAATAAGAAGTTCAATGGTGAAGCGCATGCAAATTTATGCGGTAGTAGGGGTGACTACTGGCAGACAAATGAGCCGATTCTGTTGAGAGTGGGAAATCCTGAAAAGTGGCTGCGTGACCACCCCTTGACTAATCAATTTGCATTGTGGTTGATTCAAAAATATCTATTTTGGTGCTTAAATATAATTTTGCAGATAGAATGACAACAATGAAGTCTAACGTCTATTTATTGATATTTTTTCATCTTTTTCTCATTGGGTGTGCGAATACTTATCGGCAGGATATGGATTTAGCGCACGCTACATATGATCAGCAAATTCTTGAGAACATTGCACGGAGCGGGAAGCACGTCAGCATAAGAACCGTGGCGATTGCAAAAATCAGGAATCAGGATCTGCTGGTCAAATTAGCACTGAGTGATGAAAATCTGGAAATAAGATTCGCTGCACTGCGAGGCATTCAAAGTGATTCAATCCTTGGCGCAATAGCCTTCGATTGTGGGAAATATTGCGATCTTACCAAAAGGATGCAATATTTTAACAATAAGTTTGAAAAATTGATGTATGACGAGTTATACACAACAGAAGGTGGAGCCGGTGAATGCAACATAGCTATTCGTACAATTGCTGCCGGGGGCCTGAGAGATCAGGCTAAGCTGGCTAAGCTGGCAGTCGATGACAAATCACCTGATGTGAGAGAGGCTGCAGTAAAAAACCTTACTGACCAGAGTATACTTGAAAAAGTGGTGCGGCAGGAATCTGATACGGTTGTAAAGAGAATCGCCGTCGATCGACTGGAATCGCAGGCCTTGCTTGAAAACATTGCTTTTACCGATACACAGTACTCTGTTCGAAATGCGGCAGTTGCAAAAATAGTTAGTCAGCCTGTATTGCTGCGGGTAATCAGGAGTGAAAAAGAGGATTTTATTAAGGCGCTTGCATTTAGGAAATTTCTGAACAAGGATAGTATTCTACAGGAGATTGAAAATTCGCCTCCGATTGCCAGATTTATGATGATTGATCTGTTGCCGGATTCAAGCCGCCTCATACCGCGATTGGCGGGACGCATGGATAAATTGACTGATGACGCAAGGGAATTGCTTGCCCGATATAAAATGGCAAAGCAGGAAGCATACTTCGCGAAAAAATGTGCTTATACCGAATTAGTAACTGATATTTGGCCAACAAAGCAAGAATATCTTGGCGGTGGTGAAAAGAGGGGTGAAGCCGTGATTATGAATCTGGGAAAAGATCATAAGAGCATTCTGGAAGAGTTCTGGGAAACCCGGTACCTGGATTTTGAGAGGAACCTGGCATTCCGAAATGCTTATGTCCGTTCCGTTGATTTCTTTCGGAAAATTATTAATTGGGATGAATTTGGCACTGGCATTGCCCGACTAAGTAAAGACGAGCAGTATGCACTCTTGAATTCAAAAATTCCCGATGTAAGAGCCGCTGTTATCGGGAGACTTGATGAGCCATATCTACTTGTCTATGCCTTTGTTCATGCATCCTCACCTGATATTGAGGAAAAGGTCTATTTCAGATTGAGTGAATTGTACATTGTTAAAGATTTATTCAGGCGTCTTAATCTTCGAAAAATTCAGGAAATTCGGGGATATAACTCCATAGATTCAAGAAAATTCATTAAACTTTTTTTGACGGCGCAGCTAATTTCAGAAAAGGAATACAACCAAATTGTTCTTGCGCAGAGTGAAGATCCTGAAAGCAGAATCAGTTCCCAATATTACGAATTCGTAACCGATCAACCTACCCTCACAACTCTGGCATTACAAAGGGATTGGATAAATGGTGAGGTTGCACTTGAGATGGTTTCGGATCAGGAGTGCTTACACCAGATTGTACAGAAGTCAAATTACCCGCAGCACCGTGCAATTGCGATGGGAAAAATAGTTCGACAGGATATTCTGGAATCAATTGCTCTGGATTCGAGTTGTACGGCTGAATTCCGGGTTCTTGCTGTCAAAAAATTAATGAATACCGGGATTTTGACCCGTCTGGGAAAGTCAAATATTCTGATTATTAAACAAGCGGCATTGAGCAGAATAGAATTTCTTCGGAAAAATTCAAAGAAATAAACACACTACCAAGATAATGCAGCGTGCAGGTGATGCCGGAACATTGGGATGTAAGGTCTAAGTACATGACCGTATTGATGAAATACTATAAGCAATGCAATGTACAATGGAACGAAAACCTGAGGGGGAGATCCGTTGCACGAGTGAAATCCTTGCGGCGTGATACAACGCAAGTTTTTAACCCTTTTATCGTGCTACCGGATGCAATTTTGTTTGTTTTTCCGGATGTGAATATATAAGTTTTGAAACAACTTCATACGGATTCTAAAACGGGAGATACTATGCTACAGAAGAAGGCCCACAAACCCAAAGAACTGAAATATTCTGACTTACGTTGGCGCTGCAACCCTTCAACATTTGACTTTACTGATACGAAAAACATTACTCCCATAGATGAAATCGTGGGGCAGGAGCGAGCCCTGGAAGCACTGAAAGTTGGTGTGGATATTAAGGCTCCCGGGTACAATATATACATAGCAGGTCTCGCCGGTACCGGTAAAACCACTACAATACAACAGATGCTTGAATCACTGAGTACTTCACGCCCGCAGCTATACGATTATGTTTACGTTAACAACTTTGAAGATCCCGACCACCCGATACTGTTGGTAATGAAAGCCGGCGAAGGAAGAGTATTCCGAAAAGAAATCAGTGACCTGATATCCTTTTTACGGGAACGGATTCCTCACCATTTAGAAAGCGAGAATTATCTTGCCAAGAGAAAACAAATAATTGAGAAGTATAAAGAAAGTGAACAGGAATTATTCCAGGTTTTTGAGAAAAAACTGAAAAAGGATGGGTTCGCGCTGGGTGAAGTACAAGTTGGCGAATCTGTACGTCCTGATATTATTCCAATAATCAACGATGAAGCTGTGCCGGTGTATCAGCTTTCGCAACTGGTTTCGGAAAAAAAACTTAAAAAAGAACATGTTGAGACAATTACTAAAAAGTATCAGAAGTATCAGGAAGAACTGATTGTAGTCTTCAAAAAAGGGATGAAAATAAACCTTGAGATGCAGGAAAAGGCAAATAACCTTGAGCGGGGAGAGGTAAGCGTGCTTCTTGAGGGGGCTTTGCGAGTACTGTATGAAAAATACAAAGTTGAGAAAATAGTTCAGTATCTGAGCAATATTAAAAAGAGTGTACTGGAAAACCTGCAATTTTTCAAAGAGCAGAAAGGTGGAGGGGATGAAGCGCCGGAAGGGTACCAAATAGACTATTTCCATGACTATGAAGTGAATATCATTTTAGATAATTCCAACACGACATCCTGCCCGGTTGTTGTGGAAATTTCACCTACCTATACGAATTTATTTGGGACCATTGAAAAAATAAGCGATGGGCGAGGGAACTGGTATGCCGACTTCTCAAAGATTAAGGCCGGTTCGTTGCTAAAAGCAAACGGCGGTTACTTAGTTCTGCGTGCTATTCATTTATTTGAAGAGCCGGGTGTTTGGCGTACTTTAAAACGTATTCTGAATTACCGGAAGTTGGAAATACAGGATTCTCCCTATACTTTTTCATGGGCACAATCCATGTTAAAGCCGGAGCCCATAGAAATTAATACTAAAGTAATTCTGATGGGTAATAACTATATATACTACCTCCTTTCGGGCTATGAAGACGATTTTAAAAAGATTTTTAAGATTAAAGCCGATTTCGACAGCGAAATAACCCGTACCGAAGAGATAATGATTAAATATACCCGGGTTATAAAAAAGTTGATTCAGGAAGAAAATCTACGTGAATTTGATCGAACAGCGGTTGCATATCTATTAGAACTTGCATCTCGTTACGCTGGTCACAAAGAAAAACTCACAACTCGCTTCTCCTTTCTTGCCGATATAGCACGTGAAGCAGATTACTGGGCGAAGCGGGGAAACAGCAAAGTAGTAAAACAGGCGCATGTAAAAACGGCCTTTTACAAGGCACGTGAACGGCACGCTCTATCGGAAGATAAGATGAGTGAGAGTATTCTTGATAATACTATCCTTATTGAAAGCTGTGGGGAGAGAATCGGTTGTCTGAATGGCTTAGCAGTGTATGGCAATGATTATTATTCATTTGGTAAACCTGTACGGATAACTGCTACTGTCGGAATGGGAAGTGGCAGCATTATTAATGTAGAACGAGAAGCCGGGTTGAGCGGGAAGATACACGATAAAGGAATGCTGATTATCAATGGTTTCTTTAAGGAAACTTTTGGAAGACACGCCCCGCTTTCATTTTCTGCAAACATTGTTTTTGAACAGTCTTATGGGCAAATTGATGGCGATAGTGCATCGGCGGCAGAAATTTTCACATTGCTTTCTACTCTGGCAGATATTCCATTAAAGCAGTCAATAGCGGTTACCGGCTCGGTAAACCAAAAAGGCGAGATACAGCCGATTGGCGGTGTAAATGAGAAAATAGAAGGATTCTATGATGTATGTAATTCCCGCGGTTTAACAGGAATTCAAGGCGTGGTAATCCCTCATCAGAATGTTAAAGAATTAATGTTGCGCGATGATATTGTTGAGGCAGTAAAGAAAAGGCAGTTCCATATTTATCCTATGGCGCGGATAGAGGAGGGTATCGAGATCCTTACAGGTATTAAAGCAGGGATGCGCGATGCTGCCGGAGTTTTTGAAGCCGGGACAGTTTTTGGCATAGTGGAAGACCAGTTGAGAAAATTGTACGAGAAGGCCAAGAATCCGTATAAAGAAAAAAATGAAAAAAAAATGCATTCAAAAAATAAATCAGGAAATCGCAAAAAATGATTCAGGAAATAAGCAATATATTTGCCAAGACCAAAATTTTGGGAACGCTTGGGCCGGCCTCCAGCTCAACGGAAACAATTATGGAATTGATAGAAGCCGGTTTGGATGGTGTACGCCTGAATTTTTCGCACGGGGATTATAAGTTTTATGATAATCTGTTTTTCTCTATCAATGAGGCATGCGTGCATGCAAGTTCGCCTTTAGCGGTACTACTCGATCTGCAGGGCCCCAAGATACGGGTAGGTGAATTGGCTGAACCATCATTCGAAATCAGAAATGGCGAAACGATAGAAATAACAGTAAAAGATATTAAAGGTACAAAAGAGAGAATATCTACTTCGTACAAACCCCTGCCTCAGGATGCCAAGATAGGAGATATTATCCTAATTGATGACGGCTTGCTCCGGTTGCGAATTATTTCCAAAACTGAGGACTCGGTTGTCTGTGAAATAGAAAATGGCGGTATCCTGAAACCCAAAAAAGGTATGAATTTACCGGGAATGACGCTTTCTACTCCTTCCGTTACGGAAAAAGATTTGCGCGATTTGGAGTATGGCTTAAAACACCGTCTCGATTATATTGCGCTATCGTTCGTTCGTTCGGCAAAGGATATCCTGGAACTGCGGCAATGGATGAATGAACGCGGGTATAATAAGCCGATTATTGCCAAGATAGAAAAGAAAGAAGCTATAGATGATTTTGATAACATCCTTGCGGCAGCCGATGGTATTATGGTTGCCCGGGGTGATTTGGGAGTAGAACTTAACCCGCAGGATGTGCCCGTAATTCAAAAAACAATTATCAGGAAATGTAATTGCGTAGGTAAATTGGTAATTACTGCCACGCAGATGCTTGAATCTATGGTTAATAATCCTATTCCAACCCGTGCAGAGGCTTCGGATGTAGCTAATGCGGTGTGGGATGGTACAGATGCGGTGATGCTAAGCGCGGAAACTTCTGTAGGTAAATTCCCTATCAGCACGGTTGAAACAATGAATAATATTATTCGCATGGCAGAAGGGGCAAGGCACTTCGCGAAAAAAGTAGAATTTACCGTACCTGATTCGGAAGAAGAAAATACTTTCGATGCTTTTAGCAGGGCTGTTTGTGATATCAGCGAGCAGACAAAATGTTCAGCAATAATTGTACTTACGCACATGGGGCGCGCGGCTCGGTGGATTTCAAAATATAAACCCTCTGCACGCATTATAGCTGTATCTGATTCATTCGATACAATGAACAGTCTTTGCCTGAAATGGGGAATTACATCCTTATATCACCGTGAGATTAAGCGGGACCTGGCATTAATTGATGAACTTCGGCTTATGATTGCAGAATCCGGGCACGCCAAGAAAGGTGAGCTGGTTATTTTTACTGCCGGCGCTCCATTCTCTGATCAGGGACGGCTTAACTGGTTAAAATTTGTACACATTTAAAAATGGCTGAGGTGCTTCCGGAAAGCACCTCAGTACAATTTATTTTAAGAAAACGAGTTTTTTCGTTTCAGTGTAATTGTTTACATGCAGAGTATAATAATAAATCCCGCTTGGCAATTTGGGGTTAGAAAAATGGTATGTATGCGGGCCCGCGCTCTCCACATTGTTCACCATCGTCATTACTTCCGAACCCAATCCATCATATAACTTTAAGGACACGAATCCATTCTCGGGTAAATAGTACGAGATATTGGTACCGTTATTAAACGGGTTCGGGTAGTTTTGCGCGAGCAAATAAGTTGATGGAGTTATCCCCGGATTCGGGTTGAAATTAATTTGCTCATAGGGGAAATTTTGCTGATAGTATTGTTTTGTGAATCCGGCAATATGTTTTGCTTTGGTTACCGAAGCAACAGGCTCGTTCCATTGAGCTACTATGTAGGCAAAAATTAATTCCACCGGCTTATTCTTTTCTAATTTGAATGGGCCGGTTGTCATCCCGAATGCATGATCGTGGCGAGAGGTGTTCAACCAGCCGGTACCTGTTACCGGATCACCACTATAGACAAATTTTGCTGCAATTGATTTGCAATCCGGGAGGGACCCTCCGTTGCCATAGGGGTCGTTGCATGGATCAATCGAGTCTGTGTGAATAATTGTTTTACCACCGAACTGGAAAAGACGAAAGGCCTGCAGATCATACAAATCATTGTTATTAGGATGGCCATAAATTGACATATCGCAAAAGGCGGTCATAGGGGCATTACGCGCGCCAGGGAATACCTTTTGCCCCATTACCGGGCCATCGTTCTGAAAGGCAGTGTCTATGGCTACATCAGAATTATCATAAACGCCGTTGGCATTCTTGTCAATAAAAGTGACACCGGGAATATACTGCGGCGGACCCTGTAAAAGTTGGACCAACACAGCCGGAGGGGCCGGTGTAAACAGTGAATCGGTATCTTTTTTATACCCGAAACCACATTGTAAGAGTGTATCACAACCGAAGAGATCCATTCCACCTGTTCCAATTGTCGGATTTACGATAAGTGTAAAAAGGACACTATCTAAAACATCAGAGGAAAAACCTGTATTGGTGATTCGATACCTGACGAAAACGATACCATCGTCAAAAGTATTAGCATCGGTATTTTTATCGGCAAATATGGTTTGCTGAATTTCTATACCCTGAGGTAGTTCGGGAAAGTAGTGATTGTATGGCGGGATAGCGTCATTGTAAACGCACCAGATACTTTTATCCAACAGAAAGTCGGGGCGGTCTTCGTCCGGATCCCATTTGCTGTTATGGTTTTTATCAACAGGGTTATAAATACCATCTTTGTCCCCGTCGTAAAAGGGGGCCCCATTGGCAACGGCGGTACGCCAATTATCCCAACTCGCGCTGAACGGGAGATCAGCTTCACTACCCGCCTGGAATCCGGGGTCTGTGTTTTTACCTACCTGCCCTGGTGCAAAGTCACTTAGTTCAAGGGAAATATCCGCCCGTGATCCCCAGAGATTTTGATTGGCATATCCGGTTAGAGCAAACCCCGCCCCCCAAACTGCCGATGCTTTCTTAAATCGTATCCCGGAGCTATCGGGTGTGTTTTTCTGAATTGCTATATTACCAATATTATTGAATGGGAAAAATACATCGTTAATGCTTAAAGCAGTTGATCGAATAGAATTTGTAGAATTTATTCCTGAAGGGACATCTGATTTCTTTGCATTAGCCCCCGGGCCGGGCTGTGCCAGGGCAATGCATGTATAACAAATGATAATACCGAATAAACAGCGAGCCATATTCATTTCTCCTCTTCCTCATGGATGAATATAGTATATGAATGAAAAATAATACATTAAAGAAGCGAAAACAAGTACATAATTATGCGGTTTGTGGAAAAGGCAAAAAAAAGGCCGCTGAAAAGCGGCCCGGGAGAAATAGTATTATTTTTTTGATTTCTTTTTGGCTGAGGGTGTTACGGTACTAGCCGCCGGCTGTTCAGCCTGTATTTGCTGTTTTACTTCGGGTGCTGCGGGCTCCGGTTGCTTAGGTCGTATTTTTCTTAAAACTATTTGATCGTTCATGCAAGCAATAATATCTGCGTAAAGCATGGTAATCATTTCGTAATACATCGGTTCGAATGATAGTCCTTTAATTCCAAACTTCACGGTAATCCGGATTGTATTTCCTTCAACAGCAGAACGACGGGAGAAGCCAATAATATCTTTGAGAGGGTGAATCTCCCTATCAGCGACGCAACTTTCAACCTCGTAACCTTCAGGAAAATTAATGTACATTACAGTCGTTTGTTCGCGCTGATGCCCAAAATTAATCGGGAATTTCCTTGTGGGTTCCGTGAATGGCGACTTGGTAAATTTTTGAATAAAATGGGGATTAAAGTAAATTTTATCCTCTGTGTTTTGAGTATATGCCTTCGAACTGAAACGGGCGTTTATGGTTATGGGCAGATCCACTGAATCCTTAGCGAAAATTTTTGTGGAATCGATTTGAATCAGCTCATCTAAATTGAAAACATTGCGGACCATCTCGTTGTCCTTTTTCTTTAGCTGCTCGGTGCGGAAATTTAGAGCTGCGTAATCTGAACAGACGCTTTGGATTGTTCCGCTAATATCGCCACCTCCCTGAATATTAACGGTAACCATACTTCTTTCGGATGCCTTTTTGGCAGATGCAAGTGTTACCCAATCATAGGGATCTTTCTTTACGACTATCCCTCTGCATAATAGCAGTTCGAGAGGTAATAAATCAAATGGTCGGAGTGAGGAAGTCGCATCAAAAAAATATTTTTGCGAGTCGATAATTGCAACTGGCAGCATATAATTAAACTGCTCATGAATTGGTTGGAGCTCAGTAATTGCCCCATTATCTCTGGTACTGGTAAGCACGGGGTAAGATTCAATACCGGCGCATTAGCAAAGAGAGGGAAACGAAATTTATCTCTGATGGGCTTCCTTTTTGCTTCTCGATTAAATCCTCAACAGGTTCATTGCAAAACGGGCTGTGCGATTCTTCACATATAAATCTTTTTGAAGTCCATTCATGTATAACTTTAACTTTATCCATTGGTTTCGTTATCCCGGCAGTTAATTGAGTTGCGATTTTTTTTACATTCCGGGAATGATCAATGGCTTCTCCGAAGACAGGGGATTCTATATAATCCTCCAAAAAATCGCTCCAAAAAATTGAAGGGAGATGAAATCTGCCATTCGACAAGAAGCCAGGTGTTAATAGATGGAATTCTACCTGATTGGCGTAATCATGAACTGTAGTAATGAAAGGTTCAGCCTTTAATGCCGGAGCATTTTTAACCGCCCAACGATAGTGGGTTTCATTGAGATTAGTTATACCCAGTAATCCGCCGAGTAGGCCAGAAACTTTTCTTTGCCCCTGATGGTTCTCCCTAACAACAAAATCTTCATATCCGTGAGTAACTGTTGAGTATTGAAGCACGTTGGGGTGGCTCACACGAAATTCACTGTAACGAACCGGGTAGTCGCTCTGAAAATCCCAAACGGGTATATTAATAGTTTTGAATATTTTTGTATATCTGAGATCGATAATACAACCAGATGAAAGCCCCGGCATTGTAAATGCTAATTCGGTGAAACCATCATGGAGATTTTGCTCATAGATATCCTTCTTTTGCAAATCTAATTTTACAATTTCGTTAGACTCATTTAGCTTGTATGTACAGGCTTCAATATTTTTTATGGTTGTATAATTTTTTTTCCCATAAACGATAAGTTTTATTGTCCCCGCAGTATATCCCTTTTCTGACATAATCTTGATGCGTTGATGTACATTGAGTACGCAATTTACGTCATCATCAATATATGCTTCACCATAATTGCATAATACAACTGCTGCGGCGTTGGAATCGGGTGTGTAACAATTCATTTCGAGGTCGGCACGTGGTATTTCGCCCCACTTTATCGGTGGTTCCTGTGCCATACAAAGGAAAGTAAGAGCACAAATAATTATTACCATAGAAAATGTTTTAGATGTGTGCATAGGTCTTCACATGAAAATAATAAATGGTTCGTTTTAGGAAAAAGCCGTATACAAATATAAGCAATTACCGGATGCAGTCTAATTATGGAATATCAGAAGGGCAAAGCAAAAAAAAAGCCCGTTGGACGGGCTTGGAATGGTTTTATTGTTTCTTTGCCAGAAAAACGATTTGGGCCCTGTCGGCCTTTGCAATATCAGTAAAGAATTTTTTGTACTCGCTATATTTTTCAGCCGGAACCATATCTTGTTTATACATGGAAGCCCTTACGTACAATAATTCTGTTGGATTAATAACAGTTATCTGTGAATGATATTCGGCAAATGCTGTAGAAATATCCGTTTTAGATGGTAAGGCCTCTATTGAGTATCCCTCGGGAATTTTAATGTGAATAGTATCAATATCCTTTGTTTGGCTCGATATAAGAATAGGGGAGTACCTTTTTTCCAAAACCGGCGGAATATATGTGCTTCGTCCGGCAATATTAGGATTAACAAAGAGTCGTTCACCATTCATCGTAGCATAATTTTGAGCCAATAAAGATAAGTGCATTACAATCGATGGAGCTTTTTCTTTAACGCCACTAAATTCAAGCGAGCGTATATATGCCCCGGGGAGGTTTATTTCGTTCATTACCCATTTATGCTTTTCTTCGGGTGATTCGTTATCAACAAGTGAACAAACCTGGTGGCGCTGGGTTCCGTACCAGGAAACCGTCATGCTCATATCCGCATTGCCACGGGAATTAATAATCGCGGTGCCTACCCGGACCTGCAAGTTTTCATCAGGCGTTGATGAAGGTGTTCGTATTATTCGCGACTGTTCACCATCGAGAACGAGCGCACCTCTATTTTGTGTAGAAGAACTCATCATTCCCGGGGGAATAGTTTGACTGGTACATTCAAAAAATAAGGTGTCACCCAAAACCGGAACGACAGCCATAGCGTGATTAAAGCGATTGGAGGGGAACTCCGTAATGCAGGGGTAGCGAGTTTTGCCAAGATAAATAATAAGTGGATAAGCTTTAATTCCGGCAGCCTTTAATAAGGCGATGAAGTAATTAGAGAGCCCTTTGCAATCACCATAACCTTTTTCATGAACGAAGTCGGCACTGATGGGTTGGAAGCCGCCAATGCCCAATTGAACGCTGATGTATCTGGTTCTTGACTGCATATACGCGTATATTTTTCTCACCTTTTCCTTCGGGTCAGAAATGCCCTCGGTGATTCGTTTTACATCTGCAACAGCTTCAACAGGAAGTTGATCTCTTCCTTCCCATAGTTTGGTTAACCAAATGCCAAAATTCTTCCATGAATCCAATGTGCCCGGCCGGTCGTCAAGAGAAAAATTAAGCGGTGCAGTAAAGACATAATAACCGGCACCATCATTTACGTCGCCGGAGCTTTCCGCGGGCAGTTTTGGCATATTTTTAGCCTCCCAGACGTAGCTGGTCTGGTCGCCATTATTTGTAACCTGTGGTTGAATATCAGGTTTGTTTGACCAATATCTGAATTGTTTTTTATCATAAACAACTACCTCAAACCGGTTATACACAACAGGATCATCGGTAATGTACGCGCTCCATGATGGCCAGTTTAGGTACCCGTTATACGACGTTTCAATAGTGAATTCAACGGTATAAGGATAAATGGGGTTTTCGAGTGCCGCTGCTTTGAATCGGTAGTCATCGCATAATGACATTTCACTTATACCCTTAACATCGATTATGTCAGAACTGCTAAGCGAGTTGATTTCTTCGCCCTGGGCATCGAAAACCTTTCCCTCAAACGTTTTTATCTTTGAAAAAGCATCATATATAACATGTTTGAAGCCATAGTCCCGGCCTTCCTTGTTGAAGACTGTTACTGCAATGATTTCCTTTTCTATTGCCTTGCTTTCGCTTTTTACGGTAAACTGAAGGATATGTTTACGAACTACTGCATTCGCATCCTTGAGCAAAAACACGGGAATTTTACTTGCTGCATATTCCTTATCATCTGCTTTTGTGGTAAAAGAGCATAATAAAGCAAAGCATACAAACAGGAAGATATTTTTTAATTTATCGTATTGCATTCTTACTTCTTGCCTTTTTTCTGTATGGAAGTATTTGCTTTTGTTTTTGGCGCTTCATTGGTTACCGGCGCGGCTTCGGTTTTTTCAATCGGTTTCACTTCCTGCGTTGTAACAGGAGCAGGTGCTTTTATTTTTTCAAGAACTATCTGATCATTCATGATACTGGAAACCCGGTTGTAAAAATCTTTAATTCTTGGGTAAAACTGAGCTTCAATCACGACTGGTTTTATTGCCAGTTTTGTTGTAATGGTTATAGTTCTGCCATCAGTTTTAACGCTTCGATTAAAATTGATAAAATCGTTAACTGACCGCAGTTCTCGCTCATTGACATTTGTTTTAACCGCGTACCCTTCGGGAATTGTTAATTTAATAACTGCCTGGGTTTCGCGTGGATATGCAAAGTCCATAGGGTAATTACGGGTACGTGCTTTAAATGGGTTGGTCTTTATGCGTTCTACGATCTGGGGATTAATATAAATGAAATCTCCCGCGACCTGCGTATACAAGCTTGATGAAGCCTGTAAGGAAACCACCAGTGGAAGCGAAACAGAATCTTTATTCACTACAGAAATAGAATCGGTTGTGAAATTGTCCATATCAACAAGACCCTTTGCAACCTCTTTTACAGCGCTGGAACTTAAATTATCCCTGGTAAAATACGCCGCGTAATCTTTTAAGGTATCTTGAATCGTGCCCGAAAGCGAACCATCGTCACTAATTGTCATTTGGACATTATATGAAACAGAGTGTTTTTTCGTTGGAGTGGTAACAACCCATAGAGGGGCGCCTTCTTTAATGACGAGAGCTTTCACGTTCAGTACTTTTGATGGCAGCATACCAAAGGGTTTTAACGGGCTGGTGGCATCGACAAGGTATGAGTTAGTGCCTATTTTAACATAGCTTAAAACATAATTGAATTGATAATCAATTGGGTATAGATCCTGAATTTTACCATGAGCCCGTGTGCTCAGAATTACCGGATAAGCTTCAATTTTTAAGCACTTTAAAAGCGATAACAACACAAAGTTGATATCGGCGCTGCTGCCCTTTTTTGCTTCTACTACATCATCTACATCTTTATCAGAATATTTCTCGTTATCTGCATCCCATTGTATGTTTTCGGTAACCCAGTTATGAATAGCTTTTACCTGATCGATCGGGGCAGTGATGCCGGCTGTAACCTGCCCGGCAATTTTTTTCATCTTTCGAGTATCATCGATTCTTCCGCAGAAATTTTTATCTTTTAGCATGTCCTCAATGTATTCTTCCCAGGTTCTGATTAGTTTTCGGGAACCGCCATCTGAATAGGCGAATTCGTTTAACTGGGTACTTACCATAGTTTTGTAGTCATTGGTGGTAGTAATATATGGTTCCTCCCGGATTGCCGGCGCGTTACGAACAACCCAGCGGTTGGTTATGAATTTTACTGTATGGTTTTGCAAGTAATTAGCCAGACTGCCATCAACATACTCGGTTGATTCAGATCTGTCCTGAACTTCAAATGGCTCTGACCCTCGTGTTATACAGGTATAGGCCAACGCGACAGGGTATTTAATTCTGAATTCACTCCATAACACCGGTTCACTTCCCTGAAAAAGCCATGTGGGCATGGAAAAAACCGTTTCCCGATCCATATTGTATCGGTATTCGATTATACATCCTGGAGAAAGAGAAGGCAAAGTAAATTTTACTTCGGCCATATCATCAACCAGTTTGTTCTTGTATATATCATTTTTGTTAAGTTCTTTAACTACAGTTTCACCTTTTTCATCAAGGTAGCATGTATAGCCCTCAATATCATAAATGCGTTCGAAACCGCGCTTTGTAGTATAGCGTAAAGAAACTGTTGCTTGGTCAAAGCCTTTTGTAGTAAGTATTTTTACACGTCTGTGCACTTTCATTGTTTGATGCAGATCGTTGTTTACCCGGCACTCTGCATAATCGTATAACACAACTGCCGATGCATTGCTATCTGCCGGGTAACTTTTCATTTCCAAATCAGCTTTAGGAATTTCGCCCCATTTAACAGGCGAATCCTGAGCTTGTATTTTACAAACAAAAACCATAGAAACTACTAATACCAGACTGAAACGAAGGACATTGAATTTAGTCATTATGACTCCCTTAGACTGTAGAGTTTAAATAATATATAGTCGACCACTGATTCCCCAATCAGAAATTTTAGGAAGAATTTTAGCGACATGTGAAAATTACATAAATTCTTAATTATGCCAAACAGAATATCTTACGGCAGAACCGTTTATGTAAATTCTTTTTTATATCCTACAACGCATTAATCTGTAACAGAAGGGATAATAATGCCGTTTTTGTTTACCGTTTCAATGATTTGTATATTTAAAGTTGGAATTTTTTAAATGATATAGATATAGATGAACAGGATTAGAAACTTTTGCATTATCGCGCATATTGATCACGGAAAATCAACTATTGCCGATCGGCTTCTTGAACGTACGGGTACAGTCAGCTCCCGGGAACTTGTTTCCCAAATGTTGGACGACATGGATCTGGAACGTGAACGTGGTATAACCATTAAGTCTCACGCGATTCAGATGAAGTATAAGGCTTCGGATGGAGAAGAATATACTTTAAATTTGATTGATACACCCGGCCATGTTGATTTCTCGTATGAAGTCTCCCGTTCACTTGCGGCCTGTGAAGGCGCATTGCTGATAGTAGATGCATCTCAGGGAGTTGAGGCCCAAACCATCAGCAATCTGTATCTGGCAATTGGCGCGGGCTTAGAGATTATTCCTGTTTTGAACAAAATTGACCTGCCCTCTGCTGAAGTTGACCGAATTAAACATCAGGTTATTGATCTTCTCGGGTGCAAGGATGAGGATATTTTACTTGCAAGTGCCAAGAGCGGTATTGGTATTGATGAGATACTGGAAGAAGTTGTAAAACGAATCCCTCCTCCATCAGGTGATCCGGATAAGCCTGTGCAGGCACTCATTTTTGATTCCGTTTTCGATTCTTACAGAGGTGCTATTGCATACATTCGAATAGTTAACGGATCACTTAAAGAAAAGCAAAAAGTTCGGTTCTTTGCACATGATAAAGAATATGACGCTGAAGAACTTGGTGTTCTGGGAATGAAACGTATTAGAACCGGCGAACTTGCCTGCGGCGATGTAGGATATATAATTGCCAATATTAAAGATGTGCACGATACCAAGGTCGGGGATACAATTACCCTTAAAAAGGATGGCGCGCCTGAAGCTTTGCCTGGATATCAGGAAGTGAAACCGATGGTATATTCAGGTCTCTTCCCAACAAATACAGAAGATTACGAAAATCTTCGTGACGCGTTGGATAAGTTTCGGTTAAATGATTCAGCGCTTGTATATCAACCTGAAACATCTGCCGCCTTAGGGTTCGGGTTCCGTTGCGGTTTCCTGGGTTTATTACACATGGAAATAGTTCAGGAGCGGTTATATAGGGAATTTAATCAATCGATTATTACCACTTTACCGAACGTTGAATATATTGTTTACAAGCGGAATGGCACTCAGATGCTTATCGATAACCCGGCTGAAATGCCCGGTGTCGGTGATCTGGAACGTATGGAAGAACCTTATGTTAAAGCGCAAATTGTAACTCCCAGTGAATATGTTGGTAATATTATGAAACTTGCTACCGATAAGCGAGGTGTTTACCGGAATACAACATATATTGATCCAACACGCGCAGATCTGGCATACGAATTCCCTCTCTCAGAAATTATTTTTGATTTCTATGATAAATTAAAATCAACTACGCGTGGTTATGCTTCATTCGATTATGAACTCATTGGCTATAAAGAATCAGACCTTGTACGTTTAGATATCCTGCTTAACGGTGAAACTGTTGATGCCCTTTCGATGATTGTTCACCGCTCCAAATCATATGATTGGGGACGTAAGGTTTGCGAAAAGCTTAAAGAATTGATTCCTAAACAGCTATTTGAAATATCCATACAAGCCGCTATCGGCAGTAAAGTTATTTCAAAAACCGTTGTAAAGGCAATGCGGAAAAACGTATTGGCAAAATGTTACGGCGGTGATATTTCGCGTAAGCGGAAACTTCTTGAGAAACAGAAAGAAGGTAAACGCCGAATGAAACAGGTTGGTAATGTTGAGATACCGCAGGAAGCTTTTCTTGCCGTATTGCAAATTGATGACTAATCATTCCGGTTCTTAGGGTAAACTGGTATTAAACTATGGCCGAAGAAAATCTGAAAAATGAAGACCGGAAGCCTGCCGGTACAGCGGCAGGCGACTTTCTTCCCTGGTATAAAAATAGCATTCTTCGAATTATTCTCTGGGCAGTTGTTGTTGCGTTTGTTCTCAAGGCTTTTGTCATTGAAGTGTATGAAATACCCAGTTCTTCCATGGAAGATACGCTGCTGCCTGGTGATCTGATTATTGTTAATAAGCTTGCATTCGGACTAAGTACCCCCTCCACAATACCCTTTCTCGAAAAACCTCTATCGGCAAAAGAATTATTCCATTATAATACTCCCGGGCGGAATGATATTATTACATTTAAACATCCCGGAGAAAATGATTCTCTAATCGATCGGGCCAAAACCGGGTATATAAAACGAGTTATCGGTTTGCCCGGAGAAACGGTGCGTATTCAGAATAAGCAGGTTTTTATTAATGAAGAGCCATTGAACGATACAAGCTTTTTAAAGTTTAAAAATATCCATCGTCGGAATGATGAATATAACAGTCAGATATTTCCGCGCGGTATGGAATGGAACGAGGATTATTATGGCCCGCTTTGCATCCCCTACAAAGGGATGACAGTTCCAATCGATTTTGAAAACTTTCTTAAATACCGGTTATTAATTAATCGGGAACAAGGTAAGGAAGCGATTGTGTGGAGTGATGAAAAAGCCTGGTTGAATGGTGTGGTTGTTCAGAACTATACATTTGGTCAGAACTACTACTTTGTTATGGGCGATAACAGAGACGATAGCTATGACAGCAGGTTTTGGGGACTGGTTCCTCAACAAAACATTTCCGGCAGGGCAGTTCTTGTTTATCTCTCGGTTGACCGGTATAAGGAAGGATTCTTTTCGAAAATACGATGGTCAAAATGTTTACGGTTCCTGCATTAAGGATATAAAAAGCAACAGTTGAATTATGGAATACACCCGACTTAAAGAAATCTACAAAATACTGAGTATGCGGCTGGGCATATCATTAATGCTAATGAGTATTGCCCGCGCGGTATTCTATATTCATAATTATCATTATTTTAACGCTCTGCCGTGTTCGCAGGTGGCATTATTGTTCGTGAAAGGGCTGTATTTTGATATAAGTGCAGGAGTGCTGCTTAACTCCGCTTATATAATTTTGCTAACATTCCCGCATCCATCCCATTCCAACCGAATATTCCGGAATGTTGCTGATGTATTTTACCTGCTGCCGAATATAGCGGGTTTTATTATTAATGTCGGCGATGCAGCATATTTCCCGTTTACACTTAAACGACTCACTTTCGATATCTTCGACTATTTGCAAAGTGATGCAACTTCAGTTTCTATGCTGCCAAAGTTTTTAATTAGTTTTTGGCCCCTGACACTTATTGGCGCAGTCTTGATAGTTGCTGTTGTAATACTAACGCGCAGAATTCAGCCGCGAGAAAAACACAGAGGCTATAACTGGAAAATTGCATTACAACAATCCGGTGCCTTTCTGGTTAGCATTATCGTTGCAATTATCTTGTTCCGCGGCGGGCTGCAACTTAAACCTATAAGTATTATAACCGCAGGTGAATTTACTTCGGCAGAGACAGTCCCGTTTATACTCAATACTCCATTCACGCTTATAAAAACCTTTAATCGGAAAGGGTTGGAAAAAAAAGCGGATTTCTCCCAGGCGCAGGCAGACAGTATTTACAATCCGGTACATAATTATTCGGACACGCCGCTTAGCGTTCCTTTTACAGCTTCCCGCCCTAATGTTGTTATAATAATTCTGGAGAGTTTTTCAAAAGAACATCTTGGAAAAGGAAATGGTTTATTCGAGAATGGAAGGTATAAGGGATTTACCCCTTTTCTTGATTCATTGATTGGAGAAGGGTATTACTTCCCGGAGGCTTTTGCAAACGGGAAGCGTTCTATTGAAGGAATACCCGCAATTGTGGCGGGATTGCCCACGCTTATGGAAGAGGCATATATCACCTCAAATTACGCCGGGAACAGGATAAATTCGCTTGCGTCACTCCTGAAAATGAATGGATATACTTCGGCATTTTATCATGGCGGCGCCAACGGGACTATGGGATTCCAGTCATTTTGTAAAATTGCCGGGTTTGATAGCTATTACGGTAAAGACGAATACCCGGAAAAGAACGATTATGATGGTAACTGGGGGATTTGGGATGAACCCTATTTTCAGTATTTCGCGAAGAATCTCAATGGTACGAGCCAGCCATTTTTAGCAACGATATTTTCTCTTTCATCACACCATCCGTATAAAGTCCCCACGGCATATACCGGAAAATTCCGAAAGGGAAAATTAGAAATACAACAAAGTATTATGTATGCCGATTACTCTTTACGGAGATTTTTCGAGACAGCATCTCGCATGCCATGGTATAATAATACGTTATTTGTTATTACTGCAGATCATACCTCCGAGGCGGTGATACCATATTACCAAACAAGAGTAGGCAATTTCAGGGTGCCAATATTATTCTTTATGCCTGGCGATAAGCAATTTAAGGGAGAGTCAAAAAGTATTATACAACAAACTGATATTATGCCGGGAATTTTACATTTGCTTCATTACAAGTCCCCGTTCCTTGCTTTTGGCAGCAGTCCTTTTGATACTTCAGCAGTGAGAGCAGCATTCACGTATCTCAATGGAACTTATCAGGTTATTTATGGGCAATCGGCAGCACAATATACCGGTGTGAATTTTACCGGGTTTTATAATTATGAAGCTGATTCACTTTTGCAACATCCGCTGACTAATTATGGGAATGAACAAAAGAGAAGTGAAAGCCTGTTGCGTGCATATATTCAGCAATACAATAACCGCATGATAGGGAATTCGCTTATAATACGGTAATCTGGTGGTTATAGCGAATCCAGGCAACAAAGGGTAAATAAATTGGTATCGGCCGGCGGGTAATTTTCAATTTCGATACTCCCCTCCAAAGGGATAAATCCGTATATTGGTATTTTAATTTAAAATGAATAGAATTCGATAATTTCAGGAGTAACGTGCTCATGCAGGCAAAGAATCAGAATGATGTATTGGAAAAAGTAGTTTCTCTTTCTAAAAGGCGCGGATTTGTATTTCAGTCCAGCGAAATTTATGGCGGTCTTAATGGATGCTGGGATTACGGCCCATTAGGAGTTGAATTGTTGAAAAACATTAAAGAGGAATGGTGGAAGTTCATGACCTACCGCGAGGATGTGGAAGGCCTGGATGCTTCTATACTTATGCATCCCCGTACCTGGGAAGCTTCCGGTCACGTGGAAAACTTTACCGATCCGATGATTGATTGCAAGCAGTGTAAATCACGTTTCCGTCTTGATATACTGGCAGACAGCCTTGCCGCAAAAAAGCGCCGAAAATTTATTGAAGCCGCTGCAGCAAAATTATCTGCTGAATACCCGCAGGTGGCTGATGCAGCACAGTTAAAGGCCCTTTCTGATGATGAAGTAAGTGATTTATTTAATGAAATTCTTGAGAGTAAAACAGCGAGCCTGTTATTGCTTGAGGAAATAAATTGCCCTCAGTGTGGTAATAAAAACACGTTTACTGTTCCCCGTAATTTCAACCTGATGTTTAAGACCTTTATTGGTCCGGTTGAAGATTCCGGTTCCACTGTCTATCTGCGTCCTGAAACAGCCCAGGGTATTTTTGTGAATTTTCTCAATGTGCAAACGGCGTCACGGCAAAAATTGCCTTTTGGTATTGCACAGATTGGTAAGGCATTTCGTAATGAAATTAATACGAAATATTTTCTGTTCCGAACCCGTGAATTTGAACAGATGGAAATGCAATTTTTCTGCCAGCCCGATCGGGATAAAGAATGGTATGACTATTGGAAGGCTGAACGGCTTCAATGGTTTATCAATTTAGGAATGAAAGCAGATAAATTGCGCTACCACGATCATCCCTCAAACAAGCTGGCTCATTATGCCAAAGAAGCGACTGATATTGAATATCAGTTCCCGTTTGGCTGGGGCGAAATTGAAGGTATCCATAATCGAACAGATTTCGATCTTGGCCGCCATGAACAATTTTCAGGCAAGAGCATGAAGTATTTCGATGAAGAATCAAAGCAGAAATTCATTCCGTATATAATTGAAACATCTGCCGGTGCAAGTCGTTCAACGATGGCATTTTTGATTGATGCCTATGATGAAGAAATGGTAAATGATGAAACACGTACAGTTTTACGCTTTCATCCACGTTTGGCGCCGATTAAAGCAGCAATTCTTCCCTTGGTTAATAAAGATGGTATGCCCGAGTATTCACGTAAGGTTGAAGCAGATCTTCGTCGGTATTTCAAAGTGTTCTACGATGACAAGGGCGCAGTTGGAAGAAGATACCGCCGCCAGGATGAAGCGGGAACACCGTTCTGTATTACCATTGATACCCAGACAATGGAAGATAATACGGTAACGATTCGTGATCGTGACTCTATGCAGCAGGAACGAATTGCCAGTGACCGATTAACAGAATATCTGATTAAAAAACTGTAAGCAATTAGCATAGGTGTTTTGCAGAAACCCGGGGATCCGTAAACGGAGGCCGGGTTTCGTTTTTTAATAGTAAGTAGAAAATATGAATAGTATTAAGGCAATAGTTTTTGATTTAGGCAATGTGCTGCTTCCTTTCGATTATAGTATTATGATTGCGAGGTTAGACGCGGTACAAGAGGGCCTGGGCGAAATTTTCACTGCATTCTATAAGGCACACTACGATGACTTTCACCGCAGGTACGAACGCGGTGATATGAGTGATGAGGAATTTTTGCAGCCGATAGTTGAAACTCTTCAGCATAAAGTGGATGCGGATACATTTTGCCGCTTCTTCTCTGAAGTTTTTACCGTAAATGAGTCACTTGCAGGGTTATTACCATTGCTTAGGAACAATTACCGGTTAATTCTTCTTTCCAATACGAATGAAATACATCGACAGTATGGATGGAAAAATTTTTCATTCCTGGAGAATTTTGAGAAGTTGTTTCTTTCGCATGAGGTGCACGCGGTTAAACCTGAACCGGCAATTTATCAGGCGGTTATGGCGTATACCGGTCTTCGCCCGGAAGAACATATTTTTATTGATGATGTTGCGGAATATGCACAGGGAGCACGTGATGCAGGCTGGGATGCCATACAGTTTCGGGGAACCGAAAACTTATTGACGGAGTTTTCCCAAAGAGGGATTGTAATAGAATAAGTACGTTATGAATTCAAAAAAAACGCAATTAAAAGGACTTACTCTTCATGAACTGGAGGAGTTATTTGTTGATGGCGGACTGGAAAAATACAGGGCTGCACAGGTTTTCAATTGGATGTACAATCACAAAGTGACGTCCTTTCATGATATGCAGAATATTTCCAAGACACTTCGTGCAGAATTAGATGATAAATACACGCTGCTCACTCTCGAAAAAGTACGAGAGCAAATATCGCAGGAGAATGAAACCAGAAAGCTGCTTTTTAAAACCGTTGACGGTCATTATATCGAATCGGTAATTATTCCTGATGACGGACGACTTACTTTATGCGTATCTACTCAGGTGGGCTGCCCGCTGGATTGTAAATTCTGTGCAACGGGAGTTATGGGCTATAAGAAAAATCTTACATCCGGTGAGATTTTTGACCAGTATTTACTGGCGCAATTATCGGTAACCTTCCCCATTTCGAATATCGTATATATGGGCATGGGTGAGCCGCTAATAAATTATGAAAACACAGTTCGATCATTAAGTATATTTTCGGAAGAACTGACTACAGGAATCAGTCTGAAAAAAATAACTGTATCTACATCAGGCATACCGCATAAAATTCGTGAGTTGGCCGATACTGGATTGAAATGCAAACTTGCATTTTCATTGCACTCATGCTTTGAAGATATCCGTTCTTCAATAATGCCAATAAATGAGAAGTATAGCCTTAAGGATAATCTGAAAGCATTGCAGTATTTTTCACAGAAGACCGGAACGCGAATTACTTTCGAGTATGTCATGTTAAAAGGCATAAACGACAGGAAAGAAGATTTGGAGGCATTGAAAAAATTGTGCAAAGGAATATCCTCTAAGGTCAATATCATACCTTTTAATTCAGTAGCGCATACCAACCCTGAAGGAATTTCAGCAGAGTTGCAACCAACGCCGTTGCACGCGATTCATGCTTTCGCCGACAGGCTGCGGGATGCGAATATAACAGTATTATTACGTGATACACGGGGCAATGATATAGCAGCTGCCTGTGGACAGCTTGCAATTACGGAGCAATAGAAATGAAAAAGTTAACACATCCCGAGATATCGATAAATCGTGCTACACTGGAAAGCGTTCCTCTTGTAAGGAAATTGCCGGTAGTGGTTGTATTAAATAATATTCGCAGCACCTATAACGTAGGATCGGTTTTCCGTACATCAGACGGGGCAATGATTGAGAAAATATATCTCACGGGTTTTACGCCAACACCTCCCAAAAAGGAGATATTGAAAACCGCTCTTGGCGCAACGGAAAGTATAGCATGGGAATACATTGAAGATCCGTTGCAGGTTATAAGCAGTCTGAAAGAGAAGGGCTATACGATTGCTGCCCTGGAACTTACGGAAAACAGTACGCCGTATTATGCTTTGAATCATTCCGTTTTCCCGCTTGCGCTTATTATTGGGAATGAAATTAACGGTGTATGTCAGGACCTATTGGATAAATGTGATGTAGCAATGGAAATACCGCAATTTGGCATAAAACAGTCGCTTAATGTGGCTGTCGCGTATGGGATAGCATTATTTGAATTGCGGCGGTTATTCGATACGGGTATCTCATTGGTATAAATCACTTTGATTCGGATGAAAGACCACTTTTTACTACTTTACAATGTTAAAACAAATAATTTAGGATATAACAGAGGCGTTTAAATATGTTAAGAATCTACAATACACAGACACGGCAGAAGGAAGATTTTGTTCCACTTCACGAGGGTGAAATTCGTATGTATGTCTGCGGTCCGACAGTTTATGACTTCTTTCATATCGGTAATGCCCGTTCATTTATTAACGCAGATTTTATTCGCCGTTATCTTGAATTCAAAAAATTCAAGGTCACGTATATAATGAACCTTACGGATATTGATGATAAAATTATTCGACGTGCTAATGCTGAAGGAGTAACCGCAGCGAAGATAGCCGATACTTTCTCGAAAGAATTTTTTGCAGATATAACGAAACTGAAAGTAAAAAAAGCGACACAATACCCGAGGGCAACCAGCCACATACATGAAATAATAGATTTTATCGGAAGGCTTATTGAGCGGGGCATCGCGTATGTTACTGAGGATGGCGTGTATTATAATATCGCGAAATTTCCGGAGTATGGAAAACTAAGCGGAAAGCGTATTGAAGACCTGCAGGAAGGTGCCCGGGTTGAAGTGAACGAAGCAAAAAAGAATCCTCTCGATTTTGCCCTGTGGAAGATGGCGAAGCCGGGTGAACCCTTTTGGGAAAGTCCCTGGGGTGCCGGTCGTCCCGGATGGCATATCGAATGCTCGGCCATGAGCTGTAAACATTTGGGTGAAACCTTTGATATTCATGCAGGCGGCAGTGATTTGATTTTTCCGCATCACGAAAACGAAATCGCACAGAGTGAGGCTGCAACCGGTAAACAATTCGTCCGGTATTGGATGCATTTTGGGTTCCTGAATATCGATAATGAAAAAATGTCTAAATCGCTTGGTAACTTTAAAACTGCTCGTGATATTTTCGGCAAATACCCTGCAGAAGTTATTCGTTTTGTTTTCGCGCAGACCCACTACGCGGCTCCACTCGATTTTTCGGAAAACGCGATTGAGTCATCCGTAACCGGGTTGCAACGATTGCAAAACTGTGCTGACAGGGTAGCGGAGTTTGCTACTGCCGAACCGGGAACCTTTGTACCCTCGCTGGATTTTAAAAAATATTATGCGTCTTTTGAAGAAGCAATGGACGATGATTTTAATACTCCAAAAGGATTGGCGGTATTGTTTGATTTTGTTTCTGAAGTGAACGTTGCGCTAAGCAATTCCGAGAAACCAACAAAGCAATTCATTAATAATGTCCAAAAATTCCTGAAGAAAACGGCAGACGGCGTTTTTGGTATTTTGAAAACGAGGAAGAAGCAATCGGGCAACCCGGAACTTGAAGATAAGCTGATTAATTTACTTATAACACTTCGTACCGAAATGAAGTTAAAAAAGGAATATCAGATAGCTGATCTGATCCGGAATGAATTGAACGGAATGGGTATTCAACTTCAGGATACGAAAGAAAAAACTACATATAAAAAGAACTAACAGATGATTAGCAGTTCATAGCATGAACTGTACTATTTCGAAGCCGGTTTATGCCGGCTTCATTTGTTTGAGAGTATGCCAGGTAAACACAATATAACAGAAAAACGTTTTCTTCTCGTGGAAAACCACACAATTGCATACGCGATTCGAAGTTCTCGTAAGGCGCGCAGGGTAATTATGCGAATTACCAAGGACAGGCTTCTGGAGGTTGTATTACCTGTCGGAATTCCAACTGAAAAAGGCATTGAATTTGTTCAGGAGAAGCGGGATTGGATAAGCAGGCATATTAAATTTTTGCTGCCGGAACATATAACCTATCGGTTCCTTGGTAAAACATACGAGATGATGCATACTCATGACAGGGAAGATCAGCGCCATTCTGTACAGTTCGATGATACACACGTGCACATCAGTAGTCCGTTTAATAATACAACTCCGGCGTATGATATTTTCCATATGTACCTGCAAAGAAGAGGTAAACTATTTTTACCCGAACGATGTATGCAACTAGCCGAACAGACCGGGCTGAAACCGGTAAGGATAACAATCAGGGGACAAAAATCGCGGTGGGGAAGTTGTTCCAGACGGCGCAGCATATCACTGAACTATAAATTGATGCAATTCAGACCCGAAATGATTGACTACGTTATTTTGCATGAACTTTGCCACTTGCAGGAAATGAACCATTCGCCCCGCTTCTGGAACCTGGTAAAGCAATTTGTACCTCATTATAAAAAGATTGATAAGGAACTCAATTCCTATCAGGTATAAGTACCACCGCACCCATACAATTTAAAATTCCCGGCCATTCTGGCATATCGACCGTCAAAACGGCGCGTGAATAGTACCAATTTTTGGCTCTGTTTTTTTTCACATGAGATTAATTGCTAATTTTTGGTAGTTAATTTAAGGAGAATGAAATATGGCATTCAATTTTAATAAGTTTACGGTTAAAGCTCAGGAAGCCGTCCAGGCGGGACTTGAGATAGCCCAGAGTTATGAAAACCAGGTTTTGGAACCGGAACATGTACTTGCTGCGCTGGTTCAGGAAAAAGGCGGGCTTGCAGATAATTTACTTCAGAAAGCCGGTGTTAATGTAAATAAAGTAAAAATTCATGTCAGTGAATTATTGGATAGATTACCTAAGGTCTCAGGTGCTGGTATTAGTAATGTACAGATGTCGCAGCAATGCAACAGATATTTTGATATGGCTGTAAAAGAGGCAGGGATATTAAAGGATGAATATATCTCAACCGAACACCTGATTTTGGCTATGGCTAAAGAGGGTGGAAAAGCCGGTGATCTGCTGAAAGAAAACGGCGCGGCGTATGAAGTGCTGCTACGGGCATTAAAAGATGTTCGCGGTACCAGTCGGGTAACAAGTCAGAATGCGGAAGATACATACCTGGCGCTGAAGAAATTTGGTAGAAATCTGAATGATCTGGTGAAGGCGGGTAAGTTGGATCCGGTAATTGGGAGGGATGAAGAAATACGCCGAGTCTTACAGGTATTAAGCCGGAGAACAAAAAACAACCCGGTTCTCATTGGTGAACCCGGGGTAGGGAAAACTGCCATTGCCGAAGGAATTGCTCATAGAATTGTTGCCGGCGATGTTCCGGAGAACCTTAAAACAAAACAAATTATTGCTTTGGATATGGGCTCACTCGTTGCAGGTACGCAGTTTCGCGGGCAATTTGAAGAGCGAATGAAAGCCTTATTGAAAGAAGTGCAGGAAAGCAGCGGGGAGATTATTTTATTTATCGATGAACTGCATACACTCGTTGGTGCAGGCTCGGCAGAAGGCAGTATGGATGCTGCAAATATCCTTAAGCCGGCTTTGGCGCGTGGCGATTTGCATTGTGTTGGCGCTACAACTTTGGATGAGTATAAAAAGCACATTGAAAAGGATGCAGCCCTGGAACGCCGGTTCCAACCTGTTTTTGTGAGCGAACCGTCTGAGGAAGACGCTATCTCAATCTTACGCGGTTTAAAAGAACGATATGAAGTGCATCATGGGGTTCGGATTACTGATGGTGCAATTGTAGCTGCAGTGCAATTTGCGCAAAGATATATCACCGACAGGTTTTTACCCGATAAGGCGATTGATCTTATTGATGAGTCGGCATCCAAATTGCGTATCGAGATTGATTCCATGCCGGAAGAACTCGATACGATAGAACGTAAAATTAAGCAAATGGAAATTGAACGGGCCGCCCTGCAACGTGAGCATGATGAACAATCGGTAAAACGGCTCGAGGAACTTGAAAAAGAACTTACGGAACTTACCGAAGAGGGAAATAAGCTAAAATTACATTGGTCAACGGAGAAAGAAAAAATCCAGATAATCCGCAAGGCTAAGAGCGATATTGAGTTATTGAAGACGGAGGCGGAACGTTACGAAAGAGAAGGAAATTTCGCGAAAGTCGCTGAGATACGCTACGGTAAAATTGTTATGCTTGAAAAGCAATTGCAGGAAGAAACCGTGAAACTGGCATCTATCCAAAACGACAAAAAAATGCTCAAAGAAGAAGTGGATGCGGAAGATATCGCCGAGATAGTTGCCAAATGGACAGGGATACCCGTGCAGAAAATGCTCGAAAGCGAACGAAGTAAACTATTACGGCTTGAAGAAGAACTTCATAAACGAGTTATTGGGCAGGAAGACGCTGTGGTAGCGGTTGCAAATGCGATCAGACGTTCGCGTGCCGGTTTGCAGGATATAGCAAAACCAATTGGTTCATTTATTTTCCTCGGAACTACGGGAGTCGGGAAAACCGAATTGGCCCGTGCTTTGGCTGAATATCTCTTCGATGATGAGCACGCGATGGTTCGTATTGATATGTCCGAATATATGGAAAAATATTCGGTCTCCCGGCTTATCGGGGCACCTCCCGGATATGTAGGATATGAAGAAGGCGGCCAGCTAACCGAGGCTGTACGTCGGCGCCCCTATTCTGTTGTTTTACTTGATGAAATAGAAAAGGCGCATCCCGATGTGTTTAATATTTTACTTCAGGTACTTGATGATGGCAGATTAACCGATAATCAGGGACGAACGGTAAATTTCCGGAACACAATTATTATCATGACTTCGAACATCGGTTCGCAAATAATGCAGGAACACCTGGAGCAATTGACAGAAGATACCATGGCAACGGTAATGGGAAAATTACGCTTGCTGTTAAGTGATTTGCTGAAAAAAACTATCCGTCCGGAATTCCTGAACCGAATTGATGATATAATTTTGTTCAAACCGCTGGTACGGACCGAACTTCGGAAAATTGTTGAATTGCAACTTACCCGCCTTGGTAAAATGCTCGGTCAACGGGAAATACAGTTGCAGGTTTCAACTGAAGCCAAAGATTGGCTGGCTGAAGTAGGTTACGATATTGTCTATGGGGCACGACCGTTAAAACGGACGATTCAGCGGTATGTTACAAATCCTCTTTCGCAGGAGTTATTGGCGGGTAACTTTGAACCGGGTGATATAGTCTTAATTGATTTAGGCGAGCGGGGGCATTTGCGGTTTTCAAAATCATAAATATTGATCTTTTTTTAACCCTCCTGATACTGTAAAAAAGCCGCGTCCCTGAACGAGGCGCGGCTTGTATTTAATAATTCATCGGATTAGTTATCGTCGTCACGCAATTTTTCCAGAACGGAAAAATCTTCGAGTGTGGAGACATCACCGGCAACCGAGCCGCTGGTGGCAATTTCGCGCAGAAGCCTGCGCATAATTTTACCACTTCGGGTTTTGGGCAGGGCATCGGTAAACCTGATTTCATCGGGTTTGGCTATATGGCCTATCTCCTGTGCAACGTGGTTGCGGAGTTCCTCTTTTAATAACAGAGAAGGAATTTTTCCTGATTCCAATGTTACAAACGCAATAATGCCGCTTCCTTTTATTTCATCGGGCCGGGCAACCACTGCTGCTTCGGCAACATCCGAGTGGCTAACGAGAGCGCTTTCAATTTCGGCCGTTCCCAGGCGATGACCTGCAACATTGATAACATCATCGACGCGTCCCATTACCCAGAAATACCCGTCTTTATCTCTTCGGGCGCCGTCTCCGGTGAAGTATAGGCCTTTATAATCGCTCCAATATTGTTTTTTGAAACGGGTCTTGTCGCCATAAACCGTTCGCAGCATTGAAGGCCAGGTATCTTTGATAATGAGATAACCACCGGCCCCATCGGGAACCGGGTTTCCGGCTTTATCAACAATTTCGGGGATAATACCCGGTAAGGGGAATGTGCACGATCCCGGTTTGAGGGGTGTTGCACCGGGTAATGGAGCAATCATTATAGTTCCGGTCTCGGTTTGCCACCAGGTATCAACGATTGGACAGCGCTGCTTTCCAACGATTTTGTAATACCACATCCAGGCTTCGGGATTGATAGGCTCTCCGACTGAGCCTAAAAGCCGCAGTGACTTAAGGTCATGTTTCAGTACCCATTGCTCACCCCAGCGGATAAAGGCCCGGATAGCTGTAGGTGCAGTATAGAATATGTTAATCTTATATTTGTCAATAATCTTCCAATATCGGTCAGGTTCCGGATGGTTAGGAGCCCCTTCGTACATAAAAGTGGTAGCCCCGTTTAACAGCGGCCCGTAAACTACGTATGAATGACCGGTCACCCAGCCAATATCTGCAGTACACCAATAGATATCCTCTTCTTTAATATCGAATACAAGTTTTTGCGTAAAGTAGGTGCTTACCATGTAGCCGCCGGTTGTGTGTAAGATACCTTTTGGTTTGCCCGTAGTGCCTGAGGTATACAGGATAAAAAGCGGGTGCTCGGCAACAACCTGCTCAGCTTCGTTCTTATCATTTACAGACTGAATAATTTCGTGCCACCAATGATCTCTGCCCGGAGACATGGGGATTTGAATATCGTTGACGCGGCGGAAAACAATAACATTTTGCACACCGGGGCATTGCTCAAGGGCTTTATCTACAGCAGTTTTAAGCATAACAAGTTGCCCGCGTCGGATGGCTGCATCGCAGGTAATTACCAATTTAGCATCCGCGTCATTTATACGGTCTTTGAGCGCTTCGGCGCTAAACCCGCCGAACACAACAGTATGAACGGCACCGATACGCGCGCACGCGAGTATGGCAATCGCGAGCTCTGGCACCATACCCATGTAAACCGCTACTCTATCGCCTTTTTCGACACCCATTTGCCGCAATACGTTAGCGAACTTACAAACTTCCCGGTAAAGTACCTGATAGGTCAATATTCGTGTTTCCCCAGGCTCTCCCTCCCATATAATAGCAGCTTTATTTCGGCGCCAACTGTTTAGATGCCGATCAAGGCAGTTATAAGCAAGATTCGTCAGTCCCCCGGTAAACCATTTAGCGTCGGGTGCATTCCATTGCTTAACCTTTTTCCATTTCTTGAACCAATGGAGTTCTTCGGCAACGTCGCCCCAGAATTTTTCGGGATTAAGGATTGATTCCTTATACATGCGTTTATAAACATCCAGAGAATTAATATGCGCGTTGCGCGCGAATTCCTTGGAAGGTGGGAACAACCGATGTTCTTCCAGAACGGAAGTAAAACTAACCGGTTGCTCGTCCGGGATTTTCTTGCTCATAGTAACCTCCTTATAGAAATCGTTTTTTATTGCTTTGTATTCGATCTATAAAATTCTGACACACACACAATGAGGGGGAGCTAAATATTTTTAGTTCTAAAACGGAAATACATTAAAAAGCAAACATTTCGCCCCGGAATTTAGTTCAAAAGCCTAAACTAATTCGTATTCTACTCGATAATTGGACAAGGAAAGTTATATTCAAGGATGAAAGATAATGGAAGATATTAAGCTCAGTCAGGAGATTTTGGGCACGGAAGCTCCTCCACCTCCTGAAACTCTGGAAGATCAGCGGCTCACCGCCGAAGTCCTCGCAGCGCGGTTACGCAGCTATGGAAAGGATAACTTCCCGGAGCTGAACATGTCTCCTGTTACTCATCTTGATGTAATAAAAGAAGGGTCCGCACTCCATTCGCTCAATTTACCCAAACAATATTCAGAACAATTTATTTCATTAGAATCTGCCCGCTTTTTCTTATTGAGTGATTCACCTCTACTTACCCGTCTGGAAGAGGCAATGCCCTCTCTGAGGCGAAATAAGGGCGTTTTTTCTGAAAACTACCCGGAACTAAAGAAGTTTTTCGCTAAATGGAGTATCGAGAAAACCCCAAAAGAAGCCGATTTTTATGCGATCTCTGTCCTTAATCTGTTCGAAAGGAATACGAATCGGGAAAATTTTCTTAAATATCTGTACCCGGCAGTGCTGTTTATCTATGATAAAAAACACTATTCTGTTCAGAAGGCAGTTGAATATCTTGAAACAGCCGATAAACATTGCAGCACCAGTTCAGTCAGCGAGGACCTGAAACTTGAGTTCTCTTACCTCGTTAGCCTATATAAGGCATTTGCAGTACTTTCTTTGGGAGACAGGGACCAGGCGTTACTCTATTTTAATGAGGCAATGTCTTCAAAAAATTCGGGCATTACGGCCCAGTTTTATATTTCACTATTATCGCTTTCGAATACTGAGGAGAAACAGACTTCTTTTATTAACGGTATTATCAATCACGATATTAAGCGGCTGATGTTTGCTATAGAGGTTAATGATATCAATTTATTCTCTTTCTTTCTTAAGACCGCAGTTTCATATAATATATTCCGTGAACCTGAGTTCTCACCTTTATTGCCGGAAATCAGGGTGCTATTTGAGGCAACGGTAGAAACGGGTAAAGCAGGCTACCAGGTTTTATTTAACTGGCTGCATAATTTTACTTCCTTCCCGTATAAGGAATTCTGTACCGATAAAATGCTGAATGAAATCCGATTCCTTGATCAGTTTATGGAACGATATCAGGTTTCGAAAAACCTTTTCCTTTCGCTAATACAGGAATCTCTTACCCTAAAGTTTACCGTGATAGTTCAGGAGATTAAGCAACGAATTAAAAATGATATTATTTCGAAAAAATTCATTGAATTAGAGTTATACGACCATCAAATGCGCGATGAAATGAATCGTATTCGGAAAATGAATGATGAGTTGGAATCAAATAAGACGCTGATGAAAAAGAAGATGCAGGAGGTTATTGAAGAGACCGAAAAGAAATTCAACGACGCTCTTTCTGCTCTGGAAAATAAAATTGCTTCGATTGATACATCAGCCGAGTATGATCCTTCGGTGACGTTTAATAACATTATGGTATATAATATAATTTTGGCCATAGTTCTTTTTATTATCGGGGGATTTATTGGTAGTTTTAGCGATCATTCCAATTCATCAATCGGTGACCATTTTGGCAGCCTGATTGTTTCGGGAATTAAATGGGGTGGATTCGTATTTCTTGGCGGTTTGTTAATAGCAGTAGTTTCATCGGCTTCGAAAGTGGTAGAGAGAACTAATGAGAAACATCGGTTGATGAAAAAAAATACTACCTATAAAAACCAGAAAGACCGGGCCGTAGAACGGGTAAGTAAGGAATATGATAAGAAAATAGCATCAGTGGAAGAAGTTACTAAAGTTCGTGTAAGTGATTTGAATAAACGCATTGATGATTTGCGTGCCGAAAAAGAAGAACGCGAACGTGAGCTAAAAAAAGAAGCTGAAACTGAAACTACCACCATGATGACAAATGTTGATAAAGCCATTAACGAGGGAATTGTTCCAATCGGTTGAAAACGACACCAACCATTTTGGGGATTTTTTAAAAATACTATGAATGCCGCAATTAGTTCTCTACTATTTGGCGGGAAATAATTCCCTTGTCGAGATTAAAGCTTTCTACCGTACGTAATCGCGTAAAATCCACAACTGTTTAATATTAGCCAAATATTCCTGTCCCCATGAGGGGTGGCGAAGATATAATGCATACGCAAGCCGCAAATATAACCTGATACTTAAACCTGTACCATGCTACTCTACTGGGCCTTAGTTATTCGCAGCCGGGAAAATGAAATAAAGCCATTCGGCAATGTGAATTGGATGACAAAGTGGTATTGCTAACTTAAGTGCATAAAAAACAATAGGATACAAGGTAATTTGTGCTATCTCAAAATAAATTCGGGCATTTCGGCTCGTTCGCAGGTGGGCCGTGTAAGCCGGATTTATCTTATATGTCAGTTAACGGATGCAGATATTTGGAATAGCCGGATTTATTTTTTATACTTTCAATTGGGGATAAATGAAAATAGCCGCATGAGTACTGCTATAACCAAAGCAGACGGGTTGATCAGGGGAAAAAGGCCAATATTTGGAATGATATTCGCATATAGAAAATTTGGTTCACCCTGAAAATAAATACGCAATAGTTAACATGTGCAATAATCATACGGCTCAACAATGGAAAACAAACTCATAGATGAAATCCGCCGGTTAATTAATCGGGAAGAATATGAGGAGGCTGAGAAGCTGTCGTTAAATCTGCTCCATTCTACAGAGAGTAAGCATGTTTTTTTCTCCCTATTGGGAGATATTTACCTTGCACAGGGGAGAAGCATTGAAGCTCAATTGTTTTTCGAAAGAGCCTTGGAGAGTGCTCCGGATTATCAGCCGGCCTTACATGGGCTGGAAGAAATAGATTATCTTATATCTTTGGTACGGTTACCTTCCTCGCACATTATCAGCAAGTTTAATACAGGCGAACTGCATTCTGATGATTTTATCTTGCTCTACCGCATGATACGAGAGACAGACCGGCGTATAGAATTGATTGAAAGCCTAAAACATGATTTACATGTAACAGAGGGCAATTGGGAAACTATCTGGTTTTTTGCCCAGGAAGCCCGTTTATATGAACAATTCGAAGCGGTAGATATTTTTTGCGAAAAGATTCTTACCGTGCGGCCGGGATTTGGTTATGCCCGGGAATTACCAAAACATGTACGCGGCTATTATGCAGCTCATGATTTGGATGTTTATATCGAACAGTTTTTTGAACATCACCCAAAGCATGTAAAGTTCTTTATCGATATCGGGGCCAGCGACGGGTTATATCATAGTCAGGTTCGTCGTTTGTTTGAATCATTTAATTGGCAGGGAATCTGTGTAGAAGCAGAGCATGACCAGTATTTGCGTGTGCGCAAGTTATACGAGAATACGCCGGTGCAATGTTTTCACTCAATCGTTTCAGACATTAGTACTCCCATTCAAGATGAATTGGGAAGCGAGATGAAAACAGTAGACGCAATACTGGAAGAAAATGGAATAGCAGAAACTGATTTTATTTCGGTAAATACCGGCAGCCAGGCTATGGCAGTTTTACGCGGAATAAATTTTTCTCGTTGTGCACCATTACTGTTGTCTGTTAAGACCGGCGAGGATAAAGCCGAAATTGAAGAATTTCTTGCCCGGGAAGGCTATCAGGTTTGTATGGATGCAGGTACCCATGTATTTTTCGAACGTCATCTTCGCCACTTGGTAAACAGCTTTCCGAAAGAAGAAATCAAGGAAGAGTTTGTGCAGTTATCACGGCAAAAAAAAATTATAGGGTTGCTTTTGGTTACTGAGCCATCGCCCTATTTAGAGCCGGCGCTGCGGACTTTTTCATTATTTAATGACAGTATCGTAATATTGAATACCCTGGAGGAAGATAGTGTTCACTCGCAACTCACGGCTCTCAAAGATGATTGTTCGATAGAAGGATTATACAGAGGCACTTTTAACTCGGTTATGAGCGCGTATAACGCGTTATTACAATATGGCAGAGAGCACAGGGGCACACATTTTTGCATGGGCGATGTTTTCTCAATCCCTTCGGGAAATATGCTTGAACAGGATTTGTATCGTTCATCGATTATCGAATTAGAACCCGGTGAGAGTCTGTTTCTGAATAAAACATTTCTATGGAAAAACA
>JAJTBZ010000107.1 GCA_021286645.1 Ignavibacteria bacterium
TTGCGGAAATCCGGGGATTGCAATCGTTGAAAGTATATATGCAAATAAATAACTTATTTAACTCCCTGTATTCGCAAAATGCAATAGGGGGTGAGTTTTTCCCCGGAGCCGAAATTAATGGTCTGATGGGTATTAAAGTTACATTGTAAGTAATATGGATAAAAGTGCAATTATATACGCGAATGGTGAAAAACCATCTGATAAAGTAATTAAGTTTATTCATTCAGACAACGCGCTTTCGGTTTGTACAGACGGTGCCCTGCATTATTGCAGGGCACTGAATATAGCTGTCCAAGTGCTAATTGGTGATCTGGATTCCGTTTCAAACGAAGAACTGGCAGTGTTTCCGAAATCTGGCAGGGTAATTAAATTCAATCGTCAGGATGATACAGATTTGGAAAAAGCACTACGCTTTTTACTGGATGAAAATTATTCGCAAGTAACCATTACGGGGGCTGTTGGGAAGCGTTTTGATCATACTCTGGCAAATCTCTCGCTGCTTATTAAATACATGGATTGTTTCAGTTTGTGTATTGTAACGAATCATTCGGTATTGTATCCCGTTAAGAATGAGCAAACTTTCTATTGTACTCCAGGTGAAATTGTATCATTCTATGGTTTTATGGCTGATACAAGGGTAACTACTAATGGTTTGGCATATCCTCTTGACGATGAAATTATTGTGCTGGGAGAAAGAGATAGTACCAGTAATGTAACTACAGGAGATTCTTTTACAATTAGTACAAACGATCGCCCGTTAATTGTAGTACGACAATTAAACTCACTCATTCGAATGAAAAGAAAACAAATATTCGGATAATGCATGCTTTCATTTCTTGATGTTTCTCTGATAGTGTTATTCTTCGTAATAGGCGGTTTTATTGCTTATATACCGGCCATGAAGAAAAAAGGTGCTGCACTCGATTATATGCTTGCCGGCAGAGGTGTAACTTTACCCGTTTTTGTTATGGTAAATGTGGCCAGCTGGTACGGTGGAATTCTTGGAGTAGGTGAGTTTACATATCGATATGGGATTATCAATTGGTTCACTCAGGGATTACCTTATTATATATTCGCATTTTTGTTTGCCGTATTTCTCGTAAAAAAAATAAAATCGAAAGATCTGCTCACAATTCCCGACGCAATTGCCTTACGCTATGGAAAGATACCTGCACTGCTGGCTGCAATTTTAATTTATTTGCTCACTTCTCCGGCACCCTATGTACTGATGACCGCAATTATTATCTCGCATATTTTCGCACTTTCAGCCGGTTTATCTATTCTGCTGGTATGTTTGTTCACTGTTTCATATTTATGGTTCGGAGGTTTTAGATCCGATATTGTCGTAAATGTCTACTTTTTTATTCTCATGTTTGTTGCCTTTGCGGTTGTTGTAGTTTTATTATACTCGCAATTTGGCGGCCTTTCTTTTTTTCAAGCCCACTTACCACCGGAACATCTTCAAATTCCAGGGAATGCTTCTTTCGCGTATATAATTGTATGGTGGTTAATTGCTATATGGACCTTTGCTGATCCTGGATTTTACCAGAGGGTGCAATCTGCCCGATCCGCTTCGGTGGCCAAAACAGGAGTATTGATATCCATTTTGTTGTGGTTTTTATTTGATCTCTTTTCAAACAGCCTGGGACTGTATGCACGCTCTTTGCTACCCGGTTTGGCAGATCCTGCTCAATCGTATTTATTTTTAGCGGATAAATACATCGGGCCAGGGGTACGAGGGCTTTTCTACGCTGGCTTATTCGCTACAATACTGGCAACTCTGAATAGCTTCTTCTTCTTATCAGCAACAACTTTTGCAAATGATCTCTATTATAAGACAAAAGATATTCTTTTGAGAGGTCCTGAAACCGAATCTCCGCAGATGTCAACAAATATCGTTTCGCATACCAGGATAGGTTTGTTAGTAACTGCTTGTATCTCGGGTCTTATCTCTTATTTCATACCATCAGTGATAAATATATGGTATGTGCTGGGTTCAGTCTGTATACCGGGAATTATTTTCGTGCTGCTTTCAGTGTATTATCCGAAGTTTTCTATTTCCTCAGGTTATATAACTCTTGAAATTACTCTGTCTTTTATCGGGGGAACAGGCTGGTGGATCCTTCGTAATTATAATATGATACAAGGGTGGTTGAATGAAATTGAGCCAATGATAACGGGTCTTTTAATTGGCTTAATTATACATACAATTGGTTATTTGTACAAAACAGTGACGCAAAAGAATAATATTCCGTAATTTATTTAATCAATAAATCTTTTCATTGAATTTACGGAATGGCCATGTTTATTTCTCATAAACTTCTCGTTACTTTTGTTTTATTCATCCTCAGTGTAGCAATATTGGCACAGGATAAAGTTATTAAAGTTGCTATATATGATGATATGGGAGGCGGCGCTAAAGGTACCAATAATATTTCACTTTCATTAGCAAATGAGCAAAAATACCAATTTATAGTGGTTACTGCTGAACAAGTTCGCAACGGTGTTTTGAATAATGTAAACGTACTGGTACAACCGGGCGGAAGTGGTTCAAAACAGGCTAAAACTCTTGAGGAGAGTGGTATAGATTCAATCCGCGCGTTTGTAAAGCGAGGCGGTGGGTACCTGGGAATTTGTGCCGGGGCTTACCTTTCCACAAATTTTTATTCCTGGTCGCTCGGTCTGATAAAAGCTAAAGTAATTGATCGGGAACATTGGAATCGCGGGCAGGGGATTGTAACTGTTCACTTCTCTAAAGAGGGGAAAATATTATTGGACACTCAATTGGATTCCATTGAAGTAAATTATAACCAAGGTCCTTTATTAGCTCCTGATCCGGCTTTTACAAAAGCGGATTCGTATGTTTCACTTGGCAAATTCACAACGGAAATTGCCGAAAAAGGTGCCCCGTCAGGAGTGATGATTGGTACAGATGCTATGGTACTTGGCTATTATGGCGCGGGTAAAGTAGTAAGTATTAGTCCGCATTTCGAAAAGAACCCTGACCAAAGATGGATTATTGAAAAAGCAGTTCAATGGCTGGCCGAAACCAACCATTAATCTGAATATATATTAATTTATTTTTACGACTACAAGAGTTATATCGTCCGATTGTTCAGTTTTTTTCGCAAATAACTGAACATCGGCGATAATTGATTTGCAAATTATATCGGCATTCATTGCAGCATATTCGGATATTATTTGTTCAAGTTTATCCTCACCGTAGAAATTTCCAGTTGAATTTTTTGCTTCTGTAATTCCATCTGAATAGAGTATAAATACATCATCGGTATGGTATGATATCCGGGAAATTTCGAGTGTATTAGCAAAAACCTGTAACGGTCCTATACCTAAGCCAATTCCTCTCGGAACAATTCTTTCAATACTATTTTCAGAAGCTTTATAGTGAAGCAAGGGTAAATGTCCTGCTCGCGCATATGACACAATTTTTGAGTCAAGTGAAAACGTTGCAACACCTGCAGTAATAAAGGATTTTGAATCCATCTGTCGGAAAAGAGAACTATTTACTTTATCCACTAAATCATAAGGATCATTATAGAACGCGTGAAGTGTTTTGAAAATCCCCTGAACTTTGGACATGTAAAGCGCTGCAGAGGTCCCTTTTCCACTTACATCACCTAATATAACAGTTAAATCGGTCACACTGCCATTTAAAAAATCATAAAAATCCCCGCCAACTTCTAAAGCGGGTAATGAAGCGGCTGCAACTTGTAATTGTGGATACTCAGGCAATTTTTGTGGCAGGGATGAAAGTTGGATTTTACGCGCAATCGCAAGTTCCTGCTTATAGCGCTGCTGATCTGCCAGGTCTTCATATAAGCATGCATTCTCTATAGCTACTGCAAAGTTTTTTACTAATGAGTGTAGAATATCAATATCCTGCGTAGTAAGGTATGTTTCAGAGCGCTTCTCACCAATAAACAATGCTGCAACCAACGCGTCATGTTGTTTAATCGGAATGATTTTTTGCACGCCATTACCACGGAAGTATTCTTTAAATTCATCAGGTAAGTAATCTATTGATATTGCATTTGAAAATGGTTCAATAGCTTCATACAAACTTAATCCGGGTTGTAACTCTACATGAGTTTGAGTTACATGGTTAAAGACGAATATTTCATTTCCCAGCCCGAGTTTATTCTTCCGAAATATGGTAATCCCCGTTGATTTTAGATGGAGAACTTCAGCAGTTCCTTCAGCGATCAATCGTAATAAAGGCAGCAATTCCCGCGTGTTTTCAAGCAAAGAAACAAGTTCGTCAAGAACATATCGGTAATCCAGTCTTTGCCGGTAAAATTTTCGATCTATAACATTTTTTATGTTATAAAATACTCGGAAGACCAAATAAGAGAATAGTAATCCTGTAACTAAACAAAACAACTTCAGGTAAAAAGAATTCAATTCCGGTGCTAATTGATGGTTGAGAATTTCCAGACTGGTACCTGTATAACGAATATTCGGGAAATTAATATTAACAGATGCGATACGAACAAGTCCCAAGACGAAAAAAGCTATCATTCCAATGTAGAATGAGGAAAGTACTATATTGTACAATGTGTTTGTGCGAATTCGAAGATCAATATCGAGTAACCGGTATTTCCAAGTAATGAACAAATACGAAAAAGGGATGATCGTCAGTGAGAAACTGAGCACAATTCCAATCGTATTCGAGTAATTTAGATTTAATAGTTGCGCCAGTATCTGTACCAGAAGCATTGCAGAAACGATGGAAAATGAAACTTTTATCGGCAATGCAAGTTTTTTATATTCTTTTGAGAATTCAGAACGATTCCTATATCGTAGGATAAAAAAACTAAACAGGTTGCCCAATAATAACACAACAATCGCATTTCCTACCCAGGAGCTTGTTGTTAGATTCAAAATTTGCGCGTACATCAAAAGAGCTGTAACCGCTGAAATAGAATAGGGGATTCGGAAATACCATTTATTGCGGGTTATTCTGGTAATTTCAATAGGAAAATATGCGAAACTGTGGAAGAATACCGGGAATACGAATGCCAAGGCCAGATTTTGAATTAAACTCCGAATAATTGTATATAAATTATAACCTACCGGGTAAAATTCTATGCTGTTGCAAAGTAAGTAACCCATCATGATAAAGGCCGTGCCTGTAATTCTGGCAACAAATAAATGCGGTCGCTTGAGCGTAAAAAATAACCCCACCAAATAAAAGATAAATGCAATGCTAATAAGCCCCAATACGAGAAATGAAAAACCAAAACTCGCGAGTTCTACCCGTAAATGGTAGATAATATTGTTTCTTAGTACCTGATACGTTAATATCGAACCGGCAGGCCTGTCTCGAAGAAAACGAATGGATTCCATGCTTAATGGCTGGTTCTCAAGTGAATCCATAGTAATAAGCTGAGTCCCGTTTACTGTAATAATAACGTCTCCCGGTAAAAGACCGCCCCTTGCTACGGCGCCATTCCTGTCAATATGTGATATTAGTGTTCCGTGAGCTACATAACGCAACGTGTTCTTCGATAGAAGCTCCGTGGGAATGTTTAATGAATGGGGCTTGGAATCGAGTTTAATGTTATTTTCATCTCCAATACTATTACGTATCGAATACAGATCATAATATTCAATTTTGCATGTTTTGCCCTGCAAATTTCGCAAAAGTGAATCAAATTGAGATTCCGAGTGTAATATTATGCCATTTACTGATAAAAGAATGTCTCCGGTCTTCGGGAAGAGATTTGAAGCCGGATTTGCCAAATTTGCCGTGGTGATATCTTTTTTGAAGAAAAATTTACCGGGGATTCCGCGATATTGTGCGCCGGTAACAACAGTTTTTGAAAATTGATATACTAATATGCTATTTAAACCGAGAAAAACAACTGTTACAGCTATAATTATTAAACGAAATAGAAATTTATGCGTAACGCGGGCAGCATCCATAACTTTATAAATTTTTGAATGAAAGATAAAGTATAAGAAAAATGGCCGCAATTATAAAGAAAAACTTTATAAGCTTACCAGGAATGATACTGAGAAAATGCATCAATATGAGACATTAAAATTCGCTCAAATATGCGAAAATAGCGGATATTCGCATTGGCACAGTTGTTGTGTAAAGGAAGTATAATTTAAGGAATGTTTTATGGATCTCTTTCCATTACTTAGTATGTCGCTTTTATTGTTCTCTGCAACAATAGTTTTATTTCTCTTTATATCATTTTTTGTATATAAAATTAAACATATTCCGGCCGGGCGCCAGCACGGAGTCAGGAAAGAGAATCAGCAAATGGTTCCAATCCCGATCAGGTACGAGACAAGAGAAAACATTGTGCATTCTGTCGCATTACCTGAAAATGGTACATTCCAGTATTATGATCCTAATCTCTATAAGCAGCCGGAAGTAAAACCGGTTATTACCAAGAGTATTAAATATGAAGTCTATAATACACAGCGCTACAATAATTACATGTCGAATTTTGAAAGCAGACCATATTATATAAAATAAAACTACCACTATTTTTACATGCTCCTGATGATTAGTATATTAGCATAATAATCATCAGGAGTTTTTTTTTGAAGTCACTTCTTATTGTAAATCCGGCTTCCGGGAAGGGGAGAACCGCGAAGATTCAACAGTACCTGATTAAGACATTTACGGAAATCCATAATGACTCTGAAGTATTTATATCAGAATATCCTAGACATGCTGAGTCGTACATCTATGAAAATGGAAAAAGATTTAAACTCGTTTTCATCGCCGGCGGCGATGGTACCACCAGTGAAGTTATAAATGGTATGAAACCGGAGCACGATTTTACGATTGGTGTACTTGGAGTAGGTTCGGGAAATGATTTTCCCAGAACGTTAGGAACACTAGGCAAATCGCCTAAGGAGGTTCTGTATATGGGGAAAGCGGATAAAAAAGACCGAATTGACTTGGGGAAAATTATTATCAGAAATGCAGACGGTTCGGAACTGGAACGCGTATTTCACTCGACATGCGGCGTCGGATTTGATGCTGCAGTTTCAAAGATAAGTAACAGAAAGAGTATTCTTCGGGGTTTACCGCTGTATTTATCGTCTGTATTTGTTGCATTACTTCAATATAAACCTCTCGAAGTTTCAATTGAGACTGAACATGATAGATTCCGAGGAAGGAAATTGCTAATAACTATTGGAAATACAAAGAGTTCCGGTGGCGGATTTCAACTAACTCCTAGAGCAAATATCGCAGATGGAAAGTTAGACTTAATGATTGGTGAGCATGTAAGTCGGTTAAAGATTTTATATTTACTTCCACGGGCAATATTTGGTAAACATTTAAAGAGTAAGTATGTTGAATATAGGCAGATACAAAAATGTAGCATTGATTTTACGGATCGGGTGATTATTCATGCAGACGGGGAGATACTAACAGAAAACGCCCGGCAGATTCAGGTAGAAATCTTACCAGGCGCAATTTCAGTAATAAAGTAATATTTATAGGTTTACATAATATATATTATGCGACAAGAGCGTACTATCGAACAGAAACAATAAACTGGAATTCCTTTGTCAGCGTTTCGGTAATATTATCTCTTCGATACTTCTCGACTACTTCTTCATTGGGTTTCGGTAAACGATTATTTGCATAATCGGTATATACCTTAATCAACAATTCTTTTATTTGATTTTCATCTGCCGGATCTGCAATGTACGATGCTCCGTATTCCTGTAGTGCATTCTGTATTGCACCTTTATAAACCAAACCAATAATTGGTTTTCTTGTGCCGATATATTCAAAAATTTTACCTGCAGATATTGTATCGTAATTTCTGGCTTTGTTGATCGTCATGAGCAATATATCGCTGGAATTGAGCTTTCTAACCGCTTCTAAATGCGTTATATAACCCGTCTGAGTTACATATGCTTCGAGCTTTAATTTCTTTACTTGCTTATTGATTGATTTCCGCCAGATCCCTATAAATTGGAACTGAATATTTGCCGCAATGTGCGGGTGCGTACGTAATAATGAATAAAAAGCGTTTAGAATATATTTCGGTGTGACTGAAGCATAAAATAAACCGGAAAATGTAATTATCATCTTATCAGCAGGTCTGTGCTCCGTACCAGCTTTCTGTATATCATCGGGGTCATAACCATGCGGAATTATTATAACATCACGGTGTTCGATGAATGGATAATATTCCATTATTTTTTCTTTGATCTGGCGATTGGTTACAAACAGTTTGTCAATCGTTTTAATGGTACGATATTCCATGCTTTTAACCATGGATTTATGAAATGGTGTCGGATAAATCACGAACTGTGCTCCGTACCATAAATCCCGGTAATCTGCCGTGACAGGAATTCCAAATTCTTTCTTTAGTTCCGCGGCCATCATAACACTTGAAAACGGAGGGCCGGAAACAAATACCAAATCAAAATGCTCCTCACGTAAAAGTTTTCGCGCTTCATCAATAGCTACTTTCGACCAACCTTTTTTATTGTCAGGCAGATAAAAGAACATACTAAAAAATGAAAATACTTTACGTAAAAATTCTGAAGGAAAACTTATATTGCCTTTTTTAGGTATTTTAGAATTTATTTCATTGCCTGCTACCCTAACTACACGTACCTGTTCGGGATCAATATCGTTCATTAAACTATGATCATACGCGAAGTAGGCATTATCATCGGATGTAAGTACCGTTGGCTGCCATTCAAATTTGGGCATATACTTTACGAACTTAAGCGTTCTTTGCACTCCACTTAAGCCTTTTGGCGGAAAGTAGTAAGCTATCACCAAAACCTTAAACATATTTAAAAACCTGTCAATAATTGTGAAGAATCATCCCCTACTAAAAACATATTTTCCTTACGCACTCCAAAAATACCAGGAATGTAAATACCTGGTTCAATTGTTACCACACTCCCCTCCCATAGAGTCCAGGAATACGCGGTAGAAATAATGGGTAACGCATGAATTTCATATCCAATGCCATGACCCAAAGCGTGTGGAAAATACTCACTTAATTGTTTCCCCTTATAAGAAAATTGTTTCATTATATCCTGAGCTGCCTGGCTCAATAATCCTGTTTCACAGCCTGCTTTTATCAATGGAAAAACTGAGCTGATAACTTCATCAATGCAATCGTTAACTACCTCAAAACCTTTGGGATGATAATGCCCGAGTGAACATATTCTCGTACAATCAGAATACACTCCCTGATAGTAGCAGCCCCAGTCAATTAAGACTAAATCATCATTCTTTAACTTATTCTTTGTGGGTATAGCATGCGGTTTAGCACTATTTTTCCCAAATGCCACTATCGGAGGGAAAGCATCACCGTTACCTCCGCCGGTTCTAATTTGATACGATAATTCAGCCGCTATATCTATTTCTGTAACACCCGGTTCAAGTTTATCAAGTGCCGTAAAGAAAGCTTCTTCAGCAATATCAATTGCCTTTTTCATCCTTTTCAGCGACTCTTTGTCGTGTGTATTCAATAGTTGTCTAATATCCACTGAAATATCGATTATCGCTTTTCTGCCAGTGAGTTTGAACAAAGAATCGTAAAATTCTGCGTTGACAACCTGTTTTTGTACTCCGATCCGGGAGTCTTTTACAAAGCCTGCGTCTTTTAAATAAGGAAGAATATTACCTGAAAAAATTCTACCATCATAAATAGCAGCAATTTTACTTAATTCCTGTGTAAAGCGCGGGTCGGTGTAGAAAATTGCCGAGTCTTTGCCTATAATTAAATACCCGGGAATATCAATTAGGTCAGTAAAATAATTTATAGCACCCTGTGAGGTAATAAGTAAGAGTTCAATAGAGAACTTTTCAAGAAGTGCGCGCCCATTTTCAAGGCGTTTTTCAAAAGTAGTGCTCATAATAATTCAGTTACCTTAATTATCGAAAGCCGGAAGGCCGGTTATGTCTTCGCCCAGAATAAGGGTGTGCATTTCATGCGTACCCTCATAGGTTTTGACTGATTCAAGATTTGCTGCATGCCGCATTACAGGATATTCATCGAGAATGCCATTAGCCCCTAAAACTTCACGACTCATTCGTGCAATGTTTAAGGCAACTTCGCAATTATTGCGTTTAGCCAAAGAAACTTGCTGAAAACGTAGTTGACCGGCGTCTTTCAAACGACCCATTTGAATATTTAATGCCTGCGCTTTAGTAATCTCAGTCAACATATAAACCAGCTTTTGCTGCGTGATTTGGTATCCGCCAATTGGTTTTGAGAATTGTTTTCTGCTTAATGAATAGTCCAGAGCGGCCTGATAGCAGGCAATCATTGCCCCTGTTACACCCCAGGCGATTCCATATCGGGCCTGATTTAAACACATCAAGGCGCATTTAAGGCCTCGAGAGTTCGGTAATAAATTACTATCCGGAATAAACACGTCCTCAAATACCAATTCAGAAGTTACAGAAGCACGTAACGAATGTTTGCCTTTCATCTCAGGTGCAGAATATCCTTTAACTCCTTTTTCTACAATAAAGCCGTGAATTACGCCATCTAATTTTGCCCATACAATAGCAATATCTGCAATCGTACCGTTGGTAATCCACATTTTTGCACCATTGAGTTTATAACCGCCTGTTACTTTTTCAGCTTTTGTTACCAGCCCTCCCGGATTTGATCCAAAATCGGGCTCGGTTAAGCCAAAACAACCGATTGCTTCCCCGGAAGCTAATAAAGGCAGCCATTTTTCTTTTTGTTCATCGCTGCCAAACGTGAAAATTGGGTACATAACTAATCCGCTTTGAACAGAAACAAAGCTTCGTATTCCGCTATCTCCACGTTCAAGTTCCTGCATAATAAGCCCATAGGCTACACTATTTAACTCCGCACAGCCATATCGGGCAGGTAAATTGGCACCAAATAGATTTAATTCACCCATTTTTTGAACCAATTCAAAAGGAAAACGTCCCTGCCGATTATGTTCCTCAATTATAGGCAATACATCAGCCTGAACAAAATCATAGACCAATTCTCTTACCAGCTTTTCATCTTCTGAAAGCAGGCTGTCAAATGAGTAATAATCTAATCCTTTATACATGCAACACCAGAAATTTATACGGTTAATTACTGCTGACTGGCAGTGTTATAGTAAACTTCGTACCGGCACCGGATTTACTCTGTACGTTAATTTTGCCGGCATGGTCTTCTACAATCTTTTTTACTATCCACAGCCCAAGACCGGAGCTTGGTTCTCCTCCGGTTGGCCGGGCGCTTAATGTAACACCTTTTTTAAATACTTTTGTTAAATCTTCGGTAGACATCCCCACGCCGTTATCAACAATTTCGATAACTACATTTTCCTGATTAAAGTACGTCCTAATTTGAACGATTGTACCATCAGGGCCAAATTTAATTGCATTGTTAATCAGATTTTCGAGTACTTCCTGAATTTTGAATTCATCAATCATAATCTCAGGTATATCGGGCGAAGATTGATTTACCAGCTTAATATTCTTTTTCGAAGCATATGCATCATTTTCTTTACAAACATGGTCAATGAGTCGCTTTAGATTTGACTTATGCAAGCTTATCGTATCGAATTGCTCTTCTTTGGCCACAGCCAGAGATATTTTTTGAGCAATTTCCACAATTCTCATTGACGCACTACTAACAAATTCCAGCAATTCTTGTTGCTCAACTGCGTTCAAGTCATATGATTTGAGTAAATCTACATACCCTTTGAGTGCACCGGCAGGATTTTTTATATCGTGAACAGCAATTGCGAATAATTCTTCTTTACGTTTTTGCAGATCTACCAGCTTTTCTTTGCTCTTTTCAAGGCGTTCCTTTTGTGCATTAAGCTGTAAATTGGCTTCTTCAAGTTTAGTTACATTACCCCTGAGCTCATCTATCTGATCTTTTAAACGGCCATTTTTTCTTTGCAAATCGGCTATTTCTTGGCGTAACCTGGCTACTTCTGCATTTTCGCCCTGATTTGTAGTTCGGAATGCGCGTCCTTCGGCAGTATTATGCGTATTGTGCAAGTGACTTGATTCCTGGCTGGCTAATTCTCTCTGACGTTTTTTATTTAAAAAATGCAGAACAATCATGAAAAGCAGGAAAATCGGAATTAAACCAATAACGTAAATATAATAATCACTCATGGTGTTATCTCAATTTTGTAAACTAACTTAACAGAATCTGAGAACACGAGGCTCAGAGCTGCACGTAAATATAAAAAATTATTTATCTTTAAATATATGATAAATCTTTTGAACAACATTCTTGCAATTGATTTTAATAAAAATATTCACACAAAACGCTTGAATATATGGTAAATATCGAAGATATCCGGAATTTTTGTTTAAGTCTTCCAGAAGTTGAAGAAACTTTCCCGTTTGATGAAGAAACTCCGATTTATAAGGTGCAAAATAAAATGTTTCTTTTATTGAATCTGGATCCTCCGTATAGTATCAATATAAAATGTGAGCCGGAAAGAGCAATTGATTTAAGAGAGCGGTATGAAGATGTGATTCCCGGTTACCATATGAACAAAAAACACTGGAATACTGTTTATTTGGATAGCACTATCCCTCGTAAGGATATCTTCAGCTGGATTGAAGATTCGTATAATCTTGTAAATAAAAAGAAGAAAAGGTAATGAAAGAGTTTTCTAAGATTCCCGGAATTGGAGAGAGTATTTTCGCGGTTATGTCGCGTATGGCAGTTGAGAACAATGCAATAAATCTCTCTCAGGGGTTCCCCGATTTTTCTCTTGATACGGCTCTAATCGAATTGGTACACAAATATATGCTGGCCGGTAATAATCAGTATGCACCAATGCCTGGCGTTTTACCCCTTAGGGAGGCGATTTGCGATAAGATTTCAGCCTTATATGGTTCAAGCTACTCTCCTGCTGAAGAGGTTACTATAACCGCCGGGGCAACCCAGGCTCTGTACACTGTTATATCGACATTCATTAGGCCGGGTGATGAGGTAATAATATTTGAACCTGCGTATGACTCATATGTCCCTTCGGTAATCGCGAATGGGGGGATACCAGTCCCTGTAATTCTCCGGTACCCGGATTTTGCTATCCCCTGGGATGAGGTGAAAGACAAGATTACAGCTAATACTCGGATGATTATTATCAATTCGCCTCATAATCCAACGGGAGTCGTGTATTCCGAGGAAGATTATAATCAACTCGCTGCACTGGTTAATGGTAAAAATATTGTTGTTATGAGTGATGAGGTATATGAGCATCTTGTCTTCGATGAATTAAAACATACTTCCCTGCTCTCTTTTAAGGAGAAAATACCCAATTCGGTAACAGTATTCTCTTTTGGGAAAGTATTTCATGCCACAGGGTGGAAAGTAGGCTATATTATTGCAAATAGTATGCTTACTACGGAGATACGTAAAATTCATCAATTCACTGTCTTCGCGGTTAATACCCCTGTCCAATTCGCTTATGCAGAATATCTAAAAAATCAGGAACATTATCTAAGCCTGAATTCTTTTTTTGAAAATAAAAGGAATCAATTTAATAACCTGCTTTCGCCTTCAAAGTATCATCTCATCCCTTCTAAGGGTACATATTTCCAATTACTGGACTATTCCGCGTTGTCCAATTTGCCGGATTATACATTTAGCGAAATCCTTACAAAAAAGTTTAAGGTGGCAACAATCCCACTATCTGCATTCTACTCAACACCTCCGGAGCAAACGTTAATACGGATTTGTTTTGCCAAAACCGAAAATACTATTATTAATGGAGCGCAGAAATTACTTACTGCATCCGAGGAATTTTCTTTAAGTACTTAGTTATATGGCTCTAAAGAATCAGTTGGTTTCAGTTAATAACTCGTTGCGAGCGTTTTTTGGCGTTCCGCCACAGAATCCGGTTACACCGGATCCGCTAACCGTATTACTTGGTACGATCTTATCCCAAAACACAAATGATAAAAACTCGTACAAAGCTTATCAAAATCTGCGGAGTGCTGTTACGGAATGGAAAGATGCCGTACACATGTCAAAGGAAGAAATTGGAGCTTTAATAAAACCCGCCGGTTTAACGGAGCAAAAATCCGGTGCTATACTTGCCGTCTTGAATAAAGTATTTGTAAGCAAAGAGCTGGTTATTGCGCGGGAACAAATTAAAGATTTGGTTGATAAAGAAATTCTGGCACAATTAACCTCCATACAGGGAGTGGGAATAAAAACAGCAGCCTGTGTTTTGTTGTTCTCACTTGGCAGAAATGTATGTCCCGTGGATACTCATGTCCATAGGATTTTGAATCGTACAGGTATTGTTAAAACTACGAGTCCGGAGAAAACGTTTTGGTCCATTTTTGATTCAATTCCAACCAATTCGGCTCATGAATTCCATACCAATCTAATTAAATTAGGTCGTAATATTTGTACATCTCAAACAGTTTTTTGCTTGGATTGCCCCATTAAAAAGATATGTAAATTCCCATCAAAAATAAACCGAACAAACGTTAAATTTGTAAGTAAAGATTTTTTATTATTAGATTCATTATAGGATATGCAATGAGATTTAGTATTAACATCGATCATATAGCCACCTTAAGAAATGCAAGAGCAGATGTGCAGCCTGACCCGATTACTGCGGCTCTTCTGGCTGAACAAGCAGGGGTTGATGGTATAGTTGTCCATTTACGCGAAGATCGACGACATATTAATGACCGCGATGTTCGAATTCTACGAGAAGTGATTACAACCAAATTAGATCTCGAAATGGCCGCCACCGATGAGATTGTAAAAATTGCATGCGAAACAGTTCCTGATTTAGCTACAATTGTTCCCGAAAAGCGTCAGGAGTTGACGACAGAAGGCGGTATTGACGTTATTGATAATTTTACATTGCTTCATGATGCGATTGCTGATTTGCATAAGTATAAAATTCCCGTATCACTTTTTATTGAACCAATCCAGGAGCAGATTGAATCAGCTATTGAACTAAAAGCAGATTACATTGAAATTCACACCGGCCATTTTGCCAATGCGGCATCTGAAGAACAAATGTTTGAAGAATTGGAAAAAGTTCGCCAGGCTACCAAATATGCCAAGAGATTTGGTTTGGGAGTAAATGCAGGCCATGGTCTTAATTATTCAAATATTAAAATATTTAGAGAATTAGAAGATATCGATGAAGTGAGCATTGGACATGCTGTTATTGCAAGAGCGGTATTTGTCGGGTTACAGCAGGCTATTCGTGATATGTTAACATTATTAAAGAAATAGTAGGAAGTATTATGAAAATAATCGATGAATTTAAGGAATTTGCTACCGCCGGGAATGTACTTGATCTGGCAATTGGTATTATTATTGGCGGAGCGTTCGGAAAAATCGTATCTTCTTTTGTTAACGATATTTTAATGCCTCCCTTAGGCCTCCTCATTGGTGGTTATGATTTTAGTTCGTATAAAATTGTACTTAAGTTACCTTTAGGATCAGACCAGGGAGTTGCTATCAATTATGGTAAATTCATTAATACAACCATCGATTTTCTGATAATAACATTCGCAATTTTTATTCTGATAAAATCTATAAACAGGATTAAGCGTCAAATTGAAGAAAAAGAAAAGAAATTAAAAGCTGTAAAAACATCGCGTGAAATAGAATTGCTCACCGAAATACGGGATTTATTAAAAAAATAAAAAAAGGGGCTTCAAGCCCCTTTTTGTTAGCTACAACTTGTAGTGGCTCCACAGGTCATACACTTTAAGCATACTCCATTACGAACCATGGTCATATTATGGCAATCAGGACATACGTCGCCCGTAAATCCTTTTTCTTTTGCCTGGATTACCTTTTTTCGTAAATCCATCGAACCACTTTGAGTATTTTTTTCTTCCAACTGCTGACTTGTGGATAAAGAGTAGTTATACGCGTTAAAATCACGTGAATCGAATTCAATTAAATTATCACCATTAGCAGAAGAATCATCATCTTTATCGGTTAGACTTTTTACTATATTTCGGGATACCGGTAAAGGTTTATCTTCCTCGTCGGTGACATGTGCCAGATCAAATCGATTTAAATAACTTACAGCCAGTTCTCGGAAAATATAATCAATAATAGAGGTAGTCATTTTTATGCGGGCATTGCCTGTTACCATGCCGGAAGGTTCAAAACGGGTAAAGACAAAAGCGTCAATGAATTCTTCCAACGGTACGCCATGTTGAAGGCCTAACGAAATGGCAATCGCAAAACAATTGAGTAAACTACGTACTGTAGCCCCTTCCCTGTGCATATCGATGAAGATTTCACCTAACTGTCCGCTTTCATATTCACCGGTTCGTATATAGACGCTCTGCCCATTTATTTTGGATTTTTGGGTATAGCCGGTTCTTCTATCCGGCAGCCGTTTCCGCTGGGCAATGTATTTATGTACAATACGCTCGGCCTGCTTAACTATATCATTATTTTCCTTTTCTTCGATGATTGCTTCTAGTTCATCATCAAATACAGTATTCAAAGGTTGCGACAGCTTTGAGCCATCCCGATAAATAGCATTGGCTTTTAAGCCCAATTGCCATGATTCAAAATATGCTTCTTTGATGTCTTCAATCAGCGAATGATTAGGAAGATTTATCGTTTTTGAAATAGCTCCGGAGATAAACGGCTGGGCCGCTGCCATCATTTTAATATGGGCGCTGGCACGTATAAACCTGCTTCCTTTTTTGCCGCATTTATTCGCACAATCGAAGATTGGATAATGCTCTACTTTAAGGAATGGGGCTCCCTCAATCGTCATTGTGCCACAAACGTAATCATTGGCCATGGCAATTTCCTGGCGTGAGAAGCCAAGTGCTTTTAATAAATCAAACGACGGATCATTTAATTGTTCGGTCGTAAAATTCAACTTATCAATCAGAAACTCATCACCTAAGGCGAACCTGTTAAATGCAAAAGATATTTCGAATACAGAAGGCAGCATTTTCTCGATTGTATTAATCACCTCTTCGGTGAATCCTTTAGCCGCTAACGACTGATGATTAATATACGGAGCTCCGACCAATGAACCCGCGCCTTTAGCATATTTAATGATTTCGTTTATTTGTTCAGCAGAATAGCCTAGTTTTTCCAAAGCCGGAGGAATTGACTGGTTAATAATCTTAAAGTATCCTCCACCAGCTAATTTTTTAAATTTTACCAAGGCAAAATCAGGTTCCACGCCGGTGGTATCACAATCCATAACAAGACCAATTGTCCCAGTCGGTGCAATTACCGTTACCTGAGCATTTCGATAACCATAAGCCTCACCTGCGGTTACCGCTTCATCGGAGATTCTTTGGGCGGCCTCAAGTAATTCAGCGTCACAGTAAGTTTCATTAATTCCAACCGGGTGTACAGAAAGCCCTTCGTATTCGGTTGGATGTACATTATATGATGCCCTTTTATGATTTCTCAAGACTCGCAACATATGATCTTTATTCAGGTCATAATGCATAAAAGTGCCAAGTTCTTTCGCCATTTCAGCACTCGTCTTATATGCAGTCATATGCATAATAGAAGTAATGGCCCCGCAGAAAGCGAATGCTTCTTCGCTATCGTATGGCATACCCTGTACCATTAGCAGAGCGCCTAAATTAGCATATCCTAAGCCTAAAGTTCGGAATTCATAACTCAAATGAGCAATTTCTTTACTTGGGAATTGTGCCATCATTACGCTAATCTCAAGTACTATAGTCCAAATACGTGATGTGTGTTCAAAAAGTGTTGTCAGGAATTTATGATTATCATTATCATAGAATCGAATCAGGTTAATCGATGCCAGATTACATGCGGTATTATCGAGAAACATATATTCGCTGCAAGGGTTAGAAGCCCGGATTTCGCCATTCTCCGGACACGTATGCCACTCATTAATTGTTGAATGGAACTGAAGGCCCGGATCTGCACAGGTCCATGCGGCATAGGCAATATCATCCCATAACTTTGCTGCCGGAATGGTTTTACAAGGCTTGGGCGCTCTGCCTTCTTTTTTAGCATTTCTTTTCTCAGTCCGCCAGAACAAATTCCATTCTGTATCCTTCAGAACAGCATTCATAAAATCATTGGTTACTCGCACAGAATTGTTTGAGTTCTGTCCGGATACTGTTGCGTAAGCTTCAGAATTCCAGTCAACGTCATAGATCTGAAAATCAATTTTTGTGTGCCCCATTTTTGCGAGGTGTATTACCCTTTCAATGTAATTCTGGGGAATCTTTGATTTTCGGGCCAAAGCAATAGCTTTTTGTAGCTTTAAATTTAACTTGGGATTAAATCGATCATTTTCAGGATGTTCCTGGTAACAAGCGTTCATAATAGCATTTAAATGCATATTACAAGCCTGCGAACCGGCCACGAGAGCCGCAACTTTTTCTTCTTCAACTACCTTCCAATTAACAAACTCTTCAATATCGGGATGATCGAGATCGAGACACACCATTTTAGCAGCCCGTCTGGTGGTACCACCCGATTTAATTGCTCCGGCTGACCTATCCCCTATTTTCAGGAAAGACATGAGACCAGATGAACGACCGCCTCCGCTCAATGGCTCATTGATACCACGAATATCTGAATAATTTGCACCTGTTCCTGATCCGTATTTAAATAATCGTGCCTCGCGAACCCAAAGATCCATAATACCGCCTTCATTCACCAAATCATCTTTTATAGATTGAATAAAGCACGCATGAGGTTGAGGATGTGTATAGGCATCTTTTGATTGTTGGAGTTTTTTCGTCTCATGATCAACGAAAAAATGTCCCTGACTTGGTCCACTGATACCATAGGCCCAGTTCAGCCCTGTATTAAACCACTGAGGACTGTTTGGCGCCGCAATTTGATGCGCGAGCATATATAATAGTTCATCATAAAAGACTTTTGCATCTTCCTCTGAATCGAAGTATTTGCCCTTCCAGCCCCAATAAGTCCAACAACCGGCTAAGCGGTGAAACACCTGCCGGCAATCGTGCTCTGCGGTGTAGCGGTCTTTTTCAGGAAGCCGGTCGAGCGAAGATTGATCAATAACAGAAGGCTGTAACCATTCAGGTACTCCATCTTCTTTTTTTGATTTTACGGCTGCAGGAATGCCTGCCTTCCGAAAATATTTTTGTGCTATAATATCTGTGGCTACTTGCGACCAGAAGGATGGGACAAGTACGTTATCCATCCGAAAGACCAGTGAACCATCCGGGTTCCTGATTTCAGAGACTCTTTGTTCAAATTGTACATTATCATAGGGGTTGGACAGGGTTTCGGTGAAAACTCGCCTAATTCTCATAATTTCCTAATAAACATTAAAAGTTGGAGTGTTTTTTTTTCTATGCGAAAGTATTTATTCTCAAAAGAAATTCAAAGTTAAATTTAGCCACCGGTTAAAATATTTTTACCGACTGAAATTCGGTCTCTACCGATTCATTATTGCCTGTCCCGGTAATAACCAGTAGATTTGAGATAACAAATTGGAGTTATAAAATGGAAGAACAGAAATATTTTACCGGTAGAACCATAATTGGCCTTATTCTGGTAATTATAGGTGGTTCATATCTTCTTGGTTCATTCGATATTATTCCTGATAGAATAGTCAGCATAATAATATCCTGGCCCAGCCTGTTAGTTGTTATTGGGATGGTTAATCTCATCAATGCACGTAATAAAGGCTTTGGAACCATATTAGTTATCATAGGTGGAATTTTCTTATTACGTCGGATAGTACCGGAATTCCATATTAATGATGATTTAGTGTTCCCTATGGTACTTATAGGCATCGGTTCCTTATTAATTTTTCGTAAAAAAAAAACAAATCAACCATTTACTTTCCACGAAGACAAAACAATATCTTCCGAGAGGTTAGATGATGTTTCGATATTTGGTGGTGGTCATAAAACAATTAATACCCAGGAATTTAAGGGTGGTAACATTACGGCAATATTCGGGGGCTCAGAGATTGACCTTACCGACTGCAAATTAGCGCCCGGGGAAAATATCCTTGATATTGTAGTAATTTTTGGCGGAATTGAGCTTATTGTACCGGAAGATTGGAAAATTCTCATCGATGTTACTCCAATTTTTGGAGGCTTCTCGAATAAATACCGTCGCGATCCTAATATGGTGGTTGACCCTACAGCGTTATTAAGAATAAAAGGTACGGTAATTTTCGGCGGTGGCGAAATTAAAGTTCGTGGAATGCAGAGTCACTGACACGGCATGCGGTACCGGGAGAAAACTAAACTATGAAACCAGGATTAATATTATTTGTTTTTATTGCCTTGTTATATTTCCTTTTCTCCCGGTTTACCATCCATATCCCTGTTCAGGATGCTTTTATTGATTCGATTCTCAATGTCCTTATTTATGGGGCAACTGCTGCGGCGTTACCCTGGTCTGCCAAATACATCGATTATGATCCTGTAAAAACCAATCGCTTTATTGTTATTCACCTGATAGCAGCTATAATCGTTTCAATCGGTTGTACCCTTGTGTATTATGGAACAATTCTACTATTTAACCGTATCCACTTAAGTTCAATGCTTCTTCCACAATACTTTGTTTGGCGATTTGCATTGGGGATACTATTTTATCTGGCTTGTGAGACCTTCATTTATATACGATTGTTTTATGCTAAATTAGCCCGACAGAACGCCGATGAGGCTCAACTTAGACTTTTACTTACCGAAGCAGAATTACAATCACTCCGTTTTCAAGTTAACCCGCATTTCTTGTTTAATTCACTTAATTCATTAGTCGCTTTAATTCGTACACAACCAGATACTGCCGCGCGAATGGTAATACAATTATCCGAGTTTTTCCGTGCATCCCTTGCCGGCGACATAAAACATTTAATACCAATATCAAAAGAAATTGAAAACGTAAGAAGATATTTGGAAATAGAACAAATACGGTTTTCAGATAAACTATATTACTCAATACACAATGAAATCAATGATGTAAAAATTCTGGTACCCAATATGATATTACAACCAATTGTGGAAAATGCAGTCAAACATGGTGTATATGAGTCACTTACCCCGGTAAATATTGAAATTAGTACAGAGATGAACGATGGCTTCCTAATTATTCGTGTCAAGAATGATGTACCAGATGAGAATAATAATAAGAAAAGAGCCGGAATGGGTGTAGGTTTGAAAAATACACAAAAAAGAATTTATCTGATCTACGGGGCGAATGCAACAATGCGTTCTGAAAAATCTGACGGGCAATTTATGGTAACATTCTCACTTCCAATGCTTCAGGAATAGAACAATGAAAAGAGCTGTAATTATTGATGATGAAAAACTTTCAAGAGAAAACATTGCATATCATTTGGGCAAATTTCGAGATATTGAATTAGTTGGTGAGGCAGAAAATGGCTTTGATGGATTCAAACTCTGTCAGGAAGAACGCCCGGATTTAGTTTTTTTAGACATTCAGATGCCCAAATTAACCGGTTTCGAGATGCTTGAATTATTTGAAACCCCTCCAGAGGTTATTTTTATAACAGCTTTCGATCAATTTGCTTTACAGGCTTTTTCTGTGAATGCAATCGATTATTTACTGAAACCATTTTCGGAAGAAAGGTTTTCTGAAGCAATTGAACGATTCTTCAAACGAACGTCAACTGCTACAGAACAAGAATTAACCCGGTTACAGGAATATGTACAGGATACACGTAAAAATTTATCCAGAATTGTTATTAAGGATGCTAACCGTGCAATCGTGGTACCTATGAATGAGGTCCAATATATCGAAGCACAAGATGATTATGTTGCTATTTACGCTTCAAAAAAATATCTAAAAAAGATCACCCTGAAAACCCTTGAATCGCAATTGGATGAAAATGAATTCATTAGAATCCACCGTTCATACATCATTAATATTTCGGCATTAAAGGAAATTAAAACAGAAGGCAAAGAAATCTATTCAGCACTGCTGAAAAATGGAATCTCTTTGCCTGTAAGTAAAAATGGAATAGATAAATTACGAAGTGTTCTGAGATAATTACAGAACCAGAATTTTGCCGTTCTTCATTATTAACTGATCGTCCATATACACATCAGGTTTAGTAACTACACCATCCAGATGAATGGGGACATCAACAGTTCCACCCATAGATTTATTATTACCAAGCGCAATATGTATTGTACCCATTACTTTTTCATCCTCAAGAAGAACACCGCTCAATTTGGCCTTATCGTTAGTTCCGATTCCAAATTCAGCGATATTGTAGGCTAATGGATTTTTTACGTTCTTTAGAATGGAATCAAGTTTTTTGGCAATCGGGCCGCCTGATATTACTGTCGCCATACCGTTATTGACTTCGATATTGATCATAGCATTTTTAACTAGCCCCAGGCTTGCCATGCTTCCATCAACAATGAATTTGCCGTTAGCAGTCCCTTCCACCGGAGCAAGATATGTTTCGCCGGTTGGCAAGTTACCACTTTCACCACGTTTGTGAAAGAGACCTTTGGAAGCAAGTACCTGCTGCCCTGCAATAGAGAAACTTATATCGGTTCCTAATTTTGTTGTAACGCGAATATGTTTTCCCTTTTCCAGTATGCTTTTGAGTTTAAGACACCGATCAGCAATTTTTTTATAATCGGCATTTAAGCCACGAATCATTACTTCCTTCGTAATTCCGGGAAATGTGGCAACTCTGGCTCCAAGTCCTGAAGCCGTTCTTCTGGCGGAAGTATGTGTTAATGAAGTCGAAGTGGGACAAAGTATCACATCAAATCGTTTCATCATATCTGCCACCTCATCCGGAGGTTCTTGCCCGTCAAGAGCATTTGGAGGCATTTCCATATACAATGATTTAAAACCTAGTCTCTGGGCGTTCTCGAATAAATTCAATCCGATTTCTCTTTTAATATAATCAGAGACAACCAGAACTGATTCGTTCTTCTGTACTCCCATGCAAGTCAGTAAAGCTATCTCAGAAGCCTTGTCCATGGTAGATAACCGTTTCATAATATTGCCCTATGTTGGTATGCTTAGATTTAATTGAATTAGTAAGTTAATCCCGCCGCCTTTTATTAAATTCGGATAACTTGTTGCGTCGGTGGGCATTAATGGCTTATTTGAACTGTTTTGTTTTTTGATTGAATTAACGGGGATATTTGTATAAGAAACAGACCCTTCAAGACTTATATAATCTTTAATCAGAGATATAATGAACCCGCTGCCAAGAGCATACGAGAAAAGATCTTCCTTGCTAACGTAATCATCCTCGCGAATAATACCGGTTACATTATTAATTTCATCATGAAAGGAAAAATTATAATAATAAAAACTCGCATCAATAACCTTCCAATTAATATAATCATTGATAGGCATTCCCAAGTCTATTCCTGCCCCAATGGCGTACATATTTACTTCAGCAGTAAAAATACTTTTTGTACCATCAGAATGCTGAATTTTTGTACTATTTTTTTCAGAAAAACCGCTGTAGTAGGCTTTAATAGTGCATAAAATTCCTGCAACGTCTTTACGGAAAAAGTTTATACCAAGGCGATATCCACGTAGTGCATTGAATCCGGCGAGAGGACTGAGTAGAGAATCATGATACTGTGTATTGAAGGCATCGACAAATTTGTTCAGTCCATCGGGCGAATAATATTGCACTTCATAGCCTGCAAAGCCTCCTACAAGGCCAAAGCAGCCAAACCCGAGTTCAGTGGACTGAGCCCGGGTTGCTACACTGAAGAATACCAAACAAATTACTATGATGCGTATCATGCAAGAAATTTATTTTCCCGGTGCATCCAGACTTACACCGGAACGAGAATGACGTTTTTCACTGTTTTTAAGTAAATAGGCAAATACTAAACCAAAGAAACCCAATGTAGAAAATATCCACATACCGAGTGTGTAACCACCGGGGTTTTGTGCACTTGCTTTGGAAAAATCATTAGCCCAACCTATCATGATATTAAAAAACGATAGCCCTATGTTCTGTATCATTGTCATCAAACCATAAGCTGTACCCAATTTGGATTCTTCCACGATCAATGAAACTGAAGGCCACATTACCGCAGGTACCAAAGAGAATGCAATTCCCATCATAGACATTGGTATCATTAAATAAGCAGGAATAGCCGAGTGAATATCAAAAAAATCTGAATTGATATTAAGTGAACCACTAATTCCCAGTGGCGCGGCCAAATCAATTTTATATGCCATTATGAGATAAACAGGAATAATAAGTAACGATCCAATCATCATCAGGTAAGATCGTTTGCCTATTTTATCGGATAAATATCCAAATAACGGCGTGAAAAACATTGCTGCAAGAGTGAGTAAGCTCGAAAGGTTACCGCCAACTTCCCTGCTGGTACCATGAGCTTCCTGAAAAAATTTAATGGCAAATGTTTGAAACGGAAACATAGCTGAGTAAAATGTTACGCAAAGAGCAGTTATAAACCAGAAACTTTTTCCGAAATTAAAAATCTCTTTGAACTCAATTTTATCCTGCTGTCCTTCTTTGGGGATATCAAACTTTTTAACAGCTAAAACATCGAGGAAGTAATAAATTACAATAAATACCACTGCGCTTATGCCGGCTACAACGGTAACCATCAGGGGCATTTGCCAATTTGTATACATTTGCCTGCCCCAACTTGGCGAGTTTAAGGCTAAAAAAGAACCCATGCGTGCTACAGTCAGATTTAACCCAAAAGCGAAAGACAATTCTTTTCCCTTAAACCAACGGGCAATAATCGTAGTAATAGCAACAATCATCGATTCGGCTCCGAGACCGAAAACCAGTCGCCCGGTACACATTACAATAAAATTGCCTGTACTGGCGGTTATTACAGCCCCTGCCATAATAAACATTGTAAATATTGCAACAGATTTTCTGGTCCCAATTTTATCAATAATTAAACCGCCAATCAGTACCATAAAAATATTCGGAATACTATAGATGGCGTTAAGCAAACCGATATTTGAATCAGAGAAGTGAAGTTGGGTTTTCAAGACATCGGCTAAAGGACTTATGCTATCGTAAATGTAATAATTGCCGAACATGGCCAGAGAGATTAATAACCAAATGAGCCAGCGAAATAGTGTACTTGGAGGGTTTTTCTGAATTTCCATCTGTAATGCACTTAGTTAGTGAAAAAAAGATAATAACATATTAGTATAAAATAAAAAAGAGAATCTGCATAGACAATTATTATTATCTAATTACAGATTCTCTGTAAAAATAAGTTCTGCCTACATGCAGATAACTATATTATACGGTAGGAACTCGTTTCAATACTTCTTTTAAGAGGTTATAGAACGGTTCAACCGTAGGTATAAACAAACGTTCATCCGGTGAATGTACACCATACATAGTCGGGCCGAAAGATATCATATCTAAACCTGGGTATCTTTCACCAATAATACCACACTCTAATCCGGCATGGATAGCTTTCACTTCCGGTTCTTTATTAAACAGGTCATGATAGGTTGATTTGAAAACACCAAGAATTTCAGAATGCACATCAGGTTTCCAGCCCGGGTATCCATCACCATGTTCAACTTCTGCACCGGCGAGTAATAATACGGTTTCGGCCATATTAACTACATCATCATTTTCAGAAGCAACTGAACTTCTCTGGCTGGTCATGATCGAAATTTTATCTTGAAGTGTATGAACTACTGCCAAATTTGTTGAAGTTTCAACCAAACCGGGAATATCAGCACTCATTTTAATAACACCATGCGGCATAGCATAGAGAATATTCATGAGTTTTTCCTGAGCTACTGCATCAATCTTAAATGCAGGATATTCGCAGGTACCTAATGTAACGGTAAGATTGGGTTCTTTTGTGGCATTTTCAGCTTTTACTGTTTTCTCGTATTCTTTTACAAAATCTGTAAATTTCTGTACATCAACTTCAGGCACTAATACGGTTGCAAATGCTTCTCGGGGAATCGCGTTATGTTTATTACCACCTTCAATAGAGCTTAAGCGTAATTTATTTTTACGTGAATATTCCCACATAAGCCGGTTGATAATTTTAATTGCATTTCCTCTGCCTTCATGAATCTCGAGACCGGAATGCCCGCCTAATAAACCGGCAACCTTTAATTCAAAAGCTTCGCAGCATTCGCAAGTTTCTTCTGTTGTAAATGAAATGAAACCCTTTGTATCTTTACCGCCAGAGCATCCAATATATAAGCTGCCTTCTTCTTCGGAATCAAGATTAAGTAAAATACTACCCTTCAGAACACCGGCTTGTAAATTTGTTGCACCGGTAAGCCCGGTTTCTTCATCTAAAGTGAATAAACATTCGATCGGGCCATGTTCAAAAGAGTCATCTTCTAAAATGGCAAGCGCTGCAGCAACACCAATACCATTATCTGCTCCTAACGTAGTACCTTTTGCTTTAACATATTCGCCATCAATATAAATCTGTAAAGGATCGTTATCGAAATCAAATTCAATACCGCGGTTCATTTCGCAGACTATATCAAGATGGCCCTGTAAGATTACAGTTTTAACGTTTTCTTTACCTTTTGTTGCAGGCTTTTTAATTATCACATTCCCGAACGAATCAAGAATGGTTTCCAAACCTTTGCTTTCGCCAAAGTTTTTAACGTAAGCAACGGCTTTTTCTTCCTTTTTGGATGGTCTTGGGCATTGGGTTAATGCCTCAAAATGCTTCCATACCAAAGCCGGGTTTAAATGGCCTAAAACACTTCCCATGTTACTGTCCTTCAATTTCCTGAAAGGAAATCATTTTGTTAATATAAAGCTGAGTTAAAAATCGAGAAACTCTTTGTTCACCCTCATCGAATTCACCATTTAATTTCGCACGAACATTTTCAACAATTTTAGCAACGGAATCTTTGCCATTAATTGAAAGCCAAACTTTACTGCCCAATTCATCTAAATGAAAACGGACAAATGGAGTTTTATTACGGGAGACAAAAAGCCTCATTAATAATTTGTGTTCAAACCGGGGTACATGGATGGCAACGTTGTTTTCGTCATCCACTTCCGATTCATATCGATGAAGTGGCGTTAATTCAAGATAATTAACGCCCTTCAAAATTTTTCTACGTTGAAAGAAATTCATTTGTACTCTTACATTACTGCTGTAGGAGGAGCAGGTTCATCTGCATTTCCCGCGTTCTTTAACGGAATAGAAATAAGATATGCAGCAATTGCACCTAAAATACCAACACTTACATAGAATGATGGTACATCGAATATTGCGGGCAGATCCACTTTCGCAAATTTAAAGCCTGCAATAATAAGTCCGACAAGTGCTTCTCCTGCTATAAGACCGGCAGCGAGTAACACACCGGTATTTTCAATCCGGGCTTTTTGTGCTGCATTGTGTCCCTTTTTATCAGACATTCTTTCTACAACACCTTTGATCAATCCACCAAGGAAAATAGCAAATGTTGTTTCAAGAGGTAAATACATACCAACAGAAACGAGCATTGGGCTGCGAACTTGCATAAGTACGAATGCAAAACCCATTAACATACCGACAATAATTAAAGGCCAAGCCATTTCACCACGAACAATACCCTGAGATAATAAAGCCATCAAGCCAGCTTGTGGAGCTGCAAGATTTTTACTTCCGAATCCGCCTTCATACTGAGGAATTGCACGCATACCTTCGTTAATATCAGCCTGCTGCAAAATAAACAACGGTAAAAACATAACTAATGAGGCAATTGCAACACCGATAATATCGCCTAATTGCATTCTCCAGGGTGTACCGCCAAGAATATGACCAACTTTAAGATCCTGGAGCATTTCACCTGCTACTGCAGACGACACACAAACTACTGCTGCCACGCCTAATACGGCTGCAACACCCTGTTTGCCGGAAGCACCTAATGCAACCATGAGTAATGCAGCAATAATGAGAGTTGAGAGTGTTAAACCGCTAATCGGGTTGTTACTTGAACCGATTATACCAACCAGGTAACCGGAAACAGCCGCGAAGAAGAAACCTGCAACAATCATTACAAGAGTTGCAACAAGAGCAACACCTACATTTTGAGCAAAATATGAATAGATACCACACGTCATGATACCGGCGAAAACAATACCTAAAACAATCCATTTAAAGTTAATGTCCTGTTCAGTGCGTGCTGTTGCAGTATTTCCCTGTGCAGCTTTCTTTACATCAGAAATTGAACGTGCAATTCCTGTAGCGAGACTTTTACGCATTTTGAATAAGGTAAAACCAGCGCCAACAAGCATACCACCAATTGCGATAGGTCGAACTATAAAACGCCAAACCATGTTTGACATTGTCATCCAATCGGCTTCGGTAATTACTTTTTCAGCACCCGGTGCCTTGGAAGCAAGTATCTGAGGAATTAATTCCGGTGCCAAGAAATAAAGAATAATTGGTACAAGGAATCCCCATGCAAGTAAACCACCACTAAAGTTTAATGACGCCAATTTCGGTCCAATGATATAGCCAACACCCATATAAGCGGGGCTAACACCCGGAGTGCTTAAAACGACGCCGCCTTCAGGTTTTGCTGTTCCGGCATCTTTAAGGTTAATAGGAGAAGTACTAAAATGGATGAATTTTTCTGCTGAGGCAGCAAAAAACTTAAATTGACCTAAAATCTGAACTAAGGCACCAATACCCATAGCCTGGAATAAGAACAATGCACCGGTTCCGCCTGCTCTGCCAGCTTTGTGAATTTCAGCAGCTGCAACAGATTCCGGGAATGGAAGATCCTGATCTTCAACCATAACCCTGCGCAATAACGCTACGAACATAATACCCAGTAAACCGCCTGAAAACATAATAGCTACTGCAGGCAGATAATTGCTAAAACCGTCTTCTTTGGTCCATATTCCGGCAATATAAAATGCTGGAATGGTAAAAATAGCACCAGCGGCAATGGACTCACCAATTGACCCGACGGTACGAGCAAAATTTTCTTCTAATATCGACCCCTTGAATAAACGCAGAATGGCCATTCCGATTACTGCTGCAGGATAGGTAGCAGCAATGGTCATACCTGCTTTCAGGCCTAAGTAAGCGTTGGCAGCACCAAGAACAACAGACATTACAAGTCCGATGATGAGTGCTCGAACAGTAAACTCTGCCATATTGGTTTCGGGAGAAACAAACGGAACAAAAGGTTTTTGTTCGGACATATCGACTCCTTTTTTTGTACGAGGATAATCTTTCGCGAAAAAAGATGATTAAATAAAGTGATGTAAATATTTAATAAATCAATATGAAATATATTGAGGAATAATGAGGACGCAAAGGGAAATTTATGAAATAATAAGCGGGGATAAAAAGAAAAGAAGGAAGTAATTTCTTACTTCCTTTATCACTTAATGTACAGCAATTTGCTTAGACAAAATCTTTGATGCTAATTCAGACGTGCCGTTCTTTGATAAAGTCTTTATAGCACGAGCAGTCAATTTAACGGTAACAAACCTGTTCAATTCCTGAACAAAAATTCTTTTCTTCTGAAGATTCGGTAAAAATCTTCTCTTTGAACGATTATGCGCATGTGAAACGTGGTTTCCCGAGCTCGGTTGCGCACCTGTCAACTGACATTTTCTTGCCATTACGATTCACTCCTTAATAAAAAAAACCTAAACCATAATATAGCATTTTTTCTTTATATAACAAAGATTTACGACGAAAATTCAGAAAAATCATCTCGAATGAACATTAATATCGCCTGATGTGGTACTATCAGCAGCTTCTCATCCTCTATTTCTATCTCGAAAGCATCTTTTCGGGTGAATATTGCTAAATCGCCATTTTTCGCCTGTAATGTTATATACTTTACCTGTTCTTTGTTCTCTTTCCAGGGCTCTTCATCTACATTAGCACCAATAGGATAGCCAGGGCCTGTCTTGAGGACGTAACCCGACTGAATTTTCTCTTTTTCCTGAACTCCGGGAGGTAAAAACAAGCCCGATGACGTTTTCTCGGAATCTTCCAGAGGTTTAATTAAAACTTTATCTGCTACAACATGGATATTATTTACTTTTCTTAGAAACGCGGGATTCATGAATTTTCTGTGCTATTTAATGGTAATTCAATAATTTAAATTTGAATTATAAAATTAATAGATTCAGGGTTTAAAAGAAATTGTTTAATTCGAACAACATGTACAATGAAGATTTTTGGAATTCACGTTATAACGATGATTCTTATGTTTATGGCACTGAACCGGCTTCCTTTATAAAAGAACAGCTTGATGTACTTCTTCCAGGCAATATTTTATTTCCTGCCGATGGCGAAGGCCGCAATTCTATTTATGCAGCAGCTAAAGGATTTTCCGTTACCGCGTGCGATTGGAGTATAACTGCACGCGAAAAAGCTTTAAAGCTTGCAGCACAACGCGGGGTTGCTATTCAGTATGATATCTGTGATATTTTCAATTTACCTTATGAACCTGAATCTTTTGATGCGATTGCCCTGAGCTTTATTCATCTGGTGGAAGAAGAACGAGTACAATTTCACAAATACATAACCGGTTTTATTAAACCGGGAGGCTATCTCATATTGTATGGCTTTTCAAAGGAGCAAGTAAAACACAATAGTGGTGGACCCAGAAATGAAGAAGCACTATATTCACTGGAAAATATCATTTCAGATTTTATAGATTTGGATTTTATTCACATTTCGGCAGATTCTGAGATACTTGCAGAGGGGCGGTTACACAGTGGGCAAGCTGAAATAATTAAATTCGTTGGGAGGAAGTTAGCCGAGTGAAAAAAGCACTTGTTATAAGCTATTATTTCCCCCCTTCCGGTAAGGCTTCTTTACAATTGCCTTTAGGAATAATTAAAAATCTTCGCTCTTTTGGTATCGAGCCTATAATCTTAACTGTTGATGAGGATTCTTTTTCGGAAAGGGATGATTCTTTTCTTCAGGCATTGCCACAGGGATTAAAAGTTTATCGCACCAGTATATTAGAACCATTTGGACTTTATAGAATTTTTACAGGAAAGTCGCGCCAACAAAAACTTGTTCCTTCCGAAATGATATCACTCGAAAATAAAAGTTTATCACATCGACTTTCAATTTGGATCAGGATGAATCTCTTTATACCTGATGCACGGATTGGCTGGTATCCCTATGCAGTCAATAAATTTAAGAGCATCATAAGGGATAATAAAATTGATTATATCCTATCTTTTGGACCTCCCCATACTGCTCATTTGATTGCTCGTACAATTGCTCATAAATATCATCTACCCTATTACCCTATTCTTATTGATCCCTGGACAGATATTGCCTATTACAGGGAATTTCAAAGAAGCTCAATTACTTTAGCAATAGATAATTACTTTGAGAAACAATGCCTGATTGAATCCCGGCATTGTTTCTTTGTTACAGAGAACCTGAAAAATGACTATTGCAATAAATACCCGGAATTAAAGGAGAAATCCACAGTTTTATATTGGGGATTTGAAAATGATGCTTTCACCAATGTTGAGAAAGAACAGGTTGCCTCTGATTTTATCCTTTTACATGCGGGTAATATTTTTGATTATCAAAATCCCGAAATACTTTGGAAAACTTTACGAGAAATGAATGATTCTGGCAGGCGGGTTTCCATGCATTTTATTGGCTCAGTATCGCCTATTATAAAAAAATCCATTGAAGAAAATGGATTACAGGAACACACTGTATACCATGGATTTTTACCTTATCCGGAGATGATAAACAAATTATGTAACGCCGACGCGCTGTTAGTATGCCCTACTGAATCGCGTCATGTACCCGGAAAACTTTTCGAGTATCTGCGAAGCGGGAAGCCAATTCTTTGTATTGGAGAACAAAATGATGAAGTTCAGAATATAATAGCGAAACTTAATGCCGGAATATTTATTTCCAAAACAGAGAACCCAACGGAGTTTTTTTCCAATATCTCCAATTATACAACTGACCAGAAGCAATTGAACCGTTTCGAACGTAAAAGTGTTACAGAAATATTAGTGAAAGAAATTTCAAGATAATTGTAATAACAACGCATTAAAATTATCCGCTTTTATTAGTGATTTTTTTATAATATCTTCTTTGGTTAACTTCAGAAAGGGTGTAAGTTGAGCCGGTTTAAATTATCAGAACGTAGTTTGGGCAAGCACGCCACGATAATGGTGGAAGATGATTTTTACGGATCTTCCGTTGAAATAGCACAAACAGGTGCTACGCTCCTAACCTATTCAGTTAAATCCCCTTCTGGTCCTATTAGTATTATTGATGGGTTTCAAACAGAGGAAGAGCTTGTAAATGGTTCCGGCTATAGAAGTTGGGTATTAGCTCCTTTTTCAAATAAATTGCTTAATAATGCATACACCTTCGATGGCCAGGAATACTCTATATCATCCGAGTCACAGATTATTCATGGTTTTGTACACAATAAGCAATTTGAGATTGATAATATTGCTGTTGAGGAAAACTGCGCCCGTATTTCGTTCTCTCTTTCAAACTTAGGAATTTTTACTCCTGAATTTTATCCCTTCGAAATTCGTTTACAGGTAATTTATACGTTTTCAGGAAATAAACTAAAGATAGAAATAACCGGTTCTAATTTTGGAAATACTTCAGCTCCGCTAGCCTTGGGATGGCATCCCTACTTTAAGATTGCTAATCTGCCGGTAGAAAGTTATATAATGACTATTCCTGCTGATAGAATTGTTATGACTGATGCCACACTTTTTCCCTACCACAAAGAAATGGCTTATACTCATATATCCAATTTACCAGGCTCTGATTTCCGTAAAATAATGTATATAAAAAAACGTATGTTGGGTAAAAGACAGTTAAATGTCTGCTATTCACATCTGCAATCCTCGCCCGATGGCAGAATTCTCTCTTCATTGGAACAGCAAGATGTTAACTCGGCTATTTATATTCGTCAGAATCGAGGCGTAGTATATTGTTATACGGGAGATGACTTGTCAATTCGGCCCAGACAATCTGTCTCTATACAAAGTACAGAATTTATAACTAATGCTTTCAACCGGGCAGATTTACTGGATAAAATTAGATTGGAACCTGGTAGTAAAAGAAGCTTTGAAGTTGAAATTGAAGTAAAATAAGAAGAGCCGGAGTTCTTCATCACCGGCTCTTCAAAAAACATTATCAGAAAGATACGCTGGTTAAAATTGCAAAGGAGCTATTTGTGAGTGCATTATCTGAACTAAATTGTATCAGACCCAGCTCATACCGAAGTTGAACTGCTAAATTATTATTTGGACTCAAAGCAAAAATTGCTCCCGCTCCAGCTAAAATTCCCGAATCAAAACTACTAATATTGCTAATATCCCCTGTACTGGTTTGACCATTATATTTGATACTTCCTTTTGAACTTAATAGATAAGAAAGATATCCACCGAACTGAACAAAGGGTCTGGCCGAGCCATTCGTAGTGAAAATGTAACGAAAATAAACAGGAATTTCAAGGTAATCAAAATCGAAAGTAAGCTCTAAATGGTTTTCAGTTGCACTGGCGCCTTTTCTATAATACAATGCGCCACCATTGAAGGTTAAACCATCTCGATAATTTTCGACGACACATCCGACAACAAAATCTGTTTTTGAAGAAAATTGGTCTGAATGTTCGCCAGTAAATGTCGGGAATGCGACTCCTGCTGTCAGACCAAAATGAATATCACTTTTTCGATCTGATTTATACGTTTTATATGATTGAGAATAAGAAATGAATGAAATAATTAAAGCTAACGCAAAGAATTGAAGGATTTTTTTCATTTTGGGCCACCATTATTGAAAAAATTATTTACTATCTATAAAATTAAGAAAAAATGGCCGGCTTATGTACAGCCGGCCTCAAAATCAGAATGATATACTCGAAAGAATTGAAATCGCGTTATGTTTGTTTTGAATATCAGTATCAACATCCCAGAATCCTTGCTCCCAACGAACTTGAAGAGTTAGGAAATTGGTTTTGGAAAGTTCCATTAATCCTCCAAATCCAAAGAGTACCCCAGCATCATATGCATCATGCGACAAAATATCTTGAGTATCTTCACCACTAATACTCTGTGTCCCGGAAATTGTAAGAGACATATAAGATCCCAGAGTTACAAATGGTTTAATTGGTCCATTAAAGGGAAATATATACCGCAAGTAAACCGGGACTTCAATAACATCAAAATTCATAGTTGCATCAGTTGATACACCATTGAAAGAATATTTTGCGATCGCACCTTTTCTGAAATAGAGCAAACCAAAATTTATGCCCAATGGATCTTTGTAGTTCTCGAGAGTAACTCCAAGAACAAAATCTGTCTTTCTGCTAAACACATCGCTCTCATCACCGGTAAATGTTGCAAAATTTACCCCGGCTGTAACCCCAAATCGCAGTGAACCGAAAGTACCCGCTTCCTGCTTTTTATAGGCTTGGCAATATACAACTACAGATAAGCTAACAATAGTTAGAACAATTATAGAAATTTTACGCATAACACACCTATTATTAAGGAAAATGATGCGTAATATAAAGAAAGAAATGTCAATAGAAAAATTTTTACCCCATTATTTGCCGGAATTGTTGCGCGAGTAGTATTAATACATCATTCAGGAGGTTTTACTATGATACTCTTTTTTGCTTAGAGAATGTATCATATATATAATATATGATTATTCCTGTCACAATTATCCCAAGATAGATTGTAAGTGTCCCATTTCTCAAAGAAAATGCAGGCAGCTTAAATCCATAAAGTATTGAATTCACCTTACTATAAAAATTCGTTAGGCCGTTAAGCCTGCTGGCTATAATAATCTTTGGTAATTGTATATTTTTTATTGCAAGCATAATACACAGGCCGGTTATGGTAAAGAAAATAGCCATTATGCTTAAATAAAACTTTTTACATTGTTCCCATATCTTATTGTTTTCCATGATTAATGTCATTATCCGTGAGGCCAATTGTTCAGAAGGAGAATAGGAAACCAAATGCGTAAGTTCTCTGTCAATATGCTTTTCTACCCGCAAGATTACTTCAACCCGAGTTTTGCACTCGGGACAAAATTCTATGTGCTCCTGCACATTTTTATTTTCATCGTTAGGTAAAGAACCTGCGATGAAATTATCGATTATATTATTATCCGGATGATTCATATAATATCTTCCTGTAATTTTTTTTCTATTATCAGATCCCTTAATGCTTTTCTTGACCTGTATAATAGTACTTTTACATTATTTACTTCAATTTGCATAATCTCGGCAATTTCTTCGCATGACAAATGCTCAAAATAGAACATATTGAGTACTGCCGAGTAGGTTGGCCGTAATGAAAATATCAGTCGTTCAATTATACGTGAGTTTTCCTCGCTACAGAGTGTATCAGTAATTGAATTCTCAGCTATTTCATCTTCATATAGATCAGTTAACTGCGATGTGGACTTATTTGATTGAATTTTATTAAGAGATAAGTTATACACAATTCGATA
>JAJTBZ010000108.1 GCA_021286645.1 Ignavibacteria bacterium
TGAGAAGAATTTACCGGATAGGAGCGCGTGACCAAATTTTAATAAATCGGGTACGGTGGAAAGCACGCCGCCGCCGGGGAATTTTATGGATAAATCGGCCAATGGCGCGTTTTCGAATGCACGTAAGCCGTTTTTATCGTAACCTGCAACCCTGTTTGGTACAATTTTCGCCACTTCATCATAGCATGTTTGTCGCATATCGGCCCGGTCAAAGATATTTTTTTGCATGTATTGGGTGAAAGGCATGCCGGTAACCGACTCAATTACCGAGGCGAGTAAATTAAAGGAAAGCGATGAATACAGATATTTTGTACCCGGCTCATACATTAAAGTATCGGCGGCCAGGTAATTCAGTACTTCGGTGCTGTTCCGAAAAGGAGTTTTGCTATCGAATTCGCCATCTTTATAGGTGCGTAAACCGGAAGTATGTTCGAGAACTTGCCGGATAGTAAATTTCCATCTCTTTCGCGGGTATTGGGGAATATAGGTCCGTACATCCTCATCCAGTTTAATTTTGCCTGCCTCAACCAATTGCATAACAGCTACCGAGGTAATAACTTTGCTAACGGAGGCGACACGGTACACAGAGTTAACCGTTGCCGGAACATTGTTTTCTATATCAGCCAGACCCGTGGCGTCCATCCAAACCGTATTCCCCTGCACGTTCATGCCCGCGGCGATGGAAGGTATATTCTTATAGGTACAATATTTAACGAGATAGTCGTGCAGAAGGCTGTCTTTGCCGTTACCGGCAGCAAAGGTTGAAGAATGCAAAAGCGCGATGATGCACGCGGTAAAAAGCGAACTATGCCAGGAGGAAATCATGTAAACCGAAAATCAGTAAGTAAATCAATACACAAAAATACTAATTTTCGGCAATATGTGGGATGAAAATACGGTTAAGTTACCTTTAATCGATACGAATATGCACAACGGATAAGTCATCGGCAGGGCGGGCAGTACCGGTGAATTCCGAAATGGCAGTCAGTAATGCATCGAGCGTTTCGGCAGCTTCCATATCTTTACGGTTAAGCATAAAGCGCGCCAGTTGGTCTTTACCGAATTCGGAGCCGGATTTATTGGCTGCTTCCACAACGCCATCAGAATAGATAATAAACTGATCACCCGAAACCAGCGGGATGGTGAATTGCGAATATTGCGAGGAGGCTGCAATACCCAAACCAAGTGACTGTGTACGATATTCTTCAGATGTGCCGGCAGAAATGCGAATTACCGGGTGATGCCCGGCAGTTGCGATATGTACCTGTTGCCCGGCACGGTTTATTTGTACCAGTGCCATGGTAATGAAATTGGATTTACCCACTACCTGTTGCATAGTTTTATTCAGCTGCGCGAGTATTACCGGCAAATCATTATAAACGAGCAGCAGCGCTTTAATTGCTCCCTTCGTAATGGCAGAAAGTATTCCCGCACCCACCCCGTGGCCGGAAGCATCGGCAAGCAGTATAATTGTGCGGTTATCATTTTGTTCTATTACATCAACGTAGTCGCCGCCGACATCGGTAGCAGAAACCATCCGGTGATGAATGGTAACCCCGCCCGATTGCACTAAACCCACCGTGTTGAGAGATGATTGAATAGAACGGGCGACGGCAATTTCGGCCTGAAGATTCAGCCGCTGCTTCCCTTCGCGGCTTATCGCGGTAATAAACATTATATAGCCGCCAATAATACAAGCCAGGGAAATGAGACCCATTTGTTCTTTCTGACGCGCGACCAGCCGGTATTCTTCGGTGGAAATAACCTGTGTTTTCGCGTGTTTTTGGAAGTCAAATTCATGGGAACCGCCGGTAACAAACTGATCAATTTTACGTGTGTAAGAAATAGTAAGGGCGAATAATACCGTAAAAATGCTTAACAGTACCTTTTTATCGCCAAATACAACAACGGTAGCAGAAAAACCACCCGCGGAAATGGTTCCAAGTAATATCCTGAACCACGTAAACCGGTCCAGAGGATCTGCCATTAAGCAGGTAATAGGCCCGATTGTAGAAAAAATCAGGAAAACCGCCACACCAAGGCGGGCAAGGTCTTTTTTCGGCAGGTCAGACCATACATTAAAGTCGTTGCACCCTTCCCGTCGGAACCATCTTCTATAGGCATACTGCAAAGAGAAGGCGACACCGAAACAGAGCGTGTAATACAGAAACAGCGATGCATTGGAGAACTGGCCGTAAAATGGCCAGAAATTATGCCGGTCGATAAGAGCAAAAACCAGCGCTATGAATGCCAGTATAACAATAAGGTATAAAAAACTGATTGCTATTTTTTCTTTGCTTATTCTGTTCCTACTGCCCGGTATCATTATTGCCATGTACTTTGTTAAATGAATATATGGCAAAATACGCAAACCCGGCAATACGCACAATGGCAGGCAGAGAATATTGACATGATATATAAAAACTTCCTTATTTCGCGAAACAAGAGGGTTGATACCCGACACATCCCGGTTACCGCAAACCGGGCCGCATTGGTTACCGGAGCGAAGTGTTGTATATTATTGCCGGTATCTGCACAATTTATAACAGGGAGTTACTTTTTAAACCGGAGGCATAATGAATATTCGTTCCGTTCGCCGCTTTCTAATTTTTTGTTTTATTACTCTAACCCTGGCCGGGTGTTCAGTAACTACCGATACACCAACCGATAATACGCCAACACAATTTGAAGGACTTTGGACCGGCACTGAGCTTGGTACGCAAACCACCGCGTGGTCAATGGGTTCCTGGGGTAATCTTATAGAGTATTATAATGCAAACAGAAGTATATGGTATAAAGGTACCGTATCAATGCAGATAAAAGATGTATCGACAATAGATTTTGCGGTAGTTGAATGTTACCTGCCCTCTTCGTATTCCAATAAAACGTCATTGGGTATTTACGCTATTACCGGCGATACACTCCGGCTGGCACTGGCACAGCCCGGTATTCTTACGCGACCAGTTGAGTTTATTCCTTCGCAAACGGTAAGCGTGTTTAAATACATCAAAACCGTTTATAAGGATACCGGGTGGAGTTCCTGCGCGGGGCTGCCCTCAATTACATACGGCGGTAAGGTATATCACACGGTAAAAATTGGGCAGCAATGCTGGCTGCGTGAAAATTTGGATATAGGTACGTTTATCCGGGATACGATGCAGCAATCCGATTCAAACACGGTAATTGAAAAATACTGCTACAATAACGATACGGCAAATTGTACAAAATATGGCGGCCTTTATACATGGAATGAGGCAATGCAGGGCCCGCTTCTTGTTCAGGTAAAAGGTATCTGTCCCGATGGCTGGCACATTCCGGACTATTATGATATAGATACGTTAAAGCAGTTGGCCGGTTGGGATGCGAATGCTCTCAAAGCCATAGGGCAGGGAACAATGTTTGGTTCGGGGAGCGATAAAACCGGATTTAATGCCTTGTTGGGTGGTCTACACCAAAAAACATCAAATTCAGGGGTTTTTCTGCAACTTGGCACCGAGGCGTGGTTCTGGATTTCCGATAATCATCCGATAGACTGGTATTATGCGTTGGCATTGCATCTAAATTATGCGAATAGCGATTTTCTGGTTGCAGACTACACGAACAGGACCAGCGCGTTAAGTGTACGCTGCCTGAAAAACCGGCCCTGACGAACAGCCGGATAGTGTTGTACGGGGGTAAATATTTTGTTCCCGCGCCTGATGTTGTATTCGGCAGAATATCCGGGCTCGCGGCAGCGGTACGGATAAAAAAATACCCCTTTTGGGGCGGAACCGATTATTTATTTATCTATCTAATTGTTTTATATTGAAGTTTGATTAAAAATGCTTGTTGTAATAAGATACGATTGTAATTGAAAGAAGACGATCTTAAAAAACGAAAGAATGAACACCTGGCATTGTGCGAAACAAACGACGTTGCCTTCAGGAAAAAGAGCAGCGGGTTTGAACACTACGATTTTGACCATTTAGCGATTACCGAAGTAAACCGCGATGCCATTTCCCTGCAAAAATACTTCTTCTCAACCCTGGTAGAACTTCCCTTTGTAATTTCCTGTATGACAGGCGGAACAACTGAGGCAGATAGTGTTAATTTGCGTCTGGCAGAGGTGGCAAAAGCGGTAATGATTCCCATGGGTCTGGGTAGTGTGCGGTATGCTTTGGAAGATACCTCGCACGACCGGCTGTTGCAAAGTATCAGGAATGCAGCCGGGGGAGCCCCATTGCTGCCTAATATAGGGGGGGCACAGATAATACAGTACCGGAAGGATTTCTCGCCTTTTCAGCGGGTGCTGGATCTTACGGGCGCAGCGTGTTTTGTTGTTCATCTTAATCCGGTACAGGAAGCGTTACAGAAGAATGGTGATACCGATTTTACCGGGTTACTTCAGGCATTGGAACAGTTTGTTAGCACAATTCGCGTACCCGTAGTGGTAAAAGAAGTGGGAGCGGGTATTTCGGCCCGGGCAGCCCGCAGGTTATTGGAAGCCGGTGTGGCCGGTATTGATGTAGCCGGCGCGGGTGGTACCAGTTGGTCGGGCGTGGAGATTTTACGCAACGAAGATAACCGTGGCTCGGAATTATGGGATTGGGGACTGCCAACAGCATATTGTTTACGCACTGTGCATGAACTGCATACTCAATTTCAGTTTATGCTTATCGGTTCGGGAGGCGTTCATACGGGACTGGATGCTGCAAAGGCGCTTGCCCTGGGAGCAGATTTCGCCGCCTCGGCGCGCGTATTCCTCCAGGTGTTAATGAAATCTGGACCGGAGGCTGTTATTGGCCTTATTCACGAATGGGCGGAAGTATTGCGCACCGTTATGTTTGCAACGGGCTGTACCGGTTATTCAGGGTTTGATAAAAACGTTTTAGTCGTCAGGAAGGATTTATTTTGAAACAGGAAGATATTTTTAATAAAACATATACTACTCAAAGGGCATTAATCGATAAAAAACTTGCATCATTACTCCATGGTAAAAAGCCGGTTTCTTTATACGAGCCTTGTACTTATATATTAAGTAACCCGGGTAAACGGTTACGTCCGTTTTTAATACTGATCTCAGCCAAGGCAGCCGGCTCAAGTTATAAAAATGTATATAACGCGGCCCTGGCAATAGAAATGCTGCATACATTTACATTAGCGCACGATGATATTATGGATAAAGCCGATAAGCGGCGGGGCCATTTAACGCTGCATAAAAAGTATGATTTGAATACCGCCATACTTGCCGGCGACAGCCTGCTTTCGGTAGCCTATCAGTATTTGCTGAAAGATACCGGCGATAATGCGAAGGAAGTGATCGGCTTGTTCACCCGCAGCCTTATCGAGGTGTGCGAGGGGCAGAGTTTTGATACAGATTTTGAGATACAGGCTTCGGTAACGCTTGATGAATACTTATTAATGATTACCAAGAAAACCGCCATTATGCTCGAAACCTGCTGTGCAATTGGTTCTGTACTGGGCGGCGCCCCGGAGAATGTTGTTCAGGGGCTGGCAAAGTTTGGTAAGAATTTGGGCATAGCATTTCAGATACAGGATGATCTGCTCGATATAATAGGTAATGAAAAAGAATTTGGTAAAACAATTGGTGGCGATCTGGTTGCCGGTAAAAAAACATTCCTCTTCCTGAAGGCATTGGAAAAAGCACAGGGGCAGGATAAAACAGAACTGTTACGGGTAATTGAAACCAAAGGAATAAAAAAATCGCAGGTGCCCGCGTATCGCGATTTATACTATCGACTTGGTGTAATAGAAGACGCGCAGAACGCCATAGCGGCATATACAAAAAAAGCTCTCGGCAGCCTGAAAGTGCTTACCTCCGAAGAGGACAGGGCAATGTTTACCTGGCTGGCAAATAAACTTATTAAAAGGACCCGCTGATGATTGAAACAACGGTTGATATTATCAATAAAGCCGGTTTGCATACCAGGCCTTCGGCCACCATTGTAAAATTAGCCGCAAGACACAAGGCCGAATTCTTTATTTCGAAAGACGGGTTGCGTATTAACGGTAAGAGTATTATAGGTGTTATGACACTTGCAGCCGGGCAGGGCAGCCAGCTGGTTCTGGAATTCGACGGCCCGGATGAGCAGGAAATGGCCAACGAGATCCTTGATTATTTTAAGAGAGGATTTGACGAACTGTGAAACGATTCCGCGAATTATTAAAAAAATCGGATAACTATATCGCCGGCATTCCGGCAGCACCGGGACTGGTAATCGGCCACGCCCATTTGTTCACGAAAGAGATATTATCGGTAACCGATGCAGCGGCAGATGATGTGGAAGCGGCTGTTGTCAGTTTTCATGAGGCGGTTGCAAAGGCTAAAAAGGAGCTGAACAAAATTCTGAATTACGCGAAAGCGAAAATGGGTGAGGAGCGATCGGAAATTTTTTCGGCGCAGCTAATGATTCTTGATGATGAAATACTGCTCGGGAATATAGAACAGCATATCGTTCAGGAAAAGAAACAGCCGGAGTTTATTGTTCATCGCGAGATGAATGTTTTTCTTGATATGATGCGTCACTCATCGGATACATACTTCCGCGAGCGGGCTAATGATATAGAAGATATAAAGAACAGAATCATCAGGAACCTCCAGAAGAAGAGACTGCAATCGCAGGTTACGCCCGGAGTAATTATTGTAAGCGAATCGCTTACGCCGGCAGATACCTTGCTGCTTTCGAAATGGGATATTAAGGGTTATGTAACAGATAGAGGCGGTCTGACATCGCACGCTGCAATTCTCGCTCGTTCGCTGGATATTCCGGCAGTGGTTGGTACACACAACTGCACGCACCGAATCAACCAGGATGATCTGCTGATTATCGATGGTTTTCATGGCTACGTGTTCGTAAATCCAACCGAGCCGCAACTCGCGTTTTTCAATGAAAAAATTGAAAAGATGCGGGAAATAAATCAGGAATTGAAAGAACTGAAAGACAAGCCCTCGCAAACAACCGACGGGCACGAGATAGATATCTTTGCCAACGTGGATGTAACCGGTGAGATCGATCTGGTAATAGCGAATAATGCAAAAGGTATCGGGTTATTTCGTACCGAACAGATTATTGAAGAATTTGGCGAGCTGCCCGATGAAGAATTACAGAAACAAATTTACTATAATCTCTCAACACGTGTGTACCCGCGCAGCGTAACGATTCGCGCTTTTGATATTGGCGGTGATAAGGTGAAGATAATTGATTATCCCGAAGCCAACCCGTTCCTGGGTTCACGGGGTATCCGTTTCCTTTTGGATAACCCGCTGATCTTCAAAACACAGATACGTGCTTTGCTCAGGGCAAATATTCATAATAATATTCATTTTATGATTCCCATGGTTTCTACCGTGGATGAAGTAAAAAAAACCAAGCAGCTTATTAAAGAATGTATTCATGAATTACAGGAAAAGAATCAGGAATATAAAAAATTAACCAAACTGGGAATAATGATTGAAGTGCCATCGGCAGCGGTAATGGCGCGGCAATTTGCCCGGGAAGTTGATTTCTTTAGCATCGGCACTAACGACCTGATTCAATACATAATGGCTGTTGACCGTGGTAACGACGCGGTTTCCGGTCTGTATCAGGAATTTAACCCCGCGGTGCTGAATACCCTGAAGCATATCATCAACGCTGCAAATGAAGCAGGTATTCAGATAAGCATGTGTGGTGAAATGGCAGCCGATAACCAGGCGCTGCCAATATTAATTGGTCTGGGCTTAAAATCCATTAGCGCGTCGCCTTCGGCAATTCATTCACTGAAACGCACTATTCGCGCCGTACCCTATGAAAAAGCAGTAGAACTGGCGCAGAAGGCATTGGAGTTATCTTCTCAGGAAGAAGTGCAGCATTTATTACTGCAATTCTTTGAAGAGCATAATATTCCCCGAACTCGTACAATTTTAAAATTCATTTAATTATTTAGACAGAATATGACTATAGCAGAATTAACAAAAAAACACGACCCCGATAATTTATTTACCGTATTAACCGATACCTGGAAACAGGCAGAATATGCATGGGGCCTGCAACCCGATGTAACTTCATTGGCGAACAGAAAATTTACTAATATTATTGTAAGCGGATTAGGCGGCTCGGCTATCTCGGGCAATCTCGTGCTTAATTTTCTGAAGGATGAACTCCGTTTACCGATGATGGTAAACAGAAATTACCAGTTACCGAAATACGCGGGTGCAGATACCCTGCTCATTGCCTCTTCGTATTCGGGTAATACCGAAGAAACAATTTCTGCCCTTAAGCAGGGCCTTGCCGCGGGCTGCGGTATTGTTTGTCTTTCGACCGGAGGAACAGTTAAAGAAATTGCAGCGCAAAACGGACTGCCTTTTGTGCAACTGCAGCCGGGCTTCCAACCACGTTACGCGCTGGGTAACAGCTTCTTCGCGCTCGTAAAAGTGTTTCAGAGTTTGGGACTGGTAGAAAGCCAGGAGTCAGTTGCAGTAGAAATGATTGCTCTCTGGAAGGCTATGGGCGAGGAATTAGCGGCTGAAAATAACCGCGCGGTTCAATTTGCCGAAAAATTACTTGGTACGTATCCCGTTATTTTATCGGTGGCCGATGTAAACGAAACATTAGGTATGCGCCTGAAAGCACAGTTGAACGAGAACTCGAAATTGCACGCTTTTACAACACTGCTGCCCGAACATAATCATAATGAAGTTGTCGCGTGGGAAAGCTATCGAGGCGAACAGGGTAACCTTTCAACAATTATTATTCAGGATCCCGAATACCATCCGCAGGTACAGCGCCGAATTTCGATTATTACCGAATTAATAAGTAAAACAGGCTGCCCGATTTTTACTTTAAGCAGCAGTTATACAACACATAAAATGCGTTTGGCAGAACTGGTTTTCCTTATCGACTGGATTTCGTATTACGCGGGTATTTTACGCGGGCAGGATCCGGCCGAAATCGATAATATTCACTACCTGAAGAAAAAACTGAGTGAATAGCCTTATGCAAAGGCAATTACACCGCTGGTGGAGCCCGGCATTACACCGGGAAATGGATATTGCAGTCTATGGCCATTACGGCCCAGCGCTGCTTATGTTTCCAACAGCGGATGAAGATTTTCTGGAATATGAACGATGCGGGGTAATTGATGCAATTGCCCCGCTTATCGATGCGGGAAAATTGAAGGTATTTTCCATAACCAGCGTGTTTCGGCATAGCTGGTTCGATGATTCGTTATGCTATGCACAAATGGCTGCTACCCACAGGGCTTATAATACCTATGTTGAGCAGGAAGTGCTGCAGTATATGTACAACCACTGCAAGGGGCGCGTTCCCGTGCTTACAACCGGGGCTTCACTGGGCGCTTTGCTGGCGGTGAATGCTTTCCTCCGGAAGCCTGATGTTTACAGTGGTACTATTGCATTAAGCGGGGTTTACTCGCTTGAAGATTATGCTGATGATTTTTTTGACGATACCATATATTTTAACTCGCCGGCTACATACCTTCCGAATTTAACCGATGATGCAATTTTAACACGCCTGCGATCCAATAAAACCATTATTATTGCAACGGGGCAGGGTAAGGATGAAGAACCTGATATGTCCAGGGAGTTTTCATCGATTCTCAACGCGAAAAGTATTCCTCATACATTAGATCTGTGGGGTTATGACATGCCCCATGACTGGCCAACGTGGCACCTGATGTATAAGTATTTTCTTTCTACTATTAATTTATAAACCGGAATAGATTTTTTTGATAGATATTATCCAAAACAAAACTGAACGGGCACTGCTTATTGCCGTGAAAACCCGTATGCATATTCGTGAACTGGTATATGAACACTTAAACGAACTTGAAGAGCTTGCCAAAACCGCCGGCGCTATTACAGTTCAGAAAATTGTTCAGGAAAAGCACCAGTATGATGGAGCCTATTATGTGGGAAAAGGCAAAGCTGAAGAGATAGCTCTTTTGATAGAAGATCTGGAAATAGACCTGCTGATATTTGATGACGATCTTACCCCGGGTCAGGCACGTAACCTTGAAAACCTGCTGAAACGGAAAGTCGTTGATAGAAGCGGACTGATTCTTGACATTTTTGCTTCGCACGCGAAAACTAAAACTGCCCGCACGCAGGTAGAACTGGCGCAGCTGCAATATCTGCTGCCACGACTTACCCGCGCGTGGACCCACCTTTCGAAGCAATATGGCGGTATTGGTACGAAAGGGCCCGGTGAGACACAGATTGAAACAGATCGTCGAATGATTCGTGACAGGATATCATTCCTGAAGAATAAGCTGAAGGAAATAGAAGATGACCGGAACATTCAGACCAAACAGCGCAAAGATATCATTAAAGTTACGCTGGTAGGATATACCAACGCGGGCAAATCTACCTTGTTTAATCTGCTTACCGGGGCAGAAGTATTGGCGGAGGATAAACTTTTTGCGACACTCGATTCCACCACGCGCAACTTTGCCCTGCAAAAGAGTATAAACGTATTGTTAAGCGATACCGTGGGATTTATCCGCAAGCTGCCGCATCATCTGGTAGCTTCGTTCAAGAGTACGCTGAGTGAAGTGCGCGAGGCCGATGTTATATTGCATATAATTGATGTATCACATCCGTTCCATGAAGATCACATGGCGGTAGTCAGGCAGACACTTGAAGAGCTTGGCTGTAAGGATAAGAGGCAGATACTGGTATTTAATAAGATTGACCTGATCAGCGATTCTGAGCAGATACAATTTCTTATCAATAAATATCCCGGTTCCGCTATCGTTTCGGCGGAACGCGGAATAAATATTACCCGCCTGAAAGAACTCATTGAAGAGATAATCGAAGATGAGTACACGACAGTGGATATTACGTTACCGCTGGAAAAATCATATCTCGTGCCGAGGGTTCATCAGTTCGCGGAGGTGCTTATGGAGAAGTATGAGGAAGACGGCGTACAGCTACAGATTAAAATAAAGAAGGAATTACAGCAGAAATTAGATATCCTGCAGTAATTCCTCTATGATTGTGCATTTACCGTAAATATTCCAATAGATTTTCTAAATCCCGATGGAAAAACTGGTCGCGTATTTTAATAAATCCGCCGCCATAAATCGGATCGGGATTTTTTTCTAATCCGGTAATCAATTCCAGGCTTTCGGGTGTTTTGAACGAATAGAGGTAGAGGAATGAAATATAATTACAACTTCCTTCTACAATTTCCGGTGTTAGTTTCTTTTTCGCGTTCTCAAAAATCCACGCGTGCATCAGTTCGTGAGCAATAACCGCGGATGTAGTTAATCGGGGCATGCCGGAAAGAACATAAATTGTGTGTGTGGTAGTCTCCTGCACGGGTTGGCCTGCAATGCTCATAGTATTTTTTTGGGATTCGCAGAAGCCACGTAATCCTTTCGGGTTTAACCGGTTCTTCGAGATCTTTTGTAATTCCTGTAAACTTACAACTTTGATGGAGACCGATTTTCTGGGTACATGAATACCCATGTCCGAAACAGTTTCTCTAACCAATTCCAGGCAATCCTGATATTCGGCAATTTTATTAATTACCCGTGGCAGGCATAAATTGCACATAGCCCTGCCGTCATCGTATTTAACGCCGCCATGCGTAATAGAATCGCATACCAGTCTGCCGCAGTTGTCACACTCCGGAAACTGGTTTTTATGCATTATATGGAATTTGTAACCCAGCTGGTCGATAAAATACTCGCCATCCATCGGTTTGCCGCATACCGCGCATTTCGGTACAATGAAATTGTAATAGCAGTCATTATGATAGTTTTTATCCTTGAATATCAGGTAGGGACCGGCTATTACCTGGCCACAGTGATCGCAGACCAGATGGTTCTTTTTGGCAAAACATTCAGGGTGATAATAACCATCGTTATCCTTCGCGTGAGTGCCCGAAATAACTTTGCCGCAGAACTGACAAAGAAAATGATTGGCGTGGTAATATTTGTCATCCACTTTAATAAATGACCCGGACAGGACTTTTTTACAGACAGCGCATACTTTTTTTTGCTGAGCAGAGCCAATAACTGATCCCGCCAGTAAAAGTGATACGAATAGTATAATTGAAAAGAATTTATTCATGGTATTTCGAATTATTTAACGTTTTGAAATAACTTTTTGCCTTGCCCGGTTTTTTTGAAAAGAGGAAACCGGCAAAAACGACTCCCAACACAAGTTGTACAGCTACTGAAGCGTATGTTTCCAGCGCGATACGAGAGTTTAACGGCAATTGCACCAGAAATATACTGAAAAGAAAGATATTCATTTCTCTAATAGAAATTCGCTTGTTTTTTAACAACGCGGAAAGTGCGAAAGCTGCCAGGATAATGTAGCCGGCGAACCCTGCCGCTACCAGACGCTCGTTATCTCCGGCAATAAAAATTTGGATATATGGAATAATTACAATCGGCCATACCCTGCCAAACAGATGCCGGATATCCTTCCACGTACAAATTATCAGAAATACTATGGGTCCAAGAGCGCCTAATGTCAACCGGTAAATATTGAGTGTCGCGAGAATATATCCTGGTAACGTGATGCCGGCGGGAATATGTAAGCTGGAAGTCTTACCCAAAAAGCAATTAATTCGGTATAGCGAATAATCGTGAAAGAGAGACCAAAAACTATAGGTCGAAACAGGCTGAATGGTAATCCGGAGGAGCAGCCAAACTGCAATAGCGGGGCTGCCGAGCAGTACTGTTTCCCGCAAAAGGTTTTTTATGCTGCTTTTCCGATAGTTCCATGTAAAATAAAATGGTATGCACATAAGTGCAATTTCCTTGCTTAATACTCCCAGTATCGTGGCTGCAATAAATAGTGGTTTAGCCTCAACCATGGCGGCATATATGGCAAGGAGGATAAAGAAAAAAGCTACCGGGTCAACAGCGGCGAATTCAATCAGATTAATTCTAACAACATATACCATCGAGAGGAACATAATAACCGAAGCTCTGCTAACCGCTTCAGGCATATTATTCAACTGTGTAATATAATACAGCAGGTATGCACATCCGAACAGGGAAATCAGCGACAGAAAAAAATACGAAATATGATAGTCAGCGGGAATATAATGGATAATAGCCGGTGGAAGCAGTCGCCAGCAGTAAGGAGCCAGGGTATCCGGGGCGGGAAACCGGGCGGCGGCGCGTAAATAATCAAAATGCTGCCACTCTCCGTGGTACAATTGGTGCCCGGGGAAAAGCAACGTTGAGAACAATGCCAGAAAGAACAAACCGGCACTGGTAATTATGAATAACCGGAATCGGGGATTATTTACCATACAGAAATATTTATTCAGGTGGCAAGATACAGTTTTTCAGGAAAATTGAGGTACGGAAAAATTGGTTTCCACCGATATATCCCATGAAAATGAGGCAGTAAGGAGGAATCGGCGGGGTGTATTTGAATGGACACGTGTGTAATATTAGCCAAACCAATACCCGGCGGGTCTGTTCTCAGGTAGTAGAGTAATAAGGCTTTTTGCAAAAGAAGGGGTGAAAACGGGGAGCCGTGCCGGAATTACCCTGTTTTCAAATGATTTGGCAAAGTATTTGCGTAGGGTGGGTGTCAGTCGGAATTCGGGGACTGGCTGTGGACGTGTGCCGGTAATGGCACGCTGATTGTTAAATGAAATTTAAACAAAAGTTAGGCGTATAGACTCATGGATGAAAAAATTGATTCCAAAGAAATAGGTGAAGGCAGAAAAGGTGGTATAAACCCGAAGGTGTTTATTATCGGGTTGCCCTTATTTATAGTCCAACTGGTGGTTGTGTATTTTATTACCGGAAACTTTCTGTTAAGCCGCATGGAAAAACAATTATTAAGCCAGGCGGATAAGGAAGAGACAGAAAATGTATCGCATGATAAGAAAACCGATAAGAAAAAGAAGAAAAAGGGCGCGGAGGAAGCAACCGGTAACTTCATTTTTACGGTAGACGATATAATTATTAACCCGGCCGGCACAAATGGCAATAAGCTTATGTTGATTTCGGTTGGTTTTGGCGTTGAGACAGATCAGGAAGCCAAAGTTCTGAAGGAAAAAGAAGTATTATTAAAAGATATTGTAATTAATACTGTTTCGGGTAAAACCCTGGATGAATTGCGGCAGACCGGTTATAAAGATACGCTGAAGGCTGAGTTCAGCAAACTAATTTCGGATAAAATACCCGAGGTTGAAATCAGCAATGTAATGTTTAGTAAGTATATATTCCAGTAAACAGTCATGGCAGAAGTACTATCACAACAAGAGATTGATGCGCTGCTTAATAATATAAAAGGCGGCAGCGACCAGCAGCACGGCGGCAGCCAGGAACGCGAGGCTGTTCCTTATGATTTCCGCCTGCCGAACCGTATCTCCAAAAATCAGCTGAGAACTTTACGAAATATCCATGAGAACTTCGCCGAGGGTTTAAGCTCGTTTTTAATGACGAAATTACAGTCTATTATTAATATAAATGTAATTTCGGTTGACCAGATTTACTATTCCGAATACGTCCTTTCGGTTTCCAACCCCGCGTGCTTGTTCCTGTTTGATGTAAAAGGCAGTGATATTAAGGCAATTTTAGAGTTAAGTACGGAATTGGCCTTTACATTAATCGACAGGCTGCTTGGCGGTAATGGCAAGGGTACAAAACAGGCAAAAGTTGTTACTCCCATTGAACAAAAAGTTCTGATGGTTTTTGTTGAACGGGTTATGCAGGAGCTGAAAAAAGCCTGGGGTATTATCGGCCATTTCGATTTTGCACTGGAACGTTTTGAATCAGATATCGATTTCGCCCAGATTACGTCACAGAGCGAAAGCGTGCTGATTATTTCTTTTGAATTGTTTATTGGCGAGCAGGCTTTCTTAATGAACCTGTGTTTCGCCACCTATGCTTTTGATACAATATTATCGAAACTTTCAACACAGAATTTTTCAACGATACGTCCGGTTAAATACGCCGGAACAACCGCTAAGAATATATTATTAACGCACTTACGGAATACCGACCTTAAGGTTGCAGTAGAATTTGGTAAGGCCGTTATCAGCCTGCGCGAGTTAATGGACCTGAAGCAGGGTGATGTGATTATGATGCGGAAAAAAGTGGGCGAGGAAATGAAAGTTTCCGTAGAAGAAAAATTGGTATTCTTAGGGCTGCCGGGTGTAATGAATGGCCATAAAGCCGTAAAAATAACCCGCCGGCTCGATGCAGTAGAATAGAAAAAGAGGATGACAATGAGCGACGATTTAATTAATGACGAAGATCTAAACCAGGGTGACGATATCCCGATGGATGATAATGGCGAGGTGCGCTATAGCGGCGGTATGGCCAATTTCCCCTCGTTCGATGAATCAACCAAACGGACTCCGGTTATGGACAATAAACTGGATTACCTGAAAGACCTGCACCTGAATGTATATATTGAGCTTGGCCGCACCAAGATGCAAATAAAAGATATTTTGGAATTGGAACGCGGGTATGTTATTGAACTGGAAAAACTTGCCAGCGAGCCGGTTGATGTTTTCGTCAATAACAAAAAAATTGCCGAAGGTGAAGTGGTGGTTATCGATAAACATTTCGGTATCCGTATTACTAACCTTATTGAAGTGCAAGACAGGATTAAGGGCTTCTAAATGGGATTTCTGGAAATTTTTAAGGTGATTTTTGTTCTCGGAATGCTGCTGGGACTAATGTACCTGGTTTTATATCTCACCAAGAAATTTTTGTTTCAGGGCGGCAGGCCAACTTCGTCGGGCGGGCATATGGTTACTGTTCTTTCCACCCAGATGATTATGCCGAAAAAATATATTTCTGTTATTCAAATCGATGAAACCCAATATATCGTAGGAGTATCCGATAATGGTTTTACTCTGCTCGATAAAATGGCAGCTAACCCGGTTGAAATGCCGGAAGTACCGGAAGATACCATTATGAAACGTTTGCGCGGGAGTATTAAATTCTGATGAAGAATGTGTGGTTGTTAATTTTCGTTATTTTGGCACTTGCCGCAGGTTCACAGGTTTTTGCTCAGGCTAACACGAATATTGTTGTTCCCAAAGTCAGCCTGAATGTTGGCACTGCCAATAACCCGGAAGACGTGTCCGCTACTCTGCAGTTGTTGTTCCTTATGACAATTTTGTCATTGGCCCCTTCTATTCTGATTATGACAACCTGCTACCTGAGAATAATTATTGTTTTTAACTTTTTACGTAATGCTTTGGGTACCATGCAGATGCCGCCAAACCAGCTTTTAGCCGGTATGGCGTTATTTATTACATTTTTTGTAATGGCCCCGACGTGGACCAAGGTGAACAATGAGGCACTTAAGCCCTATCTGGATAAAAAAATTACCATAGACAGCGCGTATAACAAAGGAATTGAGCCTATCCGTGCTTTCATGTTCCGCCAGGTGCGCGATCAGGATTTAGAGCTGTTCATCAGTATTTCGAACATGCCCCGCCCCGAGCACCGGACAGATTTACCGACGCATATTCTGATTCCCGCGTACATAATAAGCGAGTTACGCGCGGCGTTCATCATCGGGTTTTTCTTGTTTATTCCATTCCTCGTGGTGGATATGATCGTTTCAAGTATTCTCATGTCTATGGGTATGATGATGCTTCCCCCCATGATGGTTTCGCTGCCATTTAAGATTTTATTGTTTGTTTTAGTTGACGGCTGGAACCTGGTTATCGGTTCGGTTGTAAGGAGTATTCAATGACCATAGAATTAATTGTGGAACTGCTTACCGATGTGTTTTTTACCACCATGATTATATTGTTGCCCATACTTGGTGCCTCGCTAATTCTTGGTATAGTAATTTCGTTATTTCAGGCGGCTACATCGATACAGGAAATGACGTTAACCTTCGTCCCCAAGATCATCATCACCTCGGTTATGGTTATTATTATGCTGCCGTTCATCGCGGATAAACTTATCAGTCTTACGGTACGTTTCTTTAACCATTTCTCAACCGTTTTGCACTGATGACGTTTCTTATCGGCGATTTTCTCACTATTTTCTTCATTTTTGTCCGTATTACGGCGATGGTATTTACCGCGCCTACCCTCAATACCAATTCGATACCGACTACCGCTAAGCTATTTTTCTCGCTCACATTCGCGTATGTAATGTTTTTTACTATTAAACCACAGCATTTAACCTACGATATTGGCTTCGTGTTACTGGCAACGTATGCATTTAAGGAAGCAATTACCGGAATTATCATGGGTTTTATGCTCAATTTCGTGTTTTTCGGTTTTATGTTTGCCGGTACCCAGATGGGTATGGATCTCGGTTTAAGTATGGCACAGACTTTTGACCCGACCTCGGACATAGAAAACAACCTGATCGGGCAGATTCTCAATTATGCCGGGGCGCTGGTATTTTTTACCATTAACGGTCATCATTATTTGGTACGGGGTTTGGCAGTATCTTTCCAGGTAATACCTTTAGGACATTATACGGTGAATGAATCGGTGTATATATTACTGGTAAAGTTTTCTGCAGCCATTTTTGTAATAGCGGTTAAAATAGCCGCTCCCATTATGGTGGCGTATTTCCTGTTGCACACTGCTACGGGAATTGTATCGCGGATAATTCCACAGATGCAGGTGTTTTTTGTTATACAGCCATTACAAATTGGTTTGGGACTCGTATTGTTATCGGCTTCGGCGCCTATCATTGTTATGATGATGAAAACCATCATCGAGAACCTTGAGGGTAACCTCTATGATTTAATAAAGGTTATGGGATACTGAAATGGCAGAAGCTGACGGCCAGGAAAAAACCGAACAAGCGACGGGGAAACGCCTGAGTGACAGCCGGGCGAAAGGCAACGTCGCGAAAAGTATCGAGGTAAACTCTTTCGTGGTTTTTACGGCCGGAACTATGCTTGTTTATATGATGCGGAACCGAATTGCAGACAGTGTAAAGCAACTTACTGTGTTCATATTTGGATCATTGGATAAATTTCAACTAAGTACCGAGTCACTTCGTATATATTCAGTAAGCGGTATCGGGTATTTCTTCTCTATTGTAATGCCCATTTTGCTCGGAATTATGGTTCTTGCATTTTTGGGTAGTGTGGCTCAGGTAGGCTTCGTGTTTTCAACAGAAGCATTGCGGCCGAAATTCAATAAGCTGAATCCCGCGAATATTAAAAAAATTCTGTTTTCTTCCCGCTCAATCATCGAAATGCTGAAAGCCTTTGCCAAATTGACGCTGGTGGGCCTGTTCGCGTATAACCTTATTTCCGATGCAATTAAGAACTCCATGGAAATGGCCCGGTATTCAATTGAAGATATATTGGGCTTTATGGTCGAGACCTCATTTTCATTCGTTTGGAAAATGGCAATATTTTATGCCATTTTGGCGGCAGCCGACTTTGGTTATCAGAAGTTCAAACATAAAAAAGATCTTATGATGACCAAGCAGGAAATAAAGGAAGAAAACAAGCAATCGGATGGCGATCCGCTTATTAAAAGTAAAATTCGCAGTAAGCAATTAATGATGGCGCGGAACCGCATGATGAAAGATGTTCCGAAGGCCGATGTAGTTATTACAAACCCCACCCACGTGGCAATCGCGCTGAAATATGACGTAGGTACCCGAACCGCGCCGCGGGTTGTTGCAAAGGGATTAGACCTTGTAGCACAAAAAATTAAAGAAATAGCCAAAGAGCATGACGTTCCTATGCACGAGGATGTACAATTGGCACGCGCTTTGTATAAATATTGTGAGATCGGTGACCAAATACCGGAATCGTATTTCCGGGCAGTTGCTCAGATACTCGCGTATGTGTATCAACAAAAGCACGGCAGGTCAAAAAAGTACATTGTGTAATAAAGAAAACGTATGCTGCAGAAACTATTAAAAAATTCTGATATCCTCTTAGGCTTCGGTATTATTTTTATACTGGGGCTCATGATTATTCCTTTGCCGCCATTCTTTCTGGATATTCTGCTGGCATTGAATATTTCTATATCAGTTTTGGTACTCATTGTTTCCCTCTATATCAATTCCCCACTGGAAATATCAATATTCCCCGGTTTATTGCTGATTTTAACTCTTTTACGGCTTTCGCTGAATATCAGCTCAACCCGTTTGATTCTTCTGGACGGTTATGCGGGAAAAGTAATTGAAACTTTCGGTGAGTTTGTGGTCGGCGGCAGTTATGTTGTGGGTTTTATCGTTTTTATTATACTTGTAATTATCCAGTTCGTTGTAATTGTTAAAGGTTCGGGACGTATTTCAGAAGTTGCTGCCCGTTTTACATTGGATGCAATGCCCGGTAAACAAATGGCAATTGATGCTGATTTGAACGCGGGACTTATTAATGAGGCCGAAGCCCGCTCGCGTCGCGAGCTGATATCGAAGGAAGCTGAGTTTTACGGTGCTATGGACGGTGCCGGCAAGTTTGTAAAAGGTGATGCAATGGCAGGACTGCTGATTAATATTATTAATATTATCGGCGGTATTATCATCGGAGTTTTACAACGCGGCTTAACCATTGGCGATGCGGTAAAGAGTTACACTATTTTAACTATTGGTGACGGCCTTGTATCGCAGGTGCCTGCACTGTTAATTGCTACCGCAGCCGGTATGGTAGTAACCCGATCTGCAAGTTCTACGGGCATGGATACCCAGTTGCGTGAACAATTATTCTCTAACCCTCGTGTTCTTGGTACGGTTTCGGGCGCGGTGTTTATGTTTGCTCTTGTTCCCGGTATGCCAACTATTCCATTCCTTGGTATCAGTATCCTCGTCGGCTCTATAGCGTACGTTATGACTAAGCAGAAAAAGGTTGTTAAGACAGAAGAAAAGCCCGTTGAAACTGCCGAGCCGGAAGTTCATGAAGACCGGGTGGAAGAGTATCTAACAGTTGACCCGATTGAGATTGAAATTGGTTACGGTCTTATTTCACTGGTTGATGAAAGCCAGGGCGGTAACTTGTTCCAGAAGATTTCTTCAACCAGAAAGTACATTGCTTTGGAATATGGCGTGCTGGTTCCCCCTGTACGAGTGCGCGATAATCTACAGTTGGCTCCTAATCAATACATTATTAAGATAAAAGGCAACATAGTTGCTAATTATGAAATATACCCTGACCGGTATTTAGCCATGAATCCGGGACATATACAGGAGCCTGTTGGCGGGGTGCCGACAACTGATCCGGCATTTAACCTGCAGGGTTATTGGGTTTCGGAGCAGGAGAAGGAAAAAGCTGAAATTCTGGGTTATACGGTGGTTGATAGTATCAGCGTGCTTTCGACACATTTGCAGGAAACAATTAAGAAGAATTTCGATAAGATACTTTCTCGCCAGTCGGTGAAACAATTACTTGAAAACCTGAAAAAAGAATATCCGGCGGTTATTGAAGACATTAACCCGGATCTGCTGCCGCTGGGTGTTATCCAGAAGGTATTACAGAATTTGTTGAAGGAATTGATTCCAATAAAAGATTTGGTATTGGTATTGGAGTCATTGATCGATTATTCAAAAGTTACCAAAAATGTTGACGTGTTAACCGAGTATGTACGGCATTCATTGGGCGAAACGATTGCCAATATTTACAAGGATCATAACGGCATAATACACGCGGTTGCACTGGGAGAAACCCTTGAAGGGCAGATAACCCAGGCATTGCAGAAACAAAAAGACGCTATCCAGACCCTGGGCCTGAGTCCTTCGGCTTTAATGGATCTGAACCGGGCAATTAATACATATATGGATACATTCCGTTCGTATGGATACCCGGCGTTACTTGTTACTTCTGCAACTATCCGGCCGTATTTGTTTAAGTTATTGAATGCCAGTTTCCCCGATCTGGTAATCCTTTCGTACACGGAATTGCCGTCGCATGTTGATATCGAATTTTTAGGAAAGTTAGAGGTATAGCAGGATGCAAATTAAAAAGTATATGGCTGCTTCATTAAAAGAAGCAATTGAACAAATGAAAGCTGAGTTGGGCGACGAAGCTATTGTTTTAAGTACCCGCGTTATTGAAGGCAGGGGGCCAGGCAGCCAAAGGCTATTTGAAATAACAGCAGGCATGGATGGCAAAGTTGCCGCCCCGGCAACCCGCAGACAACCAGGCTTACGTCCCGTTATACCCGCTGCAAGTTCTGAACCTTCGCGTGAAACACCCGCGAAAGGTGATTCCGAAGCAATGGACAGAGCCCTTGAAGAATTACGGAAAAAAATCTATCAGGCAAAGCAGGAAGGTGCAGGTAAAGGCAAGTCGAAAGAAACTTCTGCAACTGCTAAACCAACCGCGCCGGCAGCGGGCTTACAACAGAAGCCAATGATGCCGCCTTTGCAGAAGCCTGTACCGCCTATTAAGAATATGCCCCCTCTTTCTGCTGATGTGCCGGAATTGGCCAGAAAAGAGCCGAAACGAGCGGGAGGCGCCTCATCGTTTTTGCTGGAAAATGTGAAGCAGGGGCTGTTGGAAAAGGATATTCAGCCTGTTATTGTTAATCAGCTGATGAGTCAATTAACGGCGAATGTACCGTTCTTAAAACCCTCTGATATTGATAGCGCAATAACTTCGGCTTTGGCAACAATGATCCCATGTTCCGGTTTCGAAATTAATAAACGAAAAAGCGGTAAAGTAATATCCGTTGTAGGACCCACCGGTGTTGGCAAGACTACGTGCATAGCCAAACTGGCGGTAATTTCGAAATTACTGCATAAGTTGGATATAGGGCTTATTTCTGTTGATACGTACCGGCTTGGTGCCATAGATCAACTAAAGATTTTTTCGGAAATTAGTGATATAGATTTTCTGGTGGCTTACGAAGCAAAAGACTTACCGGGACTGGTTCATAAATTTAGAAACAAGGATATAATATTTTTAGATACTGCCGGAAGAAGCCAAAACAATGCACGGCATTTACAGGAAATGAAATCGGTTCTTTCAACCGTTAACGTAGCCGAAACTATATTGGTATTAAGCGCAACGGCGGCTACATCCACGCTTCTGGATACCGCGAAGAAATTTGCAGTTTTTAATTATACCGGACTCATCTTCACGAAGTTGGATGAAGCGGTAACGTATGGTAACCTGCTGAATGTAGTATATAAGCATGGCACCCCGATAAAATACCTAACCAACGGGCAGGTGATTCCCGATGATATAATCGCGGCAGAATCTGAACATATAGCAAATATTATTTACAGTGGTAAAGTTGTTGCAGCATGATCGGTCAGGCAGAACGGGCAGCTTATCTGGCCCGGCTCGGCAGATCTGCCGGTATCTCAGCGGCTCTGCCGGTCATTGGTTTTTTCTCCGGTAAAGGCGGAACGGGTAAAACATTCCTTGCGCAGCAAACGGCTTTCGCGTTAGCGGGCGCGGGCATTCCGGTTTTACTGGTGGATGCTAATTTCCAGAACCCCAATTTACATATCATGAACAATGTTTTTGCCGATATGAGCATTGGCAATTTTTTACAGGGTACTGCATTGTTTGAGGATATCGTATCTGAAGTAATTCCGGGCCTGTATTGTATTTACGGTAGTCCGGATGAACCATTTGAATTGCGCGATTCCCATTATCAGATACTTCAAAGCGCTTTTGCCCGTTACGCGGGGCATTATAAGGCGATCATCCTTGATACTTCGGCAGGAATTCAGGAAGATCTGATACGAATGACAACAACGCAGGTAATTGTTACCAACCCGGAGCCTACATCGGTTATGGACGGATATGTTATGGCAAAGGCAATAGGGCAGTTACTACAGGTCCCGAATAGGTTGGCTATAATTAATCGATGCCGGACAGTTGAAGAGGGAAAAACTGCATTCGTGAACCTGAACAGCGCATTGAAGCATTTTGTTGGCGAAAACATCCCGCTCGCGGGACTCATTCCCCAGCATACTGACATATATGATGCAATTATGCACCAGCAAATATTCCTTAAAGATAAACCCGAGTCGCCTGCGGTACGTTTTATCGAACAGACGGTTTCGGAAATTGCCAAAACAGTATTCGCGCCCGCCCCGTAACTTGTAAATCCGCTTCATCTTGCCCCGGGGGGCGAAAAAATTTCGCGGGGGCGAAAAAACATCGTGCCTGTCATCTAATCTTATCCTCAAAAAATGCCCAAAATGAGCTAAATTCGCGGTTTTTGATATTGGCATACTACTTGCCTGCTTTAGGTAAACAATGAAAGACTAAACCATGAATCGTGCAACAACAAACACAGCACTTGTAAAAGTAACCGATGTAATAGAAGAAAACAATTCGGTGAAAACATTCAGAGTAGAACTACTGGATAAGAGCGTTGGTTCTGAATTTGCATTTCGGCCGGGGCAGCTTGCTGAATTCGCGATATTTGGTTTAGGTAATTTTCAGGCATGTATTAGTTCAGCACCTGAACAGACGGGTACTCTTGAGTTCTCATATATTTTCAGTGGTTTGGTAGAAGAGGCCCCGATTTCCAAAGTCCGCCAGGGCGATATTCTCGGGTTAACCGGACCGATTGGGAGCCATTTCCTAGTAGGTGAGATGCAGCATAAGAACGTAATTTTCATAGCGAGTGGCTCAGGCTTAGTTTCATTGCGCGGGCTGATCCGGTCGATTATTGAACTGGCGGATATCGATAAAAAAGTAACTATTATTTATGGTGCCAATTCAGTTGCCGAAATGGTGTATAAACGCGATTTGGCCGACTGGCTCGAAACTCCCGGAGTAGAAGTATTGCTTGCAGTTGAGAGTGTTGAACCGGTAAACAGATGGAAAGGGTATACTGGTTCGGTTAGCGATTTAGTTCGTAATAATGTACAGTGGGCAGAAGATACGATTGCAGTCGTTAGCGGTTCACGCGATATGATTGAAGAAGTAGTGGGTATTTTGGACCAGTCCGGTTTCCCGGATGAAAATATTGGTGTCACTGTCAATCATCTTCTGCCTGCCGAACAATCGGGCCCGGTAAAAAAAACGGCATTAAGTTTATTAAAAGGCGGAAAAGCGGCCGGGATAGCAATAATGCAAAATGGCCGGATATTCGCAGCGTAATATAATTGCACAGCAGCATCGCTGTATAGATTGTTAAGAGTTTCTTCAACCTTTCCCCCTCTCTGCGGAGGCTGTCTTATGAAAAACTTTTCGGGTAATTAACTCAATTAATTGTCTATTGGTATTTCATGAGTCGGCCTCTGCTCTTCGTATAATATCTCCCCATTGATGTGCCGTAACCTTTTATTTGGGACGATGAAGTGATATCAGGATAATTGTATTTGTTCGCTTCAAAAAAATGTTTATTATAAATACCGTTAATTTCAGTATTACAGAATTGCATTTTTGTAATACTCGTGTGCCGTACAATTTCAACTGATTTATGCATCTAATTCCGAACGAAGTAAATCCGACCGGATTTATTCTGAAGTTCGTGAGAAAAAATGATCATAACTAAAGCAAGGGAAAATATGAGAAAGATCATCTGGCTCTTCATTAGTGTGTTTTGTTTTACCCCGGTAGTATTTGGTCAGGCTGCCCCTACTGTAACACGTACCGATTCTTCATTTTCCGCTGAAAGAAAATTCAATACAGGAACAGTTCTTCGAGAAATTGGTTATGGAGCAGTAGGCGATTGCGTACTTGGATTTGGAGGGGGAATAGTTGGTTTCGCGATAGACAGAGCAGTTAATAATCACGCTCCGGCAAGTAAAGAGTCAATGCAGTTAGGTGATGGCTTGGTTGGGATGGTAGTTGGGGGTGTAACCGGATATTCTGTTGGCGGTTCATTAGGTGTGTATTATGGCGCGCGCGCCGATGACTGGCGGCCTAATCTGTTTTGTACTATGGCCGCGGGCGCTGTTGGCACAACTGTGGGGCTAGCCCTGGCAAATGCTACGGATGGGACTCATAATTTCGGGCAGAATTTGGCGGTTGGTGTGGCTATTTGCGGTAACATCCTTTTCTCATCGCTGTATATTCACGTTCTGGACGACCAGCTATTTCCTGAACATGCACTAAAAGGGAAGGAGAAAGTGGTATTTTTCCCTTCGGTAAGTATGCAGGGCTCCCAAACGTATCTACACCTGACGGTGAATTTTTAATAGTTCTTGTACCCGTTATGAGCGTTTAGTAATTGTCCGAAAATTACACGGTAGTATCTCATGGGGCAGTAAATTAGATCGTAGTATCCTTATTATTTGTATTTTTACCCAATGGGTGCTCTTGCGATAAAAGGATGTTTACGGTGTCTAACCATTTGCCAATAGCTTGTCGGTGCGTAAAGTAGAATTATTTTTCTACTATCGCGGTACATTTGGTGCTTTAAGTTATGGAAGTAAACGGTGTTTGTTTGCCTTTGTGAGTTTGAGACTTAACATTCCTTTTATATACAGGTGTTTTTAAGGCTGCAGTCAGATATCAGATCCGGGTTGTTTTTGTAGAAGCTTGTTGATTTCCCGGCAATTCTCTATAACGTTTATTGAGAACATCTCATTTAAGATCCCTATTTTACAGGGATGAATTCTGAAAATCTTTCCGTAATTTGCGAATTCAATGTAAAGATGGTCAGAACCCGGATAGCTTTAAATTAAGTATTTGAAAAATGGGATTATAATGCATAGCGTTTCAGAATATTTCGTAGTAATATCTTTTCTTTTGTTATTACATACGAATGTTTTTTATATTATTATTATCAAGTTCCTTAGTATTTTTTTTCCAGACACCCCAAAAAGTACCTATCAGCCTACAATCTCTGTGGTTATTGCCGCTTATAATGAAGAGAAAGTGATCGCAGAAAGAATCGCAAATATAATGGAATCAGATTATGATATGGGGAGAATCGAAATTCTAATTGGATCGGACAAATCTAGCGATGGAACCAATGCTATTTTACTTGAAGCTGAAAAGAAATACTCTAATTTACGAGTCTTTGTTTTTGATAACCGTAGGGGGAAAGCTGCCATATTGAATGATTTGGTTAGGGAGGCGCAAAATGAAATTATTGTATTTACTGACGCAAATACCGAATTCAGCAAGGATGCTTTAAAGCGACTCGGCGAGAGCTTTTCTAACGAAAAAATTGGTGGAGTATGCGGTAAGTTGATCTTATCAGATCAGCGAGTCAGAGCCGGAGAGAGCGTTGAAGAAAAGTCTTATTGGCAGCTTGAAAGTTTTCTGAAAAATGCTGAAGGAAAGATGCGAATTTTAATTGGTGCTAACGGAGGAATATACTCTATCAGAAAAAATCTGTATCGTCCAATACCTTTAGATAAAGCTGTTACAGACGATCTTTATGTATCTTTGGCAGTGTTATCACAAAATAAAGATTTTATTTATTGTGAAAATGCTACCGCATTTGAGGATACCGGTAAAAATATCGAGATAGAGTACAAACGGAAAATACGTTTTGCGGCTACGAACTATCAGACAATTACTCATTTCTATAACCTATTTTTTAAGAAAAATATATTTATCCCTTATGCATTTATTAGTCATAAAATAATCAGGTGGTTTCAACCCCACCTGTTGATTGTGCTTTTCATATCGTCACTCATTAGCTTTCAGGAAAATTCGCTCATATACTGGTTATTGATTTGCCAAACGGGTTTTTATTTAGCAGCGCTTATAGGTTGGATTTTATCATTGTACAAAATAAAAATCAGGTTATTTACGTTGCCATTTTTCTTTATGCTTACCAATTATGCTTTAGCCGTTGGTTTTGTGCGTTTTCTACGTGGTCGCCAGTCGGCCATCTGGCAATCGACAGCACGTTAAATGAGAGGTATTTATATAAGTTGGTGGCTTGTATAAATATTAAACACGAGAGTTCGTAACTGCACGGCTCCTCTCATTCAGGGAAGTAGTCTGTTTATACTTCATTAAAAACAAGCTTTGTAATTATTCTCACTACTCATTTTACTTGCAAACTTACTCATTCGATTAAGGTGGAGTATTTTCTGACATCTAAGGAAAAGAAGAATAAACAGTAATATGTAAATACTCCATATCCCAACCCGAGTAATAAAATGTGGTTATGCTATTTCGGGTTGGTGGTTTTATGACAAAGATTTGCCGTAATGCGTTTCCTTTATTATAGCAGGCAAAATGAGTAGAAATAAAGTATTTGATTTTACATTACGGTTGAGTATTTTCTTGCTATCATAAATAGGGGGCTCGCCATGTTCAAAATTTTAAAAAATCCTGAATTTTGGAAAATTGCAATTCCAGGGCTGATCGCTATCACTTCTTTGTATTTTAACTTTTACCAGTTTAATGTTGGCAGAAAAGATAAAGAGGTTAGCGCCAAAATTTCGGCTGCACGCGATTCAACGGAGGCCAAATTAAAAGAACTGGAGTTACGTCAAAAATATCCATCATTTGAAGTGGCTTACTATGATATGGATGTTTTTACTTATAAAATGTTTGTATCGGGTGCGCCGGAGGTACTGAAGAAAAACAAGCTGGTCGAAAGCCATCCCCTGCGGTGCTCGCGGTTTCTGAAGAACGATGTTTTGGGAGTTGATGAAGATATACCGCAGGAAGATGTATCTATTATGGTAATTATGGTGAAACAAGGCGGGGGCAGCAAGGCGAGTGATGTAGAGTTTGTTACCGGTCAGTACACCGCGCGGAAGCAGGATGGTTTCTCGTATTGTTCAGACATTACGGGAATGTTCGGCAGCAGGCAGAAGACGGTAACAGTTTTTAGACTGGGAGAAATGAATCCCGGTGAATCGGTTATTATTCCCTTGTTCTTATTCAGGCATAAGTCCCCCGACGATTTTAACTACTATACTTTGCTCAGGAAAGTATACATTCCCGATTGTCTGAAATTTAAGGGAATTGATGGTACTCAATTCGACACGGAAGTTCGGAAGATGCTTGATGTGCCATTTAGTATTACGGTAAATATCTCAGGCAGGGGCTAAATATTGCAGGCGCGGCCTGAGAACACGGCCGCGCCTGGCTGAATATTAACGAGTGAGATTAAGAAGCTTTTCCATGCTTTCAAGAATAGCGGGAGTGGTTTCTGCAACGGGTTTCCGTGCTTTTTCAATGATGTCTTTTGCTTCGGCCGGGGCCTTCTTATCGTGCATAAATTGGTGCAGTAATTTCGCCAGGGCCTTCATATTATCTGCAGCGGGTAATATTTCGTTTAGCATTGGTGCCTGTTCTGCCTGCAGAGCCAGAATATCGGGGATCTCTTCAAATGCTGCAAGCATGCGCGGCAATTCCGCTGCCGCCTGTAAGTTCCCGCTTAAATATTTTTCTACTGTATAGGCAAATTCGCGCCCGAAGTCTGATTCAGGAGCGCAGATATCCGCCAGCCGGGTATACGGTGAAATAGTAATGAAGGATTGTTTTTCATGATGTCGTGTATAGCCTTTTATTGGCTCAAGTATGCCGACGAGCAATGACAGGGCATCGGTTGGCTGGCCATTGGTAACCCTTCGCATCATCATATCCCTATTGGCGTAATGCAGCAATCCCAGTTCTTCCAGTCGAAGGCTGACAGGCAAGAGCCTTTTGTACATATCATTCACGTCCCGAATTTCTTTTGCTGACCAGAAACGTTCGGCTATCGCGGCAGTTCGCGGCCAGATACGGGAATCGATGGTTTCGGGTGTAATCAATTCTGCCCACATGGTAGCTTCACCGCCCAGAATATTCTTCTGTTCTGCGGGTGACAGATTGAGACTATCGGGCGCGGGGTCAACCAGGTAATGAGTAGAAGCATGGTAACAAAGATCAATATAGTAGCCATTCGAAAGCACCGTCATATAGCCCTGCTTAGCCGCGTTTTCCAGGTACTTCATACCTCGCCAGGAATGGACGACAATATTTTTCGGCAGGTCCGGATGCAAAATTTCATCCCACCCCATCATAATGAAATTATGCTTCACGAGTAATTGCTGAATCCGTTTGCTGAACCATGTTTGCAGTCCGTGGTTGTCTTTTAAATTATTGGCTGTAATAAAATCCTTTATCTGCTGATTATTGTTCCATTGTTTGCCGTTATTTTCATCGCCCCCGATATGAATATATGCATCATTAAAGAGTTCGCGCATTTCGGCAAAAAACTTATCGAAGAATACGTACAAATCTTCATTAACGGGATTGAGCGTGGGATTAAAGACTCCCCATTTCCGTTCTATCTGGTAGGGGCCGGGGGCAGAAGCAAATTCCGGGAAAGAAACAACCCAGCTTGTTGTATGCCCGGGTATATCAAATTCCGGAACGACACGAATTCCACGGGCATTGGCGTATGCTATTACCTCGCGTACCTGTTCGTGAGTAAAATAGTTACCATCGGATCCTTTTTCGTGCAGGGCGGGGAACGACTTACATTCAACACGGAAACCCTGGTCGTCGGTAAGGTGCCAGTGGAAAACGTTTAACTTCACCGCGGCCATACCGTCAATATTTCGTTTTAGTACGCTTACAGGCATAAAGTGCCTGCTGCAATCAATCATAAGGCCGCGCCACGTGAACCGTGGAAAGTCGGATATTTCTGCGCCGGTAAAGATGAATTCCTTATTAACGGCAGTGAATAACTGCAAAAGCGTTTCCAGGCCGCGCATAATGCCAATATCGGATACCGCGTGTAATTGTATGCCGGATGCTTTTACCGAAAGTGTATAGCTTTCGTTCATGGAAATAGAGAGCGGCGCGATTGAGTCGTACGTGGCTGTAAGTACCGGATTTGCGATTACCGAATCGGGTGATACATATTTTTGAACGAGAAACAAACCGGTGCGCCCCGCGAGCCTGCGCAGGAAGCGCGCGGAATAATCATTAAGCCGCTGACTTGCAGGACCTTTCAGGGCAAATGAAAAATCTTTTGTAATAGTATAATTGTTTCCGGTAAGTGTTACCGACCGGGGCCAGGGCATTAGGTTGGGTTTTGTTGTATTTTCAGCCATAAGGTAACCTGTTGCAATACAAATTAGTAATGATATAATGTAAATAGGGCGATTCATATTCTGTATTCCTGTTGAAAACTGCGATTAAATTACTTCAGGTTTACCGATAATTTTAACAACTGCAACGGCTTTGTTGCTTTCATATACCGGTTGCAGCTCTACGGTTATTACCCGCATAATGGTTTCATAGTTACCAAAAATCTGGGTGCTCATCGTGTGCGTTTCTACCTTTAATTCCGGGTAGGTATGGAGGCGTGCAATAAAATCTTTAATAACCGAAATGAAATTTTGGTGAAGGGGATAAAGGCTAATTTCTACGGAAGCATTCATGGTAATTTATTCCTTATTCTAATAGGTAAATTCTCTTGTAATGAAATATCAGAACGTATAAAATACAAAAGAATGATGATAAAAACCCGGTTGAAAGTAGTGGGGATTGGGCAAATAAAAAACGGTAACAGGGGAACTGTTACCGTTAGCATAGAATAAAGTAAATATAAATTACGCGTTGTTTGCCGGTGGCGGCGTAAATACGCGTGTAGCAAGTTCCCGATCGAGCATAAAGAGTCCGGTTTTGTTATCGGCAACCATCTTTAATTCATCAATTAACTTGGTAACATTCGCCTCTTCTTCAACCTGTTCGGTAACAAACCACTGGAGGAAGCCGATAGTGGCATGGTCTCGTTCATCGTAGGCGAGATTCACGAGATCATCAATAGACTGTGTTACGAATTTTTCATGTTCATAGGTAGCTTCATAAACTGCAAGCGGAGAATCCCAGCTATTTTCGGGTTTTGCAATTACTTCAAGAGTGGCTTTACCGCCTTTTTGAACGATATAATCAAAAAACTTCATTGCATGGGCATATTCTTCCTGGGTTTGCACGCGCATCCAGTTGGCGAAGCCGGCCAGATTAATACCTTCGAAATATGCTGCCATTGAAAGATACAGGTATGAAGAGTAAAACTCTTTATTCAACTGTAGATTCAGTGCCCCTTCAAGTTTCGGTTTTAACATAATACTGCCTTTCTTTGGTAAAAGAATTAGTAAAAACTCACTGTAAAACTAAGAAAAAGATTTCATTTTTGTACGGCGGCGGCACCGGGGTAAAATAAAATATTTTTTAAATAGTTGCGGTTTACCTAATTTTGAAACCCAATATTTTTATAACTTATATATATGAAAACAAAAAGTCAAATTGTATCAAACTGGTTACCGCGTTATACCGGAAAACAACTCAACGAGTTCGGGAAGTATATACTTCTGGTGAACTTTAACGATTACGTGTATAAATTCGCGGAAAAATTCAATGTTCCTGTATTAGGAACAGACCGCTCCATGCCGAATGCTACCGCTGAAGGAATTACGATTATCAATTTTGGTATGGGCAGCGCCAATGCCGCAACTATTATGGACCTGCTGACGGCAATTTCGCCTAAAGCATGCCTGTTTTTAGGTAAATGCGGCGGCCTGAAGCGTATTAATAAACTTGGCAGCCTTATATTGCCAATAGCAGCCATCCGCGGTGATGGTACGTCAAATGATTATTTCCCGCCCGAAGTGCCTGCTCTGCCGGCATTCAACCTGCAGAAAGCAATTTCTACCACCATTAGAAATTTTAAACAGGATTACTGGACCGGAACCGTATTTACTACGAACCGCCGGGTTTGGGAACATGATGATGAATTTAAAGAGAAATTAGAGTTGATGCGTTGCATGGCTATAGATATGGAAACAGCAACCATATTTATTACCGGCTTTTATAATAAAATACCTTCCGGCGCATTACTGTTGGTCTCGGACCAGCCAATGACACCTGACGGGGTTAAAACCGAAGCCAGCGATAAGAAAGTAACAAGGCAATTCGCTGATCAGCATTTGGAAATAGGCATTGCAGCGTTACGTGAACTGATAAATAACGGAATTACGGTAAAACACCTGAAATTCTAATATAAATACTATTGTAAAACAGGGAGTATTCCATGGCGGTTACCAAAGTAGCAACTTTCCCCGATCAGACTATCCAATATTTACGGAAGCTTGGTAAAAACAATTCACGTGAATGGTTTGAAGCTCATAGGGATGATTATGAGTTGGACTTTCTGGTACCTGCCACGCAGTTCGTGTTGGAATTGGGCGATATGCTCGAGACCATAGCCCCCGATATTCACGCCATACCTAAAATCGATAAATCAATCTTCCGCCTGCACCGGGATGTTCGCTTTAGTAAAGATAAATCGCCCTATAAAACGAACCTGGGTATGTACTTCTGGGAAGGCAGTGGTAAAAAGATGGAGGCAACCGGGTTTTATGTTCATATTGAGCCGAAAAAGTGGTTTTTAGGCTGCGGAATTTACATGTTCACAAAAGAGCAGATGAAAGCCTATAGGGATGCCGTTGTTGATCCGGTGAGCGGGGCTGAATTGCACGCGATATGCAAAAAGCTTACGAAGAACGGCCAGTATGTAATTGGCGGTAAAAAATTTAAGAAGATTCCCCGTGACTATGACCCCGGGTCACCGTATGCCGAATACCTGTTGCATGATGGTATTCACGGATATTTTGAGGGAGATGACATGAGCACCATTACCACTACCGATTTTGCCGAGTTTTGTTTTAAGCACTTTAAAGCCATGCTGCCCATGCATAAATGGCTGATGAAGTATATTATGTAATAATGCTATTTTCTTGTTCACACCGTGTAATGGGGGAGTGATTTATGGTTCGGGGGCGGAAAAGCAAATTACCTCGTTCGATTCTTTGTACAGGTGTTTATACGAGTTACCTTCCTAAAATTATTACCCACTGCTATAATAGCTGCTTAATTCCCATGGCATGCCCCGAATTTACACCTCAGTAATCTTTGATTCTGTAAAGATTTTCGGTAATTTTGCAGGATATGTCAATTTTATAGAACAAGAATTATATTATGCGCTATCCTCATCAAGAAATCGAAGCTAAATGGCAGAAATTCTGGGAAGACAATAAAGTATTTAAAACCGATATGTCGAACCCGGATAAGAAACTGTATTCACTCGTTATGTTTATCTATCCTTCAGGTGCGAAACTTCATTGCGGCCACTGGTATAACTACGGGCCGGCTGATACCTACGCGCGTTTTAAACGCTTGCAGGGGCATAACGTATTCGCTCCCATGGGGTATGATGCATTCGGGTTACCTGCCGAAAACTACGCCGTAAAAACGGGCATTCATCCCTACGATAGCACGATGAAAAACATTGAGGATATCCGTGCGCAATTAAAACGCATTGGCTGCATGTATGATTGGGATGCAGAGTTAATGACCTGTGTTCCGGAGTATTACCGGTGGAACCAATGGTTGTTTTTGAAATTATATGAAAAAGGCCTTGCCTATCGGAAAAATGCCCCGGTAAACTGGTGCACCGGCTGCCAGACTGTATTGGCTAATGAACAGGTACTTGGTGATGGCAACTGTGAACGCTGCGGCAACATTGTAGTGCAAAAAAATCTTACCCAATGGTTCTTTAAAATTACATCGTATGCCGAAGAACTGCTTGCAGGGCTCGATACTATTAAATGGCCCGAAAAGACAAAGCTGATGCAGAGAAACTGGATCGGTAAGAGTACCGGCGCTGAAGTACAGTTTACTGTTGAAGGAAGCGATGAGGTAATTACTGTTTTTACTACCCGTCCCGATACGCTGTTTGGTGTTACATACATGACTCTTGCACCGGAACACCCGCTGGTTGATAAACTGGCAGACCCGGCACGGGCTGAAGAGATTGCACGTTACCGCGATTCTATTAAAGCGTTAACCGAAATTGAACGTACTTCAACCACCAAAGAAAAAACCGGTGTGGCTATTGGCGCGTATGCTATAAATCCTGTGAATAATGAACGTGTGCCGATTATGATTAGCGATTACGTGCTGCTTACCTATGGTACCGGCTGTGTTATGGCAGTGCCTGCACACGATGAACGCGATTTTGAATTCGCGCAGAAATTTAACCTGCCCATTAGAAAAGTGATAGTTGAGCCGGGTACAGATGCGGATAGTGAATTAACCGCGGCGTACACGGAAGTTGGTACAATGGTTAACTCCGGTGAGTTTAACGGTTTGCAAAGCGATGAGTTTAAAGAAGTGATAATTAACTGGTTAAGCGAACGCTCGGTTGGTCAGAAGAAAATTAATTACCGGCTGCGTGACTGGCTGATCTCGCGTCAACGGTATTGGGGTACGCCAATACCGATTGTTCACTGCCCGACGTGCGGTGAAGTGCCCGTTCCTATTGAGTCGTTACCGGTAGAGTTACCATATAATGTAGAGTTTAAACCAACGGGCGAATCCCCGCTGGCTTCGTGTCACGAATTTATTAATACCAGCTGTCCTAAATGCGGCGGCGAGGCAAAGCGTGATCCTGATACAATGGATACCTTTGTCGATTCATCGTGGTATTATTTCCGTTACCTGAATCCAAAAATTAATGATGCCATGTTTGATGTTGAACGTGGTAATAACTGGGCGCCGGTTGATATGTATATCGGCGGTGCAGAACACGCAACTATGCATTTGTTATACGCCCGCTTCATCCATAAGTTCCTTCGTGATATCGGTATGGCCAAATGCGATGAACCATTCCAGACCTTGGTGCATCAGGGTACAATTACCAATCAGGGCGCGAAGATGTCAAAATCAAAAGGCAACGTAGTAAACCCGGATGAGTTTATCGTGAATTATGGCTCAGATGTTTTCCGCATGTACCTGATGTTTATGGGTCCCTATGAAATGGGAGGTGACTGGAGCGATAAGGGTATAACCGGTACTGACCGATTCCTGCTTCGTTCGTATGAATTAATACAGAAGTACCCCGGCATTATAAAATCTGTGACCATCCCGGAAAAATTTGCATTGGAAAACCTGACTGATGCAGAGAAAACATTGTACCGGAAGGTTAACCAGACATTCGATAAATACAATGGTGATATTGATAATATCCGTTTTAATACGGCAATTGCCGCGTTAATGGAATTGTTGAATGAAATGGGTCGAAGCCTGGCTGCATGTAATGCCGATCTGCAGGCATACGTACTTGAGCGTTATATTTGCATGCTTGCTCCGCTTGCTCCTCATTTCGCAGAGGAATGCTGGGAAATTATCGGCAAGGAAAAATCGTTATTCGCCGAGCCGGTATGGTTTACTGCTGACCCGGTTGCGCTTGTAGAAGACAGTGTTAATATAGCAGTGCAGGTGAATGGCAAGTTGCGCGGCACTATTCTGGCAGCCAAGGATGCCGATCTGGAAACAGTGAAGGCTCAGGCGTTGGCCCAGGAAAGTGTAAGAAAGCACATTGAAGGAAAAGATTTGTTCAAGGAAATATTCGTGAAGAATAAAATCCTGAACCTTCTTGTTAAATAGCCATGCTCAACATTTGTTGCAATGGTATTAGAAACAGAAAATTTATTTATTAAAAGTTAAAGCAGAATATATGTTTGACATAAAATTAGTGCGTGACAATCCGGACTTTGTCCGTCAGGGCCTGGCCAATAAAAATGAACGTGACCGGGTAGATGAAATATTACAGTTAGATGAGAACCGCCGCAAGTTGATACTTGAAACCGACGAATTAAAAGCCAGAAGAAATCAGGCTTCAATGCAGGTTGGTGTTCTGAAGAAAAACGGTGAAGATGCCTCGGCAATTATTGCGGAAATGAAACGGGTCTCTGATGAAATTACCGAGAATGACAGCAAATTGCGGGTGATTGAGGAAGACCTTGAAACAATATTACTTTCCATTCCGAACCTCGCGCATGAATCGGTGCCGGTAGGAAAATCGGCCGATGATAATGTTGAAGTGCGCAGGTGGCTGCCGGAAGGTTTTTCTTTTGAAAAACCTGAGTACCAGATAGATCACGTGCAGTTAGGTAAAAAGCTGGATATTCTTGATTTCGAAAGAGCTACGAAATTATCCGGATCGGGGTTTCCGCTTTACAAAGGTAAAGGTGCAACCCTTGAACGTTCGCTTATTAATTTTATGCTCGATTTCCATTTGCAGCATCATGGTTACTCAGAAATCTTCCCTCCGTTTTTGGTAAATAAAGAGTCAATGCGTGGTACGGGGCAACTGCCTAAAATGCAGGATGATATGTACTGGGCCGAGCGTGATGGGCTGTATCTGGTGCCAACAGCAGAAGTGCCAATTACCAATATCCACCGTGATGAAGTTCTGAACGAAGCACAGTTGCCGATTAAATATGTCGGGTACTCAGCATGCTTCAGACGCGAGGCAGGTTCGTATGGTAAAGAATCAAAAGGCTTTTTGCGCGTACACCAGTTCAATAAAGTTGAGATGGTAAAGTTTGCCAAACCGGAAAACAGCTTTGAAGAGCTTGAAGGATTGGTACGTGATGCAGAAGATATCTTACAGGCCTTAAATATACCGTATAGAATATTAATGCTTTGTTCGGGCGATTTAAGTTTTTCTGCCGCGAAGTGCTATGATATAGAAACATGGTCACCGGCAGAAGGCCGTTGGCTTGAGGCTTCATCGTGCAGTAACTTCGAAGCATTTCAGGCTCGCCGGGCCAATATTCGTTATCGGAAAGAAGAAACGAAAAAGTTAGAGTTCATTCATACCTTGAACGGCAGCGGTTTGGCTACCAGCCGTTTAATGGTTTCAATGCTTGAAAACAACATGACTCCGGAAGGAAAAATTGTTGTACCAAAGGCTTTACACAAATACACCGGTTTTGAAGTAATCGGGTAACAGTTTTATATAATGCTGCCCCGGAATTCGGTTCGGGGCAGCATTGTTATTTTTACACAATTATAAAGACGAATCGGCCGCTTACAGCACGGCGTGCCGGGTAATGGAATAACGGGTACAGGTATGAAAATACGATCGATAGTGCGTCTGATAAGAGTGCCGCAATGGATTAAAAATTGTTTTGTTCTCGTGCCTCTTATCTTTTCGCAGCACGTATTTGAAATGGGATACACGCGCAGCGCGCTTCTTGCCGTTCTATCCTTTTGTTTTATTTCCAGTGCTGTCTATGTTCTGAATGATATCGTGGATCGTGATTCCGACAAGATGCATCCTGTTAAAAAGAACAGGCCGCTGGCCTCGGGTGCTCTGCAACTCGGCGACGGAGTTTTCGTGCTCGTGCTTCTCATAGCTGCTGCGGCTGGTATTGCCGCATTCATGCCCGTGCGTTTTATGGTTGCTATGGGCATATTCTTTTTGCTTAATGTATTTTATTCATTTTACGCCAAGCATGTAGTATTGCTTGATATATTTTGTATTGCCGGTGGTTTTATGCTGCGTGTGTTCGCCGGGGCTTTTGCAATTGGCGTACTAACCTCCAGCTGGCTTATTCTTACCACGATGTTTATTTCTTTATTCCTTGGCGTTATGAAGCGTCGTTCTGAACTGGTGCTTCTGGGAGAAGGACACAAATCATCACGGAAAGTACTGGAAAAGTACACCGTAGCTTTCACCGATCAAATGGCAAACGTAACGGCTGCTGCTGTTATTATTTGCTATGCCCTTTACACAACCGCGCAACGGACAATTGAAATATTTCATACAGACCGGCTTGTTTACACCACTCCTTTTGTTGTGTTTGGTATTTTCCGCTACATGTATCTCGTGTATAAATACGATCAGGGTGAAAACACCACCGAAATTATGATGCACGATTTTCCCATGATCGCAACGGTACTTCTCTATCTGGTTTCTGTATTGGTTATTCTGTATAATATAGTACAGATATAATAACTGCTAATCCTGGCATGTGGGAACACCTGGTATATCCGGTTGTGCGAATTATTTGGATTTCCGATACAGATGTGGAATTTCTCACAGCAAAATATTTGGAGAAGTGTCAAAGTATTTAGTAATTTCTGCCATAAACAATAAAATTCTTTTTTGCCCTGCCACTGAGTAGAAGTTCATTTCAGTCCGTTAAATTGTACACCCATAACGAGAGGGGGCTAACACCTATTAGCTGCCTGTTATATAATCGGTCACTCTAAAAACACGCGGGTATTTTTCCCTGAAAGAGGAATGAATACATATCGCGGGATACACAACATATACAGAAAGGATCGAACATGAGGCACACATATTACTTATTCACTGTAGCATTTTTACTTATATCCAGCCTTGCATTTGCAAATGGGCCGGGAAAAGGCGAATTGACTGTTTGGGATCAGGGCGCAATACACAGAATCGACGTACGGTATAATTTATCCCAAATGATGGGCGAGCCCGTGGTAAATGGGTCATTTCGATGGGAAAGTAAAACCGTTTCCAAGTTATCTTACGATGTAGTTCTATGGTTGACAGTAGAAACACCCGCGGGAAATACCGCATATATTAAAATTGATCCGGTAGTGCCAAAAGAAGGAGAATGGGCATATAATGTTTCCGGTTCGCCTAATTGGAATCAAGTACTTGCAACCGGCTGGAATGGTACGGAAGCAACCGGCTATTACAGCGCGAGTGAAGCAAAAGCATTTTGGAAGACCGAGTTTCGTGTAGTTGATGCAAAACTCTCGAAAATCTTTCGTTAATACAATTTAAGATATCTATTTAAGGCATATCCCGGTCGGGTTAATCTTCACCGGGTATGCCTTTTTTTTTGTATAGGAAAATCCATTATTTCCAGGATGAATACCCGTATAGATTATCGGCAACCTTTGATAAAATTAGCGATCGCAGGGGCAATAAAGGGCCCGGCAAATACCAGGAAACGCCTCCTTCGGAAATTTCTCCCATATAACAATCAGTCGGTCTTCTGCTTGTTATTTAGTTAATTTTGATTATTATATTGGTTTATTTAAACATGATTTAGCAAATTGAATAAACTGCATGGCAACAGAATTAACTGAACTGACACAGGAAGAATTATCACAATTAAAAGAGCAGCTTAACACACTCAAGGCGCAAATTGAACAGGGTGCCTCCGATGAAGTGATTGCCGAGTATTTAAAAAATCTGCAAAAACTGGTGAAGATATGGATTGATTATCAGAATGTTCACCTTGCAATACCGGTATTAAAAGAGCTGATACGAATGAGTGATAAGAGTGAAGCCCTTACAACCGCGATTGGCTGGTTTATATTTACCTTATTTAAAATAATCGGCTCCGATGAATGGCTGCGCAGGCAATACGCCGGTGCTATTCCGGAGTTTATCAATTATTACATTAAATTAAATGTCCCGACTCCATCCACGCTGCATTCGGCAATGTTATACATGACCAATAAACTCTCGGGGGATCAGAGTGAGTGGTTCATGGATTTCTTCCTGAAGTTCGGGTTCGAATCTTTACAGGAAATTGATTTTCAGGAATATTATAAAGACGGCCGAAAATTTAACCCGCTTGCGGAGCAGATTTTTATTAAATCGGCAAAAATGATAGAGAAAGAACAGAACCGGGATGCCGCCGAATGGCTGCTGAACAGTATTGATTATATAAAAAGCAAAATGCCGGGCGAATTGTGGCTGCTCTATCATCGTGGAAAGCTGCTGACAAGCCTTGGCAGGTACGCCGAAGCGAAAACCTGTTTGAAAGAGGTGCTTCTGAAACAACGGGCGCAATATTGGGCTTGGGCTGCTTATGGCACTTCGTTAATGGAAGAAAATCCGGCGATGCACGTAGCCTGCTTATGTAAAGCCTTATCCTATCCGGTTGAAGAACATTTACTTGCCGGTGTGCGCGAAGAATTGGTTCGGGCGTTGGTTGCCCAGGAGCGTTATGCCGAGGCAAAGGCCGAGCTGCTGTTAATCGCTAAAGTGCGTAAGCTGACAGATACTCCGTTCGCGAAAGATATTGCTCTCCTGATGGAAAGCCAATGGTTCGCCGAAACCGAACCGGTCGAAAGCAATGTGAAGATGTATCTTGCAAATCTGCCGCTTGCCGATTCGGTTCTGCTTGAAGACGCAAGTATTCATATAGGCATTATAACCGCGTATTTTGAAGAGGATAAGGGCGTGTTTGTTCAGTTCGATTCCGATAAGGTTACCTTGTTTAAACCGGGTAAATCAATACGGGAATCAAACGTGCCGCCTATCGGTACACCTGTTAAAGTGGTTGTTGAAGAAATAACCGTTAACGGGCAGAAGCGCTTTAGCGCTACCAGCATTGACGAGACCGATTTAATGCCTCCCGAAACTTTCTGTAAGAGATTTACCGGTGAACTGAAACTACCGCCAAAAACTGACGCCAATACATTCGGCTTCGTAAATGAAATATTTATTTCTGCCGAATTGGTGAAGCGTGTAGCAGGTAAGAAAAAGGTAACCGGTATTTGCGTTTATGAGTACAATAAAAAACGTAACCAGTTTGGCTGGAAAGCCCTTACACTTGAAGCAGCTGAAGAAGCTGAACCGGTATCCAATGCCCCGGCTCAAGTATAATGATTGTATGTGCAGGCAAAGTTTAGGAAATAATTAAACGCGGAGGCAGCGCGTATGGTAAAGAAAGATGTTAATATTCGGGAGTACCCGCTCACGAATGATTTTATCGGGTTTCTTGAACACAGGGATTTGGCGGGTGTTGTTGATACCGCGTATAAGGCCCTGCGGGATGGCGTGCCGTATGCCGAATTTTTTAATCTGGCGGGCATGCTGGCTTTTGAACTGCGCGATCTCGGGCAGGCTAAACTGTTATTTGAGCAGGGTATTGATATTGAAGAAAACCCGGATTGTTATTTTAACCTTGGGTTATTACATAAGCACCAGAAAAACTATGTACAATCGGCACGCTGTTTAATAAAGGCTAAAACCCTTTCGCCGCTGGATGAAAACATTAGTCGGCAAATTATCAGTTTGTATAATGAGCAATTTGTCTCACGGTATCTTTCGTACGGGCAGTCGGGTAAGATAGGAGCAATTATAAATTTTTCTGCCCTCGATGGCCCGTTTATTGACGCGTGTATAGATAATACACTGAAGGTGGCAGATGTTGTAGTGGTTGCCGCGTTTAATCAGTTATTTACCGGTACGGATGATTCGGAAGGTTTGCAAAAAATTATCTCCAGGAACATGCATAAGCCGGTCACTTTCCATGTAACCGACCTGCCTTATACCGGGAAACCCCAAACGAGTATCTATCATAACCTTACCCGCATTATTGGCAGTGAATTAATGCGGCAGCAGGTTGATTACGTGCTGTTTATTGACGGCGATGAAATTGTGGATCCGGAAGTGTTTAACGCTTGGAAGAGTACCGCGGTTTTCGATTTCGTTAATGTACGCTTTGAAAACTACTGGTACTTTCGCGAACCCGTTTACCAAAGTACGAGCGTAGAAAATTCTCCCTTATTGATAAATGAAGCTTTTCTGCGGTTTCTACTCGATATGGAACGCGGCGCTATCCGGCATCAGACCCATGACCGTAGTTTTTATGAATTCGAGATTGGCAGGTTTATTTCGCCGCCCTCGTTCCATCATTATAGCTGGGTACGAACAAAGGAACAGATGATGGAAAAAGTGAAAAACTTCGGACATAATACCGATCGTGACTGGGTAAGTCTCGTTGAAGAAGAATTTACCCACGGGTTTACCGGAAAAGATTTTGTTCATGGATACACATACAATGTCGTAGAAAATAAATTTAATATTACACTGTAAAGAATTCGTTTTTTAAAATCCGAGGCGGCCCATGTACAGGCCGCCTTTTTTGTATGCGGTAAATAAGTCCGGTGGCAGAATTGCGGCAGGCGTATCGAATCCCGCTGATGGCAGATACCGGGTAGAAGTGCTGAGCTTAGATTATCCGTGGTTATAGTAATGCCATGTACCACCCGCGACGTTGTAATGAACCGTTCCCTGAACAGATTTACCGTAACGCCGGAAAGAATGTTGCGGTAAGAAGAATTCCTTCTTCGCCGGCATGTACTTCATGCGGCGTGTTCACGGGAATCAAAGATACTACGCCTGACCGGTAATCGCGCTCTTCTGTGCTTACCGAACATACTCCGGTACCCTGCACTACCTCATGGATTTCTGTTTGCGATTCATGGACGTGTGTCTGTAACACTCTGCCGGGTTCCACTTTTACTTTATGAATGCTCAGTGCCCCGCCGGTCTGCTGCCCGGTAACAATATCGCTCATCCACACACCAACAAATCGGGGATGTGGCTGCCATTCAGACCCGATAGTATTTTGCAATGAATCTGTTTTATCTGCTCTGTTCATATAAATATATTCCGTTGATTATAAAATAAAATACGCGGGTAATTTACCCGTATACAGGGATGTAATTATTGTAGAATATTGCTTATTTCAGAATATGGCGGTTCTTTTTAAATGTAACCGGTGTAACGCCTGCGTGTTTAATAAATTGGTGGTAGAAATGACTGACATCGGTAAATCCATACCGGAATGCTATATCCGCAACCGGGATTCCGGCACGCAGCATTTGGCCTGCCTCTTTTAGCCGTACGAGTAATTGGTACTGATGTGGCGTGAGTCCGGTATACGCTTTGAATTTACGGCTAAAGTGATACTTGCTCATACAGGCCGCTTCTGCCATTGCCTGCAACGACAGGTTCTCTGCCTGATTTTGTTGTATCATATCTATTGCCTGCTGAATCAATTGCCCCTGCATTGCGGTAATACTTTCCTCACTATTTATTGGTGTTCCGTGTGAATCTTCTACTATAGCGAGAAAATTTTCGATGCATGCGCGTGGGTCAGGGGAGTTGCAAAATAATGTTTCAACGAGCTGATGGAAGCGGAGAGTGGTTTCTTTACTGCTAATCCTGAATGGTAAGTTTTTCTTCTGCCGGTATTGCGGCAAATTCAGCACTACATACGAGTGCCCGGGTGAACCGGAAAGAACAGCATGTACCTGATGAGGCGGAATAATAAACAGGTCGCCCGGGTGATAATTAATAATTTCCCGCCCCAGGCGTATCGCGCGGGTACCTTTCAGTACGCAGCCCACGGTAAGTGAATAATGAAAATGATTCGTAAAATCACTACACACTCCTTTCCCTTTCACAACAGCAAAAGGGTACCCGCTGCCGCTTTCATAAAACTGTATAGTACGCGCTGTGGTATTCATAGAATTAAAAAAGGCAGTAAAAATTTTTTTCTTTACCGCCTTCATGTATCAATTATTTTATTTCTTTTTTGCCGGAGCCCATTTTTTCAGGAACTCGATGATTTTATCGCCATCGTATCCTTTATCCTTCTCCAACAAGCCCGTATTCTGCGAGTGCAGTAATTTTCCTTTTGCATCAAGTACAAACAGGTGCGGATAACCGTCAACTTTCGGGAATTGCGACAAGAATTTTTCATTCTTGTTCTCTTTGCTGTAATTCACATAAAAGAAGACATAATTATCGGCAATCAGTTTTTTTATGGTTTCGGTTGACTCAATAAATTCGTGCAGCCGGTGGCACCAAATACACCACTCGCCGCCGACATCGATAATAATATTTTTACCTGATTTTTGCGCTTCAACAATAGCGGTATTCAGGTCTTTTTGCGGGTCTTTCTGCGGATCAAAACCAACCTTCCCCATCGGTTTTTCCTGCGCCATTATGAGCATGGCGAATAAGATAAGGCATGTTACGATATAACGCATAATTATAATCCGTTTTAATGGAGTAATGTATAACGCTGCAAAAATAATGAATTATTATTACGCCTTGCAAACCAATTGCTCCGTCCCCGCAATTTTGTTTAACCTCTGTAAAATTATCTGTAAATTGCATTCAACGAATAATGAAATTGCTATGAAAAACATAAACTCCCCGGGTGAAAACGACAACCGGAATTACAATTACGAAGGATGTGAAACGGAAGCGCGATCCGAATATTCGTTCTTTGTTGACTCTATACCACCCGGTGCATCGGTAGTTGATCTTGGCTGCGGTAATGGCTCGCTATTACAACTACTCATTGATAAAAAACAGGTGAAAGCTACCGGTGTGGAACTTTCTGCTTCAGGGGTAGCTGCATGTATTAAAAAAGGTATTACTGCTATTGAAGGTCGGATTGATGAGAAGCTCCCGTTTACCGATAAGCAGTTTGATTATGCAATTTGCAACGTAACCATTCAAATGGTTATGTATCCCGATATTCTGCTGCGCGAAATGAAGCGTATAGCACGCCATCTTATTATTTCATTTCCGAATTTCGCGTTTTACAAGAATCGGCTTGATATGTTTCTTAAAGGACGAATGCCGCGTCCCTGCATGTTTGGTTATTCCTGGTATAATACCGGTCACCTGCATCAGTTAAGCATACGTGACTTTGAAGAGCTTGTTGCCGCTACCGGGGGATTGCAAATTACACGCTGCCTGTATCCTTCGCCGTTAACCGGCATTAAACGCGCCATACAGGATATTAACCCTAATCTGCTGCATATCATGTGCGTTTGCATACTTGATGCTATAGAATAAAAAAGAGGCTGCAGGTTGTGCCCTGCAGCCTCTTGCAATTATATGGTGAATGCCGGCTATTTAATTAATGTCATTTTTTTGGTCTCAACACACCCGTTAGCCTTCAACTGATAAAAATACACACCGCTCACCAGGTTTGATGCAGAAAACTGTACCGAATAACTGCCGGCCTTTTTGTAGCCGTCAACCAGACGAGCAATTTCTTTACCTGTTACATCGAAGATAACAAGAGTAACTGAACCGCTAACAGGCACGTTATAGGTAATGGTTGTAGCCGGATTAAATGGATTAGGATAGTTCTGTTCCAATGTGAACTTTTCTTTTGTAACCGCCATTTCATTTTCCACGCGTAATGGTTCGGCGCTTTTATAAATACCCTGTCCGTCAACTCCACAAAATAAATATCCGTCATTCCCCACAATAATACTACGCACCACACCGAGAGGTAAACCGGTATTAACTGCATTCCAATCATCGCCGTTATTTGTTGAACGGTACACGCCGCTTCCGGTAGCAACGTATAGTATGCCCGATTTTGTTACTACGAGATCGTAAAAATATTGGGATGGTATACCATTATTCACCAGTTCCCAGCTTATTCCGTTGTTTACCGATCGGAGTATACCTCCCTTATGCATCACAACAAAAAGAATAGTTCCTGATTCCTTTACCACTCCGGCTCCCCAGTCAAAACCGGAAACATTTCCGTTGATGAAAGTGCTCATCCAATTCATACCACCAGCTTCGGTTCTCTTAATATCGGCGTTTTTATTGATGCTTAATAAAATTCCCGACTGACCGGAGTATATTCTGAAACCATTATCGTCCGAATAATCCGGGGCCTTTATCTGACTCCAATACGTTCCGAAATCTGTTGACTGGTAGAGATTACCTTCCGCGGATGCATACATTGAATTTCCGGGACCAGGACACAGAAAGGCATAGCTCATCCCCTCCGGCAATGGAATTTCAACCCAGTCTTTACCATTGTTTAATGTGCGGAACAGGCTTTTTTCTTTAACAAGTAAACCTTTGCCATCCTGCTGCCAGATAATTCGATTTATTTCCGAGGTCGACTGGTTTGTAATTCCCTTATCTGCAATAGTCCAATTGCACCCGGTGTTTGTTGATTTATATAACATGCCTGCCTGATCAGCCGCAAAAATTTCACCGGCTGCATTAACTGAAAAGCCAATTATAGTTGCTTTTTGCCTGCTCACCGAAAGGTTGTTCCAGGAGATACATCCGTCAGAGGAGAAATAGATGCCGGCAAATTTTGCGCTGCAATACACTTTGCCATCGGTGGCAACCGCGATACCCGTTATACTCCGGTTCTCTATACCCGCGTTAAACCTTAGCCAGGTATTGCCGTAATCAGTCGATTTCAGTACGCCCTCACTACTGCCAAGATAGAAAATCCCGCTGGTATC
>JAJTBZ010000020.1 GCA_021286645.1 Ignavibacteria bacterium
TTTCCCCAGTGTAGTTAGCCCATCAATTGTTTTCTTCAGTGAATCAATCATTTCATAGTGCAATTTTCGCTCATTCTCGATAAGAGCAAAAATATTCCGTAACTCGTTTGGTTTTCTACTTAAAATTTCATGAGCACGCGAATTATATAGAAATGCTGAATCAGCCTCCATTTTTATAATCTGGCTCTTGAGTATTTTCTGATAGCCGGGAATGGAATCCTGATTGGAATAAGTGATTGTTTGTGCGAAGCATAAACTGCCGGCTACTATATAAATAGCCAATAAAATCCTAAACATGTATTCCCCCTATTTTTGCTCTTTAATTGATTCAAGTTCACCAATTACTTTTTCGTATTGTTGATCGATATTTTTCCGTATCATCTTATCGCGCGTCAGAAAATCGTTGTATTGCCTATCCACATCAGACTGTAATTTCACCAGACTATTTTTGTAAATCTGCAATGAAACTTCAAGTTCAGCATTCTTCTTCAATAGCATTTGTAAATCAGTTCTGCTTACTCCTAACAGGCTGTCTGCTGACTTTATTTTAAGATTGGCAGACTGTATCTCTTGTTTCGCTTGTTCGATTAAATCATCGTGGTGGAAAAAGTTGTAAATGAATTGACCTGCTATTAGAATAATTATTAATAGCAGACCCAGTTTAACCCCTTTGCCCGATTCCATGATTGTTCTCCTTCTGATTAATTGATTACTATACCTGAACCTTTTCAAGAATAAACTTTATTAATAACTAAATCAACAGGGGACGGAAGTTCGGAATATTGCGTTCAATATAGAGAAAACTGGTAAAAAGAACAATGAGTATTCAGATTTGCATGGGTAAATTACTTTCGGAGCAGGAAATTCAGGTCTACTAAACAATTTTTAAAAAAATACGATATTAAAGTAATATACAGGCAATTTTCCCTTTTTTTTACTATATTAGATTAAAGTGAATTGATGCTGGAAACCGGTGCTATGGCGGAAAGGATATGAAATGACGGCTGGTTCTCTTTGGAATTCAATGGAACATGTTCATCGAATTGCCCGGTTATGGTTAATACTGCCGGTTGCATTAGCTGTTCTTGCTCTAATAGGATGGATAAGTAACCTAACGATATTGGCGCAGGGTTTTGTACACCTTAATCCAATGGCCCCATCTACCGCGGTATTACTTATTCTTGTTTCTTGCCAAATTTACTTTCACTCACTTAATCATGAAGTCCACAAAAAATTATTTATTCGCCAATTAATAAATGCTGCTATTCTAACTCTAATAATTTTGCTCATTCCGGGTGTGTTGATTCAGAAGAATTATTCTCTGGAACAATTATTTGGCATTGGGATGACAGGTGCAGGTCGCCCGGCAGAGTTAATGGCCCCAATAACCCTATTCATTTTTTTCGTACACCAATTAACTGTTTACCTGGGTGTTCAGCCAAATTTTAAATTGAAAAACTTCGGAGCAACTATTGTATCCTTAGTGCTATTACTTATCCTTGGAATAAATTTAGGGTACGCATTCGATTTATCCACTCTCAGTTCCAAGGATTCAATTGCACCTTCTCTTAGTGCCTCCATTGCTTTTGTTGGCTTGTTAATTTCGACTTTACTAATTTATTATCCGACCCAAAGCCCGGTTCAATTATTTATGGGGAATTCATTCAGAGCGGGTTTGTTAAGGAAAATATTACCAGGCAGTATTATACTTATGGTACTAACCGGCTGGGTAAGTGTAATAATTGCAACAAGGGCTACCGGGTACATAGTGCTCTTACCTGTAATTATTCTGCTTGCTGTCGTTTTATGGATTTTCTTTGCCAGCAGGGTTGCCAAAACTGAATCCGGATTATTCGAAAGCGAGATCATGCGCAGGGAGGCAACTGAAGCAGAATTAAAATATAGTCATGAGCTCGATAGATCGTTATATTCAACCGGTGCAGTCGGAATTGCTGAAACACGTGCGGATGATGGAACTTTCTTAAAGATTAATAAAAAATTTGCAGAAATTCTTGGATACCCCGAAGATGAATTGTTGCATAAGAGTTTTCGGGAGATAACGTATGTTGAAGATATCGATAAATCACGAGAAAGTTTGGAAAGACTTCTCAACGGAGTTACTACAGAAGAAATACTTTCCAAACGTTATATAAGGAAAGATGGTAGTCTTGTTTGGGTAGAATTGGATATTTCGTTATTGCACAAAGAGGAAAAACGAATTCAGTCTTTTATTGTAATAATTCGCGATTTAACAGGTGAAAAACAAATTGAAGATGAATTGCAAAGACGCATCGACCAGAATGAAGAGCAGGCAGCAATCATAGAAAGTTCATCCTTGGCTTACCTGACCGGGACCCGAACAGGAAGAATAATAAATTGTAATCTGGCGTTTACAAAATTAACTGGTTTTACTATTAATGAAGTTCAATCTTGCAATTGGCTCTCTCAGCTTACGCCCGCTGAGTTTATTGGTATTGATAAAAATGCACTTGACCAACTGGACAGGTTCGGTGTGCCGGTAACCTATCGGAAAGAGTTAATTAAGAAAGACAGGTCGCATGTTCCGGTTGAAGTATTACTTCAAAAAATTTCTTCACGGGAAAGTGAAGTCTCTTACTTGAATATGCACTTTACTGATATCTCGCGCACAATTTTAGCAGAAGCTGAGATAATGCGGTTAAATAGAATTAACGATTTTATTAGCAAGCTGAACCAACGAATAGCAAGAGTAGCTAATAGAAATGAGTTATTTCAGCAATTATGCGAAATAGCCGTTGAGTATGGAAAATTTAAATTGGCATGGGTTGGGCTGGTTGATGATAAAAAGAATGAGATTATTCCACATACAACCAGAGGCAGTCATGTACGGCTTTTTTCATCGATTCATGCTTTCTCATTAGATGATACTGAACTTGGTCAAACAACATCGGCAATTGCAATCCGGGATGATCGATGCGCAGTATGTAATGATTTTTCGGATATGACCCTGGTTACATCATTCCGTGAACAGGCTCTTGCAAATGGTCTGGCAGCTTCGATTTCTGTCCCGATCAAGGAGAATGGAAATATAATAGGAGTATTCACATTATATAGCACAGAGGCACACTACTTTGGTGAACATGAAGTGATGCTCATAGCTGCGGTAGCCTCAGATATCGACTTTAAATTAGATTCTCTTCACGCCGAAGAGCTCCGACAGAAGGCTGAACAAGAATTGTATGCAGCCCGTCAATTAGCTTCACGAATTTTTGAAACATCACCTGCGGGAATTATTTTTATTGACGAAAATGGTAGAATAATTTTTGTTAATCGGCAAATTGAAGAAATGTTTAGACTACCGAAAGAAAAAATATTCTCGCTTTCGTTGGGCACTCCGGGACTGATATTATCTGAAGTTAACGGTGCGATAGTTACAAAAGAGTATGTACGTAGGATATTGTTACCTGCAAAGGATAAGACACTTAACGAACTGAAGCTTTCTATTTTTCTCCCAAATGGAGGCAGTCTAATTGTTTCTGTAAACGTATCACTCACATTTTCTGATCATGGCGATTTCCTCGGTGCTGTATTAATGGTGAACGATATTTCCGAAAGTCTGAGTATGAAAGAGAAACTCTTCAAAAGAGAGGAACTCCTCAGTTTAACAGGACGTATGGCAAAAGTAGGAGGCTGGGAATATAACCCTGAAAACCGATCAGGCACATGTACAGAGGAATGCTATGCAATTCATGGATTACCGACTCAAGATGTTTTCCATTTGGAGAAATTTCTCGAATTATATCAACAGGAACACCGCGAACAGTTTACTAGTGCAATTAATCTGATTAAAGAAACACTAACCCCATTTTATCTGGAATTGCAGATAACAACTCCTAAAGGGGAATTGAAATGGATGTTTGTTGCCGGTCATCCAATAATTGCAAATGGCAGACTCGCCCTTATTATTGGCATCTTTCAGGATATAACTGCCCGTAAACTTGCCGAGGATTCATTGATTCAACGTTCAAAAGAGTTGGAAGTAATATATTACGCGGGGCAGCAACTTCGATATTTAAAAACGGTAAATGAGCTCAGTAGAGAAATTATTAGCGTATTAGAGGGCATTATTGATTTCGACTATTGTGCTATTTTATTGCATGATCAGGTAACTAATAAACTTGTGCCTACAGCTATAAGTAATGGAGTCGAAATTCTGTTTGGATCTGAAATACACTCATTTGATGCGAATGTTCTTGACGTTGCAGTGGGTGAGGGAATAATCGGTTGGGTAGCTGCAAATGGAAGAAGTGCTAAAGTAGATAATACTTCTGAAGACTCCCGTTACAAAAAAATTAAGGACGCAGTCAGATCAGAATTATGTGTTCCGCTTCTTGTTCAGGAACAGGTGTTAGGCGTAGTTAATCTTGAATCCCATTTAACAGAGGCATTTACAACAACTGATTTACGGATACTGGAAACTCTTGCAGTACATATAGCTACTGCAATTCAGAATGCAATATTGTTTGATAAAATTTCGCAGGAATTAGAACATAGTAAAGCGATAGAAGCGGAGTTGGTTGTTACGGCCGAAAAAGCTGATCAGATGAATAGGTTAAAAAGCACATTCTTAGCAAATATGAGTCATGAATTGCGCACACCTATGATTGGAATATTAGGATATTCAGAAATTATGGAATCGCCCTCTTTTGATGAAGAAGTACGAGAAATGTCGGGACTGATACGCACGAGTGCACGCCGCCTGATGGATACACTTAATCTGCTGCTGGATCTCTCGAAAATTGAAGCGGAGAATCTGGATTTGTGTATGATGTACTTTGATTGTGTCCTGGTTATTAAAGATCTCTGCGAAGTTTATGATTCCATAGCGAGAAAGAAACAGATAAATCTTACATATTCTGCTCCGGCGACATCTATAATGATCATGAGTGAGCCGCAGTTATTTAGAACAATAATTCACAATGTTCTGGATAATGCCCTGAAATTCACTCCGGCAGGTGAAGTAAATATAGAGATTGAGCAACAAGGGAAGGAACCTGATTCATTGATAATAATCCGGGTATCTGATACAGGAATTGGCATTGCTCCGGAGAAGATTACTACTATTTGGGAGGCTTTCAGACAGGGTAGTGAAGGAATCAGCAGATTATATGAAGGCTCCGGATTGGGCCTGACAATAACGAAAGGGTTTGTTGAAAGATTGGGAGGACAAATTTCTGTAGCAAGTGAAGTAGGAAAAGGAAGCATTTTTAGCATTGTATTGCCTTCAGGTGTGAATAGGGGGAAGAATATCCAGTACCCTATGTCAAACTCAAAATTAATTACTCCATCGAAGGAAAAGAACTCGGAATTTCGGGTATTATATGTAGATGATGATGATATTGCGGTAGATTTTATGCAGCGTGTTTTAAAACCGATTTGCAAGCTGGATTATACCGGTTCGGGTGAAGAAGCCCTTGAAATGCTTAATTTGCATACATACCATGCAGTTCTAATGGATGTAAATTTGGGCGGTGGTATAGATGGATTGGAAGTTACGCGTAGGATACGAGGTAATTCTGATATAAATAAATTACCCGTAATTGCGGTAACTGCTTATGCTATGCCCGGAGATGAAAAAGAAATTCTGGAAAGTGGCTGCGATTATTATTTCTCAAAACCTTTTCAAATTGATTCTCTTAAAGAGCTTTTGATTCAAATATTCCATGAGCGAGATGGCCGATAATCTTAAAAGCTCCATGCAAGATTTGGAGAACCGGGGCTTTATACCAAAAAGAGAACGCCAATTAGATAGCTGCTATTCGTTACGACAGTTTGGTGAAGATATTAACAGTCCTTTTGCAGTTGTTCGATCACGAGCTGCTTTTAATTCTGCTGTATTACCGGTAGATGAAGTACTGCCTACGCTTGTTGCATCTTTGGTCGCTGAAAGAAAACTGTATACGAAGATTGAACTATCCAATGCATTACAACGTATTTCTGAGCCTGCAGTGCCGTACCTTACTGCATATTTAGGAACTATTGGGAACAATCAGCATAAAAAATTGCCTGATGCTGTTTCAAAAAAAAATAGTTATCCCTTACCAAGAGATTTGGCCGCCAGGATTTTATGCCAGATTGGTGTGCCAGCCCTGCCTTATCTTCAAAAGGTTCTGGTCTCGGGTGATCTATATATGATTCGTGAAGCGATTGATTCAATAGGCTTTATTTCGTTTTACAATAATGATAAAAGCATGTTTGAAGAGTTAAGGAAATGCTTCAATGTCTATTCTCATGACCTGATTATTCGATGGAAAATCTATATTGCCTGTAGTTCATTTCCCATGTCTATTGAGTTCCTGGTTACCCAGGTACAGGTTGAAACAATTCATATAATTCAGGATGAAATTAGAAGAAGTATTCGTATTATTCAGCGAAAGAAATTATAAGAATAACCTTTTTGTATTAAGTGCATTTTGGGCCGCATTTATTATATACTAATTAAGAGATGAGGATGGAAGAAAAGCAGCAAATAGAAGATTTACAGAATCAGGTAAATTATCTGAAGAACTTATTACACGAACAATCGGTAATGAGTGCAAGACAACAAATAACTATGTACAATGCGCTTCGTTCCAAATATGGTGACGAAGTCGATTCGTTGATTAAACAAGCCCATGGTAATGCAAATAAACAGGCATTTTGTCAAATTGCAAAATCGTTGCAGCATCAAACAATAGAGGATTTGATTTCTGTTCTATGGGAGCCGGGGCTTAAAATGGGCTTTGAGTATTCAATGGAAAATAAAGATAATGGTATTCAAATGCATTGTACCGCTTGCCCTTTTGCTGAATTGTATCGTTCGCAGAATGCTCCGGATTTGGGATATTTGTTATTCTGCCAACCCGATTATGATATTGTAGAAGGATTTAACCCGAAGATGGGGTTCCGTCGCACAAAAACTCTTATGGAAGGCGATAGCCATTGCGATCATTTTTATTATATGATTGAGGAATAAATACATACAATTGAATTTTTAATGTGAAAGTAAAGAATGCTTGTATGGAAATAACCATTGCACGGTTTTCTTCCGGTGATGAATTCAAGGTGAGCAAACTCGTTCACCAGGTTTTTAACGAATTCGTTAGCGCCGATTGTACCCCGGATGGCCGAGCCATGTTCTATGATTGGATTAATCCGGAATTTATTGCCCGGCGTCAGAAAGAAGGCAGATATATGCTTATCGCCTATGTAGAAGGTACGATGGCCGGAGTTATAGAAATGAGGGACAAAAACCATATTGCGTTGCTGTTTGTGTTAACACAGTTCCAGGGGAATGGCATTGCCAGAAGGTTATTCGAAGAGGCAAAACAATATTGTATCGAAAAATACCCGGGTATTTCCGGATTTACGGTATTTGCATCATTATATTCTGTTAACATTTATCGTGCATTGGGTTTTATACCGTCTGCTGAGGTACAGGAACAAAATGGCATTCGCTTTATTCCAATGGCTTATCAAATTCCTCAGGCCAACAAATGACGACATATTGTGTATTATTACGTGCCGTAAATGTTGCTGGTAAGAATAAGTTACCCATGGAAGCACTGCGCCAGATATGCAATGACCTGGGCGCAAAAAACACGACCACATATATTCAGAGCGGTAATGTTGTTTTTAACCATATTACTACAGATATTTTCGGGCTTCAGAAACAAATCGAACATGAATTGCAGGTTCGTTCGTCTGTCATTACTTCCGCATTTATCCTTCCACATCCACGAGTGGAAGAGATTCTTGATTCAATTCCTTTTAAACATTATGATAACAAGCATTTATATATTACAGTACTTTCCAAAGAAGCTGATCAACACAATACCGGGCTGAAGAAATATGCTTCCACCAATGAGGATTTTTTCATAATACAAAATAGAATCTATCTCAATCTGCTCAATGGGTATGGAAATACTAAACTCAATAATACCACTGTCGAAAAAGTATTCGATTGTGCAGCGACAACACGAAATTACACAACCATTCTCAAGTTAGCCGAATTGTGCAGGAAAATTACCGAGTAGTTGTATATTTCCATTAGCACAACGATCTGCTTTACTCGTATCTTGTTAATTTCTCGCCACTTCTCTGCCTTCTACAGGAAGATTATACCGCTTATCGTCCAAGTTTTCTATATATAAGCACATTCCGATAGATTAGAACCGTGATAATTGAGAATTCCTTCTAAAACTAGATTAATGATGGGAAGAAGAACATGAAACAAAAATTATTTATTGGTTTAACTTCACTTTCTATTCTGTTGGCAGAACTTTTCTGGACGCGGTTGTTCTCTGCCGAGTATTACTACACTTTCGCTTTCTTGATTCTTTCTTTCGCTGTTTTGGGTATCGGCTTGGGGGCGCTTACTTTGAACCTGTTTCGTAGGTTAAACAATGAAAGGTTTTTGCCAATTTACGCGTTGTTATGCGGGCTTATGTTGCTAATTTCTGTTCCGGCAACCTTTGCACTCCATCTTGATTTTAGTACAATTCTAACTGATAAATGGCAAATTCCAAAATTATTTTCTGTAATTCTTCTTCTCGGTTCAGGGTACTACTTTGGTGGGATTGTAATAACACTTCTGCTAAATAAAGCTGAAGAGAATGTACAAAAACTTTATATGGCTGACCTGTTTGGTGCTGCTACAGGAGTTATCATATTTGTCGTGGGTATGAATGTCTGCGGGGCGCAGTTCATGTATGTGGCTACTTCTATACCGGTTTTGATGGTTTCATTTTTGTCATATAAAAATTGGACTAAGCTGCTACCTGCGGTAATTCTTTTATTGGTAATTGGTTTCCTGTTTTGGAATGGCGGCTTGCCTGAGCAAAAACGTAAAGAACCGGCAAAGGTTATATATACTCATTGGGATGCCATATCAAAGATAAAAATCTATGAATTTGATTCTACTGCACGTGGAATAAATATTGATAATGTGGCCAATACTCCAGTTTATAGGTTCGATGGGAATTGGAACATGCCTGATTCGCTGAAATTTCAGTTTGCCATTGATGTGAAATATTTAGTAAAGCAGTTTGATCGATGCCGGTTCCTTTCCTTAGGGGCAGGGGGGGGCAGTGAAGTATTACAGGCTTTACAAAATGGTGCTGCCGAAATACACGCGGTTGAGGTTAACCCTCATATTAATTACTTGTTAAAAGAAGGCAATTTGAAAAATTACACGGGGAACATTTATAATGATCCCCGTGTATCTGTCATAACCGAAGATGGCCGTGCTTATGTCCGACAGTTCTCAGATAGGTTTGATATTATTTACTCATTGAGCTCGAATACATTTGCGGCATTTGCTTCCGGCTCTTTCGCGTTAGCAGAAAATTATTTGTATACTACCGAAGCCTTCATGGATTACTGGAGAGCTTTAAGTTCCAAAGGGTATCTTATGATGGAACACCAGTTCTATACTGCCAGACTGGTACCGGAGATATTAGAAGCATTGAAACGATTAGGAGTTGAAAAACCCGAAAACCACATAGCGGTATATAATTTGCCACAAATGAGGCGAAAGATTCTGTTGGTGTCGAAAAATACTCTCGATCAAAATACTATTATGAATGCTGTTGGAGAAATAACCCCCGCAACTGCCCAGTTCCTGCAGGTAATACATCCACAACAGCCTCACAGCCAGGCGCAGCTGATAAATAAAATTATTACTGAAGGATGGGAAAAAATTTCGGATACCGTGAAAGCTGATATATCGCCATGTTCAGATAACAGACCGTTTATTGCTCAAATGGGCCTGATGAGAAATTTTGAATTATCGAAGATTGAAAAGGGTTTCATTCTGGAGTTTTCCGGTTTCCCGCTGGCGAAATCAATAATCCTTCTTATTCTGGCAATATGTCTGGTAATAGTAGTTCCACTTAATATAATTCCGGCTTTTAAGAAGGGCGAAAAATTGAATGTCCGCTCCTGGTTGTACTACTTTTCCATTGGAATGGGATATATGATGATTGAAGTAATTGTAATTCAAAAATTTTCTCTGTTCATTGGAGCCTCAATCTACAGTTTGTTGCTGGTATTAACCGTACTATTATTGGCGAGTGGTATTGGTAGTGCACACGCTCAGCGGTATTCTATACGGACTGTCTTTGGTGGTCTGATAGTCGGCATACTGGTAATTACAATTTTTGCTTCTCCCATATTTTCAGTGAGCGCTTCATTACCTTTAATTGGAAGGTTATGTATCAGTGCATTGTTATTATTACTGCCATCTTATTTTATGGGGATGCCGTTTCCACGCTTAGCATCAATACATAAATCGCTTATTCCCTGGGCCTTTGCAGTGAATGGAAGTGCTTCATTGATTGGTTCTATTCTCGTCGTATTAATAGCCTTCAATTGGGGTTATTCTGTCGCGTTGTTAATCGGAGCGACGGCTTATTTTTTCGCTATGTTTCTATATTCAGAAAAATCTTAATACTCCTCTTCATGTTCATGAGCCGGCATGTACTCTCAATAATACATACCGGCTCAAAATTCTTCTCTTTTTGTAAACTATTTTTAAGTGATCTCTGTTTGTTTGTTATAAACAATTAAGTAGAGAGCAAATGCACGAATTATGTTCAGTGGTGAAAAAAGAGAATATTTTTACTCAGTATTTGAATACACCAATAGCTGATCTGTTAGAATACCATAATATGAATAAGCCATTCCCTCAGTATTCATCCGCTCGTTTGCTGATCGGGATGTGCATGGATAATAGAAAACACCTGCATATACCGGAAAATTTTGCATATATAATTCGTTCAGGCGGTGCAAATTTACGGTATAGTGAATTTAAGGTATCCTTCGCTATAGCTGTTGGCGGCGTGCAGGCAATTGCACTTATAGGACACAATAATTGTGGAATGGTAAATCTAGCCTCTAAACGAGAGTCATTTATCAGTGGATTAGTTGAAAACGCCGGATGGAAAAGAGAACTTGCTGAAGAGCATTTTTTGCACTATGCCCCGCTATTTGAAATTGGTAATGAGGCGGATTTTATTCTTAGTGAAACAAAAAGGCTGCGGACACGCTATCCAAACATTTTGGTGGCCCCGATGATGTATAAGGTAGAAGACAATAGATTGTACCTGATACAAGAAGATCAGGTACAATCTATTTAATATTAGTTTCCTGATTTTTCCCAGTCGTAGCTCTCAGACCACTTAATAAAATTCTTAACTGCAGGATCTGTATTATTCTTTTTCTGTAAGATATAATCTGTCATTATAGCGGTATATTTTTTACTTTGCAATTCCTTGAAATAGGGTAATAAATGAGTGTAGATAAATAGCGTGTTATCGCTTTTTTTATCCAGACTTTCAATTATTAACAAAAGCGTTGAATTAATATATTCGCTCTCTCCCTTTGCCTTTTCTGATTTTTGCGCAGCCCCGGATAACCCCAGGATCATATCGAGAGCAGCAAAATTCCCTTCATCAACAGGCTGGTTTGTGGTAATGAGAACATTGAATGAATTTGCATTTTCACCTTTTTCAACATTCCCATCGATTGCCTTTCTTAGCTCTTTACGCATTAAATCGGCTCTCTTACCCACAGGCTCTAAGATTAAAAACCGGGCAATTGTTAGAATAGCCGGTACCCTGTATGCAGTTGAAGCTAAGTAGACCGTGGCTAACGCATAGTAACTTGATGCATGTTTCGGGTTAAGAATAATTGCATTCTTGAATGAATTTCTGGCCTCTTCACTTTTCCCGACCTTAAATTGAGTTACTCCCTGATTAAACCATAACATTGAGTTTTGAGGAGCCTGATCTAAACCATATTTGTATACTTTCAGTGCCTCAGCTGACTTGCCTAAGTTATCGTACGCGTTGCCAATGAGCAGGTAAAAATCATTTATATATTTTGATTGAAAAGTTGAACCCAGAATAGCAGTTGAAAGGCTTTTGTTGTAATCGCCGATTTTTGAATATGTCATGGACTGTTCATATAAAGCCCAAACATTATCCGGATTCTCAGTAAGAACTTCCTGATACGTGTTTATTGCCTCGGTGTATTTGCCATTATCAAAGAACTCAATTCCTTTTTGAATTTTTGCATTTTGTGCATCCGTCGAATTCCTAGGATATTTATCAGGTTTCTCCAGGATACTGCCCGAGCACCCAATTAGCAATGATAGAGCAAAAAATAAAAAAGAGTACTGAATTAATCGTGAAAGCGGCTTCATATTATTCCCTTAATAAAAATTATTACGATTCTTCGTGATAGTAAAGTTTGTAGTATTTACGTCCATCGGGAGCTGTTCCGTGTTCGAGCATATCGGTTTCCCTGTGAATGTAAATGTGGAAATTATTATCCAGTTTTAATACAGTTTTATACATTTTTTCCTGCCGGCGAACCGCTTTGGAAGATATCTCAAAGTCATCAATAAAATCAACATCTCTGCTTTGCCGCAGGGCTGCATCATATTCTCTAAATGAGTGAATTACTGACTTATCCTGGAAAACAACATCTTCAAATTCTTCCCGATTAAAAGTATCTTTATTTTTGAAATACTCTATAGAACGGTTCATCATTTTAATTTGTTCGGTCTTTGAAACTTCCGACTCGGTTGGCAGTTCTTTCACAACGAAGTCTTTAGCCATTGCTAAAAAACTCTTCGTTTTGTAGTAATTATCATCAAAAGCCCGCAGGGTTAGGAAACTATCACACCAAAATTGGGCTTCTGCTGCCTTACTTGTGTTATCAATAATACTTACCTTATATCCAATTTCCTTATCGGTATTGTATATAAGGCAGCCCTTATCCAACTTATCGATATTAATTCCATCTTCATAATCTAGTAAAAATTGACCATCAGATACATTGAGTTTAAGAAAAGTATGTCTGTTTTCTGATTTGAAAATCCCAATGCAATTTACTACTTCATCAACTACTACCAGGTCGGTAAAATGAACTACAAACAGATCACCTTCTTTTATCTGGGGGTGATTAGAGACCTCATATAAATGCTGTGCTATATCTCTGCTAACTGAATGAAAATCATTTAGATTATTGAATATTTTTTCCGCAAACTGAAATAGGGGATTAAGAGTAAAATCATTATTCGAAAATGTGAATGAATAGAATTCTTCTGTCTTAAATTGATGAAGAAAATATCTCTTAAGCAATTCATCCAATCGTTGATCAACCAGCTGTAGTTCCCGTTTGGAAACGAGCAGAGGTTCTTCATTATTTTTATTACCAACATGGTGGATGGATACTTTATCAATTGTTGTGGTTGTAATATCTAGCATCGTCTATAGATTTGTATATGAATTTTTTGAACTAAATCAGTATTAATTATAATATAAAATACGAATTAGTAAATAATTAATAATTTAATTAATAAAAAAATGAGTTTTTATTGCTTCTTCACTATGCTGAAGCTGGATAACAATAATTAATTAAATTCAAGTGTTGGAATTAATTTTCGGTACGAAGAAACTGGATTCACCCTCATGGATTACTTGAAAATCTAGACCAAACATTTTTTTTAAGTTGACTTCATTGGTGATTATTTTCGATTCACCGAATATTGAATATTTGTCTGGACATAAAAACAAAACACTATCGAAAAAAGATGTTGCGAAATTTATATCGTGAATAGAAACAATGATCAATTTCTTCTTCGTAATGGATAACTCCTTTAGTAAGCGTAGAGTTTTAACCGTATTATAAATATCTAGAAAATTAGTTGGTTCATCCAATATTATAATCGGAGTCATTTGTGCTAATGCCATTGAGAGGATTGTTAATCTTCTCTCACCACTACTTAGGCTTGATATTGGACGATCCTGCAATTGATTCAGCCCAATATCATGCAGAATAGTTTCAACGATCTTAAAGTCGTTTTGTGAATATTTTCCGAGAAGAGACAGATATGGAGTTCTCCCTAATAAAGTCAGATCTTTAACACTAAAATCCAAGTACGTCGTATATTCTTGAGGTATAAATGAAATATTTCTGGCTAAAAGTTGTTTATGAAAACTTCGGATATTTATTGAATTAATTAGCACATCTCCAGTGAAGTTTTTATGATGCCCGGCAATAGTTCTTAAAAGAGTAGATTTACCTATTCCATTGGGACCAAAAACACCTAATAATCCCGAGTCCATCGAAAAATTGATATTTTCAAGGATTACTTTATTTTGAACAAAAAGAGATAAATTCTGCACAGAAATCATCGACTATGCCACTCGTATTTTGATTAAGACAAAAATAAAAAATGGAAGACCAATAAGCGCCGCAACAATCCCTACGGGAATTTCAAAAGGAAAGCTATACCGAGCAATTAAATCAATGCACTGCAAAAAAATAGCCCCTGAAACGAGTGAGCAGGGGACGACGAAGGTATTATTAGATCCACCAAGAAATCGAACAATATGAGGGATGATTAACCCTACCCACCCTATTGGTCCACATACTGCAGTAACCGAGCTGGTTATTATGGAGGTTAGGATTATAAATGTAAATATCTGCCTTTTATAATCAAGTCCTAACGAGGTCGTTTCTACCTCGCCAAGAGAGAGCACGTTCAGTTTCCAGCTTTTTAGAATAAATAATGTACCGCAAAGCAAAAGAATGGGTGCAATAAAAAAAACATTTTCCCAGTTTGCGTTTGCAAAACTTCCAAATGTCCAGAATAGAATAGTCTGTATTTTCTGATCATCGGTAAAATATTGTATTAATGAGACAGAAGCGCTAAAAAACGAAGAAATGATAATTCCTGTTAGCACCATAATTATTGTATCGCGCCCGGGGAACAGTTTTGAAGCTATTAGAACAATGGTTACCGATAGCGATCCAAACAAGAACGCAGATAATTGTAACAAAAATGGATTGTATACCTGAAATAATAGTATTACAAGCGAAACGCCGAATGCAGATCCAGACGATATCCCTAGAATGTATGGGCTAACAAGTGGGTTACGGAATATAGATTGAAGAACAGTCCCGGAGACTGCTAAACCAGCGCCGACTAATGATACTAAGAGTATTCTGGGCATTCGGATTTGGCTTAAAATCATCTCTATTTCAGCCTTAATCTGAAGTCCTGAATTGGTGTTTACATGAGAGATGCCCCAAGCAGCGATTTGCATTGGTGATATTTGGTATTTGCCTAACATTAATGACATTATGCTTATTGATATTAGCAGTCCCAACATTAACAAAATAAAAAGATATTGCCTCTTACTCAATATAATTCTCTTTTATTATATTAATAAAGTGTTCATACTCATCGTGAATAGAGATTTGTTTATAGAGTGCAGGATGTAACCAAATTGCTTTTTCGAGTATACTAAATACAGTTTCTATTCGATATTCAGTCCAACCAGGATGCTCCTTATAAATCCTTTTATTCTTCACCGCGTTGATCAACTGCCATTTCGGATTTGAATAAATATCCTCCGGATTAAGAGTTGCACGATCCCTAATAATAATTACTTCTGGATTATAATTACAAATGTCTTCTAATGAAAGTTGTATACTTGTAACATCATCTCCCATAGCTTTAGTTATTAGTCTGCCTCCTGCGGCTTCAACTATTTCACTCATTACATTGCCCCCAATAGTTGTCAGTTCGTTGGTTCGAATATAATAGACCGATGGTTTATTTACTACAGGTATTCTGGTTGAGATGGATTGTATTTTTTTTAGCAATGAGTCACAAAAATTATAGATCCGGAGCCCCTGTTTCTCTCTCTTTAGAATTTTTGAATATAGCTTTACTTCATTATAAATATCTGTTACAGTTTTCGGATATGTTGCTACTGCTAAAAGATTAAAACCGGTTAGCTTATCAATCACTTGTCTATCCGCTCCAGTAAATACAATATCGGGGTGTAAAAGAATAACTTTTTCAAAATCAATCTTACCTTGCCCAACTTGGGGCAAGGTAAGAATATTTGGGAAATATGTACTTAAGAATAAAGAACTGGAATTCTGAATTTTCCCAATACCAATAATTTTGTCTTTTTCGCCAAGCGCACAAATGATTTCTGCCTGAACATAATACAGCGGTAAGATTCGGCCAATTGTGTCAGGAATAATAACTGTTCGATTAAAATAATCCGAAATTGCCAGCCCTTTATTACTTTCTTTCTGCGAGTTGCATCCAGTAAAAAATACGATAAGAACTAAAAGGCCGGTTACTAATAGGGCTCTCATTTTGAGTCCATTGAGAAAGAGTAAGATACTCCAAAACGAATTTCTCTGCCTGGCATTGGCTGGTCAAATGAGATTTTATAATCTTTATCAAGAAGATTTGTTGTTTTTTCCCAAATTTTTAAGTTCTTAGTTGCAGAAACCGAAATACCCAGATCGAATGTTATGTAATCAGGTATACTATACCAAATACTCTGATTGTCGTAATAACTTTTTGAAAAATAAATACTGCTAATATTTAACTCGATGAATGAGAATGGAAGGTATGAGACAAATACATGCAGTTGATGATCTGGCCTGTAAGCAATGTAATCTGATAAACGGGATTCGGATGTGTTCTTAGTACTTGAATAAGAATAGCTAATAAGCCCAGATAATTTTTGTGAGCTCTTAAATTTGATCTGTAATTCTCCACCAAATACATTCGCTGATTGTAAGTTAATTACTTTATTTGTGGTATCAGAATCTTTAATTTGAGTAATGAGATCTTTTACGAAGTTATTATATAAATCGAATTCAACGGTAACCATATTATCAAACAAACTTGTTGAGATCCCCATTTCTACATTCTGATCTGATTCGGATTTTAAATTGGGATTTGCAGTATATCCAATTAGTACATCTCCAAATAAATCCCGCATTCGTGGGAAAATTGTATTTCTGCTATATCCGGAGTGGATAGAAAAATCATTAGCAAAGGGTTTGTAACTGGCTGAAATTTGATAATTCATTTCTGACAAACTATTCCTTGTAATCTGGACATTTTTTGAAGTATAGGTGGGGTCCATAAAATTGTATGAGACGCCTGATCTGAGATTTAATTGAGGACAGATTTGGGCATTATATTCAACTGCCGAAATTATAGTGTTTGAAGTGGTGGTCGCTTTGGTGAACCAAATTTGATCATGAAAATCTCGTTTATAATCGAATGATACATAGATACTGTTATTTTTAAGAAACTCGTAAGAAGCAATTTCTCTTATTCCAAATGTCTTATCATCCCAATAACTGATTTTTTTTATAGTAGTATATGATTTGTCTTTATATTCATTTAATGTATCGTTTAATACTGTATAGTATAAATTGCTTTCCAAGTGTAAACCGTTTTCAAAAATGTATAGATCATGAATTCCGAAAAGTGAATTTACCCAATAATCCATTCGACGAAATCTGGGTGTGGCAATCGACGGAGGATAGCCAAATCTACTTTTATTAAATACACCAGTAAAATTGATTAAGTGTTTTTCATTAAACAAATAAGTTATGTTCGCTAATAATTCTAATGATTCTTTATCACTATTGTTGCGATTCTTATCGGGTTGAGCCGATATAGTACTAAAATTATCCGAAAGAGGAAAGTTGAGTTGTTTTGAATATGTGAATGCAGATTGATAAAACAAAACATTTGAGATTTTCCCCGCGAGAAATGTATTATAATACTGTTTGCTATTTTCTCCCAAAAAAGTATTTACTTCTGCCTCAAGTTGTTTCCCTGAATGTTGTTTACTATCGATTCTAATTACATTACCTGACGAATTGCTCCCGAATAATAGTGAGGCAGTACCTTTTTCAATTGATATGTCAGAGTTCGTAAATGAAAATGCATCTGTATTTAGCCTCCCTTCTGTATTCGATCTGAGCGGAATACCGTTGTAATATATATTCACTCTGTTTTGTTCGAAACCTCTTACGTTAATATATTGTCCTCCTATTCCGTCAGGTATAGAGTAGACTCCGGGTAAGAAAGTTAATGCTTCGGTTAATTTGTCGGGTTTAATTTTGGAAAGCAATTCAGAATTGATAGTATTATTACTTGCATTCTCATTATTCTGTTTCACCATTTTATAATCAGTCACGACTATTGGTGGCAATTCTTTTGTGAATAAAGAATCTGGATCTTTTTGTGCAAATACTGTAAGAGTTATACTTAAAGTGATTAGGAGTACTAGTATTCTTGTTGCCATCTTCGTTACCCTTATTTTTTAATGAAAATATAGAACTCATGAGATGTTTAGACACAAAATGTGCCGATAGGAATCTTGTATATAATTAATCTAAAGAATAGAGCGAACATCGAACAGCTATAACCTAACTTAATATAAGGAAAAAAAAGCTGTAAACTGCATAAATGATATTTTTATTTTGATGAGAATGTTACTAGTAGGTGGTCTTCTAAGAGTCATGAGGAGACAGCGCAACAAAATTGCTGCGCTGTCTTAGAATTGAATTACCAGATTCGAACAATGTTTTCTTCACTGTTACGCATCTTTGAGCCTGGTTTTATACTGAAAGCGTCAAAGAATTCCGGAAGGTTGCGCAACGGGCAGGTAACACGAGCTTTGCCGGGTGAGTGAACATCGGTCTTTAATTGTAATTTTGCAGCCTGTGGGCGTTGGCTTTCGGCCCAGACCTGGCCCCAACTTAAGAAAAAGCGTTGCATTGGGGTAAATCCATCTATCAAAGCCGCCTCTTTGTATTGGGCTGTTTTCTTAAAGGCATTTAATGCAACAGTTAAACCACCAAGGTCGCCTATGTTTTCGCCAAGAGTAAGCGCGCCATTAACTTTAAATGTATCAATTACTACAAAATTATTAAATTGTTCAACTAACTTTTCAGCGCGCTCATTGAATCGTTTTGCATCATCCGCAGTCCACCAATCTGTTAAGTTACCATTTGCATCATACTGCCGTCCCTGATCGTCAAAGCCATGGGAAATTTCATGACCTATTACGGCACCCATAGCACCATAGTTTACAGCATCATCGGCTTCCGGATTAAAAAATGGAGGTTGCAAAATTGCTGCCGGGAAAACTATTTCATTCCGATTCGGTGAGTAGTAGGCATTAACGGTTTGGGGACTCATTTCCCATTCATTTTTATCGACAGCTTTGCCGATTTTCGAAAAATTATCCTTTGAAGCCCAAATACTTGCACGCGAACAATTTTTGTAATAGGAGTCGTTTTCGATATTTAAGTCGCTAAAATCCTTCCATGCATCGGGATATCCAATTTTTACATTGAATTTTTTCAATTTTACCAATGCAGCCTTTTTGGTCTCTTCACCCATCCAAGGGACCTGTTGAATGCGATCACCCATCGAAATTAACAGATTATCGACAATAGCTTTAGCGCGTGCTTTAGATTCCGGTGGAAAATATTTTTTTACATAAATCTGGCCTAACATTTCGCCAAGATTGCCATTAATAACATCCAGAACACGGCGCCAGCGGGGACGCATAATTTTTTGACCGGATAAAAATTTGCTATTAAATTCAAAACTTTCAGCCACAAATGGCGAGCTTAACGCAAATGATGCTTCTTTAACGGTATGCCATTTGAGATAAATTTTCCAGTCATCCAATGATACGGAATTCATCATTTTCCCAACCTCAGCGAGGAACTGCGGTTGCATAACCACAAAATATTCCGGAGCAGGAATTTGCAGTTGTTTAAAATATACATCCCAGTCAAACCCGGCGCATAGAGTTTTTAATTCTGCATAGCTTACTTTGTTGTACGTTTTAACCGGATCGCGGTTCTCAACCATTGTCCATGAAGCCTTTGCCAATTGCATTTCGATCGCCATTACTTTTTCGGCGGCTTTTGTGGCAGATGCAGCGTCATAACCAATTAATGTAAAAACATTGGCAACATGTTGCACGTATTTTGTTCGAATTTCTTTTGATCTTTCATCATCTGCGGTATAGTATTCAACATCAGGTAATCCTAAACCGTTTTGATAAAAATGAGCAGCCATTTTATCACTTGCCTTTGAATCAATCGATGCAAAGAACGCAAAAAATACTCCTGAGCCTTCTAAATGCATATCAGCAGTTAAACGTATTAAAGATTTTACATCTTTTAATTCATCAATTTGTTTCAAAACAGGAACGATTGGTTGATATCCCTCTTGTTCAATTTTGGCTGAATCCATACCTGTGCGGTAGAAATCGCCGATTTTCTGCTCGGCTGATCCCTTTTTGGCATCTGTTTGCTTATATAAATCTTCCAAAATTGTGCGAACGGATTTATTGTTTTGTTCGCGTAAAAAATTAAAACTTCCCCAACGAGTTTGGTCATCCGGTATCGGGTGGCTTTTTACCCATCCGCCAGTTGCATATTCAAAAAAATCATCTGCAGGACTAACCGCAGTGTTAAGGTTGTTTATATCCAAGCCTTTACCTTTTGTTTCAGGCTTTTTATCACCGGCATAGGAAAAGCCGGATACGATGAGCAATGATAAAACAGACAGCAATAACAGTCTGGATTTTAACATACTTCTTCTCCGTTCTAAGTGATTAAATGAATAGTTTTCTAAAACACGTTAACTTTCAACTAAATTCCTCAATTGAGACTGTATTTGGAATCTCTGTGAAGGAAGTAAAATTGATAAAATTTTACATTTTATGATACAAAATCCTGCTCAGGCAATAAAAACATTTCCGTTTAACGGCAAAATTGGCAGATTAGCGGCATCGGAGTTCAGTATCCTATGTGATTATTCCTCCTTCGGTACCAAATAATTGATTTATCAAAGAATATGCCCTAATTTTGAAAGTGGATAAATTATTTTACTTTAAACATGAAAACAAAATACTACATTTATCTTATTGCGTTTTTCAGTGTTGTTCTTTTAATAAATCATTTTGATTTTGCCCAACAGACACGACACCGATTAATAGTACAATACAGAAATCCTCAGCCTCTGCCTCTATATGTATGGTTAGACAGTACGGCTGTAATTCTGGATACTGTTTCAGGATCCGCAAAAATGCCGCCAATTGTAAAAATGATTGGAATCGCCGATATCCATCGATTTGCCAGAATTACCGCAACCATTGGGAAAAAGAGCTTTTATTTGCCGATTGGTAAAGAAACGCATGATATTTTAATCGAGTTATCTGATACAGTGCAACCTATTCGGCAGTATAGGCAGCCGATAAAGTTGAAGTGAGTTAATTCTATTGGTAGTAATGAGGCAAATAGGCGGGTATTGTACCGAAAAATATAACTATCCCCTTAAGTAGGGAGGAAAAGTCATAAATATCGTTATTTGTTGGGATTGAGCAGACTCTTTGTTTGGTGTATTTTTGCTATGTAAGGTTAAAACAGTAATAGCAAGATGCAAAGTATAAAAAATAGATTGTTCATAGTATTTAGTGTTCTTATAATAGCTCAGGTTTCATTGGAAGCACAAACAGAATTGAATCGTTCTTTACCTATTGATTTCCACTCCTCGTATACTACAGATGGATTTGTAAATCTTTCTGGCGGGTCGCGCGTTGGTAGTGCTTTTGTTGGATTGTTGGCGTTCCAGGCAAGCACTGAAACTGAAAATTTAGGCCTGTGGAAGAATGGGCATGTGAAAACTACCGTTATGAATACGCATGGTGGCAGACCGAGTGCCACTTTTTCTGGCGATTTTCAGGGACTCTGCAATATTGAATCCGATGAACGTACTTTTTTATATGAACTGTGGTATCGACAAGAATTTTCCGGCAGTCGCTTTACCGTTGGGGTCTTGGATATTGGGGCGGAATTTATTACGAGTTCAACTGCGTCTTCTTTTCTCAATAGTTCATTTGGTATTCATTCTACTTTATCAGAAAACTTTACATCGCCCGTGTTTCCACATACGGCAGCAGGAATGACCGGTAATTTTCAGATCCTTAAAAACTGTGCTCTTGCAGTTGGCATTTTTGACGGACACCCCGACGACTATAGTGCGCATTCACATAATCTGCATTGGACTATAAATTCTGATGATGGGGCTTTATATCTTGCCGAAATTCAACTTTCTGATAGTACTTTTACACAGTTCTCAACTAATCTTAAATTGGGTTTCTACGAGCATGCACATGGCGATGATTATGAATTATATGGTGATGCCCAAACTATTAGCAGAGGCATATATCTAACTTTAGATAAACATTTCACATCCTCTTTTCTCGGAGGTGGACTTGATGCCTTTTTATTAGGAAGTTATAGCCTGCAAACGGCGGGTATTAATTATTGGTTTTTTGGTACGGGCGTGAAGAAAAATTCGGTATTTACTTCAAATAAAGATGCTGCCGGAATTGCAATTGCTATTGCCGGGCTGCAAAGAACCTCACATGGTAATGAAACTGTTATTGAATTATTTTACGAATATCGGTGTCTGGAGTCATTCAGCATCAAACCGGATATTCAGTATATCATTCATCCTTCAGGTAATAGTAATTTAATGAATAATGCTCTCGCTGCAACAATCCGCTGTATGGTGGCGTTATGAAAAAAGGTTTGGATATGCACCAGGTTAAAACAAAAACCATACTCGCTCAACTTCGGGATAACGAAGAAGGAACCATTTCTGCCGTTCGCGGCAGCAGCGCTTTCAGGAAAAGAATTGCCGAGATGGGTTTTGTTAAAGGGAAAACGGTGAAGGTAATTAAAAATGCTCCTTTGCAAGATCCCGTTGAATACGAGATAATGGGGTATAATGTTTCACTCCGTCGAAGTGAAGCAGGGCTGGTCGAGGTTTACCGCGGTGATAGCCACATTGATAACGGGGCAAGTTATTTTGGCATCCTTGATGGCCCAACTGAGAGTCATGTATTTCAACATGATACCAAAACAATTTCTGTTGCTTTAGTTGGTAACCCCAATTGCGGTAAAACCACTTTGTTTAATTTCGCTTCCGGATTGCATGAACGAGTCGGCAATTATGGTGGAGTAACAGTTGATGCAAAAGAAGCTGAGGTAAGGGTAGGCGATTATCGTCTAATTTTAACGGATCTACCCGGTACATATTCCGTCACGGAATATACTCCCGAGGAATTATTTGTACGAATGCATCTGATGAATAACCGCCCGGATGTTGTTATTAATGTTATCGATTCGTCGAATCTCGAAAGAAACCTTTTTCTGACTACTCAACTGATTGATATGAATCAGAAGATGGTAATTGCATTAAATATGTTCGATGAATTAACCAGCCAGGGAGCTGGTTTAGACTATCTTTCGTTGGGGAAAATGCTTGGCATTCCTATGATTCCAACTGTCGGGTCTAAAGGGCAGGGCCTTGATACCTTATTTGAAAAGGTAATTGCTGTTTTTGAAGGGCGTGAGCAAACCGTCAGGTCAATTAATATTAATTATGGCACTGTACTGGAGAATTGTATTGATGGACTTACTTCGGCAATCGCAGCGGTTGCCATGGGGAAAGTACAAATACCTTCGCGCTATTTGGCAATTAAACTGTTGGAAGGGGATACGCCTTCAATAGATTTATTGAAGCAAAAGGGCGAATGGCAGAAAATTGAAGCACTTAGGGATAAACTTGTTCTCGAAATAGAAAAGGAATATCGCGATAAACCTGAAAATGTTTTTACCGATGCTAGATACGGGTTTATTGCCGGTGCGCTCGAAGAAACATTTCAAGCCCCTGAGCATGTGAAAAAAAGTAAATCGCTCTCGATAGACTCAGTTATTACCCATAAATACCTGGGATTTCCATTATTCGGGCTAATTATGTGGTTTATTTTCCAATTCACATTTTCGCTTGGCAAATTCCCTATGGAGTGGATTCAATCGCTTGTTGACCATATTCATTCATGGGTAAGTGCTGAAATGCCAATTGGTCCATTGCGGGATCTGATTTCAGATGGCGTAATAAATGGGGTTGGCAGCGTACTGGTGTTCCTGCCAAATATTCTTCTTCTCTTCTTCTTTATCTCTGTACTTGAAGATACAGGCTACATGGCCAGGGCAGCGTTCATAATGGATAAAATTATGCATAAAATCGGGCTGCACGGTAAATCTTTTATTCCGCTATTGATGGGGTTCGGATGTAATGTGCCCGCGGTTATGTCAACCCGTACCTTAGAGAACCGTAAGGATAGAATATTAACTATGCTGATAATTCCCTTCATGTCCTGCAGTGCGCGTCTGCCGGTTTATGTCCTGATCATTTCTGCAACTTTTACCAGAAATCAGGGAGGGATTCTCTTCTTAATGTATATCATTGGTATTATCGTGGCTGTTTTTTCTGCTATGATAATGAAAAAAATAATGTTTCGGAATGAAGAAGCCCCGTTTGTTATGGAACTTCCGCCCTACAGAATTCCGACTTTAAGGAATACGATTCGGCACATGTGGTTCAAAGCAGCGCAGTATCTTCGTAAAATGGGAAACGTTATACTGGTGGCTTCGGTAATAATTTGGGCACTGGGGTATTTCCCACGCACCACAAATTTTTCAATGAACTATGATTCCGCAATTAGCACTTTAGCGGGAAATAACCAAATTACTGCTACAGAAAAGGAAAAGAAACTATCCGAACTCGAATTAGCGAAAGAGTCAGAAAGACAAGCTCATAGTTATATAGGACGGGTTGGACATTTCATTGAACCGGTTATCGCTCCCCTGGGCTTCGATTGGAAAATTGGAATGAGCATTATTACCGGTTTGGCTGCAAAAGAAATTGTTGTCAGTACAATGGCAGTACTGTACCAGGCAGATGAAAAATCCGACGATGGCTCTGTTAGTTTGAAGGATAAATTAGCTCAGCAGGTATACACTCACGGACCACAGAAAGGTGAAAAAATCTTTACTCCTCTGGTTGCCATGAGCCTTATGATTTTCGTACTGATTTATTTCCCTTGTATAGCCGTAATTGCTGCTATACGGAAAGAAGCTAATCTGCGCTGGGCAATATTTACCATGGTTTATACAACTGCTATTGCCTGGGTACTTGCATTTATTACATATCAGGGAGGTAGATTTCTACTATGAGTTTTTTAAATACACCCGGAATACAAGAAGTTATTGTTTACACCAGTATTGTGCTTGCGGCATTCTCTGTGATTCGGCCCATATTTCGTAAAAATAGTGTCACATCACCTGCCGGTGGTTGTGATGGAAAATGTGGTAACTGCCCACTTAAAAAGGATAGCTCCTGCCATTAATAAATATTGGTAAACAAATAATCGGGCAATTTCAGGATTATTTGTTTACCAAGTATAAGTAGATTTCGTGTTCATCGAATATGGTAACGGTATGAGACTATTCTCTGGCCGATATTCCTTCCAATGATAAAAAAACAGTATATTCTTATACTACTGATATTTTTCTTGGAGTACCATGAATTACTTTGCCCGCTTATTTCTATTGTATTGTATAACATGCTCCGCTCTATTCAGCCAAACCCCTTTAACAAAATATGTTAATCCATTTGTAGGTACTGATGCCCACGGACATACATTCCCCGGGGCTACATTACCTTTTGGAATGGTGCAGCTTAGCCCTGATACAGATATCCGTGGTTGGGATTGGTGTTCCGGTTACCATAGCTCCGATAGCAGTATTATAGGATTCAGCCACACACATCTTAGCGGCACCGGCGCTGCTGCATTGGGTGATATTCTTCTCATGCCGGTAAATTCACTTCAACTCCTTGGGCCGGGCGATAAGCGTAGACCTTTTTCCGGTTATCGATCCCGCTTCGAACATTCCAGTGAGGTCGCTGAACCTGGCTATTATCGCGTGTTACTGAAAGACTCCAAGATCGGAGTTGAATTAACCGCGACAGAGCGTACCGGTTTCCACAAATATCAATTCATGGATGACTCAGGCACTCTGATTATCGATCTATCGCATGGAATTAATGATAAAACCATAAAGTCAACATTTCGCGTTGTGAGTTCGGTAAAACTGGAAGGGGAGCGTGTAGCAAATGGATGGGGAGGTGATAGACATGTTTATTTTGCAATTGAATTTAATTGCCCTTGTATAGCGTTTACCGAATATAGTGATTCAGTTCTCAGGCAATTCACATTTGTTGAAGAACCCAGAGGGTTACGCGGCTATTTTTCTTTTCCAAAACTTAAAAATAAATGTTTACTGGTGAAAGTTGGTCTATCATATGTAGATATTGAAGGGGCTTGGAAAAATCTTAGATCGGAAAATCCCGTCTGGGATTTCGATGCCGTACGAGCTTCCGCATCCAAAACATGGGAAAAAGAACTCGAAAAAATAGAAATTGAAGGAAATACGGAAAATACCAGACAAATATTTTATACAGCATTTTATCATACTATGATGTGCCCTAATCTGTTTTCTGATATTGACGGGCGCTATAGAGGAATGGATAAAAAAATACATAATGCTGAGAGCTACAACCATTATTCGGTATTTTCATTATGGGATACATTTCGTGCCGAACACCCGTTATTCACCATTATTGATAAGAAAAGAACAAGAGATTTCGTTCTTTCACTTCTTAACGACTATTCAAACATAGGCAGGTTGCCTGTATGGGAATTAAATTCGAATGAGACTGATTGCATGATTGGCTATCATGCGGTTCCGGTTATCGCTGATGCCATTGTAAAAGGAGTTTCGGGAATTGATACTGCTCTTGCTTTCCGGGCAATGGTAAAAAGTGCTGATTTCGATACTTTCGGCGTGGGATACTTTAACTCGATGGGGTATATTCCATCTGATCTCGTAACTGATGCCGTTTCCCGATCGTTGGAATATGCATACGATGACTGGTGTATAGCGCAAATAGCAAGACTACTTGGTAAAGATGACGAATACCGAAAGTATTTGTCGCGTTCTCTATCCTACCGCAATACATTTGACTCCGAAACGGGATTTATGCGAGGAAAAATGAGCAATGGATTATGGAGAAAAAACTTTGATCCCTATGAACCATTCCCGCTGGGAGCCGGTGATTACACTGAAGCTAATGCCTGGCAATATCTTTGGTCTGTTCAACACAATGTTTACGGACTCATCGATTTATTGGGTGGAGAATTACGATTCATCAATAAGCTTGATTCATTGTATGTAATTGAAGCTCCATCAAAATACCGGAAACTTTCAGATGTAACCGGACTAATTGGACAGTATGCACATGGAAACGAACCAAGCCATCATACCGCGTTCTTATATAATTTTACCGGACAGGCCTGGAAAACACAACTTCGAGTCAGGCAAATTATGAAAGACCTCTATTCAGTGCAACGAAATGGCTTGTGTGGTAATGATGATTGCGGCCAGATGTCAGCCTGGTATATTTTTGCCTCTATAGGATTTTATCCTTTTACACCGGGTTCTTCTTATTACACCTGGTCTTCTCCATTATTTGATAAGATTAAATTACACCTTGAATCGGGAAAAACTTTTGAAATTTTATGCAGAGATAATTTCCCTGAAAACCCTTTTATTCAGCGAATTTGGGTCAATGGAACTGAATCACATTCTCCACTTCTTGATCACAATGTAATCGAAAATGGAGGGAGGATTGAAATCGAAATGGGCAGCCGGAAAATTGAGAACTACTTTGATCAGACGGGGAGCAGAAAATCTGAGGAAGCAGATGTGTCAAAAATTAAACCCATCAAAAAAGAGATATTTGTTCCATATACTCAGGTAGAAAGGGCATGCTTCAGGGATTCTTTGGTAATCCCGCTTTATACATCCACTGCTTCAGGCGAGATTCATTATACTATCGATGGTAGTTCCCCTTCGGTAAATTCAAAAATCTATACTGCCCCAATAGTCCTCAGAGAGACTACAAACATTAAGGCAATAACAACTCTTCATGGAATTTGCGGTGTAGATACTTTTAACACGATCTATTATAGGACAGTATGCAGAGATACTTCAAAGGGGCAGAAATTTCCTGCTATTATCTCACTTACTCCATACGATTCTGAATATTGTTCGGCAGGCCAAAATGCCCTTATCGACGGGAATACAGGCACAAACCGTTTTCGAAATCCTAATTGGCAGGGATATTATGGTAATGATCTGGAAGCAGTAATTGATCTGGGCGAAATTCGTAATGTGTCTGGAATATTATCGGGCTTTTTGAGTGATCCGGATTCATGGATTTTATTACCTCTTTCGGTAGTGATTGGAGTATCAACAGACGGGGTGAATTTCTCTAATGTTTATACCAACGAAATACCTTGCGTGAAAAGTCAGGTTGCAGAGAGAAAAGAGTATGGTATTATGGGATTGGAAAATATTCAAGCACGCTTTGTTAAAGTAAGCGCGAAAAATGTTAAAGAACTCCCTCTCTGGCACTATGCTACCGGAAAGACCTGTTTTATTTTTGCTGATGAAATAAAAATTTTTTAGGGGTTAAATAGTGGCAGCAGGATAATGGAGCGATAGAAAATATTAGGAAATGCGGAGCCACAACCATGTTATGACTCCGCGAATATTTTAGATTACTACTTTAAGAGCATCAGCTTTTTGGTCGAAGTAAATGAATGCTGGGAATTGCCTTTAGCAATTATGCGATAAATATATATTCCACTGGCCAGGTTTTTCCCCAGATTACTTTGAGAAATTACTAATTTATGATAATCAGCTTCCTGTTGTGCATCCAACAGCGTAGCGATTTTTTCTCCTTTTACCGAGAATAGTTCGATCTGAACATGCGAATTTTCAGGTAATTGGTATTCAATAGTTGTTGAAGGATTAAATGGATTGGGATAATTCTGTGAAATTCCAAATGTCGTCGGTGCCTGAATTGTAATGAATACTTCGTTAGGTGAGTATTTACAAGTACCGTCATAATCAACCATTTTTAATCTATACGAGTACTTGCCTACATGTAGTTGTTTATCTATAAATGAATATGAAGCAACTCCATTTGCCTGAGATTTCGGTTTGAGAGTGGAGATAGCAGTATAAGGTATCTCTGTTTTATTATCAGAAATTTTTGCTCGTTCGAGGATAAAATGCGAGAAATTCTGTTCCTGAGTAGTCTTCCAGTTTAAAATTCCATCCCGGCCCTGAGCATTACCATTGAATGTAGAAAGTTGTGCAGAAAGGTACGGTAATGTATAGTTCATAAACGTAGCTGCACTAACAATTGAAGTATTTGTAGCATTAATGTACGCGCTTAAGGTGGTTTTTGAAGGACTTGTATTAAAAGTTATTCCGGGATTAACCGAAGACATCGGGTTGGATGATACGAGTGTGAAACTTACCCACCGTATAGAATCGGAGTTGGCAATTGTGTACGGGTAAGGGTCTGTCCACCCCGGGGGTAAATTCCCTCCGGCGCGTATTTCATATAACATGGGGTTGGCATTAGCAATAACCTGGGGGTTTCGTGGAGTTATTCCATTCGATTCTTTAATAGTAACTGTACCGGTCCCTCCATTCAGGATATTCCCATTTATATAAAAATAGAGCTGTCCGCCGGCAAAATATAATGGCCCACCACTGATATTTCGCAACCACACAGAAAAAACAAGACGATACTGTTGAGTAGGGTGCCCGGGAGTAGGAAAGGAATCGATCGCCAATCTTACGGTAGTAGCCGGAAGAGTTCCAGCTTCAACTTGAATAGGCAGCGAAACGCTGAGTATTATATATACCAAGAATACAAAAGGGAAGTATTTTCTTCTTTCCATTGCGGCTCCAATGAATTATTGAGAAAAGGTTTAGAGAATGATACGGAGAGTTGGATAAAAAAGCAATTTATTTTATTGATCGCCTACGATGTAGTGGTAACCTACATCGTAGGCAGATACATAATTATTTTTTACCGGTTTTTCCCTTTTTCTTGGGTACAGGTTCGTCTTGTACGATCCTTGCCTTAATAATATAATCGAGTTTTGGGAATTCCTTTTGCGTATATACCATTCCGCCTTCTGCTATTTCACCTTGCTTCATAGCGGGGTCGTCGCCATAATCTGCATTGAATTTCATTATAGCATCCCAACCATCAACAACTTCGGCAATAGGCGGGAAGCCAATGTAATCGCTTACATCCAGTAAATCATTATCCTTAAGGTTAATAAATAGCTGAATAGTTCTGCTATCCTTACCGGCACGGGCAAACGAAACGGTTCCCCGTTTATTCCCGGTCTTTACCGGTTCATCCTGAACGGGTGTTTGTACCCATGCAGCATTAGCAGCAGCACTGTTTGTTAGACCAAATTGAGCAACAAAATTCGGGATTACGCGAAAAATTACAACGCTGTCATAAAAGTTATGAGAGACTAATGCAAAAAAACGATCAACTGCTAACGGGGACCATGATCGGTGGGCGTGCAAAAGAAAATTTCCGGTTGAAGTTTCGAATTTTACCGTAAAATTCTCGGGTGCAACCATACTCAATATTGTACTATCAGGCATAGGCTGCGCTAATAATATGGTTTGTAAACTACAAAATGCAACTAATAACAAAAGGAATTTCTTCATTCTATGTATCCTGTATTTTATAAAATAATAAACTACTGCGGCATGGCAAAAGTACTAAAGAAACCATCTTTGGGCAAGGCAATAATGAATTCTGGTATTCTCAAAATTCAGGAGATAGTATTTTCAACTTGATTTTGTCATAAATGATCAGGATATTTGGGACAAATTAGGATGTTTCGGAAATGGCAATTGACAAATCTGAGCCTTTGGGGTCAGTCACTATTAATATTCCAGCTAAAATTGGGATTACGGTCTCTATTGGATCGTTTGCTGCCAAGAAAAATTCGGTAGATAGAATTACTATATCCATCCGAGCGAAAGCATTGGCAAAATCGATTCCTGCAGTTCAGTTGGCAGTTTCTCCAAAGTCAATGGTCACTGTAAAATCTACATCAGTTGCCCAAAAAAATGCCGAGGTAAATTCGGCATTGAGTAATTCTAAATTATTTAATCGGAAAATACTGCCTGGTACCAATGTATCGCGTATAATTTTTTAGCGGGTATTACCTCATTATTCCATAGAAGTGTTTGGTGCGTTGCTCCTGCAACCACATATTTTGAACGCTGAGCAATGTTTGCTGTACATATTCTTTTTGTTCGGGTATCACTCTGCGACTAATTATATCGAGCAATGCAGAGGCAGTCGGGTAATCGCCATGAAGCGCGAGGTAATTTGCAATGTCAACAAATGGAACCGGATTATTATTCGTTAAGTCGAAGTTACATGTATTCAGTAAATCCTTTACTATTCGGTAATCGGTCTCCTCATTCATGCCAGTTTTAATTAATGCCCAAATAAAATAAAAATCCTTACTTGCTTTTGCATTAAACAGCAGGAAATCATGCTTTCTTTTGAAATCAGCCTGTAAATACGAAGCATAGCCCGGTGTTTCGAGAAGTAATCGCTTTAGTGTCGCTTCAGTCGTCAGCTCAGTTCCCCAACCTAATGAGAGGACTCTATTGTAGGCAACACGAGCATCCTCATGCATATCCCGCAAAACCTGTATATCACCATACTTTAACAGAGCATGATTTATATAGGGCGACGTTGGATTCTGATTAATAAAATCGGATAATGTTGCAGCCGCATCGGCGTATTTATAAAGTTTTTCCTGTATGGTGGCTTTTAGAAAAACGAAACGGGGTTGGTTAGTAAATCGCGAAGCCGCCCATATATTCTTTTCAGCAGTACTATAATCACCTCGATTAATATCTTCAACTATTTCATCCAGTAACGATGCTGTAAGATGTGGGAATGATTTTTGGAAAATCGATTGTCTGTTAAAATAGTATTGTGTTAAATTTTCATTCCAACGGTATTGAAGGTTACCGGTTGTGAGAATAAATTCCTTTTCCAGCTCGGGCAGGGGGCGCGAGAACCCGGCAGCTTGCAAACCTCTGCCATAGAACTCGCGATATTTGTTTATTCCTTCAGTATGCATTAACCATTTACAGAATGCTCCCGATACTATATAAGAAGTTGTTGATGGTGAAATAAAAAATCCGGCGCCACTTAATCCATCAGTTATGCTCATGTCCGGTTTATAGTGTACTGCTAAAAATGCCAGATAGTCAAGATTGAACTCATCAAAATTATCGGACACTGCAGTTGCTGTTCCTTCCAAAACCATCGGATTGAGATGATAGGAAAGTCGAAGAGGTGAGTACCCGAATACACCGCTGCATACATGGGCTATTTCATGTTTAAGCGACCGGAATAAATCTTCTTTCGTGGTAAACACGCAATACTGAAAAGGTTTTGCGTAATCGGCATTACCCGCGCCAAGCAGCCGATATTTTTGTTCTGATGAAGCAAAAATATAACTGTATATGTGATTGGGAACGCTTTGGTATTTTGCTTCCAGCTCAGTATAATAAGCTTCGTGCAATGTACCTAACTGACCTGCTTCATGAGATGTAAAACTATCTGAATCGAATAAAATTGTAAAGTGCTGTGTTTCTACTTTCCCAAGCAGGTTCCATTGGAGTCGGGCGCCATTTGTTGAAAGTCCTAACAAAGGGGCGAAGCTCCAGAATAGCATACCTGCCAATGCCCATACCCCCAGCAGCAAATATCGGGTTCTTTTTCTCAATGCTTTTTTTATAAAAAGCAGAACAATTCCACCAAAATACAATACGTTAATTATGCGATACACCAGCTGTGTCAAAGAAAGCGGAATGTTTTCATCATAAATATTACCCGGAAAAAACACAATTAAAGGGTTATAAAAAAATAAATTTCTAAATAAATATAACTCAACTATTGGAAGTAACGCGATTGAGATAATAATGATAAGAAACATCCAAACCCTGTAGCGGGGCAGGAGAGTTTCTGCAATATATGCCAAGGTGAATCCGATAAAAGGTGCCGGAATTGCATAAGCAGCCACGAAAGGAAGTCCATAAAGCACTGCATGATTCCAACGTATTGTCCCTCCGGCTAACAATACAAAAACCGGTATTACAGAAAAAGCAAATAACTGTAGGAAGAAGTATTTATCCAGTATTCTCTGATCTTTATTCCGGAGGGCAGGGAAATAATATTGCCCGGCAAGAATTGTTAATAGTAATGATGAAAGAGCAGCGTATTCATAATGAAAATCCCTGCATAACGGCAAGATAGCAATACCTGAGATGCATATGCTTATCAGGGAGAAAATAATAAGAAAACGACGGGATAATAAATTCTTCATAGTATTAGTATTCACTACCGGAAACTCTGGTGATTCCCGCTCCGAGAGAAGCGAGTTTGGATTCGAGTTTTTCATATCCCCGATCTAAATGATAGACTCGCAGAACTTCGGTTATTCCCTCGGCTGCCAGGCCAGCCAGAACCAGTGAAGCGCTTGCCCTAAGGTCAGTTGACATTACTTTCGCTCCCGTAAGTTTGCTCACACCCCGAACAGTAGCACTATTGTCATGCACAATGATATTTGCTCCGAGGCGATTCAATTCGGGTACATGAGAAAATCGATCCAGATAAATTGTATCGGTAATAGTACTAACGCCTCCCGCCAGAGTCATCAAGGCAATCCATTGTGCCTGCATATCAGTCGGAAAGCCAGGGAATGGCCCTGTGGAAATATCGACAGTTTTTAATTCTAACTCTTGTGCATCTATTGTGATGGTATCATCGGTATAATTTAGTTTTGCACCGGCATCCTGCAATTTGGCGAGCACTGAATAGAGATGAATATCATTACACCCGGAAATAGTAATAGTACTTCTTGTCATTGCTGCAGCAATCAAGAGTGTACCGGCTTCAATCCTATCAGGAATAGTGTGTATTTCAGCGGGCTGAAGAGCATCAACACCCTCAATTTCCAGAATCGGTGTGCCTATCCCGTTAATACGGGCTCCCATAAGTGTAAGGAACCGAGCAAGATTCGTTATTTCGGGTTCCATCGCCGCATTATTTAATATTGTAGTTCCTTGAGCAAGGGCAGCGGCCATCATTAAATTTCCGGTGGCTCCAACAGATGAATGGTCGAAATTGATTTTTGTTCCATGCAGCCGCTTACAGGTGGCAATAATGTACCCGTTCTCAATCGAAATTTCTGCTCCCATTTTTTTCAATCCGCTTATATGCAGATCAACCGGCCGGGGACCCCAGGCACATCCGCCCGGCAAAGAGACCTTTGCCTGCCCGAACCTGCTTAAAAGGGGACCAAGTACATAGATAGATGCCCTCATTTTCTTAACCCACTCATAGGGTGCATCGGTATGCGTTATACCTGCGGTGTTAAGTTCTACTGTGGAACCAGAAAAAGAGTATTCTACTCCCAGGTGCTCCAACAGCTTAAGCATGGTTATAACATCATTGAGCCGGGGAGTGTTGTAGAGTTTAAAAATTCCACCGCTCAGTAAGCTGGCGCTCAACAGTGGAAGGGAGGCATTCTTTGCACCACTTACCTGTACAGTTCCAGATAAGGGTTTCCCTCCTTCAATAACAAATTTGTCCATCTAATTATAAATTAGTTTTTAAAATTAACCCATTAAAGCCGCTTATATACAAAGCAGATTGAGCAGCTTTTACTAACCGGTTGAGAGATAAATAATTATTACCGGGATATATGCTCCATTGCTCGCCGCCATTATCGGTTTCAAGAATTTCGCCTTTATTACTGACACATATACCTTTTTGTGGATCAAGGAAAAGTATTGAAACTAATCCGGAGAAAACTTTTGTTTCAAGTTTTTTCCACGTTGAACCGGCACCTGTTGTCTTGAAAATTTCTCCGCCGGCACCACAAATGTAACCGGTGTTCTTATTCACGAAAGTTATGTCTTTTAAAT
>JAJTBZ010000030.1 GCA_021286645.1 Ignavibacteria bacterium
ACCGGCAGTTAATTTATCTTCGCGCGATACTGCCGCGTGAGTCATTGAAGCGGGATGTTGGATAAGTGTTTCCACACCGCCTAAAGAAACAGCCAGAAGCGCAAGTTTAACACTATTCATTAATGTTCTACCCGCTTCCAAACCGCCAGCCACACCAAAACAAATCATTGACCCGAAGCCCTTCATTTGCTCTTTTGCAAGCTCATATTGCGGGTGTGATTCAAGTCCCGGATATTTTACCCAAGCAATTTTCGGGTGTTTTTCGAGGAATTGAGCCACTTTCATGGCATTCTGTTCGCATCTTTCAACACGCAATGCCATAGTTTTCATACCACGGATAACCATGTATGCCTGATGCGGATCCATATTACAGCCCATATATACCATCATGTGCCGAATTTGATCGTAGACCGACTTTTCTTTTGTCACTACAACACCACCAACAATATCCGCATGTCCGTTGATATATTTCGTAACCGAATGCAGTACGACATCGGCACCTAAATCCAATGGACGTTGTAAGTACGGAGTGGCAAAAGTATTATCCACAACAAGCAAAAGATTATATTCTTTTGCAATACGTGCGCAGGCTGCTAGATCTGTTATTTCCATAGTAGGATTGGCAGGTGTTTCAACGTACAGTACCTTTGTATTGCTTTTAATCGCAGAAACAATTTCATTGGTATTGGCCGTGTTTACAAAATCTGCGGTAACGCCAAATCGGGATAAATCCTTTTCGAGTATTCCACGAGCAGGGCCGTACACAGAAGCGGTGCTTACAATATGACTACCAGCACTTAATAATGCCATGTAAACACTTGTAATAGCTGCCATTCCGGAACTCGTTGCAATTCCATTATACCCATTTTCCAATTCAGCCATGGCTTTTTCAAAAGCACGAATTGTTGGATTCGCAATACGGGTATAGATAAATCCATCTACTGCCCCGGCAAAGCAATCAGCTCCATGTTGAGCATCTTTAAACTTAAACGTGGAAGTTTGGTAGATGGGCACAGTCGCGCTACCGAATTGATCATCGAACGCGCCTGAGTGTATAAGCTTCGTATTGAAGCCCATGTCCTTAGTATTCATAAGACCCATGTATTAATAAATGAAAAAAGTTAACGAATAAAAATACCACGAATCCGTGTACTGGACAAACTATTAACCAGTTAATTATGGATGCGATACAAGTCAATCCCCTGTCAATTACCTTGTAATTTAAGGTTGACCGTAGTATATTTCTAAACCTTTTAGGATACTTTCAGAATTAATACTTTTTTAAAGTGTAATCGGGTTTTTTCATGAATAAAAATTCTGGTATAAAAAATACCGGATTTATACTATTTTTTGTACTAATTGCTTGGTCTGCCAATCTTTTTCCGATAAGGCCATGCAATGTTTTATCACTTCAACTACTGAAAATTGGCAGTGTAACCGGAGTAGATTCTGCTTTTTCGTTTATAGGTGTTGGTGATATTATGATGGGTACAAACTACCCGGACGCCGGTTCACTTCCTAAAAATGGCGGAGTATATTTGTTCGATCAGGTGCGACCCATTTTTAAGAATGCCGATGTTGTGTTCGGTAACCTTGAGGGCATTTTACTTGACTCCGGCAAAACAGTTAAAACTGTACAAGATAGTTCGGTACTCTACTTGTTCAGACAGCCAACCAGCTATGGCAAAGTTCTGAAAGAAGCCGGATTTTCGCTGCTCAGTATAGGAAATAATCATATTAATGATTTTGGTCCTAAGGGTATTAAATCCACTGTTCGTGTATTACGGGAAAATGGTATCGCCTGTGCCGGAATAATATCTCAACAAACAGCAATTATTGAGAAAAACGGGAAAAAAATTGGTTTAGCAGCATTTAGCTTTAACGGTAATACGGTCAATATTAATGACTCAGCGGCTATTTCGAAAAATATCCTTAAATTGCGGGCCGAATGTAATTTTGTTCTTGTATCATTCCATGGAGGATCGGAAGGTGGAAATGCAAACAGAGTACTTCGGAAACTTGAGCGATTTAAGGAAGAAAATCGTGGCAATGTTTATAGGTTCGCACATTTAGCGATAAATGCCGGTGCTGACGTAGTTTTTGGGCATGGCCCGCATGTGGCCCGTTCTATTGAACTCTATAAAAACAAGTTTATCGCGTATAGTTTAGGAAATTTTTGTACAACAACAGGTGTAAGTTTAAAAGGCGCATGCGGCTTTGCACCTATTATAAAAGTTGTTGTTAACTCACACGGAGATTTTGTATCGGGTAAGATTATTCCCATTTATCAAAAAAGACTTTCAGGGCCATTGCTTGACCCCGGAAAGCGTTCAATAAAAGAAATATCTCATTTAACCAAATTGGATTTCCCAGGTTCCTCCCTGATCATAGATGATGAGGGAAGCATCAGGAAGTCAGAAAGGAAAATATCGAAATGCGATACCTCTCTTTCATCCTCATCTTATTCATCTGCCTTAGTGCAACAGGCAGCGCTATGCACAAAGGAAAGAAAAGCCACAAAGTAAAAAAGACAAAACACAAGCATTCCAAAATCGTTCAGGCAAAAACCCAGGAGCCCGTTCAGTCAGTGGAAGATGGAAATACCTTTATCTTCGCTCATTCTACGTTGGATTCATTACTGGAGTATTCCCGAAATTATTTAGGCTGTTCATATCATCGTGGTTCCGCCGGTCCCAGTTCATTTGACTGTGCAGGATTCGTTCATTTCTTATTCAGACATTCCGGCACGGTATTACCCCGTGATGCCCGGGCTCAGGCATTACTTGGAGTAAACATTGCCAAAGATGAAATTCAACCGGGCGATTTGCTGTTTTTCCGCGGGCGAAGTGCCAGTTCAAATCGAATTGGACATGTCGCTTTAGCTATTGAACGAATTGACGACAAAGTTTTCTTTATTCATGCCAGTACCCGTGGAATAGTAATCGACCAACTAGATTCTTTGGAGTATTACAAAAAACGGTTTCTCTTCTCAAAAAGAATTCTTAATACCAGTTTCCCGACTGCATCTGTTCAGGGAACTCCTCGCTATTTGGCCGCGCATTAATTTTTAATAGGAAGCCGCGATTCTACGGCTTCCTATTTTTTTCATATCTGTAGTTTTTTAACAGATAATGTATATATTTACCATCCAACCGTATATTAATACATATCCCTCATCTCTATAATACATATTTATACATATTAATACCCTTATAGAGTATTTTTATGCATTATATGCGCATTCATATCTATTTATTTGAATAAAATCTTGTCGGTTTATGCATTTTACTTTTTATTTGAGATATATTTTCGAATGATTATACATCATTCTTAGTTACATATTTACTCAAATAAAGGTTATGGAAAAACTATGATTTCTGTCGGCTTAATCGGTGGAACCGGATATACCGGTAAAAAACTCATTCAGTTCTGTGCCCGGCACAAAGGGATATCAGAATTTACAATTTATGGCAATTCTACTGCCGAATCAATGCTTTGCACAATTTTCCCCGAATTCGAAGGTCAAATCCATAACCGACCAGTTTTGAGTTCACAAGATGTTTCCCTTGAACATGATGTATATTTCATTACTCTGCCACATGGCGGTGCACTAAATTTTGTACCAAAACTTATATCCGCCGGAAAAAAAGTGATCGATTTAGGTGGTGACTACCGTCTCGATTCCGCCGATAGTTATAAACAATGGTACGGTATTGAGCATACTTCTCCGTATTTACTTAATTCCAAACTATACGGACTGGCTGATATTGAAACGGATGCCTACCCTATGGTCCGCTTGATATCTAATCCCGGATGTTATCCTACATCGGTTTTATTAGGGTTACTTCCGTTAGTTAATAATCATAGCGATTGCATTCTTTCGGTTTCAACCGCAGCATATTCTGGAACAAGTGGCGCGGGTAAGTCGCCCAGATCCGATTTGCTTATGACTGAAATGGAAGGCAATGTTAAAGCATACAATGTTAACAACCACCGGCATCAGCCTGAAATTTTACAGATGTTAGAGAAATTTGGATTGTCATCTCCATTTTCTTTTACTACTCACCTGCTCCCTATTGGAACAGGAATATATACTACTACATCTGTGCATTTAAAAAGTGCTTTGGATCAATCGGACCTGGTGCATGAATACACCCGATTCTATGAAAACAAACCATTCGTGCGTATTCGTCAAAATCCACCTGATTTAAAGTGGGTTACAAATACAAATTTTTGCGATATATCAGTTTCAGTTAAAGATAAAACGTTAATTATTACTAGCACCATTGATAATTTGATTAAAGGTGCAGCAGGACAAGCAATGCAAAATCTAAATTTATTGATGGGCTGGGATGAATCGATAAGCCTGGGCTTGAACAGGAAGGAGCTGAATTATGCTTCAGTTGGTTGATAATGGCTCCATTACCTCAGTACCTGGTATAAAAGCCATTGGTATTCATGCGGGCATTAAGAAAAAGAAAAAAGATCTGGCAATTATATTTTCTGAGGTTCCCGCTGTTTCTGCAGGGACTTTTACTTTAAATAAAGTGAAAGCTGCTCCTCTGATTATCTCCCAGAAACTGGTATATAAAGAAGAAACGGCACAGGCAATTCTTGTTAACTCCGGGAATGCCAATGCCTGTACAGGCGAACAAGGTGAATTGGATGCGTTGGAGACAACAGCTTATTGTGCTAAACTTTTGAATATCCCCCAAAATAGTGTTTTGGTGAGTTCAACTGGTGTAATTGGCTCCAGGCTACCTGTTGACACGGTAATTAAAGGAATAAAAAACGCTGTTCCTAAATTGAACTATGAAGGCGGACTTGATGCCGCTGAAGCAATAATGACTACAGATCTGGTAAAAAAGTCCTATGCAGTTACTTTGCAGCTTAGCAGTGGTACAATTACCATTGGCGGCATTTGTAAAGGCTCAGGAATGATTATGCCCAATATGGCCACCATGCTTGCTTTTATAGCCACAGATGCTAAAATTGAAAAGAATGTTCTTCAGTCGATCTTACTCGATTGTGTAAACCATTCATTTAACAAAGTCACCGTTGATGGCGATACCAGCACCAACGACATGGTAATTTTACTGGCTAATGGCTTATCGGGTGTAAAAATTGAATTCGGCAGCGATGATTACTACAAGTTCAGTTCGGCATTATTGTTTGTCACCCAAACTATGGCCAAAGCAATCGCCAGAGATGGCGAAGGAGCTTCGAAACTGGTAACAGTTAATGTAACCAACGCTCAAACCTATGACGATGCCGATGCCATCGCGAAATCTATAGCGAATTCTCCACTGGTAAAGACAGCCGTTTATGGGCAAGATGCCAATTGGGGTCGGATTCTTTCTGCAGCTGGTAAAAGCTCAGCCAATTTTGATCCTGCCAAGGTCACTATTTCATTGGGTGATTTACCTGTATTTAAGCCTAATTACACTATTTGCCTTGATGAAGACCTGGCAAAGGTTGAATTAGAGAAGGATGAGGTTACTCTTAAAGTTGATCTAGCAGATGGCACATTTTCTTCTACATGGTGGACGTGCGATTTTACCGAAGGTTATATCCGGATAAACGCACGGTACAGAACATAAAAGGAATATGGAGTTAATGACATGAAAAGCATTGTAATAAAATTAAGCGGTAAAGCCCTCAGCGGCTTTTTTGAATCAAAAAAATGGAGTGATTTAATCAAATATCTCCAAACTCAATATGAAGGTGTTCTTGTTGTTCACGGTGCAGGGACAACCATTTCTGACTGGTCTTCAAAACTTGGCTGCCCTACTCGTTTTTATCAGGGACAGCGGGTCACAACAGCGGAGATTCTTGATGTTGTTGCAGCGGTTCAGTCAGGACTGTTAAATCAAAAAATAATTGCATCGTTAGCCGCGCAAGGTTGTACTGCTACCGGCTTGTCCGGAGTCGACCGTAACTTGTTTGTTGCCCGATATATTGATCCCGAGCTTGGTTTTGTAGGTTATCCTGAACTGTGTAGTGATGCCGCATGGATAAATGAACTTATGTCTAACGGTATTATACCGGTTTTTTCGAGTTTATGTCGTGATGAAAACGGAAACCTTATGAATGTGAATGCTGATATTTTTTGTGAAGTACTCGCTGAAGCAATTCATGCTGATACCGTGCTTTTCATCTCCGATGTTCAGGGAGTCCGCATTAATGGTGCATTTCAGCAAACGTTATCAGCAAGCGAAATCAATGCAGGAATTAGTTCGGGTGAAATTACAGATGGAATGATTCCAAAACTTCAAAGCTGTATAAAGCTTCTCACTAATGGAATCAATAGAGTATGGATTGGTGCAGATCTTGATGTTCCCTCCAATACTGATTTTGAAAGTGTTAACATGAAAGGTACCTGGATTGTCAATCATGCAGCCTGATACAAAAATTTCACATTTATTAGCGAACTATTCGAGACATAATGTCGAGTTTACCCGTGGGGAGGGATACTTTCTCTTCGATGCAGAAGGTAAGCGATATCTTGATTTCCTGGCGGGTATAGCTGTTAGCAGCTTTGGGCATAACCACAAGTCTATTTCAGAAGCCGTTAATAATCAACTTAATAATATATGGCATACATCTAATTTATTCTCTATAAGCCTTCAGGAAGAGGTTGCCAGTAAACTTGCAAAAAGTTCAGGACTCGATAAAGTCTTCTTTTGCAATTCAGGCACCGAAGCCAACGAAGCTGCAATCAAGTTTGCCCGGAAATGGGGTAAGTCGAGAACAGAGATTATTAGCATGCAAGGTGGATTCCATGGAAGATCTTTAGGCAGCCTTTCGGCAACTGCTGAGCCAAAGTATAGAGAAGGCTTTCAACCATTGCTGCCAGGTTTTTCATTCGCCAGTTATGACTCTATTGATGAACTCAAATCAATGGTAACACCCGATACTTGCGCTATAATGCTTGAGCCCATACAGGGAGAAAGTGGTATTATCGTCCCCTCTTCGGGATATTTACAAGCAGTAAGAGAGTTGTGTGACGAAAAGAATATTCTATTGATAATCGATGAAGTGCAATCAGGTATAGGGAGAACAGGTAAGTTCTTCGCCTATCAATGGGAAGAGATCAGACCGGATATAATTACAGTTGCCAAGGGTATTGCTAATGGACTGCCGCTCGGAGCAGTGATTTGCACAGAACAGGTGGCCAACAATATGGTTCCTGGTACGCATGGAAGCACGTTCGGAGGAAATCCTGTTGCATTGGCAGCAGCAAACCAAGTATTATCTTTAATTGATTTACCTTTATTGTGTCATATCCAGACAACCGGCCAATATCTTATTGATCAAATAAAAGCACTTAACAGCCCTTTCATTACCGATGTTCGTGGTAAGGGTTTAATGATTGGTATTACCCTAATAAAGGGATTAGAAGTTAAGAACATTGTCGCTGAATTATTAGAAAAAGGTATTGTCACCTGTTCTTCAGGAAACAACACTCTGCGACTACTGCCCCCGTTTATCATAGACAATCTGGCAGTAAATGAATTTTTAGCCGTTTTCGGTGAGCTGCTTCTCAGTATGAAAAAGCAGTATCTACTTCCGATAGATGGCATTTATTAACAGTAATTAAGAAAAAGTAAATTTAGGTTCGAAAGGTACAGACTATGGCAAAGAAGAAAATGGTAGTCGCTTATTCAGGCGGCTTGGATACATCGGTAATGGTGCACTGGCTAAAGCAAAAATATGATGCAGATCTTATAACGGTAACCGGTCATTTAGGTCAGACAGATGAAATTATTGGACTCGAAGAAAAAGCAAAACAAACCGGAGCGGTTAAATCATATATTGTTGATCTGCAAAAAGAGTTTATTGAAGAGTATTGTTGGAAAGCATTAAAAGCCGGAGCATTGTACGAAGGAATATACCCGATGGCAACAGCAATTGGCAGGCCATTACTTGCAAAACTCATGGTGGATATAGCTATGGCTGAAGGAGCTGATACAGTTGCTCATGGTTGTACCGGCAAAGGAAACGATCAGGTTCGTTTTGAAACAGGAATTATGACTCTTGCTCCGGATGTAAATCTCCTGGCTCCTCTGCGGTTCTGGGAATTCAAATCCAGAGAGGAAGAAATTGATTATGCTGCGGCACATAACATCCCAATCAGAATAAAAAAAGATTCTCCATATTCAATTGATGAGAATTTATGGGGAATTGCTATTGAATGCGGTGTTCTTGAAGACCCAACAATGCCCCCGCCGGAAGACGCATATCAGATGACCCATAACCCTAAAACCTCACCAGATCACCCCGAATCAGTCAGTATCCACTTCGAAAAAGGCATTCCCGTTGCACTTAATGGGATATCACTTACCGGTGTTGAGCTCGTAAAACAGCTAAACACTATTGCCGGTAGAAATGGTGTAGGCAGAATGGATGTAATTGAAAACCGCGTAGTAGGTATAAAATCGCGCGAAGTATATGAAGCTCCTGCCGCAGTGGTACTGCACAACGCTCACAAAGAGCTTGAAAAAATGGTATTTGATAAGGAAACATTCCGTTACAAGCAAGACGTATCAAATAAAATAGCCAACATGATTTATGATGGTTTATGGTTTTCTCCACTGTTTGATGCTTTAATGGCATTTGTTGACTCAACTCAGGAACATGTAACCGGAACAATTGTACTGGAATTATGGAAAGGAAACATCCGAATTCTCTCACGTGATTCTGTGTACAGCTTGTACAATAAAGAACTCGCAACATATACAGAAGACGATACATTTAACCATAAAGCTGCCGATGGATTCCTGGCTTTGTACGGCCTGCCCTACAAAACAAGAAGTAAAGTTCATAATGCTGCAGCAGAAATGGCTCGTGTATAATGCTTTGGGGAGGAAGATTCACTACAGCTTTAGATAATAAAGCTCTGGACTTTTCAACGTCTCTTCCGGTTGATATTACATTGTTTGATGAGGATATTGCCGGCAGCATAGCGCATGTTACCATGCTTGGTGAACAAAATATAATTTCTCCTTCAGAATCAGAACAGATTGCACTTTCATTACTGAAAGTGCAGTCTGAATTTCATAATGGACTTTGGAACCCATTGAATGAGCATCATGAGGACATTCATTCGGCTATTGAAACACGATTAAAACTACATATTGGAGACCTTGCAGGAAAACTGCACACGGGAAGGAGCCGAAACGATCAGGTTGTAACTGATCTCAGAATATGGACGAAAAGAACAATAAAAGATGTACAAAAGCTAATAATCAACTTTCAATTAGCATTACTTGAAACGGCGCAATTACATGTTAACACTTTAATCCCCGGCTATACTCATTTGCAAAGAGCTCAGCCGATATCACTGGCTTTCCATTTATTAGCTTATGTTGAAATGCTGCAACGTGATATACAAAGATTTGATACTGCTTTCACAGCCGCTGATGTGTGTCCTTTGGGATCAGGAGCTATGGCCGGTTCTACATTACCGATTAACAGGTATCGAACAGCAGAATTGTTAGAATTTTCTACGATAAGTAATAACGCGTATGATGCTGTTTCTGACAGAGATTTTTTACTTGACTTTACCCATGCTTGCACAACCGGTATGCTTCATCTGAGCCGATTGGCTGAAGAATTAATAATCTGGTCATCTTCCGAATGGCGTTTTATTACGTTGAGTGATGCGTTTACAACAGGATCATCACTTATGCCCCAAAAGAAAAACCCGGATATGGCTGAGCTAATTCGTGGCAAATCTGCTTCTGTTATGAGCCAGGAATTTGCGTTAAAGACTCTGCTTAAAGGGCTTCCGTTAAGCTATAATCGCGACTTACAGGAGGACAAAGAGCCAGTATTTCGAACTGCCCGTGAATATGCAAATTCGCTTGTTTTAATGTCAGAAATGATAGCCTCAGCTCAGTTTCACTCAGAGAAGTACTTATCAGATCTTGAAGGAGATTTTTCACTGGCGACTGACATTGCTGATTGGCTGGTACTGCAAGGAGTACCCTTTCGCGAGGCACATCATATTACCGGCGAAATAGTAAAATTGGCAGAGATGAAGAATTGCAAACTGAATTCATTACAGTTAAATGATTTTATTTCAGTAAGTGCTTTGTTTACAGAAGATGTTTTACAGGTATGCGATATTAAGAATTCTCTAACCAGAAAAAAAACTATTGGTTCACCAAACCCCGAGTTTGTACAGCAACAAATAACAAAATGGTATTCAAAACTTAGTTGAGTCAAAAAAAAAACTCCATCCAGTCTTCATTGCCCTTCCACTTTGAAAGAAACCGGATGGAGTAAAACTTATATTATTTCTTTGATGGCGAGATTAACTTCACTGCAATACAATCGTAAAGGAATCTATTTGCCTGGTAGTTTGAAGAACTACGACTAATAACTCTCCAGCCCGCCTGTTCATACACACCCTTAGCGGCAATTGAATCAGTTAATTGCTGAGAATTATCAAACAAAGTTACCAAATCAGGATTCTGTGTTAAAATAATACTTTTCTGGTTCAGCCCGGCAATTATCGTTAAAGGTTCAATCATCACATCAGAAAAACGAGGTTGCTGCTCCGCTGCCTTAGCTGTTGACATAACCTCAAGTTGTATCATTCTTGCCCGTGATTCAAACCCTGCAATTCCTTTGGAAGCACTTGCGAGATCCAATAAGAAATTTCGAACATCATTAAGATCAGTTGCTTTCTTTAACGGTTCAATATTACCGGTATTCTGCAAAGCCTTAGCAAGAAGAGAAATCTCCTTGAGATATTGATTACGCTGATTATCCGGAACAAGATACATAACGACGATATGAACCGGCTGCCCGTCCGGAGCCCCATATTCAATACCATTCGGGCTCCAACCAACCGCGCAAATTAATTCCTCATCATAGCCAACCCTCGCATGCGGACAGGCAAAACCTTTACCAATTGCGGTTATCATATTTTGTTCTCTCGCTAATACCAGTCCGGCAACATCGGTATCACTGGGCACAGATGGTATCGCTTCAAGGATATGTGCTAACAGCCTGAGTGATTGAAATTTATCATTTTCCGGAAGTTCAATAAGCCGTCCTTCCTGGAGTGCGTCAAGTAAGCTAATCATTTATATTTCCCTTCAAACTTTTTGTAAAACCATACTTTTACAGTATGAGTCAGTACACTATACGTTAGTAAGAACCCGCCGATCCATAACCAATAGATACCAGGAAGCGGAACCATTCCAAATGTTGCGGCCAACGGTGAATATGGCAGCCATGCAGCAACTGACATTATAATGAGCGTTGTTACCAACATTGGCATAGAAGGCCTGCTTTGGAAAAATGGTATTCTCCTGGTTCTGATTATATGAACGATTAGTGTTTGAGTTAACAATGATTCAACAAACCAGCCGGTTTGGAATAACTGTTCAAAATATGTCTTCTGTCCGCCGGTTAGCAACGGATTCAAATATTGGTTACAACCCAGAACTATCCACATTAATGCATAAGTTGCATAGTCGAACAATGAACTAATGGGACCAATAAATATCATAAACTTTTTAATGTTACTGATATCCCATTGTAATGGTTTCTCTATGATTTCACTATCAACATTATCTGTTGGAATACCGGTTTGAGAAAAATCATATAGTAAATTATTCAACAAAATCTGTATTGGCCGCATAGGTAAGAACGGGAACAAATAACTGGCCCCAACAACCGAGAACATATTACCAAAATTTGAACTGGCTCCCATCCGAATATATTTAACAATATTTGCAAAAACCTTCCGGCCTTCCAATATCCCCTCTTCCAAAACGAGTAAACTTTTTTCGAGCAATACTATATCGGCAGTTTCTTTTGCAACATCTACTGCTGAATCAACTGAAATACCTACATCGGCAGCGCGAAGCGAAGGTGAATCATTTATTCCATCGCCCATATAGCCAACAACATGACCTGCCTGCCGTAATTGCATAATGACTTCTTCTTTTTGCATCGGCGTCAGTTTGGCAAAAATATCATATTCTTCAACTGTCTTTGCAAATTGCTCGGGATTTAGTTTTCGTAACTCTTCGCCGGTAATTACGCCGTTTATGTGCAGACCAACATCTTTGCAGACTTTTTGTGTAACGAGAGAATTATCCCCGGTTAGGATTTTAACTTTAACACCCGTTTTTTGTAAACCAGCAATTGCATCGGCTGCTGATTCTTTTGGCGGATCAAAGAAAGCAATATAGCCAAGGAGAATCATATTCGATTCATCTGCTACATTAAATGAATCTCTCGTTGATGGAAATTCGCGATATGCCAGCGCGAGAACCCTGTACCCTTCGTTATTAAGAGCTTCAACTTCCTCATACAAGTCATCCCGAATCATGTCGATAAGCGGATAGACTTCATCTTCAACCTGGTAATGAGTACAAACCGAATAAATTTCCTCAACCGCGCCTTTACAAATTAATACATGATCACCTTCGTAGGCAACAATAACTGACATACGGCGGCGTTGGAAATCGAAGGGTAACTCGTCAACAAGACTGCATCTGCCTTTTACATCAAATTCAATATGTGAAAGAACTGCCCTGTCAATCAGGTTTCGGAGACCAGTTTGATAGAAACTATTTAAATAAGCATATTGTAAGACATCGGAACTTTCATTTCCAACTATATCAACGTGTTTTTCAAGAACGACTCTATCCTGAGTCAGGGTTCCGGTTTTATCCGTACACAATACATCTATGGCGCCAAAATTTTGAATTGAAGACAGGTGCTTTACAATAACCTTTTTTCTGGACATGTTTAAGGCGCCCTTGGCCAAGTTTACCGTTACAATCATGGGAAGCATTTCGGGGGTTAGCCCGACCGCGATTGAAAGTCCAAATATTAAAGCTTCAATCCAATCACCTTTTGTCATACCCACAATAAGGAATACAGCAAAAACCATCACAAGCATAAATCGAATCATTAACCAGGTGAAGGATTTAACACCAATGTCAAAACTGGTTGCTGTCCTGTTTTCCGTAAGCTTTTCTGAAATCGACCCGAAGTATGTATTAGTTCCTGTATTAATAACCACTCCGCGTGCCGAGCCGCTAAGTACATTACTTCCCTGAAAGCATGCATTAGCAAGTTCAAATACCAAATCGGTTTCCCGAAATTGTACTGCAACATGTTTCTTTTCAATTGGCATCGATTCACCGCTCAGTACCGACTGACTGACAAAAAAATCTTTAGTACTTATTAAACGAATATCTGCGGGTATAATTGATCCGGCTTGTAAAACAACAATATCACCCGGAACGACATCTGACATTGGCAGTTCAACTTCGGCCCCTTCACGTATCAGTATCACCTGGGACTGAACTCGTTTACCGAGTGCTTCAACCGCACTGGATGAACGCCGATCGAGTATATACGATAAACCGACACTCAATAGAATCATTAGAGAGACGACTATGGTGGATTTAGGATCGCCAATAAGACCTGATACAACAGCAATAACCAATAATTGAATAACTAAAGGACTCTTACAACGGTGGTAAATATCCTCCCAAAATCCCATGGTTTTTGCATGCGCCAATTCGTTGTACCCATACTCATCGAGACGCTTCTCCGCGGTTTCATTTAGTAGCCCGGATAAACTACTACCCATCATCGATAAGGCTTCCGGAACTTCCGCACGACAAACCGAGGCTAATCGCTGCTCGTTCTCTGTAGCTTTATGTGGAGATTTTGCTGCTTTTGTAAGAGTGGATTGTGCAATTTTTGGAAATATTGATTGAGCCATCAATTACCCCTCTTTCCGGATACAATAATAATATTCACGCGGAGCGCGCGAAGAGCTCTATTAAGTATCTCTTTATTCGAAAAAATGACTTTTTTCATTGGCAATTCCTTAGAAAAAGGCTTATCCCATGCCAGAAAAAAGTCGGGCATGGACTAAGGCTGGATTGTAAAAATACTTGAGTTAGTATCAGGGCCGGATTCGTCAGAATCTGACATCGGAGTTTCCTCTTATTTATAAAAAATTAGTAATCTAAATTACCATTTTTCCGAATTCTAAAAAAGCTATTAACATCTTTTCTGAGAATTACTTATAGATTTTTTACACATGTCTTTGTACATACAACCAATAATATAAGTACAATGAGCCAAGACAGACCTGAGCAGAAAACCAGGCTCTCCCGATTCCTTTCGTATACCCTGCTAATCCTTTCTTTTCCAGCAATATAAACAGGTATAAATATAGTATCGTATAGAATGGTAAAAGATGCCTTTCTGAAAATGCCTGATTACCTATGAAACCCAAAAACATGATCAGTATCAGGTTTGTGATTAAGCTGTTTTCTTTGGGTTTATCAAAAATTATCGAAATGACGAATATTAGACCTGCTGCCGTACCAACCCATTGGATCAGAATAGCAATATACAGGTTGTGATTCTTGATTCCCTGAAGCGTGTGATGAATCAAACCCGATACCTCGCCTGGAGCCGGATTATTGTTCCATGCCGGCGGAAACAGCCAGATTAGGCAGGCGGCGCAAAGCATTGCGGGAAGAATAAATCTTTTGTATTGTGTAATACTTTTGATAAAGAACCATGGAATAATGCAGAAGCCTGTAATGGTTAACATTGCCGTAAAATATACGGGGATGATTCTAAATGAATGCGAAGAAAACTTCATTGGTGTAAGGCCATGCCAACTTAAAAAGAGAGGCAGTGTGACCATTAAAGGGGAAAAAAGAGTGAAAAGCCACCATAATCGTTCCTTAGGTGATTGAGTAGGATTCTCCGTTATAATGGTAAATGTGAAAGCAGGTAATACGAGAATATAGAATTGCTGGGCTAAAATTGCGCATGCTAAACTCGCCCCCACCATAAACCATCTATAATTCCCTTTGAGCGTTGAGCACTGCATGGCAAGCAGGAAAAAACACAATCCGTAAATTGACATAAAATACGTGTACATGGGCAGCAGAAAATATGGAGAAAAAAACACTATCCCGCAAAAATACACACGAGACCAGGATTGTAAGTATTTTGATGAAATTACCCACAATAGAAGCAATGTGAATATTCCACAAATAATGTTAAGCATTCTGGCATATTGCAATGTAACTGCAGCCCCGGTAAGTTTTGCAGGTAATGCACCAATAATATATGGCAAAGGAGTGTTGGCTGCATTGTATGCAGTATCTACAGCAGCTGAATAGGGATTCTGCAAAACAAAAAGCTTTAAAGTAGGAAGATGAAAATGGACTTCATCATATTTCGGGTAATTATTAAATAAACTCAATAAGCCGAATGCCAGGACACAAAAGGCAAGCAAAACAGTTATTATATGGAGTTCAATTTTTTTTTCATCATTCATCATAATTATCCGGAAATTCCCAGACCCAATTTATATGAATTTATAATCACGAAAAATCTTTCCTTTTAAAAAGTAGTCCCGTATAAAAGGTACTTTGTACGAACCTTGTACTGAATACTAAACAGTAGTGTCCAAATTTTACTCATTAAAGCTGAATCTTTGTATTTTATCTTTCGTAATTGAGGGAAATATTAAATATGTCACGAATAATCTGTATGTAATAATTGGCATGGTGCTTGGAAGATAATTAATTATTAAAAAGGTATCACCCATGAGAAATTTCCACATTTTCTTACTGTTCGCATTACTTTCCTGTTTAGCTAAATCGCAAGATATTTCTGCCGCAAAAAAATATATAGAAAGTGGCAAGTTAAAAGAAGCGAAACCCATACTTGAAACTCTAATCGGTATGGACAAAAACAACCACGAGGCCCACTATTATCTGGGGAAAATATTTTTTCTTCAGAAAGATGGTGAAAAAGCCGCGGAGCAGTTTGAAAAGGCCATTGAATTAAACCCTAAAAATTCTGATTATCACTGCCTTTTGGGTCAGGCTTACGGTATGGATGCACAAAACTCAAGCATATTTACTCAGATAAAACTGGCACCAAAAATTAAGCGCGAATTCCAGACAGCAGTCGACCTGAATCCAAAAAATGTAGCGGCCAGAAAAGGATTAATTACATATTATTTGCGTGCGCCGGGTATTATGGGCGGAAGTAATGACAAAGCTTTAGCTGAAGCAAAAACTCTGGTTTCCATTGATGAAAAAAGCGGCAGAATAGTATTGGCCACAATATATCTGGAACAAAATAATTTTTCAGCTGCTGAAAATGAGTGTAAACAGTTGGAAGCTAAATTCGGTAATCAAAAGGATTTCTCATCATTTTATAATGATTACGGTTATATGTTATTAAAGCAGAAACGATATGATGAAGCTATTCAGAAATTTCAAAAGCAAATAAGCCTTAACCCGGAAAATGCTAATGCGTATGACAGCCTGGGTGATGGATATAAAGCTGCCGGGAAGAAAAATGAAGCAATTGCTGCATATAAAAAAGCCTTGCAACTAGATCCTAATTTTGAAGCATCAAAAAAGAATTTGTCGGAACTACAAAAGTAGTTTCTAGCCCCGGCAGCAGAATAACTGCCGGGGAACTATTTAGCTAACAATTATAGACTCTTTATTTTACATTTCTGTTTTGGAAATGTTGCAGCCCTCCGAACAGATATAAGTTACCAACGACAAGAGCAACTAGTGAGTATGAAAGCTGTAAGATATCGAAAGGGGTTCTCATCATATCCATTGCTAATCCTCCCACTCCCCTTACAAGGTAGATTCCCGCGATAATATAAATAACAGGTTTTACAAATGGCAGCTTAAAAATATTATTCGATTCTGTAAGTGCGTACAATCCGAATAAAAAAAAGAATATCGCCACCAGAACCGTAATTGCATACGGTAATACAGGATTAATTGCGGCGTACCTTGCCATATCCTGCGTAATTCCTGTAACTTTAAACATCCAGTCAGCCCAAATAAGCAAAACAATATGCGCAATCGCGATAACAATATTAAAATAACCACCTAACTTTAACATAGAATTCCCTTGTTGATTGTAACCCTGGTACTACAACTCTGATTGCCCAACTTTCGAAATTATACCGCGCACCGAAAGCAAAACAGAAACAAGTATCCATAGGTTTGAAAATAAATATTTTCACCTCTTGTAAGAAGTAAATGTTACTAATACAAAAGTCGTGTATCCATTTGAGTTTTACAATACAAAATAAGGTGCAATCTACAACACGGTATATAAAATTTCCGGCCTGTTGAACCCGGTAGAACGTTGTTCTACCGGGCATAAGGCTTTGTTTCCGAATTGCAAATCACGTTGGTGAGTGGAAACAATTTTGAAGATCAATAGATAAATTTATAGGTAAGCACCTGCATTCCATGATCATGAGATTCAGCAGCGATGAGGTCTAGACGATAACCAGTTTCAACAGTTCCAAATAACGGTACACCGGCACCTAAGATTATCGGATTAAGTTTAAGTTTCAAGTAATCAATTTTTCTATGTGCAAGTAACCAGCCGGCAAGTTTACCGCCCCCACATAAATATATATCCGTACCACCAGAGTTCTTAATCATATCCACTTCGCGCAAGTCAACGGGAGTAACATGAATTTTTGAGTGATGTTTATCCAAATACAAAGTATTGGAAAAAATATAATGCTCCATATGCGGATAAACAGGCTGGCCGGGTGCTAAACCATAATTGTAGCCAAACTCATAAGTATTACGCCCCATTAAAACAGTATCATATCCGGCAAGATCAGCCAGATATTTATCTACACCGCTGCCATTAAAAATAAATCTTGTAACCTCCCCTTTTGGTCCGGCTATATAACCATCGATGGAAGATGCAACATAATAAATAATATTTCGCATAGAATTTCCAATAGTTAAAATTTACCACGTGGAAAACTATCATTTTTCCCGGCGAATTCGAATTGCTATGTATTTACCGGTCTCATTTATGATTTATCCAGTATAAAACATATCGGTAAGAAACACTACCTATGCTGTTAGCTTGCATCCCCATTGACATATTATGTTCATTCTGATTTAGAGGATGCTATTACATCAAAAGAAGATGAAACACAAAGGCCATAAGAATTTTTAACACTTAGTTTTAGCTTGATCGTTGAGGCATTTGAAATTGTTCCCGTTAGTGTTTTTGTTTCCTGAGTAAAGTGCAACCAATCGGGTAAATTTTCATCATTTTGCAATTGAAGTGAATAATTTAGAACGCTGTTTGGATTATCATCAATCACCAGATCATCCGGAATTGTAAAATGAAACTCTTTCCCTACAATGGCATGTAAAGATGGAATTTGATCAACAAAGTATGGTTGAAATGGAGTTTCCCGCAAACTATCAATTAATGAACTAATATTAACCCAATGAATCCTCGTATCAGAATAGTCCATTTTAGTCCCGGCAGTATAAAACAAATAATGACCATCGGCCGATACATATGGGCCCCATTCATTTAAGCCAAAATTAATTTTTGATCCCAGATTTTTAGGATTAGTCCACCGGCCATCAGGCTTTGGAAATGAAACAGCCAGACCACTATTCGAAGTAACTATCATATACTTCTCATCAGGATGAACAAAAAAATCGAAATTGTGGCCAGGTGTACTTAGAGGTCGGCCCAAACTTTGTAGCACAGTATCTTTTCCAACTATTACTAATTTTGAAAAATCCAAACCACCTATAGTATTCGAAGGCAAACCGGAAAGGTAAATATTCCCGTTACGAGTCACCTGAATGTAGTGGACAAATTTCAATTTAGATAGAATTCTCTGTGGTAATTTCCAGTCAATACCATTCTTAACTAAAATATATGCTCTTTGTATACCCTTTTGCACAAACATTGTATCGCCAGTACATGAATATGACGGGCTGCTTAAGGAATCTAAAAAATCAAATGGACCTTGCCACTTATTTTGGCGATATTCAAAATATTTCATCCGAACAGTATGAGGTTTACCATCTATCTCTGAATAACCATCCAACTCCTGAAAAAATATCTTTTTGTAATCAGAAGAAATTGCTATTCTTTCGGCATTAAAAAAATTTGCCGGAGTACCTAATTCAAATACACGTGGCGAACTTCCTGGTCTTTGCTGCCCCAGGAACATGCTATCGAGAGGTATAATTTGGGCTTGTAAATAATTGCTTGCAATGATAAATAACACATTCACCAAAATCAAAATCGTATAGTGTTTCATAATAATTTCCCGTTCAATTTTACCATACCTTTGTTGTCAAATAAATTTAATTACAAAAGGAAAAGTATGTACTCGCCATTTTATATACTTAAATACCTTGTTAATTTCACGAGTAGCTTGACAGAAGCACCAAGCATGCTTTGTAAGGGATAAATAGGTATTACCAAGAAAAGTTGAATGATCCTTTAAATGTATTTATTCTATTGAAAAACAGAAGATTTATTTATTTTAATTTAATCGAAAATAATAATTAAGGAAGAGGAACATGTTTAGCATTTTTAAAATGATTATGATTAGTACATTATTTATATACTGCACTCTTCCGGTTTTTGCTCAAAATTCAAAAACGACTCTGTTCACTACTATTGGAATTATTACCTCTTCACAAGAGAACTCTATTGGCAGAACAAACTCAGATGGGAGTAGAGAAACTTCCGCTCAACAAAGTTTTACTACTTTCAGACTTGATACCGAACCGGGTAGAGAATTTGCATTCGGCAATTCATTCACTGATGTATTAAAAACACTGAAAAAGGCAACTGCTTCCAGAAACTATGTTCTTGTTAGCTATGAAATACATGATGCCATATTGGTTGTACGAAAACTCAAAATACTTGATAAAAAAACAGCTGAAGCAGAATTGAAAAAACTACACCCAAAGGTTGATTCAATATATCAGCCATTACCTAAAGATGAAAAAGAATTTAAAAAAATTATCCCTTCTTTTAATGAATATCAACGTTTTTTAAAAAATTATCCTCAGAGTAAATTTGTTGATTCTGCAAGATCGATTTGTAGCAGTTATCAGTCATCGAAATATTTAGCTGAAACGTTTTTGTCTTTTGAACAACTGGAGAATCTATTTCATTGGAATAGAGAAAAAAAACTTAGCTTCTCTACCGCGTACATGGAAGCAGAAGTTAATACAGAAGAAGCATTTTCATTTGGTGCCTGGGTATTTGGTAATCTGGAATGCATTGGCGGCCTTTTGCTTAAGCCCAACGGAATTGTAGTTTCAAAAGGCAGTATCATTTACTATAAATAACTAAAGCAGCTGAAATTGCCGTTAACAATTCCGGGAATTTTATTATTTCCACGAACCACAATTGTGACGGGTTACATTGTACTGATTGAACACAATTACAATTTAACCCGCCACTTTACAAATCCCTATCCAATTATTTATTTGCACAAAATAAACCAGGGAGTTATATTTCGGTATATAACGAAATGAAATATGATGAAATCTACAAATCTATTTAAAGCTCTTTCTGATAAAAATCGATTGCGAATTTTAAAAATGCTGCAAACAAGACCATTGTGTGTTTGTGAGATCACTGATATTTTACAACTGGCCGCCTCTACTGTATCGCAGCATTTGAGTATATTGAAGCAGGAAGGATTCATTGTAGAGTTTCGTGACGGCAAATGGATCAACTATCAGATCAACTCCAGACCATCCGATCAACGTGTATCTGCTATACTTGGATCTTTGGATTTCTGGATTGGTGATAGTACTCTCATCGATAACGACCGCCAACAGGTAGAGACTGTTGACAGACATAAATTATGTTGTAATTAATTTTTTTATTGATCATTTCGGTACATATCGAATTGGCACAGGAAACAATAAAAATGACAAAAAAAATACTAATCCTTTGTACAGGAAATTCTTGCCGTAGCCAAATGGCGGAAGGTCTTCTGAGAGCAATAGCACCGGAATTGGAAGTCTATTCTGCCGGCACAAAACCAGCCGCTTTCGTGCACCCCAAAGCTATTCTTGTTATGCGTGAGATCGGGATAGATATATCGAACAGTTCACCGAAAAGCATCGATCAATTTCTGAATGATTCATTCGAAGCAGTAATAACTGTTTGTGATAACGCGAAAGAAACTTGCCCAGTTTTCCTTGGCTCAGTAAAAAGTCTAGCTCATCTTGGATTTGTGGACCCGGCAGAAGCACAAGGAACAGATGAACAGGTTTTAGATGAGTTCCGGCGTATCCGCGATCAGATAAGCACAACTTTTAGAACTTTTTATATAGAACACTTGGAGAAATAAATATGATAACTATCAAAATACTTGGTTCTGGTTGTGCGAATTGTACAAACCCAGCCCAACTTTGCAAAGATGTTACAGAAGAAAATCAAATTTCCGCAGAGATTGTTAAAGTGACTGATTACAAGGATATAATGAGTTACGGAATTATGAGCACGCCAGGATTAGTGATTAATGAAAAAGTTGTTCATAGCGGCAAACTCCCGACCAAATCTACCCTCACGCACATGATTATGAACTTTTTAGCTATATCGGGTGAATAAGGCACATTTATGCTTACGAAAAAACTTTCATTTTTAGACAGGTACCTGACGCTTTGGATATTTCTTGCAATGGTATTGGGTGTTCTCTCCGGTTATCTCGTTCCCGCGATTGTAAGCTTTTGGAATTCATTCCAAAGCGGAACAACCAATATCCCTATTGCCATTGGACTGATACTCATGATGTACCCGCCTTTAGCAAAAGTTAAATATGAGGAAATGGGAGATGTTTTTGAGAATGGCAGAATATTACGTTTTTCTCTCGTCCAAAACTGGATATTAGGTCCTTTAGTAATGTTTATACTCGCGGTTGCATTTCTACAGAACTACCCGCATTATATGGCCGGTTTAATTTTAATCGGGTTAGCGCGTTGTATTGCAATGGTATTAGTATGGAATGAACTGGCAAAAGGAGACACTGAGTATGCTGCCGGCTTAATTGCATTTAATTCAATATTCCAGGTACTTTTTTTCTCTGTATATGCTTATGTGTTTTTGACCGTACTACCCAACGCCCTGGGTTTACAATCGTTCACAGTTGATATAACTATCAAACAGATTGCACAGAGCGTATTTATTTATTTGGGGATTCCGTTTATCGCTGGTATAGTAACGCGTTTTATTCTCTTAAAAGCAAAAACAAAAGAATGGTACGAGCGCAAATTTATACCTAAAGTCTCGCCAATAACACTCATTGCTTTGCTCTTTACAATATTCGTGATGTTCTCTCTCAAGGGTGAATTTATTTTAAAAATTCCACTTGATGTGTTACGAATAGCGACACCGTTAGTTGCTTATTTTGTGATAATGTTTTTCGTATCATTCTATCTTGCCAGGAGAGTCGGCGCCAACTATTCAAAGACTGCCACGCTATCATTTACTGCTGCCAGCAATAACTTCGAATTGGCAATCGCAGTAGCCATTGCTGTGTTTGGAATCAATTCAGGCGAAGCCTTTGCTGCAGTAATTGGTCCGTTAGTAGAAGTACCCGTTTTAATAGCATTAGTGAATGTTTCGTTATTTTTACAAAAAAAGATGTTTCCATTGGAGGATGTAAAGTGATTTTCACTTACCCGAAAAACATTCTTGAAAGATACCGGGTTTTCATTCCTTTGTTCCTTGTACCGGTCTGGTTAGTGCTTTATTGTAATCTTTCTGCACTCACTGCTTTTATTGTATATTCGCTATGCCATTTGCCCACTGAGAGCAGGTTCACCGATTCCATATTTTTTTTCCTTTACGAAGTTCCTAAAGTACTATTACTTCTGGTTCTCATTGTATATTGTGTTGGCATCATTAGAAGCTATTTTTCACCCGAGCGTACACGAAAAATTTTAGGGAATAGAAAACTACTTCCCGGTAATATTCTTGCGAGTATTCTTGGAATTGTAACACCGTTTTGTTCTTGTTCTGCTATCCCGTTATTCTTGGGTTTTATAGAAAGTGGTATTCCTTTAGGTGTTACATTTTCATTTTTAATAGCCGCTCCTATGATAAATGAAGTTGCCCTTGTACTTTTATTTGGACTTTTCGGTTGGCAAACAGCCCTGCTATACATGAGTACAGGCTTATTCATTGCCATTATTTCAGGATATCTAATAGGAAAATTGCGATTAGAACGCTATGTAGAACCCTGGGTATTTGAGATTACCTTGGGAAATACTGAAATTCTACAGGAAAAGCGACCGTTCCAAGAGAGATTGGAATATGCTTATGATACTGTTAAGGAAATTGTTGGCAAAGTTTGGGCTTATATAATTCTTGGAATTGCAGTAGGCACCGGAATTCACGGATATGTTCCGGCAAATTTTATGTCATCCATAATGGGAGGTAGTTCCTGGTGGTCTGTACCGCTTGCAGTACTAATTGGTGTTCCTATGTATTCGAATGCCGCAGGTATAGTGCCGGTTATTCAGGCATTACTGGAAAAAGGTGCTTCGCTTGGCACGGTGTTAGCTTTTATGATGAGCGTAATAGGGTTATCGCTGCCAGAGACTATAATCCTTAAAAAAGTTCTAAAAACTCAATTAATTATCATTTTTATAATTATTGTAGCTACCGGAATTACACTTGTCGGGTATCTATTCAATTTAATTTACTAGAGGTTACACATGGAAATAAAAATTCTTGGTACGGGTTGTAAAAAATGCACTGATTTAGAGCATAAGGTTCGTGAAATTGTACAAAAAAATAACATTTCGGCAGAAATTGAGAAAGTTACTGATATCCAGGATATAATCTCCTACAAGGTTATCAGCACACCTGGTTTAGTTATCAATGGAAATGTGAAAAGCTACGGATTTATTCCAAAGGATGCACAGATTCTTTCCTGGCTACTGGAGGGAAAATGAGAAGGAGTACATTAAATCTATTTCCTTTATTCCTTGCTTTAATTAGCATTACTGTGTTACCTCAAAATTCAGGCAAGCCCAAAATAACATTTATCGAGCTTGGATCAGTCAATTGCATACCATGTAAGAATATGCAACCTGTAATGAAATCTATTGAAAGCAGATATGGTAATCAGATCAAAATTGTTTTTTATGATGTTTGGAAATCTGAAAACAAAGAAATAGCTGCCAGGTACCATATTAATCTTATCCCCTCACAAATATTTCTAGATGAAAACAGCAAAGAATTTTTCCGGCATGAGGGTTTTTTATCGGAAAAGGAAATAGATAAAATACTCAAACAAAAAGGGCTAAAGCCAAAAATTTAGGGAATAATCAGATTGATTGAATCAATTTTTAGCATCTTATCCGATGCAATGGCTGGCAGTAATTGGGCTGCACTTTTAGGAGCTTATTTTTGGGGTGTATTTAGCGTACTTCTTTCGCCTTGTCATTTATCGAGTATTCCCCTTATTGTGGGGTTTATCAGTTCACTCGGTCAAACCAGCACACGCCGAACTTTTATTATTGCAGTTAGCTTTTCCACCGGAATTCTTGTGACAATTGCCTTAATTGGTTTACTGACTGCCATGCTCGGCAGACTACTTGGAGATATCGGTTCAATGGGTAATTATGTTGTCTCGGGTGTTTTTCTACTCGTAGGATTATATCTTATGGATATTATTCGACTCGACTGGAATCGTTTTACGAATATACAACCTAAATCAGGTGCCCCCTGGGCAGTTTTCATACTGGGGTTATTATTCGGTCTCGCTTTGGGTCCATGCACCTTTGCTTTTATGGCTCCTGTCTTGGGCGTTGTTTTCAAAACTGCACAAAGTAATTTATTAATTTCTGCAATGTTATTGCTTGCATATGCTATAGGCCATTGCACACTAATAGTACTTGCCGGAACTTTAACAGGAAAGGTGAAGGATTACCTAAATTGGACTGAAAAATCTACTGTCTCATTGTGGATAAAGCGTGTCTGTGGAACTCTTGTTCTTGCGGGAGGAGTTTACTTTCTGTTTAATTCATAGCTTTATTTATTTTTATTATCTGATAATAAATTCATCCAACCGGAAATTATGATCGAGGGTTCACTATTGGAATAAAAATGCTGTGTATATCCCATAGTTCCGATATACCGGATATCTCAACTCTTCCTTTAAATATAATTGGTACGGTACATCTATTTGTATTTTAAAACTGATCAAACTCAAGTTCTCTGAATTTACGTTTTGTTTCTGTTTGCGCCACTACAGTTATTGCAAAACATGTAATTCAGAAATATATTATTATAGTCAAAATAAAACCAGCCCCGTTCCGGTAATCCTAATTCTCTGCGTATCGGATTTTTGAGCCCGGTAACTCATTCCATACCTTGCGCCAAAGTAGTGCAGGCCGGTTTCAAAAGCTGCCTGAATTTTACCAGCATGCACTTAGTTTTCAGTTATATCATCTGAGATATTTATGTGAAAATCAAACAGCGGAGCTGAGTGTTTTTCCAATTCATGTTTTTTCAGGTTTATTATATAGAAGGGTGTCCACTCTGCATTCTCCAGAAAATACCAGCCTTTGTAAGTACATCTGTAGCTATCAAATTTTTCATCCTTTTTGAGCTTTATTATTTCTGATGACAATCTTGTGATATATGCACTACTATCTTGCTTGTTATATAATTTCAAATGCGGCATACCGATCATTATTAATTCTTCGCCTTGTGCGTTTATAGCACCGAGGTATTGGCGATTCTGTTTTCTCAGTTTTTTATTAAGCCGATTAGTAAAGTTTTCATCATACCCTGCAGACATATCAATTAGCCGATATAATATTTCTTCCGCCTTAATAATTTGTTCTTTTCGAGGAGTGATTTCCGTATAACTGCTATCCCATAGTTTCCATGGATTTGAAGCCGGAACGATGTATCCTTTTGTATCATAAAACTGCTTCAACTCAATTTCCTGAAATCTCAAAATTGTATTCGTTTGAGCAGTTAGAGTAACTATTGAACATACAATATTAAAACTAATGACTAAAATAGCATTAAAACATTTCATCTTTTTGGTCTTCCAATTTCTATTTTATTGATTTTTCGCCTGAAAATTAAAATCAAATTCGCCGTTAATATAATGGACCGATATTATTTGATTTAGTATTCATTATTAAGAAATTTATCAATGTATAAAATTGAATCTGAGTGTTTTTCCAATTCGTGTTTCCGCAGATTTATTATATAAAAAGGTGTCCATCCCGCTTCCTGCAAAAAAACCCGCCCCTGCTCATCACATCGACTGCTATCAATTCTGGCGCCTTGTTCGCGCATGATAACCCCGCGCGAGAGCATTGCCATATAGGTAATTGTATCTTTCTTCTCCCGGAAATGTAATACCGGCATTCCGATCATTATTAATTCCTCACCTTTTTGATTTATGGCACCAAGGTACTGTCGATACCCTTTCCTCATGTTTTTATTAATACGATTCGTAAAATTTTCATTATAGCCTGATATCATTTCAATCAATTGATATAATATTTCTTCGGCTTGGATAATCTGCTCTTTCACGGGCGTTATTAACTTGTAACTACTATCCCAAAGTTTCCATGGATTTGAAGCCGGAACGATATATCCTTTTGTATCATAAAATTGCTTCAGCTCAATTTCCTGAAATTTAACTTTTGTTTCTGTTTGCGCCATTGCAGATATAGCAAAACATGAAAGGCAGAAATAAACTATTACACTAACAGCACAGTATTTCATTTGCTTTACCTTGGTATCTTTCCATCTTTTTTATATTTATTACCCGGAGCATCAAAACTGGGATTATACATTGGATTATAGTCAAAATAAAACCAGCCCCGTTCCGGTAACCCTAATTCTCTGCGTATCGGGTTTTCAATTTTAGTAACACATAATAATTCATTCATCTTAACTATGTTACCATTTGGATCAGTGAACCAGCGAGCATTATCTATATCCCCCATTCGTACCAAATAAGCATGGCCCATTTCATGAGCAGCTGCCATGATATAATTAAACTCAATGGGGTTTCCATCCATATCGCCTGTTAAGTAATTGGTTAGGTTAATATTGAGTGAATTATCATCCGGCTTATAATTACTATCTCCAGAGGTTTCTTTAAATGTGTACGCTTCTTTGGCACTGTTTAAATTATTAATAATTTCCTGTGCTTTCGCAGATTTTCTTTCCAAAAATTCTAGAGCATGTAGTATTTTTTTTGCAAAGTTATTTGAAACAGTATTAACCGGTTTACCATTCATATACAGTTTCCCATTTTCATACCTGTAGCGGACAGTATTACCATCATCATCTGTAGCCTCTACCCATAATGTATCGCCATGCGGGTCTACTACCCTCAATGGGTTATTAACGCAATAATTATACGGGCTAAAGCCCGGGTATTTATCTGCCATAGGGTCTAGGCTTAACCAGCGGCCCAGTTCGCTATCATAGTACCTTGCGCCAAAGTAGTGCAGGCCGGTTTCTGCATCGCGTTCTTTGCCAGTAAAGCCAAAGCGTTGCTGCTGCCCGCCTGTTTCAAAAGCGGCCCTCCGCTTACCAAACGGATGCAACTCTTCGGCAAATACTATTTCACCGTTTTCCTGCACCGATTCCTTGATACTGCCAGGAGAATCTTTAATGCTTCAGTTTAAATCAAAGGCATAGTGTTTACCATTGCTTAAAGTTCTAAACTCCCGATGACAAATTAGCTTAAAAAGTCTTATTTCAATTCATGGATCATGAAATCAATCTCACATCCCCTTAATTAAATTTATACAAATCAGCTTCCCAAAGAGGATTGTAATTCATGATATAAGTTTGTATTTGCCACTTGTCAGTTTTTTTAATAATATATTGTAAGAGTACCCGGCCATCTCCCGAATAATATCCATTTTGCATAGTCTCTAATTTTGCCACGTTACCAATTTTTAGATAGTTGATTACCGAATCAGTATAGATAGCCTTATCTTCATACCATTCCATTTTCAATGCTGGTTTCGAACCAAACCGAAGATATGCACCCATACACTTTAATGAATTCAAAACTAAGCAATAAGAATCACGATTCAAATTATGACTCTCGCATACAAAAACAACTGTATCTCTGTCTAAAAAATTTTGCAGCAACCCGGTTTTGCAAAGTATATCCCTTAACAGATTATCCGGAGCCAATTCGATGTGTTTAGTTAACATACTATCTAAATATTCACTTTCAGATTTCTGCATATCATTTAGAATTTTAGTCAAATCCTGGGCCATTAATTTTGATTGTGAAATACCAACAATCACTATTATGATAAATAATATTTTATATATCATTATTTACACCCTTTTAATGCTGATTTTGGAGTGAACAACAACCCTTCCTGTTCGGGAATATATATTTTTGTATGGTTTATTTCCCGGTAAGTATATGATATACGCATAGGCATATTATGTTCCAATCGAATAAGGTTTTCTGTAAAACAGGCCGAAATTTCGTCCCTTAATACTATTTGATTATCATACGTCCTGTACCAGATTGCACCATCATATACTCCTGATAATCGATTTTGAGTATGGGACAGCTCATGGGCTAAACTTACGAAACGATCTCTTTCAATCTCTCCATTTTCGTCTAATCCACCAGATTTACTGGCCAAACAATAACGGATAATTTGTCGGTTATTTTCAACAAAAGAATCTGTTTTATTGCTTTGGTAAATATTAGAATCATTTCGGCCGCTGAAATACATTAATAAATCAGCCCCGTAACCAATTCCCCCTCCCCAATCGAATTCAGATCTATTAAAGTAGCGGCCAGAAATTCATCACCGCCACTATAGTTCGAACCATCCGAATTATATAGAAAACCCCTGCTATAGTACACTTTGCTTTGCTGACCATTTTCATTTGTATAATATACCCAAATAGTATCTCCATGAGGGTTTACTACCTTCAATGGGTTATCAATGCAATAATTGTCCCAGAGGGATCCCCATGGGATACGGGCTAAAGCCCGGGTATTTATCTGCCATAGGGTCTACGCTTAACCAGCGGCCCAGTTCGCTATTCCCCCTAACGGGTGGACAGGCTCCATACCTTGCGCCAAAGTAGTGCAGGCCGGTTACAAGTTTATCATCAATCATTTTTTAATTATAAGGCCAATGTGCTCATGCAATTTCGGAGGTGCGGACTTAAATTGCAAGCAGAAAATTTCACACAAAGGCACAGAGAGAAAATGCTGCCTCCGGTTCTCCTCCGTGATCTCTGCGCCTCTGTGTGAAATATTTTCAACGTTTAATTGCTAAAATTTAATAACACATCTCTTCATAACGGTACTTTCTATCAGATGAAATAGATTTGGCAGTATTATCCTTATCAATTTTGCATTGAGCATAGAGACCTTTCCACTGGGATTGGTTTCAGTCGGGATTCTTTTTACCAATTATTTTATTTTCTACCAGCCACTTATAGCCGTTATAACTCTTCAGGAATTTCTCCCGTATCATTGCTTCTGATCTGGTTGCATATTCTTCCGTGTATATCAACTCCCAGGGCATATACCGCTTCGTATAGCCCGATAAGCCTGAATTGTGTTCATCGAAACGTTTCTGAATATCTGAGGTTTGTCCGTAATAATAACTACCGTTTATTGTGCTTCGTAGTATATACACCGTAAACATAAGTTTT
>JAJTBZ010000037.1 GCA_021286645.1 Ignavibacteria bacterium
TACAACCAGTTAGGTGAAAAAGTGGCGATATTGCTTAATGCTGAACAGGAAGCCGGTTACCATACCGTTTCCTGGAATGCTGTCAATATGGTCTCCGGTGTTTATTTCTATGAACTCCGTACAGAAAAATTCACCGCAACCAAAAAATTGTTATTAATGAAATAAGTTCATTCACGTAAGATGTATAGGGTTGTAACCGGACGGTTGCAGCCCTATTTTATTTTGTATAACATGTTTTTGTATTGAACTTAACATTTACTTAACAATGCACTGCTATTTTTGTACCTAAAAAAGGCCGCGATACCTGTTATATGCGATTAGAAAAAATAAGAACCGACGTAACCGTACTCGATACCGGGGAATCCATAGCGAGAGTATTCGATTGCTTTAAGGAAAAACCTCATCTATGCGGTCTGTTGATATACCACGAAGGTCGGTTCTTAACATGTATATTCCGCAGAGAATTCCACGAAATTATGAGTCGGCCATTCAGCCTTGAAATCTTCATGAAGCGGACCATCGGGTATTTTGTAAATGCATATCCTATGGGTGACATGCTGGAGCTTAGCAGTGATACCAATATAGCACTGGCTGCTGAAAGAGCTATTAAACGCTCCCCTGACAAACGCGATGACCCCATTGTTGTTCGCTATCCCGATGGTGAAGTCCGTCTTCTGGATGTTCATCAATTGCTCTTACAGCAGATTCAATTGCATCTGGATGCAATTGCCGCCCTGAAGGAGGCAAATGAATTCCGGAGTGATATAGTATCAATCGCTTCGCATGATATCAAAAATCCGCTGTTTACTATCCTGGGGTTATCCCAAATGTTGGGTGCCGGAGATAGCGGGCCGGACAGTATTGTGTCGTTAAGTCGAATTATTAATAACAGCGCGCAGCGGATACAGGAATTGTTAAATGAGGTACTTGGGTTGGCTACCTCTGGTACAATAGAGATGCAGCTGAAGAAGGAACTATACCCCGCGGGAAGAATTCTTGAAGAAGTTGCAAAACGCTTTATACATTTGGCGGAGCGTAAGCAGCAAAATCTGGTTATTGAAGTTGATTCTGATAATACCCTGATCAATGTAGATATTATTCATTTTCAGGAGGCCCTCGAAAACCTGATATCCAATGCGATTAAATACTCAGATAAGGGAAGTGAGATCATTTGTCGTGTTTATGCCGGGCAGGAGGGCGTTGTGTTTGAAATTATTGATCATGGGCCGGGATTTTCGGAAGAGGACAGAAAGTATATTTTCCAAAAATTTAAAAAACTTTCGGCGAAACCTACGGGCGGCGAAAGTTCCACCGGGCTGGGGTTATTTATTACCCGCAAGATAGTTGATTTGCACGGCGGGGCAATAGTGCTTGAATCCGAAATAGGAAAAGGCAGTAAATTTACTGTTCGTTTACCACTCATGCCTCATAGTATGGGGCTTCCCGAGGTAGTAAAACTGGAAAAAGCAGGGACGCTGTGACAAAATAATCTGCTCTTATTCAATAGAGTAAAGAGTCTTGTCGGGTAAATACCATTGAAGTAAAAAATATCAGGCAATTCGCGATACCCCCCCCCTGTATTTAGTGTGCCAAAGTAACCCCGACCTGAGTGAATCTTACCCAAATAATTATGTATATCGAAAGAGTCAAGTAATTTATTTTCAAATAGTTAAGAAAAAAAATAATTAACAGTAATAAATACCAAATAACCGCTTTTAAATTGTTATGAGAAACCATAACTTATCAGTTGTCAATTCGTTTATTTAATCAACAAAACCATTCCTTACAATTTGAGGAGATTCATTAATGGGTTGGTTCATCAGAACATTTTATTCTTCAATTGGGAAAAAACTCATCATGGCGTTAACAGGATTATTCCTGTGCTCATTTCTCTCTGTACACCTGATGGGAAATTTTCAGCTGTTCAAGAATGATGGGGGTGCCGCTTTTAATCATTATTCTGAATTCATGTCAACGAATCCGCTTATCCGAATACTGGAAATCGGTATGGTTATTGGGTTCGCGTTACACATCTTTGATGGAATTCGGTTGTGGTTATTAAACCGGTCGGCCCGCCCAGTCGGCTATGCAAAGAACGATGCTGCAGCAAACAGTACGTTTTTTTCCCGTACGATGATCTATTCCGGCGGAATTGTATTCGTGTTTCTTGCCGTTCATCTCAAATCCTTTTTTGTTGAACACAGGGTTCTGGGCAGTGAATTAACAATGTACCAGAGCGTGGTGCAGGCATTTCACGATCCGGTTTATTCTCTGTTTTATGTAGCTGCTCTGGTGTTGTTGGGTTTCCATTTAAATCATGGATTCCAGAGTGCATTTCAAACACTGGGCATGAATCATAAAAAATATACGCCGCTCATTAAGTTTTTAGGCTTAATGTTCTCTATACTTATACCATTGGGGTATGCAACCATGCCTCTGTATTTTTTATTAACTAAATAATGAGCAGCGGAGGATAAGACTATGACTTTAGACTCAAAAATCCCTTCCGGTCCACTTGCAGAAAAATGGACCAAACACCGGGCGGAATTGAAATTAGTAAATGCTGCCAATAAAAGAAAATATCATGTAATTGTTGTTGGTACCGGTTTAGCCGGGGCCTCTGCCGCTGCCAGCCTGGGTGAGTTAGGTTATAATGTAACCGCATTTTGTTACCAGGATAGCGCGCGGCGTGCACATAGTATCGCGGCTCAGGGCGGTATAAATGCAGCAAAAAATTACCAGAATGATGGCGATAGCGTGTACCGCTTATTTTATGATACCATTAAAGGCGGTGATTACCGTGCCCGTGAAGGAAACGTGTACCGCCTGGCAGAATTAAGTAATAATATTATTGATCAGAGTGTTGCTCTTGGTGTGCCTTTTGCCAGAGAGTACGGCGGATATCTCGATAACCGGTCGTTTGGCGGTGCGCAGGTTTCGCGAACTTTTTACGCGCGCGGGCAAACAGGTCAGCAATTACTTCTGGGTGCTTACAGCGCTTTATCCCACCAGGTCGGACTTGGGCAGGTACAAATGAATTCACGCCATGAAATGGTTGAACTGGTTGTTATCAATGGCCGCGCGAGGGGCATTATTGCCCGGGATATGGTAACAGGAGAATTAAAAAGATTCATTGCCGATGCAGTATTGCTATGTACCGGCGGTTATGGTAATGTGTACTATCTTTCTACAAACGCAAAAGGTTGTAATACAACGGCAATTTGGCGGGCGCATAAAAAAGGTGCATTATTTGCCAACCCGTGTTATGTACAGATTCACCCCACCTGTATTCCGGTAAGTGGAGATCATCAGTCGAAATTAACCCTGATGAGCGAAAGCCTCAGGAATGATGGACGCGTGTGGGTACCGAAGAAAGCAGGCGATAACCGCCCGGCAGGCGATATCCCTGAAGAAGAACGCGATTATTTCCTTGAAAGAAAGTATCCTTCATTCGGTAACCTGGTTCCACGGGATGTGGCTTCACGTAATTCCAAAATGGTTTGCGATGAAGGCCGTGGTGTCGGCTCATCCAGGCAAGCCGTGTACCTGGATTTCAGGGACAGTATTAACCGATTAGGAAAAGATAAAATAGAAGAGCGATACGGTAACCTGTTCCAGATGTACGAGCAAATTACCGCGGAAAACCCCTATAGCGTACCGATGCGTATTTATCCGGCCATACATTATACTATGGGCGGTTTGTGGGTAGATTATAATCTTATGTCCACAATTCCCGGTTTATTTGTACTGGGTGAAGCGAACTTCTCCGATCACGGTGCAAACCGATTAGGCGCGAGTGCGCTTATGCAAGGTTTGGCTGACGGATATTTTGTAATACCCTATACACTTGGCGGGTATCTTGCCTCGGGTGGTATTGACAAAACAACAACAGAACATGAAGCTTTTGTTGAAGCCGAAAACAGCGTGAAGAGCCTGGTTGATAAACTTTTGAATATCAAGGGTAAGGAATCGGTTGATTATTACCATAAAAAACTTGGTAAAATAATGTGGAATAAAGTTGGTATGGCGCGAAATGAAAATGGCCTGAAAGAAGCAATTCAGGAAATTCGCGCGGTTCGTGATGAGTTCTGGCAGAACGTGAAGGTGCTTGGTTCGGCGGATGAATTGAACCAGTCACTGGAAAAAGCCGGACGAGTTGCCGACTTTATGGAATTAGCAGAGTTAATGACGGTTGATGCGTTGCATAGAAAAGAATCGTGCGGCGGCCATTTCCGTGAAGAGTATCAAACGGAAGAAGGCGAAGCACTGCGTGATGATGAGAACTACGCGTATGTAGCAGCATGGGAATTTGCAGGTGTTGGTAAAGAACCGGTAATGCATAAAGAAAATCTCATGTATGAAAACATTCAACTCTCTAAACGCAGTTACAAATAAGGAGAAAAGAATATGAACTTAACATTGCATATTTGGCGACAGAAAGATGCCCGTACAAAAGGAAAATTTGTCATTTATAAAGTTGAAAATGTTCATGAAGAGATGTCGTTTCTCGAGATGCTCGATATCCTGAATGAGCAGCTCATAGCGAAAAATGAAGACCCGGTTGCTTTCGATCATGATTGCCGCGAGGGTATCTGCGGGTGCTGTAGTTTGTATATAAACGGCAGGGCGCATGGTCCTAAACGCGGTATTACTGTATGCCAGCTTCATATGCGGCACTTTAAAGATGGCGATAGCATCTGGATTGAACCCTGGCGGGCACGCCCGTTCCCGGTTCTCAAAGATCTCATTGTTGATCGGGCTCCGCTCGATCGGATTATGCAGGCGGGCGGTTACATATCCGCTCGTATTGGGTCGGCTCAGGATGCCAACACGATTCTCATCGATCATGATACTGCCGAATCCTCTATGGATGCGGCCGCTTGTATTGGTTGCGGAGCCTGTGTTGCTTCATGTAAAAACGCATCTGCAATGCTGTTTGTTGCTGCCAAAGTTTCTCACCTCGGTCAGTTACCTCAAGGTAAACTGGAACGCGAAAAGCGTGTCCTTGCCATGATAGCTCAAATGGATAAAGAAGGTTTTGGCGGATGTACGAATACAAAAGCTTGTGAAGCTGAATGCCCGAAAGAAATAAAAATAACTCATATTGCCCGATTGAATCGCGAATTTTTACGGGCCAGTGTGGTTTAGTTACAAATATTCCCAATAAAGCGGGGAGATGGAATTCTCCCGCTTTATGCATATCTTTGTAAGCGCGATTTTAAATCCCGATGTAATGTGTCGGGATTTTTTTATTTTGTGAAATAACAAATTGGCAACCTTGTATGTTTGAGCGTGAAATTCGTTATATAACCGACTTCACACTGAATTCAATAAAGAAACTTGGCTCCTTTTTTACATTAGGGAGCTTGTCTTCAGCGAAGATCCACCCGGCTATTATGCAATACATCTCTGCCGAATTAGATTATTTAATCTTTTTAGACAGGCAGCGGTTGTTGCAAAAGTCGCTATTCGATTATTCCGGGCCGGAAATTTCCAGGCATTTTAGTGCTATCGCCGGAGAAATTAAAAAGAACAAGTTGATTCCTTTCGAAGATGCGCGTCGGTTGGTGCAGCAGGCTGTAACATTTAACGTAAACTATTTACTTCGTCCCCGGTGGTCTTTGAAACATTTTGTTTATGATGGTGAAGAATACCGCTCGGCCGAAGAAATGAGATTGCTTTTAAATTATTCATGGTTCTTTGACTATTATAAACATACATTTTTTCGCTATATCGAAAAGAAAAATTTCCCTTCGATGTCGATTAATGAATTTGTTGAAAAAGTAAATATTATTACTCAGGAACTACTCAACAATCAGTATGATGCTATTGTCGGGGCCAGTCTGGATGATATTGCCTCATTCTTTAATATGGGGGACGCGCAGAAAACCCGATTGCCAATTGAAGTTATTGAAGTGTTCTTACGTGACAGGCATTTGGAAAATCTGATTCCAAAGGTTCGTCAGGCGCTTTCTGCCGATATGAAACAAAAATTTGAATTGGATGAATACAAGAAAATAATACTTGGCGATGACCGGCAGCTGCGAATATTTGATTTTGATTCATACCCCGAACCTGAAGAGGATGAGGAAGAAACCAAAACAGAAGCGGCAGAAACAACAAAGCCCGAACCTGAAATTGAACTTTCGGTTGATATAGATAAATTCTTTCAGGATCTGCCTTCTGAGGATTATGTACCAGATTCCGAATCTGTTGCAGAGCAGATTGCAGAAGCAGCACCTGAAGCAGTGGCAGAATCTGTACCAACATTTACTGAACAAGTGGTACCGGCTGAGGAACATGCAGAGCCCGGGGATGCTGGTGAAGTGTATGCCGATATTTTGAGTCAGCCCCTGGTTATGCAGGATGAAATTTCTGGTGCGGCACTACCTGAACCCGTTGAGCCGGAAAATATGCCGATTGATGAAGTAGGCGATGGTGGAGAGATAGAAGGCACACTTGATACGATGCTGAGTGAGCGTTTGCTTGATGAGATTCGGATGGCAAACGATACCCCCGATGATGCAGATGATGCGGCATCAGCTCCCGAAGAACAACCAGGGACTAAAACTGTTGATGAAAATCCACCGGCTGAGAAATCTCCGTTGGGTATAAGTGATTACGATAAAAAGTTGGATGAATATAATCAGGAACTAAGCGAGTTTGAGGAAGAAATACTCTCGATATCTTTGCCGGATGATTCTCCTGAACCCGAAGTTATAAGTGGCGGTGAAGATCTTTTGGCATCACTGGCAATACCCGCAGAGGATGTAGAGATTGAGATTGAAGACGAAGATGAAATTGAAGATTTCGATAGCGATAAAGAGATAGATTTACAGGATATTGCAGAATTTCAGGAAACATCCGACGTGGCAGATAATGCTGAAGAGTTTATCTTAGAGGATGAACCGGAGTTGCCCGATTTGCCCGACGAAAGCGCGTTGTTTTCCGAAGCGAGAATTTTAGATGACGATGAAGAAATTGAAGAAGGGCCTGAAATTGAATTGCCTGATGAAAAAGAACTCTTCGGTGACAAGTTACCAACGCAGCCGGAAGAACCCGCTGAAGTCGTGGTGAATGCCGGTGAAGAAGAAGTTGAACAGGCTGATGAAGAAACAGAAACTGAGTTGTTTAACTTTTTCACTACCAAAGAAACGATGCGGATTGTAAGTACGGTATTCAAGAATGATAGTATTGATTTTGTTAATACCATTGAACGGCTTGCAACGTGTCCTTCACCGGAAGACGCGCAGTTGATATTAAAATCGGTATTTTTCGCTTACCATGTTGACCCGGTTATTGATAAGGAAGCACGAATGCTGGAAGAGCGTGTGCAGATGTTTTTTTCAAGATAGAAGTAATAAGTAATAGAGAATTATGTTTATAGATTTAGTACAGATTAAGGTGCGTTCGGGTAATGGCGGCGATGGTGCCGTTCAGTTCCGTAGAGAAAAGTATGTCCCCAAAGGAGGGCCATCGGGCGGTAATGGCGGTGATGGCGGCAGTGTGTGGTTTACTGCAAATGATAATTTAAATACATTGCTCGATTTTAAATATCAGCATATCTATATGGCGCAAAATGGCAAGCATGGCGGCGCTTCATTGTGCGATGGAAAAAAAGGCGAAGATATAAATATTCAGATTCCTGTCGGTACCCTGTTAAAGAATGCTGATACCGATGAAGTGATTTATGATTTTACTCAAAAAGGTGAATCGTTCTGTATCGCCAAAGGCGGTCGTGGTGGTAAAGGCAACAGTAACTTTGCAACGCCTTCCAATCAAACACCCAGGTTCGCGGAAGATGGGAAGCCGGGTGAAGAATATAATGTGATTTTGGAATTGAAGCTTATTGCTGACGTTGGATTGGTTGGTTTTCCTAACGCGGGTAAATCAACGCTCATCTCTACAATATCTGCTGCAAAGCCGAAAATAGCAGATTATCCGTTTACAACACTTGAACCAAATTTAGGTATTGTACGGTATAAAGATTTCAAAAGCCTTACAGTTGCCGATATTCCCGGTATAATTGAAGGCGCCTCGGAAGGCAAAGGCCTGGGGTTACAATTCCTGCGGCATATTGAACGTACAAAAATTCTATGTTTTCTCATTGACTGTTCTTCCGAGACTTTCCGGGAAGATATTGATATTTTAATGAATGAACTCCATCAGTATAGCGAAACACTGGCGGAAAAGGACAAAATACTCGCGTTTTCGAAAAGCGATATTGCCAATCCGGAAATTATGAAAGAGTTGCTTGATTATACCGATGACCGGTTCTATGGCACTCCTATTATTTTTTCAGCTGTCGCTAAAAATAATCTGGATGAATTAATCCAGGTAATGTGGGATGTAATAAATATAAGCAGGGAAACAGAATAGTTTTGTATAAACTGTTCCCGCTATAAAAATTCACCGAGTTTCATCCCGGGTGTTATATGCCCGGGATGTTTCATTTTTACCCCGTTATTTACCACCGTATCTATGCAAATAATGAAAAAATCCCGTAGTTTTGTATAGCATCATCAATAATATTAAGGATCCCCATGAGAGCAGTACTATTACTCATTATGGCTGTGCTGTTTGTTCCTGTTTTTATATATGCACAAAACGGGAAGAAAGAGCATGAAGCCGAAACATCCGTTCCTGCCCTGGCAGAATTTCATGATGTTATCTATCCTATCTGGCACACATACTATCCGGAAAAAGATTTTGCCGGGTTACGGACTATGACTAATGCAGTTAAAGCCGGCGCGGAGAAAATCTATCAGGTAACATTGCCGGGATTTTATCGTGAAAAACAAAAAGGCTGGGAACATGGTATCGAATTATTTAAGGTAAAGACTGATGCTTTCTTGAAGGCCTCGGCGGAAACTGATAATGAGAAATTATTACAGGCAGCTGAAGCCCTGCACTCGTCTTATGAAATGTTGGTACGTGTATTGCACCCTGTGCCCCGCAATGTGGAAGCGTTTCATAAAGTGCTCTATGTAGTTTACCATGATTATTTGCCGAATAAAAACTATGAGAAAATTGCAGAAGTCAGCAGCGAGTTAAAAAACCGTGCAGATTCCATTACAACGGTTCGTTTGCGCAAGAATCTGGAAGCAAAAAAAGAAGAATTTCAGAATGCGGCTAAAGAACTTGTCGATGCCTGTGCTGCCTTGCAGGCAAGTGCCGCCGGAAAAGATTCGGCAGTGATGGAAAAGCTGGTTCTCGTGGTACATACAAAGTACCAGGCTTTGGAAAAAATATTTGATTAAACGACGAAAAGGTCTAGCAGTGTGACGAGGACGGACCTGGTTTTATCGGCAGAATATGGCGGTTGCAATAGATGCAGCCGCCATTCTGTTTTAAACCAAATTATTCTGAATTGCGAAATAGATTAGGTCGGCATTCGTTCGTAAACCCAATTTTTCCAGTAACCGGCTTCGATAAGTATTAATGGTATTCGGGCTTAGGAATAATTCATCCGCAATCTCAACCTGAGATTTCCCTTTAGCCATACCGATAAGCACTTCCATCTCCCTGTCAGAAAGGCTCTCGATGGAATTCTTCGGGGGAGTATTCAGGTCCTGGGCAAGGAATTCAGCGAGGGTTTCGCTAATGTATTTACCGCCGCCCGCAACTTTGCGTATAGCCTTCACCAATTCCTCGGCGGCGCTTTCTTTTGAGATATACCCTGAAGCCCCGGCCTGCAATGTTTTTTTCGCGAAACGGTCTTCGGGATTCATACTTAGAATTAGTACCTTTATCGCGGGTCGTTCACTCTTTAGCTCTTTCAGTATCTCAAGCCCGTTTTTACCCGGAAAGTTCAAATCCAGAATGAGAATATCCGGATCTTCCTGTAAAACTAAAGGAACGATTTCCAGAGGGTTGCCGCTTTCACCGGCTAATTCAATACCCGGTTCAGATTTAAGGATCTTTTTTAGGCCCTCGCGTATCAATAAATGGTCATCTGCAATAAATACTCTCAGCATATCATTTCCCTGCTGTCACAAAGTGGTGTGAAAAAGTAATTGTATAAAAGCACTGAAAAATATTCAACATCAAAAACGTAAGATACAGGTACGGTTTGATTTAGGCAATAACTTTCATTTGCATGGGTATAGTAATAATCAGCGAAGTACCATCTTTGGGTGCCGAGTGAATTTTCATGTTGCCACCAAGAATACTTAACCGTTCATGCATACCCATAATTCCAAATGATTTACGCCTGTCTACAGTATCGGGGTTAAGGCCAATTCCGTTATCGGCTATAGATACCACGAGTTGATCATCGTTTACTTCTACTTTAACCTTTAGGAAAGTGGCTTTTGAATGCCTGATAACATTTGTTAATGCTTCCTGGAAAATTCTGAAAACCGTAACCTCAACTGATTTATCGAGTGAAATTTCATCGATAGCGCAATTAAAATCATACGGTATGCAGGAGGCTTTCTTGAAATCCTGCAACTGCCAATCCATTGCAGCAAGCAATCCGAGATTTTCCAAAACCTGGGGACGCAAATCGGTAATAACCTTTCGCAAACCTTTTACTGATTTATCAATAGTTCCCGAAATGTATTGCAGCTCGTCAAGTATATATTGATAAGCAGCCGTGATTTCGTATTTATTAACTTCTTTTGAAAGCAACGTAACATTCATTTTGATAGATGTTAGTAATTGTCCCAATTCGTCATGTAATTCGCGGGCAACGGCAGCGCGCTCTTCTTCACGGATGGAAATAAGATGCGCGGCAAGTAATTTCAGTTGTTCGCGCGAGTATACAACTTCTTCCTCTGCTACAACGCGTTCGGTCAGATTCGCGATAAAGCCCACATGTCCGCGGATTACGCCATCGGAAATGATGAGTGATGTAGAGGCATCCCACCAGACAACGGAGGAATCTTTCCGAATGCACCTGCCCGAACAATGAAAGCTCTTTTTTTGTTGCAGTGCATTAAGCCCCATGCTGATTATATCATCACGGTCTTCGGGATGCAGCGAAGCAACCCATGTGCCTTCTTTTATATCATTTAATGAAATATCGGCTAGTTGTAAGGCTGCGTCATTAATATAACTTAAGGCTCCCTGCCCGTTAAGCAAAAAGATACCAATCGGCGAGTTCTCTACCATGGAACGGAATTTTACTTCGCTTTCATACAACGCCTGTTCGGTAATTTTCCGTTCGGTAATGTCACGACCAAGTCCGATAATTGAATCGATAGCCCCGCTGTTATCAAAGAGGACCGAATGATTCCACGCTATCCAGATATTACCTTCGGGCAATTCCACCTGCTGCTCAAAATAGCATTTGTATGGCGGGAAAAGAAGCCGTTTCAGCAACGATTGAAACTCCTGTTGTTCGCCGTCAAATAAACCCGGCAAAAAGCGTGTACCAAGAAGTTCCTGCTCAGTTTTCCCAAAGGTGCGGCAATATGAAGGACTGATATATAGCAGCCTGCCGCCTGCATCGAATTTTACGACAAGGTCACTTGAGTTCTCTACTATCAGGCGATATTTTTCTTCACTTTCCTGTTTTTCGCGTTCAGAAAGTTTTTTCTCGGTAATATCGCGAATAATGGTATGGTAATAGTTCCTGCCTTCGATCTTAATCCAGCGGGCACTGATTTCGACCGGGAAGGCGATATTATCGGCGCGGGAATGCACTGTTTCTGCTTCCGCGCTGCCACGGCTGCGCGCGGCGAAAAACAGTTTTGGTATAACCCGGTCTTCCGCGCTAAAACAAAGATCATCGAGATTCATTTTACACAGGTCATCTGCGGAATAATAATAGGTTTCAACCGCCTGCTCATTAGCCTGTAGTATATTCCCCTGATCATCAATGAGCAGCACGATATCTTTCGCATATCGGGTAAGGTAGTCAAAATGTGTTACGAGAGCTTTTTGTTGTACTTCTGCCTGTTGCAGGGCCGTTTCATATGTATAATTTTGTTTTTTCCAGAAGATATACAGTACGAGTGTAAAAATTATGATAAACGCGCATGCAAGAACAAGGAAGAACAGGGAATATTCAAATGCATCGGCGAGTAGTTCATGTTTGTCAATTTTATAAACCAATACCCATTGGTATTCCGGTATCTCGAAAGCATAACCATAGCAGGTTTCGCCCCGGTAATCCTGTGCCTCATACAGTTCGTTGGAGCCGTAATTTAATGGCGTATTAAAAATTCCTGCACCATTTACCGGGTAAGAGAGATACAGAGGCGCGCTATTACTGAATAAAAGCGGGCTGAGGATCTTTACCGAATCATTTTCACGGTGGGTAATAACAAGTTCGGTGCTCGGGTAAGCAACCGCGTGGGTGCCCAGTAATTTAAATAGCGATTCCTCCGGAGCCATTCTGAAACAAAGTATCGCGGCAGCTTGTGCGTCTTGCTTATTTCTATGTTTTTTTACAACATAGAAATAATCCATGTACAGCCTTCCGGTGGCTGAATCAAGCATAATGTCAGAAAGAGTGCTATTGCCGTTAGTTAATATTTTAGCCAGCCGCTCTCTGTGCATGGTGAAATATGAGTACGAGGCGCTGGTAAGAAGATTGTATGAAGTGAAGTCGTTGGTAATGAGGTAAATGGACTTGAGCTCAGCAGTAAGTTTTTTATCCTTAATATACTTTTGTAATTCAGAAAATAATATCGGTGACCGATTTTCGATGAATTGCTGCAGCCCGGGCTGAAAAGCATAATTTTCGGCAATTGCATCGCACTTACGTTTTGTATCGTTGGCCCATTCACGTATAACTTGTTGTTTTAAGCGTGACTGTTCAACGAAATGCATTGCAATAGCATTGCGCGTATTGGAAGCCGCGGAATAATAATAGGCAAATATTCCAACAACCACGCACAGAATGCACAGTGCTCCAAAAGTTACTATAAACCGGTATTTACTTATATTAAGACTCATTTCGAAAAGATACCATTATTCACAATTGCAATGTAAGACATATACACTTTCCGAAAAAGTAGCGGAATTAACTCGCCCATAGAAAAAGAAATATGGCTGGCTTCTGGAAATTCGCAGGGCAAAACAGGATATCGTGATGACGATGTATACCCGCCCGGAAGAATGGTGCAAAATATTTTCCTGTATGCAAGCTGCCAAGATAGCTGAATAATTAAACTACTGATTCAATTATGTCGTTTTTATTGTTCCTAATAGGTATTGGTTCGGGTGAAAAACTTATTCTCTGTACCATTTATCACACTCAAATACTACAGTTAATAATGTGCTTTTTACTAAATTATTTAGTTGGATTTAAAATTATTGGCAAAGAAACAAATTAATTATTAACAGGAATGAAAAATATTAATATGAAAACACAACTGAGAAGAATAGTAAGTATTCTGGGTATTGTGCTTCTGTGGGGCAATGTAACATACGGACAGTTCCGGTCTGATGTGTACATGCAGGGTTTCTACTGGAATTCGTACCCGGGTGGCGTGTGGTATGATTCGCTGGCAAAGCTTGCCCCGCGTCTTGCTTCAGCAGGGTTCGGCGCCATCTGGTTCCCCTCACCGGTTAAAGGTGCTGCCGGTGCTCTTTCCATGGGTTATGATCCCTACGATCATTATGATTTCGGTGACTATAACCAGAAGGGAAGCATTAAAACCAGGTTTGGCAGTAAGGCTGAACTGGTGAATGCAATTAAAACTTTTCATTCCATGAATATGCAGGTATATGCCGACGCTGTAACGAACCACATGAGTGGTGGAGAAATGAGCATTCCGTATACTTGTAAACCGTACCCAACCTATGCTGATTCAGCTTTTATGTTGTTTTCCTATCCCAATGGTTCCGGACGTTTTAAAAAAGATGCTTCATTCTTTTATCCCAATTCAATTCATTGTGATGTTACGCCGCCGTATCATGGTGCGAGCGATCCTATTTTTGCGTTTGGTATGTGGCTGGATAAAGATCAGACGAAAATTAAGGACAGTCTTATTGTATGGGGTAAATACCTGAAAGAGGTTTTAGGTTATGACGGCTTCCGGCTTGACGCGGTGAAATCAATCGATCCGAAGTTTATGGGTCCCTGGTTACAGGGAGCCAATGGTTCCTCGTATTCAGTTGCCGAGTATTATGGCGGTACCGACGAAATTAAAGGGTGGTATTACAGTACCACGCAAACCTATGGCGGCAAGACTGCCATGTTCGATTTCCCGCTTCGGTTTACACTGAGAGATATGTGTAATAATACCAGTGGCTCGTTTGATATGAACGGTCTTGATAATGCGGGTCTGGTGAATGCCGGTATTTCCGGGTATGATGTTTCAACATTTGTAGAGAATCATGATGTTGATCGTATTGGCTGGGATGGATCGATAGATAATGGACATGATCCTATTATTACCAATAAAGATATGGCATACGCGTATATTTTATTTTCTGAAGGCCGTCCCTGTGTATTCTTCAAAGATTATTTCATGTATGGTTTTGCCGGAAAGATTGATACGCTAATCTGGATCCGGAATCAATATCTGGGTGGCGGAACAACTAAACGCGGCGGACTGAACCCGTACTACAGCAGGCAGGATGGCAACACCGATCAGTCGGCGTTATCAAAAAATATTTATGTAGCACGCCGTAATGGTTATAATAGCCAGATTGGCGGTTACCTGGTAATTAATAACGATCCTTCGAAATGGATTGATGTATGGGTAGATACCGATGCACCTCAGGGTACAAAATATAAGGACTTTACCGGTAAGGATAATATAAAAACTGTACAGCCACCAGCCGGTGGCGGCGGTAAGAATCGTTTGCAATTATGGTGCCCGCCACGGACGTATACTGTTTATATTGCAGATACAACACATTCAATTGGTAACGCGCCGGTGCTCTCGCCTGTCCCCGATGTTAAGGCTTATACGAATTCAAAGTTCAACTATCAGCTTATTGCTTCGGATGCAAATAACCAAACACTAACCTATACATTAACCAATAACCCGGCGTGGTTAAGCGTTACATCTTCAGGCATGTTACAGGGTATACCTGCTATGACTGATACCGGAAAGAAAGCGGTAATTATTACTGTAACCGATCCGACCAATCTTACGGCTAAAGATACTTTCTTCGTGACAGTAGAAAAGAATTTTTCACCAAAGCTGACAGCGATAAAAGATACGTTAATCCGTGCTACAAAGCGGTACGAGTATCAGGTAAAAGCTACCGATGCGGATAATGATACACTGGTATATGGCTTCATGAATGCCCCCTCATTCCTGAGCATTGGGGCCTTAAGCGGTGTTATCAGCGGAACCCCTGCAATTACCGATACCGGTAATTATTCAGTTAAACTGTATGTAACCGACCGCAAGGGAGCGTTTGATTCGCTTATGTATTTATTGCAGGTTCGTAAAGCTGCCGATAGTGTTATTCACACGTACGGTAAACCGAAAATTGACGGCAAAGTAAATGTTGGGAAAGAAGACTGGCTTGCACAGTGGCAGATATGCGCTGATCCTGACACCGATAGCAAATGGAATCCGAGAGATACTATGAATAATGAATTGCTCGGTATTTATGCTACCTGGGATGCTGACTCATTATACGTGGGTGTAAACTATGTAATTAACGATAAATATAACACAATGATGTTGTACCTTGATGCCGGGATACCGGGAGGTATAACGAATTTTAATTCCAATTTTGGTTATAATGGCGATTACGCGAAGAATTTCCGTTTCCGTCAATCCGACGGCATTGATTTCTTCCTTGCTGATTATTATCATGATAAGCCGAGCTTTTTCCGCTGTGATACAAATACCAGTACGAATATTACTGACAGTATTAATGGCAAGCGGGGGCCGGGTGGTTACGATCTGGAAATAGCTGTGGCCTGGAATAACCTGTATCATATGGGTGCCGGTAAAATACCGCCGCATGTAAAATTGAAAATGGTTGCCCTTGTTGCCGGCGGTTTTAATTATGGCGCGGGAGATTCCGCCCCTGATAACCCGGATGTAGATGGCAACGCGGGGCCGGATAGCCTGATCAATCTTGCATCAATTTCTCCCGATGAAAATGGTGACGGTTTCCCCGATCCGACAATAACATTAAGCAGTGTTCACAACCCTGTATCGAATATTATACCCGGTCAGTTCGCGTTACGGCAGAACTATCCGAATCCGTTTAACCCGGTTACCATGATTTCTTATGATATACCGGCAACGTCTCAGGTTTCGGTTAAAATATTTGATGTTCTGGGTCGTGAAGTAACCACGCTGGTTAATGAAATGCAAAAACCGGGTACATACCAGGTGCGGTTCAATGCGGCTTCATTAGCCTCGGGAGTATATATTTATAAACTTACCGCGGGCAGTTATACAATCAGTAAAAAGCTGATGCTGCTGAAGTAAGCAGGAATATATAACCTTTGCTTTTACCGCCCGGTTCTTTTGTTTCGAAAGAGCCGGGCGGCTTTGTTTTAAAGCAATGAGTCTGCACTATGGGGCATGCTGTTTTATAACTTTTAACTTAGAGGAAACGTGTATATTACATTCAGATATTTTTGAATTATGAATAGTGAGTCTAAAGTATAATGGAGTTGCTTACCCGCCTGGGGAAGAAATTATACAAAATGTGGATGCCCCTTGCGGCAGTTATCTTTTGGGGCCTTTCGTTCATAGCCACGAAAATTGCATTACAGCAAACCAAACCGGAAATGATTATTCTTATACGGTTAATTATTTCAATTCCCCTGCTTATTATCTATCTACAATTTACCGGCAAAACATTTAGTATTACCGGTAAGCAGGCGCTCATGGTAAGCCTGCTGGCAATTATTTCAATTATTCACCTGCTCATTCAATTAGTGGGATTACAATACACAACTGCTGCCAACAGTGGCTGGATCATTGGAACGATACCGGTGTTTATGGCAATAGTGGGAAGAATTTTTCTGAAAGAAAAAGTACCCCTGAAAAAAATCATCGGCATAGGGATCTCCATTTTTGGACTGTTATTGCTGGTAAGCAAGGGGCATTTTACCGTTCTTTCTATGATACAGAGCAAGGGAGATTTACTTGTGCTGGCAAGTTGTATTACCTGGAGCATCTATTCGCTTATTAATAGAAATATTGCCCGCGAGTTCTCGCCGGTTGCGGGCATACTGTATCTGTTTATATTCATGCTGATCTTTTTAGTGCCATATAGTTATTATTCTAACGGCTATACTTCCGTGACTAATTTCTCCTGGCAAGTTTGGGGTTCGCTGATTTTTCTGGGTGTGTTTTGCTCTTTCGCCGGATACATTCTTTGGGCCAAAGCATTACAGACAACAGATATGGTAAACGTAGCTTCGGTTTTATATATAGAATCGTTCGTAACATTTCTCGGGTCATGCCTGATATTGCATGAGCCGATAACCGCGGTTTCGCTGCTTAGTGGTGCTGTTATCATGTCCGGTGTAGCGTTAGTCTATAAATAATAACCATTCATGGAAATATTGAAGAATTTTCCCGAAACATCATGTAAATTCTTTAATTAATTAAGATTGAGAAGGAATAATGGTACAACAGGATTATAATACATGGTCGGCAACATACGATACAGATCAAAATTTAACACGCGATCTGGATAAAGAGGTTTTGGCGCAGCTTTTTTCCGGTAAGAAATACGGGAAGATATTGGAATTTGGATGTGGAACGGGTAAAAATACTGCCATGTTACGCTCGCATGCCGAAGAATTAATCGCGATTGATTTTTCAGAAGGCATGCTCGAACGTGCGAAGGAAAAAATTAACGATCCGGCTGTGCAATTTCTGGTTGGAGATATTACGAAAGCCTGGGCATTTGCTGAATCTTCATTTAATGCGGTTACCTGTGATCTGATTCTTGAACATATTGAAGATCTGAAGCATGTGTTTTTTGAAGCCGCCCGATGCCTGCAGCCCGGGGGCAGGTTTTATGTATGTGAGTATCATCCATTCAGGCAGTATCAGGGAAAGAAGGCTGTTTATTTTCGGGGTGAAGAAAAGAATGAAATAACGGCATTTATTCATAATACAACGGATTTTACCCGGGCAGCTACACAGGCCGGTTTACTTATTGACCACATAGGTGAATGGTGGCATGAGCAGGATGATACTAATGGTGTACCGCGTTTAATTACGTTTATTTTCAGGAAAGTTTAATAGAAAATGTTTAAAAGTACCATACGGTTTTATGCTTCGCTCTTATGTATTGTATTGGCGGTATTTCAGGGATTCGCTCAACAAAAAACAATGTGCATTACCATTGATGATTTGCCGACAATTTCGAAAAACAGCACATGGACTCAGCGGAAAGAAATTACCAGCAAGCTGCTTGTAACATTACAAAAGCACGGTGTGCAGGCAGTGGGTTTTGTTAATGAAGATAAATTATATCATGGCAATGTGCCTGATACGAATGAAGTTTCGTTGTTGAAACAGTGGCTATCTGCCGGCATGGAATTAGGTAACCATACTTTTTCGCACCCCGATTATCATAAGATATCATTACAAAGTTTTGTGTCGGACATAGTGAAAGGTGAAAAGGTTTTACGGCCTCTTCTTCATGCGCGGAAGAAGGAATTACTGTGGTTCAGGCACCCGTTTTTGCATATCGGTCAAACTAATGAACGTGCCGACTCTTTGTCTAATTGGCTTGGTGAACATGGCTATATGGTGGCCCCGGTAACCATTGAAAATTATGATTACCTGTTCGCTGCTGCTTATGATAATGCCCTAAGTCTTTCGGATGAAACCCTGAAAAACAAGATCGGCGCTGAATACCTTTCCCACACTGCAAAGGCTCTGGCATATTATGAAGAAGTATCAAACACCTCTGCCGGGCGCGCTATTCCGCAGGTTATGCTGATACACGCGAATACAGTAAATGCTGATTACCTGGATTCTTTACTTACAAATTTCGAGGCAGCAGGATATAAGTTTATACCATTAGCAGAAGCACTTCAGGATTCTATGTACACAACAAAGCTTACCAAATATGGGAATTATGGTATCCCCTGGAATGAGCGTTGGATAATATCTTCGGGGCAGCATAAAGAAATACTAAAGAAATCGCCGCAACCGGCTGAATATATTTATAAGATTGCAGGGGTAGATTATGAGTAAGAAAATGTATAAACATATTGTTGATTCCATCCGTACTCAATTATCTGATGCGGCGGATGAGGAAACGAGAAAAGCGGCTGAGCGATATTTTCGTGAGCCGATATTATGTTATGGCCTGAAGAATGCTGAAGTTCATAAAATTGGCAGAGAGCATTGGGCAGAAGTAAAAAAGTTGGAACCGGATGTGTTTTACCTGCTATGTGAAGATTTGTTTCAATCCAATTACACAGAAGAGGCATTTATAGCAGCTGACTGGCTGGCGAAATCTTCGAAGAAATTCAGGAGAGAGGATCTGCCGTTATTCAGGAGGTGGATAGATCAGTATATTAATAATTGGGCGAAGTGCGATAGCTTATGCAACCACGCTATGGGAGATTTTATCGATCGTTATCCTGATGCAGTTGCCGAATTGAAACTTTGGGCGCGTTCGGCAAACCGATGGATGAGAAGAGCAGCAGCTGTAACCTTGATACTTCCCGCGCGCAGGGGTGACTTTCTACAAGATGCTTTTGAACTGGCCGATATATTGCTTACTGATGCAGATGATATGGTGCAGAAAGGATATGGCTGGTTATTGAAAGAAGCTTCAAAGAAACACCAGGAAGAAGTATTTAATTTTGTCGTGGAAAGAAAGTCAGAAATGCCCAGAACCGCTTTGCGCTACGCGATAGAAAAAATGCCGCAAAATTTGAGGATTATCGCCATGAGCCATTAAGTATATTCGCGCCGGCTTCAGAGACCACTGCCGGCGCGAATACTCATTAACCAAAAGCTATTTAAGAACCACCATTTTTTTTGTTGCTGTATATGTACCCGCTTTAATGGTATAGAAATATACACCGCTATTCAGGCCGCTTACCGTAACATCTACTGTATAGTCTCCGGCTTCTTTTGTCTCATCAACCGGGGTTTTAATTAACTCACCCAGTATATTATATAGTTGCAATGTTACATGAGCAGAGGTCGGTATCTGGTAACGGATTCTGGTAACCGGGTTAAAAGGGTTCGGGTAATTTTGTTCCAGGGCAAATTTATCCGGCACCAATGCCGAAGATACCAGTAATGAACTGACCTGATCATTCAACAGTTGAGACTGTTCTCCTTTTCGTATTGTAGCAGTGAAAAGATGTCCATTTGTAGCTGCGTCTCTGAGAGTAACGGCGCAGTTTTCTGCTGCAATGGTTACGGGGTAGCGCGCGCTGTTCAGGGTAATCTTCAGGTTTGTACCGGAAAAACCTTCTGCATAGTTGCCTGTAGAGAATCGCGCGTCAAAAATGCCCGTGGGTGGCAGGGGAGGTAATGCCGGATTTTGTTGTGCCTCGAGAAGCAGTCGTGAACTGCAACCATCTGCCGATGTAATTATTAGTGATCGTGGAACGGCATTCTCATAACTTAATACTCTCGCCCGTGTTTCAGTTTGGGGAAGATTTAATGTGCCGGCCTGTGTTGCACGTACCCAATAACCTTTTCCTTTTTCCATTGTAGCAGCAACACTGTACCCGTTGTTGTATTCAAAAAATGATGAATTGATAATATTTGCCGGTATTGTTGTAACTAAATTGGTACTGCAATTTTTACCGTATGGTGCAATAAGATTCCAGCCGGATTTTAATTCTACCGTATTAGCACTGAGCGGTAAACCGCAGACAGAGAGAGTTGCTCCCTGAGGATAGCGTACCCAATAACCTTTCCCGTTTTGAAGTACCGACATAGTTGTATATCCATTATCAAACCCAAACGCGCTGGAAGTTGCCTGGGGAAACAAACCGGTGGGAGCCATATTTGCTGCCTGTACCGGTACCGAAACAAGGTTCCAACCCTGGTTCATTCCAATACTGCCGCATGTTTCTTTCTTATATTCAATTTGCAGTTTTGTTAATTCCGGGTTTGTAATAGTTACCTGATTTTGTGTTCTCATATCAATATTTACAACAGTGCCGGTAATAATATCTTTCAGAATGAACTTACCGACAGGCAATACAGCCGGATCCCATGTGAATTTAACAGGGCGGGTTGAAGATGAAGGCAGAAAGCTCATTAACCAGGTTATTGAGGTCAGGCTGTCATTCCTGAAATCCTTTAGCGCGCTGATATTTGAACTGCCGGGGTACGTAAAGTATGCAAATAGAACTCCGGTTGGCGGCGTAGCCGCTTTCGGGGGTAATGGAATTTCGCCCAGGGCTGTATCTAAACCATCAGTAGCGGAAGAACTTGTTCCAAAGACAAGAGGCACCTGGAAACTGCCTGTATCACTAACAGTTATGGGGCATGACCAGGTAAGTGCCGGAGGTGCAGGCAGAGTATAAACAACAACAGCGATGTCATCGACATACCAGCCATCGAAGTTATCGGCATTATCAGACATGAGTTGAAAGCGCAATTTTATCTGCTGATTCGCGTAGGGAGAAAGGTCAATTTCTTCATTCAGCCAACCACCCGAATTGCCATCGTAGCACGGGGTGCCCGCTGGTTTCTGTGTACCTGAGCCGGAAGCGGCAATGGTATATTTACCGGGGAGAGACGTCCAGGATACGCCCCCGGTGGTAGATATCTGAACCATCCCGCAATCCCATTTCTTTTCAAGGTCATACCTGGTTGCGAAATTTAATTTTGCCACACTATAGCCGGTAAGGTTAATCGGGTTGGTGGTAGTCATAGTTACTGTTGAACTGGAGATATAATTCCCGTTCTTGCTGTCTGTGTAGCAGGAAAAAGGAGAATTATAGGTAGCAGTAGTTGTTTCCCATTTCGGGGCGGAAGAAGGAGTTGCTGTTACAGTCCAGTTCGTAGCAATAGAATTTCCCGAATCTCTAAAAAGATAGGTGGGGATTCCTACAGTGAGTGCAATCGTATCGAGTGATGTAGTAGCCTGCCCCAGTGCTGTTTTTACGGCAATCTTTAAAACGGTATTTGCCGGTATTCCCGATTGAATAATGAACTTTACCGATGATGCCGGCGAATAGGTTGAGAGAGCCGGGATGGAATCGGTAACCCGGAATGTTGTTGAGGTTAGCATCTGGATCCCCGGCGATACCGGCATAATGGAAACATCGGTATTCTTGCCCGAAGAAAGTCCGGAGTTTTTAAGAACCACCTTCATAGTGATAGTATCATTAGGGATGAAATAACTTCTGTTGTACGATGCAGAATTGAAGGTAGTATAGGCACCCGCAATCCATGACTGAAACAAATTAGGCCGGATATTGCCTTCGGCAAGAGGCAGAATGCGTGTCTGCGGAGGCCAGAAATCATCGGAAGCGCCGCCAACTTCAAATGTGTAAGAAATAGTTTTCCCTTTCTGAGTCTGCTCGCCGTAACCCCAGTCACGGGCTGTTCCGTTGGAGCAATACCCTAAAGTTGTATAACTATTTCCAACGGTGTAGCCGTTATATTTTGCCATATAGGCAGCATAGCCATTGTACAGTGCTGAATCAGGCGTGAGTCCGTTAATATAACCCCAGGGATATATAATAGAGTTGTTGTATGAATGATAATTGATATACGTCTTAAAATTTTTGCTGAGGAAAAGATCTCGGATATGTTGTGTTTCCGGCTCGGAGAACGCGGATGGGCCGCGATATGTTTCATCGCCTGCAATAGAGCTTGAACCAATATCATCGTACCCCCATTTATAGCCAAAATTACGATTAAGATCTACACCGTACGTATTATTACCATTATTGCGCCTGTTAAGCCGCCAGAGCCCGCCTCCGGAAGGATTTGTCTGATGATTGTATTCGTACCCATCGGGATTAAAACATGGTACGAAGTAAAATTCCCTGTTATTCACCAGGTATGTTACTTCGGCGTTAGTGCCGTAATTTTCAATCAGGTACCACATGTAATATAACACGCAAGCCATAGACTCGGGCTCGCGAGCATGAATGAGTCCGTCGAAAAACACTTGTGGTTTATTCTGGTTAATACCAGGGTTATCGGAAATTCGTACAGCCCAAAGCGGCCTGCCTTCGGTAGAGTTACCGATTGAAAATTTTTCTGAAACAAGGTTAGGGTATTTTGCGTGCATGCTATCGAGGTTGGCAACCATTTCGGCGAATGTATAAAAGCCTCCCATAGAGCCATAACCAAAACCGGTTACACCGTAGGAAGATTTACTTTCAATTAGACTAATTTCGCGATCCGCCGCAGATTTTGCTGAGCGCTCGCGGTAGTAAGCCTCCAGGTCGTCAATAACTACCGAGTATGGAATTGCCAGGTTGACAAACTGTTTATAGCTTTCCGGTGAGAGAATGAATTCGAATGACCCGTCTTTATTCCGGGTGGAACCTTCAAGATCAATACCGGCCTTTAGCAGTGTAGGTATAGTGCCGGGAGTAAAATTCTGCACGCGAATTTTTTTATATGTTTGAGAGAATACCAAAACGGATAAGCATAAGCATACCACAATTATGCGACGCATCATATATATCTCTTGCTATTACTGATAAGGGAAGTGAAACTTTGCTCCGTTTAGAAAATAGAGAAAAAAATACAGAAAGTAAAGAGCATACCGGAATTTTTCGGATGTTGTTTTGAGCACCAGAAAATTATTCAATATATTGTATTATTAAGAATGAGAAAACCAGATTTCGAAGAATGTTGAGACAAATAATATTATTAATCCTATTGGTATCGGCCTGTAGTTTAACACGGGCTGCAAAATTTAATGCCGACAGCACAATTAATTTGGGAATACGGCAGATATATTCATTGCAATTTGATAAAGCCGAGGAGTCATTCCGCCGATTGATAGCAGAGGAACCGACGCATCCGGCGGGCAGATTTTTTCTGGCTATGATCGACTGGTGGCGAATTCTTGTAGACCTGAATAATGAACAATATGATGATTTATTTTTTCAAAAACTTGAAGATGTAATTTACCAGTGCGATAAGATTTTGGATGAGCACCCGGATAACGTAGAAGCGCTATTCTTTAAAGGAGGGGCTATCGGGTTCCGTGGAAGGCTGCACGCGGTTCGTGAAAGCTGGCTGAAAGCTGCCGATGACGGCAGGGCGGCATTGCCCATTGTAGAAAAAGCCTCGAAGCTGGATCCGAATAATAAAGACGTGTTACTGGGCTTTGGTTTGTATAATTATTATGCTGCTGTAATTCCCGAAGATTTCCCGTTGGTAAAACCACTGATGATATTTTTCCCGAAGGGCGATAAAGAGCAGGGTATACAGCAATTGACGGAAGTGGCACAAAACGGGCGGTACGCGCGTGTTGAGGCCCGGTATTTTTTAATGACGTTGTATTCCAATTATGAGCATAATAGCTGGAAGGCAAAGCAGTATGCTGAGATGCTGACCGATGAATTTCCGGATAATTCAGTTTTTAAACGCTGGCGCGGACGGGTTCACGTGCAGCTTGGCGAAACGGATAAATATGTAAGTACATACCGGGAAATATATCAGGACTGTCTTAAGAAAAAAAACGGTTATGAAATTTCGGCCCAACGTGAAGCTGTTTACTATCTGGGAGTTTATTATAAGAGTAAACATGATATCGATTCAGCAAAAATGTATCTGGCCGAATGCCTGAAGCTTTCGGAAAAGTATGATAAATCAGAGGAAAGTGGTTTTATTGTAAATTCGACATTGTTTTTGGGAATGCTGCATGATGCAGCGAATGAGCGCGAGGCAGCATTGGCCTGTTATAAGAGGGTCACTGATATGAAAGATTTTCAGAATTCCCAAAAAATTGCAAAATCCTATATTGATAATCCATATAAGTGGTAATATGAGCAAAATGTTTAAAACAATTGCCATTGCACTGGCATATTCACCAACCAGCCATTTGCTTTTTCGTGAGGCGAAAAATCTTCTTGATTCGGGAGCAACAAAGTTGGTAATAATACATGCCGGGCAGGCAGCAGAAACCCAAAAGAAGATGCTGCCGGAACTTACCGCTCAGTACGGAATTGATGATGCTCTGGTTACATATATCGAAAGCAGCGATGATCCTGAACAGGTTATGAAGAAAAGCTGCAAAACCCATGATGTTGATGTACTGCTGATGGGTGCGCAGGTAAAAGAAGGCGTGCTCTCGTATTACAGCGGCTCTATGGCTCGAAATATTATGCGCGATTCTCCCTGCTCACTTTTTATTTTGGTGCCGGATATCCGTGCCGGGCAACAGACTTTTGAAAAAATATGTGTTAGTGTTGAGTTCTCGCCGGAAGGCGAGGATATTGTACGTAAGGCCTACCAGCTTGCCCTGCAACATGGCAGCCGCGAACTCGTTCTGCTGCGTGAATTGATGGTGCCAGGATTGGCAATTACTGTTCATGATGGCGGAAGTAACGAAACAGAGGAACTGCGTTTACAATGGGAAGATACGGAGAATAAAAAATTAGAAATGTTGGCCCGGGAGCTTAAGCTTACAGACGTGCGTGTTCGTTTCCGGATAATCTATGGCAAAAAGGGATTTGAGGCTAACCGGTTTGCTCGCGAAGAAGGGGTGAACCTGTTAATTGTCCAGGCACAGAAACGAAAATTTAAATTAATGGACAGGATATTCCAGCACGATCAGGAATTTTTATATAAGGAATTACCCTGCTCGCTTTTATGTGTAAAAGAAAAACCGTAGTAAATGAAATTAAGCTCGCATGACATAACTCACCTGTTAATACTGATCGCCCTGCTTCTCAGCGTAGCACGGGCAAGCGGTGAATTGTTCCGGTTGATTAAGCAGCCGGTGATAATTGGTGAGATAATCGCGGGAATAATTTTAGGGCCAAGTGTTCTGGGGCATTTATATCCCGGTTGGTATGCTGATTTATTTGTGAAATCTCCAACAGTATCTGTAGCCCTTGATGGTCTTGTTCAAATTGCACTCGTAATGCTGCTGCTGATATACGGGCTGGAAGTCGATCTTTCGATGGTAATGAAGCAGGGAAAAACAGCTTTCCTTACCAGTATTATGAGTTTTGCAGTTCCGTTTATCTGTGGTTTCGCCGGCGGCTTCTTTGCCCCTGGTTTACTTGGCGCGGGCCCCAATGTAAATCCACTGGTCTTTGGGTTGTTTTTGGGCGTGGCGTTTAGTATTACGGCTTTACCCGTTGTTGCGCGTACTTTAATGGATCTGGGACTTTTTAAATCGAATATCGGCAGTACCATAATTGCTTCGGCAATGGGAATTGATTTTATTGGCTGGCTGATTTTTTCGGTAATCTTAGGATTGCTTGGTAAAGAAATTACACCGTTCGGGTTTACCGGTACTTTTCTGGTTACTATTGTATTTGTTGTTTTCCTTTTAGTATTTGGACGTAAGTTAATCAACAGGCTGCTGCCATTTATTCAGAGTAAATTTTCGTTTCCCGGCGGGGTTTTAAACTTTGTTCTGATTTTGGGTTTTTTCGGTGCTGCGTTTACAGAATATATTGGTATTCATGCAATTTTTGGCGCGTTCATTATTGGTATGGCAATTGGCGATTCACCCCATTTGCGCGAACAGACCCGTGAAATTATCCAACAATTTGTAACAAATATTTTCGCTCCGTTATTTTTTATATCTATCGGACTGAAAGCGGATTTTATCGGGAATTTTAATTTGTTTTATGTAGTGCTGTTTATCGGGGTCGCGTTTGTTACGAAAATTGCGGGCAGTATGGCCGGGGCAATCTGGGGCGGGTTAAGAAAAAATGATGCTCTGATAGTAGGGTTTGGAATGAACTCTCGCGGGGCTATGGAAATTATTTTGGGTCTGCTTGCTTTGCAATACAAAGTTATTGGCGAAGAGGTGTTTGTAACGCTTGTACTTATGGCATTAGTAACATCGCTGAGCAGCGCGCCCCTGATGAGTTATTTTATGAATCGTTCTTCTGTTCTAATAAAAGCTGCCGGGTTATTAAAGCCCCGGCATGTTATAGTTTCGCGCGCAGTTTCTGTGCAGGGAGTAATTGAAGAACTTGCCACGGTAGCCGCCCGAAGCGTTAAGTTATCGAAAGATTTAATTTATCAGCAGGTATATGCCCGTGAAGTTGATTTGCCTACCGGGCTGGCGAATGGCATAGCAATACCACATGCCCGGGTGCAGGTTAATGCCCCCTATATGGCCTTGGCATACGTGCCAGACGGGCTCGATTTCGGGGCGCTTGATCAAATTCCCGCCCGATGGGTTTTTCTGCTGTTAACACCAAATAATGAAAACGAAACGCAGCTTGAACTACTTGCATCAGTCGCGCGCCTTGCAGAAGAAATTGGTACGGTCCGGTTGGCCCCGGTGCCCGAAAGCAAAGATATTCATCACGCCGTAACAGCACTTTTGGCAAAAAATGCATAATGGAATTTTAATTATTACTAAATACGTGAGGTTTTATGAGTAAAGAGTTGGTACTTGAGAAAATTAATCAGGCAGTTCATATACTAAATGAATTGAATATTGACTTATGGCTGATCTTTGTGCGTGAAAGCCATACAATTCCCGATCCCTGTTTACCCGTAGTTGTTGGGACTAATTGTACGTGGCAGTCAGCATTTTTAATCCACCGGAGCGGGAACACCACTGCTTTGGTTGGCTCGTTGGAAGTGCCTCACATGGAATCGGTGGGAACATACCGCCATGTTGTCGGATATGTTAATTCAGTTCAGGAACCACTACGTGAATACCTTGAAAGTTATAATCCTCAGAAAATAGCTGTTAATTACTCAATAGATTCAAATTTGGCCGATGGTTTAACTCATGGTATGTATCTTACATTAATGCAATATTTACAAGGTACTCCGTTTGCTGAAAGACTGGTTTCCTCAGAGAAAATTATTACAATGCTTCGCGGCAAGAAATCGGCCATTGAAACCGGTTATATGAAAGAAGCAATTCGCCATACTCTCGAGATGTATGATATGGTGACAGACTATATGAAACCCGGTATGACGGAGAAACAAATTGCAGCTTTCGTACTTAATGAGGTGCAACGGCGCGGACTCGAGCTCGCCTGGGATGAAGAGCATTGTCCATCCGTATTTGCCGGCCCTGATACCGCGGGTGCACATTCCGGCCCTACTGATCGCGTTATAGAAAAGGGGCAGATTGTTAATATGGACTTTGGTGTAAAGGTGAACGGGTATTGTTCTGATTTGCAGCGTGTATGGTACGTGCTGCAGGATGGTGAAACAGCCCCGCCGCCCGAAGTTCAAAGAGGATTCGATGTTATCAGCGAGGCAATAACACGTGCTTCTAAGAAAATTTCTCCCGGTGTACAGGGGGTTGAGGTAGATACAGAAGCGCGGAGTTATATTGTGGAAAATGGATATGAAGAATATCAGCATGGACTTGGACATCAGGTCGGCCGTGTTGTTCATGATGGCGGCGCTGGCCTGTTCCCCGCCTGGGAACGATATGGTAATTTACCTTTTCTGCCCATAGAGAAAGGACAGATATTTACAATTGAGCCACGGTTGCCGGTAAAAAAACACGGGGTAGTTACCATGGAAGAAATGATTCAGGTAACGGACTACGGTTGTATATGGCTTTCTGAAAGACAAAAAGAGTTATTCCTGATTAGGGGATAATGCTCGTCCTAAAATTTTAGTAAACTCTTCCTGCAGCCTGTGGGAAGAGTTTTTTATTTTATGATATCTGCAACAGATATTTCCGGCGCATCCCCAATTGGCATCATCGCGTTAATAAGCTTGCAGTGGGTATAGCTTTTTAAATCAGTAAATTCAATTCGGCATTCGGAAATTTCTCCTGCCTGTAACAGATATTCACGCTGTGTGCCTCGAAGCAGTGGGGTAGCCGGTGTAAACCAACCGGAAGAATTCTTAAATATTATATTACTATAACTCGTATCGGTTATCAGCCCGTCCCGGATGATTATTATATCATCGGCATTGCTTTGGGCAGCAAGCTTTTCCAATGATGACCGGTTAGTAAATTTGTACGAATAATCTATTGACTCTGTAAATACTGCCTGAAGGCTGTGTATTGAGCGCGGCACATAGCTGGTAATATGAGCCGTATCAAATTTTTCGCCATACGCAACCCGTATTTTAAATAAACCTTTGCATGGCATCTCATATTTTTCGAGATGCTCTTTCAGGTTGAGTAATGTTCCGAGTTGTAAGATCTGTAATCGGGAGCGATTTATTCTTTCCTGATGGAATGGAATATTGTACAGTTTACCGTCTTGAAGACGAATTGATTCAAATAACGGGTACATAGACTTTCCTTAGCATTTCTGCATATTCGCTTTCGGCCCTGCTGTTAATAGTAATGCCTCCGCCGCTTTTGAAAATAAGTTGGTTGCCAGCGTGTTCAATATATCGGATGATTACAGTGCTATCAAGGTTTTTTCCATCGAAAATGCCCGCTACGCCCGTATAGAAGCCGCGGCTATACTGCTCAACAGATTGAATAATCTCGACTGTTTTCTGCTTCGGGGCACCGGTCACTGAACCGGCGGGGAGTAGCGTGAACAGAATGTCTCCGAGGGTGTGATGATAATCTGCTGCCATCGTTCCCTGTATTTCGGAACTGGTTTGTAATAATTCTCCCTGATTCGTTTGAATAATTTCCTGAAAACGAAATTTCTCTACATGAACATTCGTGGCGACCTGACTTAAATCATTACGTAATAAGTCAACAACAGTGTATTGCTCGGCAATCTCTTTCGGATCCGTCATCAGGTTTTCAACCTGTCCATCACAGTTTGGTTCTGCGGTACCTTTCATAGGAAAGGTTGTTATTATTCCGTTTTGAATGCTGATAAAAGGTTCCGGTGAAAAGAATAGGAATTTATCGCGCCAATAAAATTTATATTTCGCCGTGGCAGAAAGAAATATTTCCTCTACGCCCGCATTAGGTTGAATTCTTGTTGGGCATGTAAGGTTAAGCAGGTAAGTATTACCTGTCTGAAGGTGGTGCATAACCTGATTAAACTGTAATTGATAGGCCTCGAAGGGAATAGGTTCTTTTGTAATCAGTACATGAGTTACCGGCGCACCTTGTTCAGAGTAATTTGTAATCCCGTTGAAGTTGAAGCGGATAACGCCCGGGTCGACGTCTTTCAGTGACTGCACCAGGCAATGTTCGCCGGTAAAGTCAATCACGAAAAGGCAGGGCTCCTGGCTTTTGCCAAAGCGGTTAAGCAGGTTTCGTGCCTGGTTTTTATTTATAAGAGTATACACTATTCAATCAGGAATTATTAACTTCGCTGATAAAATACAGAATGTTCCGAAAAAATTACCTATGCAAATACAACACATTTTATTAATCGATAATAATGATTCGTTTACCTATAATCTCGTGCAGATATTCAGGGAGAACTGCGGGTGTAAAGTAGATGTTATCAGTCAAGCTGGAGAGTATCCGGGAGTCACATCCACCACAGGTATAGTATTTTCCCCGGGCCCCGGGCTTCCTCATGAGTATCCACTCATGAGTCAGATATTGGATAGGTATAAAGAAAGTAATCCCATTTTGGGAATTTGCCTTGGGCACCAGGCAATAGCCGGCTATTTCGGGTGGAAGTTATACAATACGGTTAATCCCCTGCATGGTTACACAGAACGGATTACGGTTCAGTATAAAGATTATCTTTTCAATAATCTGCCTGCGGAACAGAATGTAGGGCTATACCATTCATGGGCTGTGGAACCTGATGAAAATGCTGGTGATTTGTATGTTACTTCATTTTCGGAGAAGGGGGTAATTATGTCGCTCGCGCATAGAAGTCTGGATATTCGGGGAGTGCAATTTCACCCCGAATCCTATATGACTGAATTCGGGGTGGAAATATTGCAAAATTGGGTTGCCGGAATAACTAACGGCGGCCGCTGAAGAAATTATCAGTTTTTGTTAACTTCAGATCCTGAAGTTGTGGGGCCTTCACTCTAATTTCCAGGCTATAGCCGTGATAATAGCCGAATGGGTTCCAGCGGAAGTTCATTTCCCAGCAATGGAGGTCGCGGGTAACAACGATACTCGTTCCCAGAAGTTGTTTGTCTTTAAAACTATAACTGGTCGAAGTCATTATTTTCCAGGCCTGGGTAAGGTTGAAGCTAAATGTGCCACTCATTGCCGGTGAATACTCGGTTGAGTACGGGTTGGCGCGAGACATGCGATAGCTATATGAAAGGCTAAGCTGCCAGGGAATTGAAAAATCGGCAGGCTGATCGGCGTAATAGGCGCCATAAATTCTGTTTTCAGGCGATACGTACGATTGCATGTTTTGTACCGCGGCAGGGGTTTGTGACTGATTCTGCTGATTGTCCCGGCTGCCGGTTTCTTTCCTGTCGCCCGATAAATTCAGGTCGCATGAAAGGCCAAGTGAACGAAGCCAGGCAATTTGTTTCCTGTTTGTCCAGAGCATGCGGTCAATAGGATTCCCTTTTTCATCGTAGTCGTAAAGCGAATATTGGGCATCACCACGAAAAGTAAATATACCCGCTGCATTCGTACTGCCGGAAATGGAGAGATCGGAGAACCTGAAATGGCTGGCTGCGAAATTATAATTGATGCTCGCGTCAAGGTTCATTAATTGTATCTTCTTTTCCTTCGAAGTCGTATCGGTCGGGTCAACCATGGTTTTTATTTCGAACAAGTTTCCAAGCCTGAAACCCAAAGCCTGGGTTTCACCTTCGCCTGGTCCGCCGAAAATTTGTTGAGAATACTTATTGTATTTTTTTACATTCCCGAGGGAATCGGTATATGTACCAAAATAGCCCCAGCCTGACTTTGAAAAATCGGGTGTATAACTATAACTGACAGAAGGTGTAATGGTATGACGTATTGCAGCAATACCAAGCATTTGCGGCTGAGCAATACCGTAAATGCGTGTATTTACACTAACGCCGGTACTAAATGTGCGAACCATGCCGATTTTGTTAATTTCATTCAAATACCATGATTTGGTCTTTGATGTATCATATTGCTGGCCGTACACCATTTCCGACTGTTTATTATACCATAATTCCGTATAGCTAAAAGAGGGTGAAATATTAAAATGACCGGTTTTAAGGGATATACTCGGTGAAAGCTGATGCCTGATACCACCATGAATCTTCAATCCGGTAGTATCTGAATTGCGGTCATTCCGGAATTCGCCATCGTAAGATATTCCGAAGCTTTCGTACCATTTATCATTTGCCGAGGCATTAGAGCCCTTGAAGGGATAGAACTGCGATTTCATGAAACGAAGATCGGGTAATACTTCAGCGATATTTCCATTATTCAGATCCTGTGTGCGGCTATAGTTTATACTCATGCTGGTACCCGATTCTTCCCAGGTTTTCGAATATGCAGCGTTAGACGTTATCTGGTTTTGAGTAATTGCCGTGTAATTCGTGGAAATTTGGCGTAAATAGTCGCTGGACATAAATTGCAGCCGGGCATCAAAACGCGAAGTAGGAGTGAGCGTTTGACTATGATCCCAGGAGATGCGCCAGTTTGTGGCTTTCGAATAATCCGGGTCCGTTGTAAGGCCATACGGTAAACTCGAGTAACTACCGCTCAGGCTTCCGGTAAAATCATATCGTTTGGCGTAATTAAAACGGCTGTCAAGTGTATAGCCGCCACGGGTGTATAGATCGGTGGTCGCCACCCAGTCAGTATAATCACTAATAGCCCAATAATATCCGAGATGGGAGAAGTATTTGCCATAATCACCCCGTTCGCCGTACGCGGGAACAATAATACCGGAACGGCGCCCCGATTGAAGGGCTATAACGGCAAAAGGAGCTGGAATAGGGAACGGAACATTCTCAAAAGTTAGCCAAATCCATTTACCCACCAGTTGTTCTTTTTGTACTACTTTCATTTCGCGGCCGTAAAATCCGAAATGCGGATGCGGGGCATCGCAAGTGGTGTAAAACCCGTTTTGAACAAAAAATGTTCTTGAATCAACTTTGTTGATTCGCGCGCCTGAATATGCCGTAGCATCGGATTTTGTAGAGGCAAAAGTGATATAACCGCGGGTAGATTTGAAATTATAGGTCATGCGTGTACCTTTATACTCTTCGCCTTTGTCAATCATAACCGGGGTCTCATCAATCCGTGTCTGTACGGTATCATTGGGCTTCCCTTCAGCGAGGACGTTTGAAGTACCGAAATCGACGTCAATTTTACCACTTTTCAGGCGGGTAGCCTTGTAACGCAGGTCGCCGCCGCCATAAACTTTCAATCGTTTTTGTGTGATAAAAAATACAAGGGAATCCCTGCCGTCGGCGTATATAACGGAATCGATATCTGATTTTTTTTGCAGGGTATCACGATGTGCAAGGGCTGTATCGGCAATAGAACTTTTGGTACTGACAGAATCCGGATTAATTGCCCCCCGCGCATCAGTAACTGATACGAAAAAAAACAGGGAAAAAAGTATAAAAATGTAAAAGGAACGCAATATTTTCTTGTTTATATAAATGTGAACCGGAAATTTACGCATTAATCGAAAATTATGGTAATTCAAAATACTGAAACAAATAAATATTTTGGCGGGTAAAAAAGTTTACCACGTTTGTGGCAAACAGTTTTTTTATTACATTAGCATCATAGATTTTTACCATCTTATTATAACAGGAACAGATTTATTATGATACAATTTGATGAAATTAAAGAAGAGTTGCCGGAACTTCTTGAAGTTTCTGAGCTGGTTGAAGTGGCCACGACTGAATTTGACAAGTACAATAACGGCACGTCGGATATTCGTATGGCTCGTTCGTCGAAAAGCGATGATTTTGACGATGACGAAGATTTCGATGATGATGAAGATTTTGACGATGATGATGAAGATTATGATGAAGACGAAGATTTTGACGATGATGATGAAGATTTCGATGACGATGATGATGATTTTGATGAAGATGACTTTGACGAAGATTTTGATGATGACGATTTAGATGAAGATCAGTTTTACGAAGAAGATTTCGATTTCGATGACGAAGAAGATGATCTTGGTGATACCGACGATGAATTTTAATCTATAGTAAGGTATTAAGCGTTTACTATCGTAAAAAAAATAACGACAGATATAAAAAAAAGCGGGCTTAACCCGCTTTTTTTATGCAATTACTTCTTATCCAGATGTTTGCCCGGCAATAAATAATTTTTAACATAATCATCAACTGCCGCTTCCAGCGACAAAGCAGGTTTCGAGTATCCGGCTTTTTGCAGCTTTGAAATATTTGCTTCGGTATAGTATTGGTATTTTGAGCGCAAATATTCAGGCATATCTATATATTCAATTACCGGTTTCTTGCCCATGGCTGTAAATATTGCATTGGCTAAATCATTCCATGTGCGGGAAGTACCGGTACCTACATTATATAAACCATTTTTTTCGGGGTGTTGGAGGAAAAATAGGGTCATATCGACTGCATCTTTAACATAGATGAAATCCCGTTTTTGTTCGCCATCTTTATAATCAGGGTGGTATGACTTGAATAACGTGATTTTGCCTTCCGATTGAATTTGCTGAAAAGCTTTATGTACCACACTGCGCATATCGCCCTTGTGATATTCGTTAGGTCCAAACACGTTAAAAAACTTAATGCCTACAATTTTGGTCAGCAGAGCCTTTTTAAAGGCCCTGATATCGAAAAGGCTTTTTGAATATCCATACATATTTAACGGGCGAAGATCGGTGCACTGGTCATCAACATCATTAAATCCTTTTGAGCCATCGCCATAAGTAGCAGCAGAAGACGCGTAGATAAAACGAATACCGCGGTTTACCGCGTAAGCAGCCAATTTTTTTGTGTACTCGTAGTTGTTGCTCATTAAATGGTCGGCATCTTTTTCTGTCGTAGCAGAATTGGCGCCCATGTGGATTATGGCCTCGATATTAAAAGCAATGGAATCCTTTTCAATTTTTTCGAGGAACGTGTGCTTGTTATAGTAATCGAGATAGTTTAAACCGGTAAGATTTTTCCATTTTTCATCCTTACCCAATTCGTCAACAATAACAATATTATCTTTGCCGGCCTGGTTTAAGCGCCATACTAAAGCACTGCCAATAAACCCGGCACCTCCGGTTATTACGATCATACATTTATCCGTTAAAAATCTTGGAATTTGAAAAAACTAATATATAATGTACCACAGAAAATCAGTACAAAAAATTTCTTTGTTTTTCTATTTGAAAAATGCGTATATTTCCTCACAAAGCCAAAATATGGTTGTAAAAAGGCAGTTTCCGGCATTTTTCTGTGGCTGCGAATTAACTATCTGCCATCAATTCATACCGACAGCGGCTGGACGAGAAAGAATTAATTATTTTTTTGGAGAAATTTATGAGAAGAGTCCTTACGGCTTTTTTGCTGATACTATTATTTAGTACGGCTCATCTGGTAGCCCAAACACTTCCGACCACAACATTGAGCATAGTTGGTGTTGGGCGCCCGGCCCCGAATCAACTAACGTTCAGTGTATTTTTACGCAACACTAGTCAGGATACGATTGAGCTATCGGGCGGCGCCTACAATTTTGATTATACGACAACAATTATTAATGGTGGAACTGCAACATTAGCTATTGTGGGATCTGCCCTCCCGACTGCATTGCAGCCAAGGAATCCGGTTGCCAACGCATACTTGCGTTTTGGCGGAAACGTTCCTCCCGGCGCCGGTAACGGTTTGAAGATTTTTCCCGGTGACAGCCTGCTCGTTTTTAAAGCATTGTTAACAACCAGTGCCGCAAGTTTATCTGCCGATAGTAGTAACATTCGTTGGAGAACGCCATCTATGGCCTCACCAAATACTACATTAGGTATTTACATAGGCAGTGTAAATACGACGATTATTTCAAAAACAACCTTCTACAACCCGGCTCCGGCAGCATTACCGGTTGTGCCTACATGGTTATCTCAGGTTGTTGTAAAAGATAATGGTGCCGGAACTGGTACGATTACTTTAGGGCAGGGCCCAACGGCAACAAATGGTCTGGATACTGCTTATGGTGAGGCGGCTCTCAGCGCCCCTACAGCAGGTTCTTTTGATGCCCGCTTTGTATTGCCGGTAACTCCTGCTGTTGCCAGCTTAAAAGATTTTAGAAATGATACTCTGAAAAATATTACCTGGGTAATGAATGTACAGCCAGGTGCAGGCGGATACCCCCTGACAGTTAAATGGAATAAAGCCACCCTGCCACAGGGCGTTTTCTTCCTGAAGGATATGAATGGCGGGCTGAACATAAATATGAAAGTCGATTCACAATATGTTGTAACATCTTCGGCCATTACCGCGTTAAAAATCGAAATGATGCGCGATTATTGTAAACCGGTTGCGGTAGATAAAGGTTGGAATTTACTTTCTGTTCCTTTAGCTGCGACTAATATGAGTACCAGTGCCCTGTTCCCAATGGCAAGTTCTTCTGTATTTGCTTATGCTAACGGATATAATGTTGTAACGACTCTGGAAAATGGTAAAGGTTACTGGGCTCGTTTCGATACTTCAATAAGTGTGCAGGTCTGTGGTAATCCTATTGTAGGAAATACTATTGCCGTTCAGGCTGGCTGGAATCTCATTGCCTCTTTAGGCACGTCAGTGCCGGTGGCTTCGATTACTACCAACCCGGCAGGAATTATTAACTCCAATATTTTTGATTTCGCTTTCGCTACCGGTTATAACCATGCGGTTTCACTTGAACCTGGTAAAGGATATTGGGTTCGTACCAGTCAGGCCGGAACAGTAGTGTTATCAACTGCACCGGCTAAATCGGTTATAGCAACCCCTGAAATTAAAAAAGAATGGTTAACTGTTACCATCCGCGACAACTCCGGTTACTCGAAAGTTGTTTATCTGGCAAAAGATAAAATATCTGCCGCGATGTATGAATTGCCGCCGGTGCCACCGGCAGGATGTTCAGACGTTCGTTTTGGCAATAATGCCAATGTTGCCAACCTGAATGCAGTAAATTCACTTTCGCTGCAGAGCCTTAATTATCCTGTTACCATTCAGGTTAATGGTGGCGATATCTTAGTTCAGGATAAGATTAATGGAAAAATAGTAAATCAGACTTTGCGTAACGGGCAGGCCTTTGTATTGGTAAGCAAAGAAATTAACCAACTTACCGTTAAAAACGCACAGTTGCCAACAGCTTTCGGTTTGGAACAAAATTATCCGAATCCGTTTAACCCCAGTACGGTTATTACCTATCAGTTACCTAAAAACTGTACGGTTCACTTAGCAGTTTATGATGTACTTGGAAGAAAAGTTGCTGATTTAGTTAACCTGGAACAGGAAGCCGGTAACTATTCGGTTACCTTTGCTACCGACCAGTATCATCTTGCCAGCGGAATGTATATTTACCGTCTTGAAGCCGGTAACTTTACTTCAGTAAAGAAAATGATGTTAATTAGATAATATCGAAAGAATATTCTATTTTAAGGCCGCCCATTTTTGGGCGGCTTTTTTTTTGTATTTTTACGTGAATAATTACTGGTTTCATGAAAACATCTATACTTAGCCGGTTAAGCGTTAAGCTTATTCTCGTTATCTCGGCAGTTTTGCTGATAAACCTGCTCGTGTACACAATTATTACTGTACGCGATCTGAAGCAGCAAATTACCAGTGCCTGTGTTTTAAACGCGTATAATATGAGCGATATCGTAAAGAAATCTGCCCGGTACAGTATGATGTTAAACCGCAGCGATGATATTCACCAGATAGTTAAAACAGTTGGAACAGAAAAGGGCGTGTACAAACTGCGTGTTTACAACAAAATAGGCAGTGTTAAATATTCATCCGATTCTACCGAGCTTGGCCGCTCAATTGATATGAACTCAGAATCATGTAATGCCTGTCATTCGGGCGGTAAAGTCCTGAAAAACCTGCCATTCGAGAAAATGATTCGTTTTTATGAAAATGAAGAGGGCAAGAGGGTACTGGGTTTTATTAATCCGATTTATAATGAACCGGACTGCTCTAATGCCGATTGTCATTACCACCCGCCGGAAAAGGCAATTTTAGGCGTGTTGGATTTGATTATCTTTACGAATAAAATAGATGCAATTACGGATACAAACGTAAGAAATTTTATTGCCGGTTCTATATTAATTACTTTACTGATTGCAATATCAACGGCAATAGCAATCGGTTTGGTAGTGAATTCACCGTTGCGCAAAATACGGGAAGGAATACATCAGCTCGCGGCGGGAAATTTAACATATAAAATTGATGTTGAGTCAAATGATGAACTGGGTGATACAGCTCATCTGTTTAATAATATGGCCGAGCAGCTGGATAAAGCATATACGGAAATAAAAAATTGGAACGAAACGCTTCATATTAAGGTGCGCGAGAAGAATGAAGAATTAAAGAAAATTTATGATCAGATAGTGCATGTTGAAAAACTTGCCTCGTTAGGTAAACTATCAGCCACAGTTGCGCACGAGTTGAATAACCCTCTGGAAGGAATTTTAACTTATAGCAAGCTGATAGCGAAAATGCTCCAAAAACAGAATCAGGCCGGGAAACATGATAACCTGATAAAATACCTTACATTAATATCTGATGAAAGTGCCCGTTGCGGCAGAATTGTTAAGGATCTGCTGTTATTCTCGCATACCGGCGGGAACCCGTATCAGTTACAGGACTTGCGGGTTATTATCGATAAGGCTTTGACTCTTATTAACCATCACCTGGAAATACATAAAATCAGGCTGGTGAAAGTTATGGATCATGGACAAATAAGTGTTAACTGCGATGTGCAGAAGATTGAACAGGCTCTGCTGACAATAATTATGAACGCGATAGAAGCTATGCCCGATGGCGGTAAGTTGACGGTAATTGCTTCCAAGGCAGATAATACAGCCATGGTACTGGTAAAAGATGAAGGCCCGGGTATTTGCGAAAAAGATTTACCAAACATTTTCGATCCTTTTTATTCAACAAAAAAAGATAAAAAGGGAACAGGCTTAGGGCTTTCTGTTTGCTATGGTATTATTATGCAGCATAAAGGAAGTGTTTCTGTTGAAGAAACTTCCGAAAAAGGTACAACATTTAAGGTTTTATTACCACTCCACGAAAAAGCAAAGGACGCGTAATGAGTGATAAAATGAATTCAAAAGGTTCAATTTTAATTGTAGATGATGAAGAGATAGTACGGGAGTCATTATTCCACTGGTTCCGTGAAGATAATTATTCGGTTGATGCTGCTGAAGATGCTGAAATTGCATTAAGGATGTACAGCAAGTCCAAATACGATGTATTACTGGTGGATATGAAAATGCCCGGTATGAGCGGTTTGGATTTTTTGAACAAAATTAAACAGATTGACGCTGAAGCAATTGTCATTATCATTACCGCGTTCGCATCTGTTCCAACTGCCATTAAAGCACTGAAAGATGGTGCGTTTGATTATATTACCAAACCGGTTGATCCGGATGAATTGAGTCACCTGGTTGACAGGGCATTCCAGCAAATTAAGCTGAAAAAAGAGAACACACAGCTTAAGGCAAACATTGAAGAAACAATTCGTCCCGATAACCTGATTGGCGAGAGCCCGCAAATGCAAAAGATCCTTTCGCTAATTCAAACAGTTGCGCCTACGGATACAACCGTTATGATCCGGGGTGAAAGCGGTACCGGAAAGGAAATTGTTGCTAAGGGAATTCATATAAACAGTAACCGAAGATATTTCCCGATAGTTACCGTTAACTGCGGTGCTTTGCCTGAGACTTTATTGGAAAGTGAATTGTTTGGCCATGAAAAGGGCTCGTTTACCGGGGCTCATTACCGGAGAAAAGGTAAGTTCGAAATGGCTAATGGCGGAAGCATTTTCCTCGATGAAATCGGTACTATTTCGCAAAAGGTTCAGATTGAATTGCTGCGCGTACTGGATACCAAGCAATTTACCAGACTTGGCGGCAATGATGTAATAAGCAGCGATTTCAGAATAATTGCCGCAACCAATGAAAATCTTGAAGAGCTGGTAAAGGAAGGTAAATTCCGCGAAGATTTGTATTATCGGCTAAATGTATTTAGTATCTTTATACCGCCGCTTCGTGAAAGGAAAGATGATATACCGCTTTTGGCATACTATTTCCTGAAGCAGTTTACCCTCGCGATGAATAAAAAGATTACTGACTTTTCACCGGAGGCTATGGACTTTCTGGTTAATTACCATTGGCACGGGAATGTGCGTGAGCTGGAAAATGCTATTGAAAGAGCTGTGGTAGTTTGCAAAGACGGACAAATTGTACCTGAGGATTTGCCATTTCAACAGCAGCAGATATACCGCCTCGGTCCAGAAGACCAGTCGCTTTCTGCCATCGAAAAAGTACATATTCATAAGGTATTGCTGGAAAACCAATGGAATATTACACGCAGCGCAGAAACGTTAGGCATAGACCGCGTAACGTTGTATAATAAAATAAACAAATATGGTTTGCAGCGCTGAGTTTACCAGGTAACATATTTCTCGCACCCTGTAGTTTTTCTAATACAGCGGTGCTAGGTGAAATTCAGGCGCGGCTTGAAAATTTTTACCCCGGCAAGGTGAAAACCATAAATTTGCCTTTAGATATTGATGCGGTCTTTTCGGCGGAAAGATCGCAATACTATTCAACGAAACTGCTGGCGCAGGCATTACCTTTCTCTACGCAATACCCCGGCTATATTATTATTCTCGTAGATTTCGATCTCTACATACCCGTGCTGACCTATGTATTCGGCGAAGCTATGTTGAGGGGGAATATTTCAATTGTATCGCTTTGCCGGCTGCATGAAGAATTTTATACAGGCAGTACCGATGATTCCCTCTTACTTAAAAGGGCAATGAAGGAAGTGCTTCATGAGCTTGGTCATAACTTTGGCTTGTATCACTGCCAGAATTGGGAATGTGTTATGCATTCCTCAAGCGGGATAGAAGAAGTTGATATTAAAGGGGACTATTTTTGCGCGTCCTGTCAAAAACTCATTAACGAGCCCACGGAAAACAACTAACCCGGGCTAACCTAAAACATTCCCGCGCTATTTCATTTTCAGTCGGTATTTGCGTGCCAAATCATTCAGTATAAAGAAAGCATAAAGAAACTGAGCAACAATTTTTTCCGAATGATGAATCTGTTTGCTTATCCTCATAACTTCATAGTAATTTTGCACTATTAAATCGGGTAGCCCGGGACTCCTGATGATAATAGATTGGATTAATAATTTGAAGGTTTATATGAAGACGATTCGTTCTCTGGTTGTTTTGTTCTCGATTTTACTCATGGGTATTGCATTTCCTCAACATGCGAAGGCCAAACATTTAGCGGGCGATTATTTGGGTAAATTATCGTTTAATGGTACATCGCTTCGAATAGTTTTTCATTTTACGCATAGTGATAGTGCAGGGTGGCAGGCCACCTTGGACAGCCCTGATCAAAAGGTGTTCGGTTTGAAGGGCGAAAATTTTTCTGTTAAGGGTGATAGTTTTTCTGCGGGTTTTAAAATGGTAGGTGGCAGCCTTACAGGAAAGATTATAACTGATTCGCTTCTGAAATGCGTTTGGTCTCAGAATTCAATGAAATTCCAGATTGAATTGAAAAAAACACAATACGTGCCCGAAAAACCTGCGCGTCCCCAGACACCGAAAAAACCATACCCATACACAGAGCAGGGAATAAGCTTTGAGAATAAAGAAGCCGGAGTTAAGCTTGCCGGTACTTTAACCTATCCGAAGGAAGGGACTAATATTCCGGTAGTCGTTCTCGTTACCGGGTCGGGGCCACAGAACCGGGACGAGGAGATATTTGGGCATCAACCATTTTGGGTAATTGCGGACTATCTTTCCCGGAACGGAATAGCGGTACTTCGATATGATGACCGTGGAGTTGGCGCTTCTACGGGTGACTTCTCGACTTCTACAACATTAGATTTTGCCGAGGATGCAGCCGCAGCAATTGCTTTTGCGAGGGAGCAGACGTACTTTAAACCGGGCAAAGTAGGTATAATAGGTCATAGCGAAGGCGGCTTAATTGCCGAGTTGCTTGCCTCAAGGAATGTGTGCGATTTTGCAGTGTTATTGGCGGCTCCGGGTGTGTCGGGCGATAGAATTCTGCTACAGCAGGGTGCTCTAATGGGCAAGGCAACAGGTGCTTCAGCAGAGAATCTCGCGAAGGCTACAGAAATATCCAGAGAAATTTATACTGCTATTAAAACCGAAAAAGATATTGCAAAGCTTTCAACTTTGATTGAATCAAAAATTCGTGCTCAATCTCCTAAATTGAGCGATACCACTTCGGCAGCGTATCAGCAGGTTGCAGCATCAATAAAAGCGCAGATAGCGCAACTTACCAGCCCGTGGTATAGATTTTTCATTAATTTCGACCCCGAACAGGCATTGAAAAATATTACCGTGCCCGTGCTCGCGCTTGGCGGTTCGAAGGATTTGCAAGTCCCGGCGGATAGTAATTTAACAGTCATTCAGAAATATCTCGAACTGGCGGGGAATAAGCACTTTGAAGTGAAAAAAATTGAAGGAGTAAATCACTTATTCCAATCAGCAATTACCGGTTATCTGAATGAATACGCGCAAATAGAGGAAACTATAAAACCGGAGGTGTTAATGCTAATGAAAGATTTTATTATAAGATATAAATAGTCGGTTACCGGTGCCCCTTTGTGAAAATGAAGGGGCATTTTTTTTGTATATTACGGATAACTATTACAGTGGCTTGAAGAACAAACAGAAGGGAATTATGCAGGATCCGGTTGTTGGCGCGCTTTGGTTTATAATCTTTATTATTTCAACTACATTTCATGAAGCGGCCCATGCTTTTGCCGCATATAAAATGGGTGACGATACCGCATTTAGGGGCGGGCAGGTATCGCTAAATCCTATGCCGCATATTCGACGAGAACCGATTGGCATGGTTGTTTTACCGCTGATATCGTTCTTCCTTGGCGGCTGGATGATAGGCTGGGCGAGTACACCGTATAATGCTGCCTGGGGTGAGCGGTATCCGAAAAAAGCTGCCGCGATGGCCGCGGCCGGACCGATAGGAAATTTTTTGCTTATTATTGTTTCAGTTATATGCATCAGGGTGTTAATAGCCATCGGCTATTTTGTTGTTCCGGAAACTGTTATGGTTGGTGGTATTGTAACCTGCGCGAATCATTCATGGTACGGGGCTTTGTTGGCACAGGCTCTAAGTATCATGTTTTCGCTAAATGTGCTGCTTATGCTATTCAACCTGCTTCCTGTTCCGCCACTTGATGGCAGCGGACTGATTCCGATGTACCTGAGCGATGAAGCAGCGCAGAAATATTTACATTTAATTCAAATGCCGCAATTCCGATTCGGGGGACTCATGCTGGCATGGTATGCATTCGATAAAATATTCCCGCCGGTACATCTCGCGTGTATTAATCTATTATATCCCGGGTATAACTTTTTTTAGACGGCGAGATTTAAAATGGCGAGGCTGTCTCGCAAGTCTGATCCGGATACAAAGCATGCATTGCTTTAGATAAATACTGACTTACGAGACAGCCTCGAAAAAAAAAAAGTGTTATTCAGAAAACTTTTTGAATATCACCGATGTATTGTGACCACCGAAACCGAAAACATTACTCAAACCATAATTTACGGTGCGCTTTTGTGGCGCGTTAAAAGTATAATTGAGATCGCATTCAGGATCAGGGTTGACGAAGTTAATTGTTGGAGGAACGAGATCTTCCTGAAGAGCGAAGATAGTTGCAATTGCTTCAACCGCGCCTGCAGCACCCAGAAGATGCCCTGTCATACTTTTCGTAGAAGAAACGTTCATTTTATATGCATGCTCACCAAAAACCATTTTAATGGATTTTGTTTCGGCGATATCGCCTAAACCGGTGGAAGTGCCATGCATGTTAATATAATCGATATCGGAAGTTTGCAAGCCGGCGCTTTCGAGTGCACGTCTCATAGCAAGGGCAGCGCCTATTCCTTCGGGATGGGGAGCTGTGATATGATGCGCGTCAGCAGAAAGGCCTGCGCCAATCATTTCGGCATAAATTTTTGCACCACGGCGAACGGCATGTTCGTATTCTTCCAAAATAAGGCACCCTGCTCCTTCACCCATAACAAACCCGTCACGTGTAGAGTCGAAAGGCCGGCTCGCGGTTTCAGGTTCGTCGTTTCTGGTTGAAAGTGCGCGGGCAGAATTAAAGCCGCCAATGCCCAATTCGCAAATACTTGCTTCCATACCACCGGAAAGAATCATATTAGCCATGCCGGCTTTAATAAGCAGGTACGCGTCAATGATATTATTATTCGCGGTAGCACATGCTGATACTGCGCAATAATTCGGCCCGTGGAAACCAAATTCAATGGAAATCTGGCCCGCACCAATATCGGGAATCAGCATAGGAATGAAGAAAGGCGAAATACGATTAGGCCCCTGGGTATAGTTGGTAACAGCCTGTTGGCTGAATGTTTGGATGCCACCAATACCACTACCCATTATAACACCAATGCCTTCTTTCTCTTCCTGAGAAAGCGAAGCGGGATCAATATTAGCATCTTTCAATGCTTCTTTTGCAGCTGCAAAAGCATATTGAGCAAATGGGTCGAGTCTGCGGGCAGTTTTTCTATCCATGAAGTTACCGGCATCGTAACCTTTTAATTCGCAGGCAAACTTCGTCTCGACGCGTGAAGTGTCAAACGATTGAATAGGGGCAGAACCACTTTTCCCGGCAAATAAATTGCTGTGGAATTCGGGTACTGATAAACCCAGTGGTGTAAGTGCTCCTAATCCGGTAACAACAACACGTTTTTCATTATGCATTCTTTGTATCCTTTTATCTATTTTAAGATATTCACAATACAATCTACTAAATTTTCAGAAAAATACTGATATTGGTAGGCAGATTAAACATATTAAGGAGCGAAACGTGAATCGGAATTCATTTTATAGTTTTATCGGTCCCCGCGGCGAAAACATCCCGGTTTTACAGGAGTATATGAACAAATTACTTAATGTTCATAAAGGATGGAGAGAAAAGAGTTTTCCCGAGGATGCAGTGGAACTGGATTTTTCGCACTGGGATGATTCGCTTCTTAATAAATATTTTACTGAATTGATGCAAAAAAGCATTAGTGGAATACCCGCCTTCCATCCTCGTTATGTTGCACAAATGTTAAAAGATCCATCGCTGCCGGCAGTTTTAGGCTACTTTGCATTCATCCTGAGCAATCCGAATAACCACGCCTACGAGGGCGGGCCACAGACAACAGAAATGGAAATGGAAGTTACGGATATGTTGCTTGCAATGTGTGGTATAAAGGGCGGCTGGGGGCATTTAACAAGCGGCGGATCGCTGGCAAATACTGAAGCGTTGTGGGCAATACGAGATTATAAAAATAACAAAGGGAAAGTATATTTTTCTGAAGCCTCTCATTACTCGTGGAAAAGAATTTGCTCGATATTGCAAATCAACAGCTATTCGGAAGTGCCCTATGATAATGATTTTCATATGGATTTGAACATACTTGAAGAATGTCTGAAAAAAGAGCCCGCGATGGCGGTAATAGTAAACATGGGCTCTACGGGAACAGGAAGTGTTGATAATCTTGAAGGGGTGCTCGCGCTACGGGAAAAATATGGTTTTCATATTCATGTTGATGCAGCTTATGGCGGTTTCTTTCGAACAACTATACTTAATGACGCAGGCGAGCTGTTACCGTATTCTGTCGAGATGGGTTTGTCTGAATATACTTACAGGCAATATGCGGCGTTAAAAGATGTCGATTCTATAACTATAGATCCGCATAAACAGGGGCAAATGCCATACGGAGCCGGCGCTGTATTATATAAAGATGAAGCGTTGAGGACGGCAATCTTAAATTCGGCTCCGTACACGTATCATATGCTGGATAAACCGAATATAGGGATGTGGAGTCTCGAAGGCTCTCGCCCGGGCGCGATGGCAGCCGCTTGTTGGTTAACATATAAAACTATGCCTTTGAATCGATCCGGCATAGGTTCGCTGTTGACGGAAACATTAATGACAGCACAAAAATTTACCGAACTATGCGCCGATGCAAACAACTTTATTTTGGCTCATAAACCCGATCTCGATATTACCTGTTTTTACCTTCCTGCGCCAGAACCGACAGTCAGGTCGATAAACAAACAGACTGTGAAGATATATCAAACATTGTCGGTTGAAAATCCGGAAGCGGATTTTATCTTATCAAAATTTGTACTTCATCCGGAAAGTGCCTCCCGCATATTACCAGGGTATTCTAATTCTGAAAATGAAGACCTTATCCTGTTACGAACGGTTTTTATGAAGCACTGGTATGGGGCAAACGATTTTTATTATGTACGGGAACTCATAGCCCGAATGACCGAAATTACCCGGAATAGCTAAATTTCGGGTTTTGTTTTAGCGCAATCAAAAGAAATATCTTACTCCGGAGGCTTGCTTTAGTCAAAAATGCTTTCTATTTTATAGTTACATAAAAAAGGGCGTACCTTTTTCTACCGAAGCTGAGCAGAATTTTTGTCTGGTGATATAGTTGTAGCAAATATACTTTTTTTTCTTTCTTCGTTTTGTGCACTGTACGAGGAGCGCGAAGCCTATAAGCTTATAAGCTCTGTTTATTAATTATGTTTTTGAACTTACTCTTTAATTAAATGACAGGATTTGTATGAAACATAGAATACCCTTTCTTCTTGGGATCTTGTTTAGCCTGGGGGGATTGCTGTTTCCCCAAAATGTTATCCTCCAGCCGCCTGCAGCAACAAACAACAAAGTCAAACTTTTCTATTCCAAAGACAGCACTATTTACCTGAACTGGAGCCCGGCAATAGCGGGGAGCCGGTACTTCATTTATGGTAAAACGACGGGTAATTATACGCTGCCTTCTATTCAGATGGTTAATGACAGTTATGGTTCGTTTATACCAGCGAATAATGGAATTTCTACCGGGCGCTATTACGCGATGGTAACAAATTCAGCAGACCGAACTCTCTCTGCAATACAGGCGGGTTCGGGAAATAAGTACTCGAACGAGATTCAATTTATTGTTGAATCGCCAACGGCGCCCACTGCACAGGCTCCCAAGGGGTCCATAACTACAGCAACACCCACATTCCAATGGACTTCAGTTCCGGGCGTGCCCGCGTATTGGATTATCGTTTCCAGTACTCCGTTTGTAGTAAGGACAAACTCACACGGTGATCCTGAAGTGCAGGGAGCAAATATTGTATGGGATTATTTAACTACCGATGTATCGGCAGTATACGGGCAAATTAGTCCTTATTCACCATTTACCCAGACAGCAATACCTTTATTTCCGGGCAATACGTATTATTATACTATCTTAAACTTATATGACAGCAAAGATGTATCGTACGCGAGCTCGGTTTTTGGCGGTGTTGTAGCATTTAAATATGAAAGCCAACAGACAATAGCTATTCCGAATTTGATTGCACCTGCAACCAATTCTACTTTTCAAGTTACTCCAACTATTCGTTTTCAGTGGGATCAGGTAGCGAACGCGAACAGCTACTCGTTATATCTTTTTAACAGGGTAACCACTTTCGCGGGTAGTAACCAGGAAATTGATATACCAATATGGAACACTACCACGACGAATACCCAAATCGATTTTCCGGCGCAACAGTTCCTGTTAAAAGGTAAATACGCGTGGTTCGTTGTGCCAAATACCGTAACGGGCGCCGGTGTGGCGAGTGAAACACGTGTTTTCAATTACCAGGTAACGATGAGCAAATTTAAATTTGAATTGCGAACAACATTTGATCAGAGTAACCTGATAAACTATAATGTATATATCGCTTCAACTACCGGAGGATATTCTCCATCGGTACCGTTTATCGCATCGAACAGCCAGACAGTTACCGATAGCCTTCCGAGCGATATTTACCGGTGTACGGTAACAAAGCAAGGGTACTATGATTCTACCTTTACTTTTGCAATTAATTCCACTTCATCATACCCCGTCAATTTTGTATTATGGGCCAAACCGTATCCGGCCGCTGTAAGTGGAAAAATGGTTGATCAGGCCGGGGCCGCGCTTGGCGGCGGGCTCGCGCAATTTGTTAATGTAGTTACCAATGATAATTACAGTGTTGTAGCCGGTGCTACCGGTGAATTTAGTACGAACTTACCACAAGGGACGTACCGTGCAACAGTAAGTAAACCAGGATATCTTTCTCCTGCTGTACAAACTGTTACTGTTCCTCTCGGGCAGTTGCTTATCAGCACACCGTTTGTGCTAACACTGGATAAAGTAATTTATTCGGGTAAAACGGTTAACGACGCCGGTAGCCCCGTGCAACTGGCTTCAGTAAAAGCGACGAAAGGCGCCGTTGTTCAGGAAGCGACATCAAATGAATCGGGTTCATATTCTTTCGAGCTTTCCAGCGGTCAATGGATAATTGAAGCTGCTAAAAATGGCTTTATCAGTCCACAGCCACTTGTTCAAAATCTGGTTACTGGTACAAATATTCAGAACCAGGCACTTATATTAATACCTCGTGCAAATCAGGTGAGTGGCACGATATATAAGGGTGTTGTCACAGAAAGTAATATCAATTACGTGCCGGTTTCGGGCGTTACAGTTACCGCAACACCTGCAACAGGAGTTCCTGTTACCGCGGTTACCGGTGCAGGCGGTCAGTATCAATTAAGCCTTAAAGGCGGATCGTATATTATTTCTGCCTCGCTTCAGGGATATACAGCCAATGTTTCACCGCAATTAACAGTAGGCGTTGCACAAACAATATCGGGAATTGATATTAATTTAGCTCCGAATCCCTGTTCCGTTACCGGTACAGTTACCGATCCATCAGGTAGTACACTGGGTGATGTAGTGGTTTCGAATGGCTCTGTAACAAGTTCAACACTACCCACCGGAAATTATACACTTAGCCTTCCGGCGGGTACACATAATATTACAGTTACAAAATCCAGTTATGTATCTCCCCAGCCACTTACCGTAAGTTTAACTCCCGGGCAGGCATTAAGCGGTATTAACTTTACCATGAACCCAAATGCCGGTGTTATTTCGGGAAGTGTTAGCAGTCTCGGTCAACCATTGGCAAATGCAACTGTTACCGTACGCCAGGGTACTGCGCAGCCTTATACGGTACTTACGAATAATCTTGGCAGCTATCAGGCTTCAGTACAGCCGGGTACATGGAAAGTATTTGCATCGAAATCGGGATTTATTAACTCTGATACAGTAAGCTTTTATGTAGGCGCGGGGCAATCCAGCGCGGGACATGATCTTTCGCTTACCGAGAATATTGCTACTATTAAAGGCGTTGTTAGTACACCACTCGGGCAGCCATTAAATGGCGTTGAAATTCTTGTGCGGGAAAAGAACAACACCTCGGTTACATATACATCGAGTACAGATATTAACGGAGAGTATGCATTAAGTATACCGGCAGGGATTACCTATACCAGAATAGCCTCCTTAACCGGTTATACAACCCATACGGTTGATATTGCATCTTCTGTTCTTGCTCCAAAATCAGTGCGAATTGAAAATGCTACATTATCTCCCGTACCCGCGAGTATCTCCGGTAAAGTTGCAGACAACCAATCGCAAAATGTAAGCGGCGCTAAGATATACTTAATTAACAATACTTCAGGAGCGTATCTTGATAGTACGACTACAACAGCTACCGGAAGCTACACGCTGGGTACCTATGCAGGTACATTTAAGATTAAAGCGGTTCTTCCGGGATACACAACTGACTCAACTATAGTTACCATTAGTCTTGGTCAAACCGTAAACAGTGTTAACCTGAAGATTAATCCAAACTATGCACTCTTGTTCGGTAGTATCACTTCAGGTTCAACACCAGTTGTATCTGCATTGTTAACACTTACAGGTAGTTATATGAATGCATCTGCCACCAGTGCTTCAGATGGAAAGTACCAGGTGTTGCAATTGATAGGTGATACCTACAAAATTAAAGTAACCTGTCAGGGATTTGGTGATACAACCTATACTGTTACCATTAAAGATGGCGAAAGTAAGAATTTTGCTATAAATATGTCCTCGCTCAATGGTAGTATTTCCGGAACGGTAATGACTGATAATTCATCAATACTCACCGATGCTACGGTTGTAGCGACAGCGGTTTCAACCGGTCAATCGTATTCTGCAATTTCAGGTACCGGTGGAATATATACGTTGAAAAACTTACCCAAGGATTCGTACACGGTTTCGGCTTCAAAGAATGGTTATACAACACCCGCCGGTGTTAATGTAATAATCAATTCTTCAAACCTTTCGGTAACTGCAAATATATCCGGATTGAAGTTAAAGAATTCGGTTATCTCGGGAACAGTAACTGATTTATCCGTTCCCCCGGTAAGCTTAGCCGCTGCAGATGTAACTGTTTCGGGTACTGCAGGTTCAGGAAATACCGTTACAAATTTGACGGGTTATTTCGAAATTACCGGATTGGCAGATGGTACATATCAATTAAAAATACAGAAACAGGGATATGTAGCCCGCAATGAAACAATTGTTTTATCCGGAACCAATAACGCTACTTATGCTCTTTCGGCTGCCAATACAACGGTTAGCGGTAAGGTTGTGAATCAGAAAAATGTAGCAATAACAACACCAATTACCGTTCAGATTGTTGGTGCAGGTGTTACGCAATCAACCACTACCGACGGGCAGGGGACTTTTACATTTAAGAATCTCAGTTCCAATGCACAGTACACCATTACAACGCAAATATTTCAGGAAGGTTACGCGAATGACGATTCGACTTTTACAATCGCATCTGGTGTACCGTCTGTCACCGGTATCGTGTTAAATGTAAAAGTATCAAAGTCAGTAATCTATGGAACAACGGGTGTTGGCGGTGCAACAGTAACGATTCAGAATAAATCTACATTGGAAACATTCACTGTATCATCCTCATCAAATGGACGCTTCTCTTATAATACACTACCCGATGGTATGTATTCAGTAACTCCGAATAAATCCGGATTTACATTCCTGCCGGTTTCGGTTGATAGAACTTTGGATGTCAGTGCCGTTTCTGATTCATTAATATTTGCTGCCACTGAAAATGTTGGTGCTATTAGCATTACCTGTAAAGATAATACCAATGCCGTGCTAAGCGGTGTAACAGTTACAGCAGTCAGTCGGGATAATAACTATCAGTATTCAGCAGTATCCGATAATAGTGGTGCCGCGCTATTTCAAACTGTTGCATCGGGACGTGATTATTCAGTTCGTTCATTACTTAGTGGTTATACAACGCTGGCACCTGATTCACTGGTGTTGACGGTTAGTAACAAACAGACTGCGAGCGGAAATTTTACGTTACGGAAAAACACATCGAAAGTCGCCGGAACGATTCGTTCAAAGGCTACCAGTTCGGGTATTCCGAATGTTACAGTGAATTATAAGAATAATGCATCCGGGCAGTCAATGAGTGTTGTTGCAAACGGGTACGGCGATTATTCTTTCGATGCCCTTCCTGCCGGGAACGGTACAATCAGTGTAAGCAAGGATGGATATAAATCTACTCCGCAAACATTTGACCTCGCTTTGGGCGAAACGAAAACCGTGAATATGGACCTGACTCCGGCCTTTATAAATCTTACCGGTAAAGTAGTGTATCAGGGTAAGGGCGTGGCAGGTGTATCAGTGAAAGCTACATCATCGAATGTATATACAGCAACCACCGATACAACAGGGTTCGTGTTTACGAATCTGCCGGCTTCTCCGGGACCCGATACTACCGTATATAAAGTACAGATAAGCGGTACCGACATTCCCAATCAACTATTAAGCGTAGTTGTTACTCCAAACAAAGTTGGCGGGTCAATTGATACGATCCGGTTTGAATTACCTGCTGCGCAGTTGGCTGTTACCGTTAACGATGGCACCGGTAAAGGAATAGAGGGCGTTAGTGTTACCGTGGTAAAACCAGACGGTTCGGCCTCGGTACTGGTAACAGATAAAACGGGTGGTATTTCTACTCTCACCCGTTTGATTGCAGGTAAATACTCGCTTGATTTTGCAAAAGATGAATATTTAGAACCTGATACGAATATTACTTTAGTAAGGTTACAAAAAGATGAAGTACGAAACTATCCGGTTTCTATTCGCTATCGTTATACACCGATCACATCGATGAGCGCGTCAGATACAACGCTGTTCAAGGTAACGCAAACACAATCATTAAGCAATGTAACAGGTACATTATATTATAAGCAGGGTAATGCTGCAAGTTATCAGACGTATCCGTTTGATAATTCGCTGGTATGCAAATTACCGCCACTGAATAAGACAGATAATGTAATGTATTATATTACCATCCGTGAAGTGAATGCGGGAATAACCTACACATCTGCTACGTATTCCTTGAAGCCGGAGGCTAAGGGCATTCTTAGTTCGGTAACCTATGACCCGGCAATAAGCAATTTAACATTGCGTAAGGAAGATGTGTATGCTACAGCATTAAAAATATATGATGGTAAAAACAACGTGCTGAATACAAATTTCGTGGGCTCCGCCGCGGCAGGAACAGTGTCGTGGGAAGTTAGCGATCAGAGCGTTATTACGATTACAAAACCGAATGCAAGCGATCCTACAGCAATTCAATTTGTAGTCAGCAAAACCGCTCCCGAAGGTAAATATTCTATTACTGCGGTTGTTACCTATAAGGGAACAATCATCAGGCAGCCTGCCGAATTTTCGGTGAAGGCATCAGTATTAAAGAGTATCTCGGTTAGCAGCACGGAAAACGAAGTAAGCAACCGGTCAACGGGTGTGAAATTTTCATATACGGGGCTTGATACTTCAGCTACAGCAATAACGTTGGGCCAAACTTTGGCATGGAAGGTATTACCGGAAAAAGTTGCAGGCACAATTGATTCAACCGGATATTATACCCCGCCGGATTCATTGTTCTTTGGAACAGTAACAATAATTGCAACTGATAAGATTACCGGTAAGCAGGGTTCGAAAGATATTGATGTCTATGCAGAAGTGAGCCCGGCTTCGAGTCTTACATTAACAGACAGGCAGGGCATGTTCTTAACATTGCCGGCTAACTCCGTACCGTTTACAATTAAGTTACATCTGGATAAACAGCAATTCGGACCCGGAAAAAAATACTATGTTCCAACCGATAATTCGCCATCATATATTGTCGGGTACAAACAATACCCGATATCGTACACATCAGATCAGGCAATACCGAAGGATTCACTCCTGCATACCGGTACACTGATCTTGCCGATGGATAATTCGTTGTCGTTGTATGAAACTGCCAAAGCAGTAGGGTACTATGATGCGGACAATAACCAATGGTCATTCAGGGATTCAACGCAGTTAGTAAACGGCTCGTATCAAACGACCATGAACAAATTTGGCGAATATGCTTTAATGGCCCAGAATGAGCCATTGGGCATTACTAATTTGGCAGTACTGCCGACTCCATTTTCTCCAAAAGTTGCTGATCTGAAAATTGGTTTCCAATTAACAACGCAACAACGGAACGCGAGTGTTTCTATACAAGTATATAATATGCGTGGTGAACTTGTTCGCCGTATATGGCAGGATGAACAGGTAGGTCCGGGCGTTTATGGCACTTCGCGGGATGGCTCCGAAAAGAAGAGTATCTTATGGAATGGCAGAACCGAAGCAGGGAATGAAGCCTTGAATGGAAGGTATATTATACAGGTTACCGCGAAGGATCCTTCCGGAACGGTAAGCAAATTAATTCCTGTCGTTTTAGTAAAGTAGTTAGGATTTGAAAGGTAAACAACATGAAAATGAAAAAGATCATCTTGTTCGTTCTGCTGGCAGTCACCGGAGTATATGCGCAGCTATCTTCAATTCCGGCTGCTTTTGTCGATGTAGGTATTGGTGCGCGCCCCGCTGCAATGGGGGGCGCGTATACCGGTCTGGCAGATGACATAAACGGGCTGCTCTGGAACCCTGCCGGTTTGACAGATTTACAGGAGAAACAGGCTTCGTTTAGCTACGCGAAAGTTTTTGGACTTATTGGTTACAATATGGTTTCTTTCGGCATGCCTGCTAAGTTTGATGCCGCGCAACAGGGAATAGGCGCTGCGCTGCTTTCCTCGGGGGATGAGGCGCTACGCGAACTAACAATTATCGTTGGTTATGCCCGATATGTAGGACCGGTTTCGGTTGGTATAAACCTGAAATTCCGGCACGCGTCATTTGGCAATAATACCTTAGACAGAGAAGATTACAAAATATTCACCGATGATGAGTTTAATCTCGGATTATTAAATCAGGTAACAGGATCTGCCAATGGTTTCGGAGTCGATTTTGGCGCTATGTACGCTATTGATGAACGTATTAAAATTGGCGTTTTATTACGCGATTGTGTAGCCCCGGTAAGTTGGGATTCCAAAGTGCAGAACCCTGATGCCCATACGAAAGGGCAATACACGGAAAATCTTCCACTTGAATTGTTAATCGGTACTTCCTTTAAGGCAAGTAAAGAATTTACTGTTACTGCCGATTATCAGCCTTCGCTCGATAAGGAAGTGTATAACACGATTCGAGGCGGGGCCGAATTAAAGCTCTGGAATTTCCTGCTCGTTAGAGCCGGGTTGCAGAATGTTATTAATGATTTAGACGACGAAAAATATACTTTCGGTTTTGGGTTTAAGGTAAAACTTGGCAACTCATTCGTTTTGTTCGATTATACTCACTTAGTTGAAAAACTTGATAATTCCAACCGCATAGCCGTTGGCATTAACTTTTAAGGAGATGAAACGATGAAAAGACTATTACAATTTGTACTTGTTTTCCTGCTTTCTGTTTCATCCCTGTTTGGACAGAAAAAAGATTTACCCGATATGTCACTTTGGTATGGCGGGCAAATAAATTTTGATCTTCGTTCAAGTATCAATACTATGGGCGGGGGCCAGGGTGCGGGCGGTTTCGGCAGAGTAATTGCTCCCGGTGTCAGCACCGGTGCGGCAAGTATTTTCAGCAACCCTTCAGAATTGGGTATGATCAAAAAGCCAATTATTTATTTTGATTCCAAATTGTCTGTCACTACCGATGCATTCGGCTATGATGCGACAAAAGAATTGAATAAAAGCGTTTCGACTGCCACGAAGGATTTTTTGAAAGATACTTCTTCCTTCCGGTTTAACGGGCAGAGAACTGATTCGAAATTTACCGATTTTAACTTCGGGCAGGCTTCGCAAATAGGTTCTTTCGCTCTGGCATTGCCAATTAATGACCGTTTGGTGCTCGGGTTTGGTGTTACTTACCCGATAGATATCTCATCGAATTTTCTACTGGCTGGTTTGCAAACGAAGATTACTTCCCAGAAAAAGGTTTCCGATCAAACCATCTCAATTGATTTACCGCTCAGTGTTAATTTTGCCACGGATTTTCACTTTACTGTAAACATGATCTCGATGGGCGCAGCCGGAAAATTATTTGAATCGAAATATGGTGAAACATACGGCGGGTTTTCTATTAACCGGTATAGTATAGCAGAGTATATTAATATTAATCTGCAAATAGATGGTATGCTGGTAATTAAAAAGAAACTCGAATATCATTTCAATGATCCAAGCGACCCGAATATTGACTGGGCAGCCGGTGAATCGAATAAATTCTACTGGCGTGCACGTGGTAACTACAAATCAGATGGCTGGGGTTACCGAATGGGCATTACGCATAAAGGTAATGGATTTAATGCAGTAATAGCGTTGGATATTGTTCCCAAATTTACCATGAGCGATCCTAATTTTATTAATGAAAGTTATCAGCCAAAATTCATTAAGGGGCGTCCTCTGGGCAAAAAGGATGAAGCTATCGATATAGTAATTGATTCCTTAAAGCTGGATAAACCAAATTTAACAGTTGCTACGCAGAACCCGTTTTCTTCAACTGCCGAGACGAGCTATCCAAGTTCTTTAACTGTAGGCGGTGACGTTAAATGGGGCGCTTTTACTTTTGGGTTGAACTATGTAAAATACCTAAGCGAATTCTCATTTCTGTTTTCGGATTACAAAATGGGTAAGAAACTGGATGGAGCAGTTAAATTCTCATCCGATGTGCAGCTCGCGGATACCCTGCGCGGATGGGGATATCTTCTGCTTATCCCGCGCGCGCTGTTTTTGGATATCGATGGATTATTGTTTCAATTCATGCAGCAAGGCCTGAAGCTTAAAGTAGCGTATAAGAATCCCCGCTACCGTATTGAAGGCGGCGTGTTATTTGGTGATCCGATTGTAGAAGGGTTCACGGATCCGGATCAGGCAAAAGGTTTACACGATGCCTTAAAAATGCCTTTACCCACGGGATTCGCGATCTCGCGTGAATATTCGGTATTCGAAAAACTGAATGTTAGTGTAATGGTGTTCGGATTCCCTGACTTTGCCCTTCGGTTCGGCTTCGGTTACAATCTGTAAAGGTTGGCGATTTGAATGTAGTAAACGCCTGTTGCAGCAATGCGGCAGGCGTTTTTTTTTTAATCTCCGGATGTAAATCCTGCCCTCTTCCTGATATAATAAACCAGACTGCCAAGAATAATTGCTGCGCAGCCATAGAGCATAAATTGAAAACCTGTTGATAAGAAAATGCATCCCCAGAAGACCATCGAAATAATTGCCGGCAATGGAAACAAAGGCATAGTATAAGGGAACGATTCATTCCTTTTTTTTCTTCGGTAGAGAATAAGTCCGATTGTCTGGCCAATGAATTGGACAATTATTCGCATTACCACAATGGCTGTTATAACTTCTTTCAACTTAAAAAGGAGACTAAAACAGAAGGCGATAGCACCAAGTGTAAGAAGCGAGATGTGCGGAAAATGTTTGGTCGGGTGTATTTTACTGAACACGCGAAAGAAATTGCCATCGAGAGCCGCGGCGTACGGAACCCTGGAATAGCCGAGCATTACCGCGAAGAGGGAGGCGAAGGCGATCCACAGAATAAGAATCGTTGCGAAATAAGCCGCCTGTTTACCATAGATAAATTCAATGAATGTGCTAACGATAAATTGTGAGCCGCGGATAGTGCTCGCGGGCAGAACTCCTGAAATGCCTGAAGCCATGGCGAGATAAATGAAGGTAATGCCCGCAATGGAGAGAAACATACTGCGTGGAATTACTCGCTTTGGTTGTTGTACTTCGCCTCCTATATGGCAAACATTATAGTAACCGAGATAGCAGTATATTGTTTGTACGGTTGACATACCTAAAACACCAAAGAATGCGAAAGACAATTCATGGGGTAATATATTATTTGCCATGAACACCGAAGACCGGAAGTGTGTGGCCGCTCCAAAAATGATCCATGCGAGTGTACACATAACACCGCCCCACAGTATAAGTGATATCTTACCAACGCTGCCAATTTTTCTGTACAATAGCGCGGTAAGTGCAATGACCAAAGTACCACTTACAATTTTTTGTTGTATTGGCGTAAGAGGATATAAGTATGAGGCGTACTGGGCGAAGCCAATACTTCCGGAAGCAATAACCAGCGGGGCTTGTATAATTGTTTGCCAAATAAAAAGAAACGAGAAAAATCCACCGAGGCGGAAAGGTTTATACGTCTCCCTTAGGAAATTATAGCTGCCTCCGGCAAAAGGAAATTTTGTGCCAAGCTCAGACCACGTAAATGCATCAATGCAGGCGACGGCTGCTCCAAGCAGCCAGGGAAGAATAGCACTGCTGCCCGCCATATTCAGAAATACAAGGGGCAGAACAACAAATGGTCCTATTCCTACCATATCAATCATATTAATGGCGGTTGCCTGCGTGAGATTTATTTCCCTCGTTAGCTTTTCGCCACTGTTGTTATTGCTCATTATATTCCTTTACCGGATAAGGTGCAGTAATGAAATTAGAGAATAATTGCTCCGCCTTTTTATGCGCGCTTGCCGCGTTAATATCGAAGAGATAAAAATCTTCTACATCGCCGCCGTTCATGTATAGCTGCATGGTGCCTTGCGATTTATGCTCGGCAATGACCCAGTTAGCAATTACCTTGTAATTGAGTTTATTCTTAAAACCGAACGGGATAGTTCTGTCGGTATGATAAACACGGGGAGCCCCGGTTATTTGCGTATTTGGTTCATCTGGCAGTCCCGTATAAGTAAAACGCGATGTATCGGGTTTTGACGAGACTGAATAGCCAAGAATAACGGGACGGCTACTCTCCGGGCAATTTTTCACCGCTTCCAAAGCGAGCAATGAAGCCATTTTATGGTGCCCGTGTGTTTCGGGTACAGGCAGCAGGCAGAAAACAAAATCATAATGGTTTGTACCAATTAATTCCGCGAGTCTGGCTTTTATCATGGTGATATTCCAGGCCCCGTGTGTTACATCATTTTTATCAAGCGTATATCGGGTGTCTTTTTGATCCATAAAATAATAATTATGAATACCCATTATCTTTCCCCCGTTCATTAGCTCGGTTTTTCTAATCGATGGCAGAAATTTACGACCGCTTTGTTCATCGGTAAGCGGCAGGCCGTAGTATGCTTCAGCGAGAGTCGAATACTTATACCCTCCTTCGCCATTGGTCACGAGAAATAAATCAACCGTGCCTTTCAGGTCGTGGGTGATACGGTAAATTGTAATAGCAGCACCTGTTTCATCATCGGGGTGAGCCGTAACCAGAAGTACCCTGGGTCCTTCAGCTAAAATAAGGCATGAAAATAGGAGTAACAGTGAGAATATTTTTTTCATAATAATCCTTCGCAATTATTGCAATCGTTCTAAAATTTCATCGCATACAGCATAACCCTTTGGGGTTAACCGCAGTATATCGCCCTGTTTCGAGATGAATCCTTCATGAAGCAATTGGCTGAAAAGGGCTTTGTTGGTATTCAGTAATTCAGCGCCAAATTTTTGGGAAAAGATATGAGTATCTAACCCGTTGCTCCGAAGGGCGAGCATAATATATTCTTCCGCGGCCATAGCGGGAGTAATTTTTTCGGAGCCAGCCTGTGCATGTCCCACGCGCAAAATGGCCGCGTGATATTGTGATAATGCAGTATAATTATGCCATCGGGTATTGTGCACAAATGAATGTGCCGAAGGCCCGAACGATAAATAATCATCGTAATGCCAATAATGATTATTGTGCTTACATTCGAAGCCGGGTTTGCAAAAATTGGAAACTTCGTATTGTGTATACCCGTGGCGGGCAAGATATTCTATGGTGATTTCATACAGGTCGGCATCGTAATCCGTATCCTGCATAGTAACTTTTCCATCCAGAACCAATTTATTGAGTATGGTGCCATGCTCGAGTATCAGGCTGTACGCAGATATATGGTTGACCGGCAGGTTTACCGCTGTCTCCAGGTTCTCGAGCCATAGATCGGAAGTTTGTCCCGGCAGGTTGAAAATAAGATCGATATTTATATTATCAAAACCGGCGCGGGTAGCTTCAAGCACAGCAGTTCCGGCCTGCTCAGCGGAATGGATTCGGGTAAGAAACTCTAAGTCTCTTTCCTGAAAAGATTGTATCCCGATACTTAACCGGTTAACTCCCGCTGCACGAAAACCACGCAATTTTTCGTTGGAAAGAGTGCCGGGGTTCGATTCGAGCGTTATCTCGGGTTGAGAAGAAATAGAGAAGGCGGAATGTAATGAAGTTAATATCCGTTCAATTTGTGCAGGCGTCAATAATGAAGGGGTGCCGCCGCCGAAAAAAATGGTATCAAAATGATGAGACTTGCCATACAATACCGAGTAATATTGTATCTCCTGCTCAAGGACAGCAATAAAATCATTTTCTTTGCCGGGTGTTATTATTGAATAAAAATCACAATAAATACACTTATGGGCACAAAATGGAACATGAATATATAACGCCGAATTTTGCAAAATTCTATCTTTTCAAATCTTGAATAGTTATATTGATAACAAGAAGTAAAATAAGGTAATTCCCTAAAATATGAATGAAGCATGCCAAATTGCCATAGTACCGTTTACCGGGGTATACTACAGCGATGAAGTTGCCCTGCGGACGAGGGTTTTGCGTAAACCCCTGGGCATGCAATATACCAGGGAACAATTGCAAGAGGATGACAGTGATGTGCACTTGCATGCCATGATTGGAGATCAACTGGCGGGCTGCCTTTTACTGCGACGAATTGACAGCCATTTGTTTCAGATAAGGCAGGTAGCTGTTAAACCGGAAGTGCAAAGGAAAGGCATTGGAACGCAATTAGTTTTGAAAGCGGAAACGCTGGTACGTGAGCAGGGCGGAAGCAATATACTACTCCATTCCCGAAAGACTGCAATACCATTTTACCAGACACTGGGCTACTCGGTAATAAGTGAAGAGTACATTGAAGTGAGTCTGCCGCACCGGACCATGCAAAAGATTCTTGAATAGACTACCGGCTGCATTAATCTATGCAGCCGGCAGTAGAGAATTATTTACAAAGGGGAAGAAAATCTCGTATTGCAGAGTTAGCCAACTCGGGTTGTTCAAAAGGGGCAAGGTGTCCTGCTTCCGGAATAATAATACAGGTTGACTGCGGTAATAACCCTGCCATTTCCTGCATAATCGCGGGAGAACTAAAAGAATCATGCTCGCCGCAAACTAACAGTACGGGTACCTGAATATGGGGTAAGGCGCGGGTCGTATCGGTACGTGCAGCCATAGCGAGCAGACAGCCCTTTATGCCAATCGCGCCATTTTTCAGGCAATCGTTCAGCAATGTGGTATATTTACCACCAAGACGCTCAATTGAAGGCTGGTAAACCGTTGTGGGCAGAAAATCGCGCACATAGTGTTCGGGCCCACTGCTATTTACTTTTTTAATACCTGCAGCACGATTAATTTTACCCGCGTTCGTATCGGCCTCTGCTTTAGTATCACAAAGAATCGCGCCCGAAAACCTTTCCGGGTTGCGCTCAAGGGCGCGGAGTGTTATATACCCGCCCATTGAAAGGCCGCAAATAACTGCTTTTTCAATTCCTTCAGCATCTAATATCATGAGAGCATCATCTACCATCTGCTCAACGGTGTATTGCCCGTCGCCTACGGTGGACTCGCCTAAACCACGCAGATCATACGTTATACAGTAATACTTATCCTGCAAAGCAGCGATTTGCTCGCTCCACATTGCTGCGGTAAGCGGGAAACCGTGCACGAACAGGATTGCCGGATGAGAACTTTTACCATGACAGTAAACAGCAAGGTTGTTAATTAATTTCATATACCTAATCCGAAGATGCTGCCTGAAATACAGGGTTCCAGATCATGCCATCTTTATTAAATGAACGATCCTGTGACTGCAAGTAAACAATGGCAGCAAGTTTAGTTTTATCCCAATCGGCGCTGATCGGGACGGAAAATGTAGCAGAAACTCTTGCGCCGGCTTTCATAGGGCTTATCCCAATGCCATTTTCATCACCAAACATGGCACGGGTAACATTGTAAAATTCTTTTTCACCATTTGACCCGGGGGCACTTGGATACGTGACAACTTTTTGAATAAGTGGCATATACATTTTCAGACGGGAGAAATTTACCCCTGTAGGATTGATGCATTTTATTGTAACTAAAATATCGAAGTTATTCCCGTTCACCTGGCCGGTTACTCCAAGCTTAAACGCCGGTGGCAAGGGCAATTGATTACGGATTTGAGTATTAATCTCCCCGGAATCGGTGGCAATGGATATCTGATAACCATCCACAAATAAGCTGGGGCATCCCATAGTAGGATCGTAGAAATTTAACCTGTTTTCAACAATATTTTTCGCTGCAAGATACATTGGATCTTTTGGAGAGGGTACTTTCGAGGGGTATTTTACCGCTATTACTTTGGTACGGGGATAAACGTTTTTCAGTAAATCCTCGATTATCGCGTTTGAATTTACGCATGGTTTGCAATCGACATTCGCGAAATCCTCTAATAGTACTGTCTTTACCGTTGAGAAGAGGAATGTGAGTGAATACGAAGAATCTGCCTGAACGAGTACTGTTTGGCTTTGATATGAATAGCCTGGCGCGATAATGATTATGGTATGCCTCCCGCTCGGGAGAGATAATACAGAATCAGCAGGTGTGAATACTTGTTGGTTATCTACTTTTACCACCGCGTTATCGGCATCGGTATAGATATGAACAGTGCCAGAACCTGTCACAGGAGTAAGGGGCTGTGAGGGTGGTTGAGTTTTACAGCCAAAATGGGCTGCGGCCAAAAGAACGAATAAAACGCTACGTAATACGGCCATTTGTTTCGTTAATTTCATGTTCTTTCCGGATATATGAAGAGTTGGGAATTTATACAGGTAAAAATACAATCTGCCCGCAGTATTACCAAACCGTTTACCACGAAATTATCGGGGCGGTACTGCCGCCTTTGTAGAGAGTGGAGGGGGTAAATTTTACGTGGATTTTTTACGATAATATAAGATATATTATACAGTTCCTTGAAGGCAAAAAATTGTTTGCTGTAAAGGGGAATAGTCTTATTTTGTTTCCCCTGTTTTGTAGAGAAATATTTAATTAAAGGATACTATGCAACATCGATACACAGTACAAATATTTACGAAGATTCAGCTCGTAGTTCTCGCGCTGATCGTAATGACTTCTATCGGGTTAGCGCAGGATGATACGTATTATTCTGCCATTAATCCCGCCAGTGTTAACTTTATTTCTGATCTCAAAGGCCGCATCAGGGCACCATACACCAAAATAGCGTATGCGAGCTATGACGAAACAAACGTGGCTAATTTTTCATCGTATGTTTATAACGGAACCCAGAGAGCAGTGAACTGCGTTTACTCAGGATATGTGTACGTATATACTCCTCCATTCGCCTGGGGAACAATGAGTCGCGAGCATACCTGGTGTCATAGCTGGATGCCGACATATTCTTCAACCAGCGGTGATGAATATGCAGATCAGCATCACTTGTTTCCTACTGAACAGAACCATGCCAATGGTGTACGAAGCAATCACCCGCTTGGTATAGTTACCCAGGTGCAATCTACATTTCTGGAATGTAAATATGGTAAAGATGCAAACGGGAATACGGTTTTTGAACCACGAGACAGGCATAAAGGAGATGCTGCCCGTGCACTATTATATATGGCCATGAAGTATGACGGTGTAAATAATAACGCATGGACATTCAACTGGTTAAATGGAACCCGCCTGCCATCGACTTCCGAAGGCCCGATGGATCTAAATTTGCTTATTCAGTGGCACAAGCAGGACCCGCCGGATAAATGGGAAGTAGACCGTAATAATTATGTACAGAGTATTCAGAGCAATCGTAATCCATTCGTAGATCATCCTGAATATGTTAATTATATTAACTTTAATGATATTTCTTTGCTTTCGCCAACGTATGCGGCAGAACCCGAAAACTTTATAACCAATTTGACGGCTACTACCGGCAGCGGTAAAGTTACTCTTAACTGGACTGATGCGGCAGCCGGCGCACAGGCCCCAAGCGGATACCTGATTGAAGCATATAGCACGAATAATTACTTTATTCCAATTGATGGATCGACATATACAGATGACACAAATCTAAGTGATGGCGTTGCGCGTGTTAATGTCGCGCACGGCTCGGGACACACCTACACTTTTAACGGGCTCTCATCCGGAACTACGTATTATTTTCGGGTATACTCGTACAATGGTACAGGAACCAGTGTTAACTATAAGATAGTAGGAACAATTCCTTCGGTATCTGCAACGGTTACAACGGCAGATCCCGCGGTAGAACCAACAAATTATCCTACCGGATTGGCAGCGGGTACAATAACTTACAACAGCATCGCGCTAACATGGACTGATGCCGCCGCCGGAACCCAGGCCCCTTCAGGTTATTTACTGATGGCAAATACAACCAACTCATTCACCGCCCCGGTTGACGGTACCGTTTATTCCGACGATATACTGTTAAGTGATGGCAGTGCCGTTGTTAATATCAGCAATCCAAGCACCGGAACGTATACGTTTAATACTCTTAATCCTAACACCACGTACTATTTCCGGATGTATTCCTATAATGGTGCAGGTGCACAGATTAATTACAAAACTGATGGTACTGCTCCTTCGATATCTGCTACAACTGCTACTGTAGTGCTGGCAACCGAGCCAACAAATTATGTGACTAACTTCGCTGTCGGTACAGCCGCTACCAGTACTGTTACTCTTAATTGGACAGATGCTGTTGCCGGTGCACAGGCTCCTTCAGGTTATCTGATAGTGGCTAATACAAGTAATTCATTCACCGATCCGGTAGATGGCACCCAATATGCTGACGATGAAGCATTGGCAGATGGCAGCGCGATGGTGAATATTACCTATCCTTCGACGGGTACCTATACGTTCTCGGGGTTGAATTCAGGCGTTACCTATTATTTCAGAATGTATTCCTATAATGGCCTGTCTGCTCAGATTAATTATAAAACAAGCGGTACAGTGCCTGCAGTTTCTCAAACAACAACGGTTGGACAGGTATCCTATTCGCCGGTACTGCTCGATAATTTCAATCGTCCTAACAGCACAGTACTCGGTTCATCGCCGAATATGCCTTCTGGCTTATCCTGGACCGAAATTGAAACATCCGCCCCGGCAAGTATCTCGATAGTAAACTTAATGGCAAGAATGGCCAGTACTACAGCCGGAAGGGAATTTGCATTAGTTGATTTGACCAAAATTCCACAGTACCCTGTAAATTTAGACCTTGCATCACAGACCATAACATGGGCGTTCAATATGCGTTCAACACGCGCGAATCCTTCAGGTTTTGATGCGACAAATTTTGGATACGGAGTGGTGCTGGGTAAAACTACTGCTGACGTTGGAGCGGGTAATGGATACGCTGTAGTGCATGGTCAGTCAGGAAGCTCTGATTATATCCGATTGACGAAATTCACGAATGGTCTGGATGCGAACAGTAAATTCAGTGATATTATTGCTTCAACTACTGCTTTCACGAATGAATTCCTGAGTGTTAAGGTTACATATAACCCGCCTACTCATCAGTGGGCTCTGTATGTTGAAGGCAATGCAACAGCCTTCCCCCGAAGCGATCCGAGACAGACCAGTGCGCAGATGGGTTCTTTAACTACTGAATCTACTTATACCGGGTTACAGTTGAAGTACTTTGGAATGTTATGGAATCATAACACTTCTGCAACAGATTCAGCAGCTTTCGATGATATTTATATTTCCGGCCCGGGCGGTTTATTACCTGTTGAACTGGTTTCATTTAACGTGAAACAGGTTAAAGAAAACGTTGTCCTTGCCTGGAAGACAGCAACAGAAGTAAATAACTATGGTTTTTATGTAGAACGCTCACAGGATGGCATATCGTGGGATAATTTAGGTATGGTTCGCGGCGCCGGCTCTACCAGCGAAGCACATTCGTACCTGTTTAACGACAGGCCGGTTTCTGCCGGAAAATATCAATACCGCTTACGTCAGGTAGATAATAACGGGACTACAACATTTAGCTCCATACAATCAGTTTCGTATGAGTTTTTGCGTGGATTTGAATTGCAACAGGCATATCCCAATCCTTTCAACCCTACAACGTTAATCAGCTATAATATTAAGCAAAAGGGACTCGTCAGCCTAAAGGTTTACGATGCGCTCGGTTCAGAAGTTGCTGAGTTGGTTAATAGGGAACAGGAATCAGGATATTATTCTGTTACATTTAACGCGCATGGTTTGGTTAGCGGTACATATATATGTGTTCTACGCTCGAATGGTTTTACTGCAACCCAAAAAATTATGTTGCTAAAGTAATCGTTTAATAAAGTTCTCATATTTTAGGAGCCTCTTCCGTTTGTGAAGGGGCTCTTTTTTTTTGAGTGCGGCATATCACGTGCAGAAGTTTTTGTTTTACAGAACAGCCGGAATTAGTAAATTACGGTAACGGTCAAATTTATTTCCCTTTTTATTGAATTGAGCAGATACCAGTTTAACTGCTGGTATAGTAATTATTTGGGATTTAACGAGCAGAGACAGTTCGTATGCCAACAAATCTACCACCGGAATATTTCCATATTGAGAAAGAATACCGGAGCGCGAAAACAGTTGCTGAAAAAATCAGGCATCTCGAAGCAATGTTATCGGTTATACCAAAACATAAGGGTACCGATAAACTTCGCGCTGACTTAAGGTCCAGATTAGGGAAGCATAAAACTGAGGCAATAGCAGCCAAAAAAGCAGGCAAACATGAATCCCAATTTATTATTAACCATGAGGGAGCGGATGCGCGGATTGTTATAACAGGATATAGCAATACAGGCAAATCTTCTTTGCTGAAAGCCGTTACTCACGCCAGGCCGGAAATAGCTGAAACACCGTTTACTACATGGGAGCCAATGCCCGGAGACCATGTTTATTGTGATATTCACTTTCAGGTAATAGATATGCCGGCACTTGACAGGGACTTCCTTGAGCCGGGATATTTTGATTTATTAAAAAGTGCAGATTTCATAGTAGTTCTGGCGGATATAACAGCGGATCCTTTTGAGCAGTTGGCCGGTGCGATCCAAATTCTTCGCCTCCATGGAATAAGCGCGGGCGGTTTAGAGCGGGGCGATGAAACGGGTAAATATGAAATCCCCCTGATTGCAGTTGTGAATAAAGTAGACGGGCAGAAGGAGGAAGATGATTATCTGACATTTTCATCATTGATTCCGCAGCATTGGAGGCTGTTGCCTGTATCGGTAAATACCGGGAGGAATGTAGAGGATATTTTTAGTACCGCGGTTGAGATGCTTCATTTAATTCGTGTATACTCGAAGCAGCCCGGAAAAAGTGCCGATATAAAAAAGCCGTTTATTTTACGGGCAGGGGCCACCGTTGATGATTTCGCTTTACAGGTTCATAAAGATTTTCATGAGAAATTAAAACATTCCCGCATTTGGGGATATGGAGTTTTTGATGGCCAGGTTACGGGTCGTGACCACATACTTCATGATGGGGATATTGTAGAATTACATTTATAACACGAGGAGAAGCCATGAGTGGTAAAACAATTTTAAGTATTTTATTCGCGATTATCGGTATATTCATCGGTCGCTATGTTGTAACGGCATTGCTTAAGCAACCCGATAAGGTTCAGTTTGAAAGTTACGATTGGACGCAAAAAGAATATTTGGGGGTTAAGATGGAGATCCCCTTTGAATTAAAACCTCAACAGATAGATATACCTGCCGAAGCAAAAGCGTTCATAGTAAAAATGGAAAATTATTCATACGATTCCAAACCGCTTACCTTTCTGATCAGCAAGACTGAATACGACAACTCGGTTGACGCCGATATTGATATGGCGGTTGAAGGGGCGATGAGGTCTATGCGTGGGCGCGATAACGTGAGTGACTTTACTTACCAGTCGAAACCAACACAGAAATACTACCTGTCTGGCAGGGAAGTTTCAGGTTCAATGAAAATAGAAGGGAAGCCGGTAGAATTTCAGTCGGAATTTTATGTTAATGGTGCGAAACTTCTGCAAATTGTCTGTATAACTACAGGCGGGCAGGAAAACCGGGAGGCGAGTGAACGCATTATGAAAAACATGAAGGTTACATTATAATTTTATCAGTCAATCGGCAGGTAACCTTGTCCCTGCCGATTGTATAACTGCAACATTACGAAGCTAAACTATTTTCTTCTTTTTGGTAAATATAATCGAGCCAGTGTTCATATTTTGAATTCCTGCCATGTATTGCATCAGAATAAGCCGCCTGCAGGCTCGCGCAGACAGGGCCTGTTTTACCAGTCCCAATTTGTCTGAAATCGATTTGGCTTAACGCAATAACTTCTGCTGCCGTTCCTGAAACGAATACTTCGTCGGATATGTACAACTGATCACGGGTAATAGTTTCTTCAACAACTTCATAACCCAAATCTTTCGCGAGACATATAATAGATTCGCGGGTAATGCCTTCGAGAACGCTGTTACGGGGTGGAGTGTAGATTACTCCGTTACGAACAGTAAATAGATTCTCACCGGTACATTCAGATACGTTCCCCTGCGAGTCCAGCATGATAGCCTCATCAAAACCGAGACGCATGCTTTCGGTTTTAGCTAATACCGAATTTACATAATTGCCGGCCACTTTACCCTTTGTCATCATGATGTTCGCGTGGTGGCGGGCAAAAGAAGATACGTTTGCACGAACCCCGTTTATAAGGGCAGCCTCGCCAAGATAATTATTCCATTTCCAACAGGCAATACCCATATTAATTGTAACACCTTCTACCGAGAGGTTCCAACCGCCGACTGATATATAGATGAGTGGTCGGATGTAACATTCTTCCATATTGTTTTTCCGGGTAATCTCAAGTGCAGCCTCATACATTTCTTCAAATGAATAAGGCAGATCCTGAATACCGAGAATATGCGCGCTTTTTATCAGTCGGTTAATATGATCCTTCAGGCGAAAGACTGCCGGGCCTTCCGGTGTGCTGTACGAACGGATACCTTCGAATAGCGATGTTCCGTAATGCAGCGAACTCGTGAGAAAATGAACTTTTGCCTCAGCGAACGGAACGAATTCTCCGTTCATCCATATATAATCACATTCGAATGCCATTTATGTAATCCTTTGTAAGTAATGAAATTTCTGTGTCTACCAGCTAAACAATTTTCTGCAGCGGGTAATATGTTTTAAATAATTTGTAATTAACGCTATCGCAAAGGGCCTGCCAGCTTGCCTCAATAATGTTTTCCGAAACCCCAACAGTTGACCATGAATGAGTGCCGTCCGAGGTTTGAATGAGAACACGTACGCGCGCACCCGTTCCATCTTTTTCATCAAGCACCCGTACTTTATAGTCAACAAGTTTAATTGTTGCGATCTCAGGATAGAAACGGGTTAGGGCTTTTCGCAGCGCGTTATCGAGCGCGTTTACCGGGCCTTCGCCATTCGCGGCCGTATGTTCAACTTCGCCATTAACCTCAATTTTTAGTACAGCTTCGGACTTGCCGTGTTTCTCGGTATCGAACATAACATGAACCTTTGAATCGAGAGTCTTGAAGAATGGTGTAAATTCACTTTTCCCGGCTCTTAGCATTAATTCGAACGAAGCCTCCGCCCCATCAAACTGATAACCGTTGTATTCAAGATTCTTTATATGGGTTACCAGGCGTTTACTGAACTCGGAACTCTCTGTTATATCAACACCCAATTCCTTTGCTTTATATTTAATATTGCTCTGGCCGGAAAGATCTGATACGAGTACGCGTTGCGTGTTGCCTACCAGTTCAGGTTTAATGTGTTCATACATCCGGCTGTCTTTCAACACCGCGCTCACGTGAACACCTCCTTTATGAGCGAAAGCGGATTTGCCAACGAATGCCGCGCGCGAATGCGGAACTAGGTTCATGAGTTCTGATACATATAATGACAATGAGGTTAGCTGTTCAAGTTGAATTGCTTTTTTCGTAGTCATATTTAACTTTAACAACAGGTTGGGTATAATGCTGATAAGATTGGCGTTTCCGCATCTCTCACCCAGTCCGTTAATAGTTCCCTGAACATGCTCTACTCCGGCCGAAATAGCTATAAGGGAATTTGCAACCGCTAAATCGCCATCATTATGAGTATGAATTCCAAGAGGTGAATTTATTACCGTGCGAACATGCCGCACTGCTTCATTAACCTGATGCGGAAGCGAGCCGCCGTTGGTATCGCATAATGTAATAACGCTTGCACCGCCTTCCTCGGCGGCGCGAAGCATTGCCAGTGCAAATTGCGGGTCTGCCTGGTACCCGTCAAAAAAATGTTCCGCATCGAAGATGACTCTTCTTCCGTTACGGGACAGATATTCAACCGAGTCGCGGATGAGTTTGTAATTATCGTTCTCAGAGATACCAAGACCTTTCTCTGCATGGAAACGCCAGGTTTTACCGAATATAGAAACAACAGGGGTTTCTGCATGCAACAACGCGTTTAAGTTGGAATCTGCCTCTACAGAATTACCAAAACGTGCGGTAGAGCCGAAAGCACAGAGGCGGGCATGTCGCAAATTTTCACGACGCATAGCCTGAAAAAATTCTTCATCGCGCGGGTTACTGCCCGGCCAGCCGCCTTCGATAATATCTATTCCGAACTCATCCAACTTTAGCGCGATGCTGACTTTATCGCGCACGGTAAGAGTGACGGCTTCTCCCTGAGTGCCGTCACGAAGTGTCGTATCAAATAATTCTATTACCCTCTGTTGCATAGTAAACTCTTTTTAACCAAAATATTATAGTAATTGATTCTGCCGGGCATATTGAAAGAGACCGCCGCTTTGAACGATAGCAAACACACTGCCCAGATTTTTTAATGTAAATACCCTGTTATCATAATGGCGGGTAATTGTTCCGTTAGTAATATCGATGGTGACTGATTCGCCTGTTTGCAATATATCGCACAGGCGTTCGGCTGATTCCATAGGTACAAGAAAGCCGCCATCGACAGAGTTGCGATAGAATATCCGGGCGTATGATTCAGCCACTACAACTTTTACGCCTGCTACCTGGAGGGCGAAAGGGGCGTGTTCACGTGAAGAACCGCAGCCAAAATTCGAGCCGCCAATTATAATCGAATATTCCGATTGATAATTATCACCATGTATAAACGGTAAGTTGCCATGAGGAAGCCCGGCTTCTTCCGGAGGAACGCTCGATAGGGCGAAATGCCCGTATTTTTTGGCTTCCTCAGGATCACTCGTGCTGTAAACCAGATGTTCGGCAGGAATTATCTGGTCGGTATCAATATTATTTCCTAATACGTATATTTTACCTGTTATTAGATTGTCCATTTTTCTTCTTTCTCTCTCAAATTACTGCAATAGATCGCGGGGATCGGTTATAACGCCGGTAACAGCAGAAGCTGCAACGGTTAAAGGCGAAGCAAGGTAAACAGAAGACTGTTTGCTGCCCATTCTGCCGGGGAAGTTGCGGTTTGTTGTTGAAATAACAGTATCACCATCAATGCTACGCCCCGTAGTATCTGCCGGGCCTCCAAGGCATGCAGCGCACGAAGACTCGGCTATATATGCACCGGCTTCGGTGAATATATCGTATAAGCTGGCATCCTTATATTTCTCGGTCTTTAACTGCCGGGCTACAGTAGTGCTCGCGGGAACAATAAAAGTAGTTACAGCGGTTTTTCTGCCATAAAGAATTTTTGCCGCATAGTGGAAATCGGATAGCTTGCCGCCGGTACATGAACCGATATAGCATTTCGTTAATTTCGTTCCTTCTACATCCCGAACAGCAGCAAGGTTATCGGGGCTATGTGGTTTAGCGACAACAGGAACGAGTTCATTGGCGTTATACGTGTATGTAGCAAAATATTCCGCGTCACTATCGCTGGTAAATTCCTGGTACCCGCTCACACCTACCGATGAAAGATATTCGCGGGTAATATCGTCAACGGCAATAATACCATTCATGCCGCCCGCTTCTATAGCCATATTTGTTAAAGTCATACGTTCGAGCATGTTCATTTGGTTAATTGCGCTCCCGGAAAATTCCATTGCCCGGTATGTCGCCCCGTCGGTGGTTATATCGCCGAGTATTCGCAAGATCAAATCTTTAGCAGTGAGATACTCCGGCATATCACCATTAAAAATGAATCTCATTGATTCCGGAACTTTCTCCCAGATTTTTCCCGTACCTAAAATGAATGCAGCATCCGTATTCCCTACACCAGTGGCAAACATACCAAAAGCGCCTGAGGTGCATGTATGTGAATCGGTACCGAATAGCACCGTACCCGGTACGTTAAACCCTTCTTCCGCTAGCGCAAGGTGGCATACTCCTTTATAACGCTCGGTGCCCACATCGTAATAATTAGGCAACTCGTGTTTTGCTGCAAATTGCCGTAACAGTTCTACATTCCTGTTCGCGTGTGGATTGGCAGTGAAGATATAATGATCGGGGAATATCACCACTTTATTTTTATCCCAAATTTTTGCATCCCCGCCAAATTCTTTTTCCCAAATGGCAATTGTTGGCGGGCCGCAAACATCATGTGTCATAAGAATATCAACATTTAGCCATACGCTTTGGCCAGGTATAACCTTATGCGTGCGGGATGCATGTGCAAATATTTTTTCTGTTATCGTCATTCCCATAGAATTTCCTTAGATAGCTTTTATTTCAATTTTGTCGTCTGTTAGAATCAGTTCGGTATGATGGTACAAATGAAACTGATTAATTGCCTGGATGTATGCTTTTGCACTTGCCTCAATAATATCGGTCGAAATGCCACGTCCGGTAAAAGATATTTCCCCGCTGCGTATGCGCAGTATAGCCTCTCCCATAGCTTGCCTGCCTGAAGTAACAGACCGAACCTGGTATGATTCCACAACGGGTTTTAAATTGAGCGCGCGTTCAATAGCATTGAAGCAAGCATCCACCGGTCCATCACCGGTAGAAGATTCTTTGTATAGTGTATCCTGATTTTTAATACAAACAGTTGCCGTTGGTATGGAATCAGTGCCCGAGTGAACATGAATGTATGTAAGCTCAAAGTATTCTTCCTTCTTATGGAATTCATCGCCCATAAGCATGCGCAAATCATCATCGAAGACTTCCTTTTTCTTATCGGCTAACTGTACAAACGAGTCATATAAATGCTCAAGTTCTTTCTCTGAAGGTTGATAACCCAACTCTATCAGGCGATCCTTTAAGCCGTGCCTGCCCGAGTGCCGGCCAAGTACGATTTTTGTTTTTTGAACACCTACTGTTTCAGGCGTCATTATTTCATACGTTTCGCGGTTTTTCAACATGCCATCCTGGTGAATGCCTGATTCATGTGCGAACGCATTTTCGCCAACGATAGCTTTATTCGGCTGCACAACTATTCCGGTGAAACCGGAGACCATACGACTGGTATTGTATATCTCCGGGCAATTAATCTCGGTATAGCAGTTCATCCTGTCTTTTCGAACCCGCAGACTCATCGCAATTTCTTCAAGAGAAGCATTACCCGCGCGCTCTCCAATTCCATTGATAGTAACTTCAACCTGTCGTGCTCCGTTTTCGATAGCGAAAAGAGAATTGGCAACTGCCAGGCCCAAATCATTATGGCAATGCACGCTGATAACAGCATTATTGATATTAGATACCCGACGTTTTAATTCGGCAATCAATGCACCGAATTCGCTGGGGTGTGTATATCCCGTGGTATCGGGTATATTTACGGTAGTAGCTCCCGCAGAAATAGCAGTTTCGATTATTGCTGCCAGGTAATCTATAGGAGTGCGTCCTGCATCTTCTGCAGAGAATTCAACATCAGGAGTAAGAGTTTTAGCGTATGCCACGGCATCGTATGACATCGCCAGTATGGTTTTTCTTTTATCTTCGAGCGTTAAACCATATTTGGAATCGCCAAACTTACCGAGGATATGAATATCCGAAGTGCTGGAAAAGGTGTGAATACGAGGTGCTTTGGCATTGCGTAATGCCTGGTAGGCAGCCTTAATATCACTTTCTTTCGCGCGTGCAAGTGCAGCAATTATTTTCGTGGATTCATCTGCTATACGCTGCACAGCCTCAAATTGGGCAGGCGAGGATATAGGAAAGCCGGCCTCGATGACATCGACATTCAATTTCGCGAGCTGCCGGGCTATTTCCAGTTTTTCGTAAATATTCAGTGATGCCCCCGGCGATTGTTCACCATCGCGCAGTGTAGTATCAAATATTATTATTTTTTCTCGTGTATCCATAGTATGCACTCTATTAACTTCTCTGAACTTCGTTTTTCATACAACGTTTGCTACGTGTTTTTGAACTAACAATGAATTAAGTATCCGAATTACCTGCCCAGTCATTTCAGTAGTCGTTACCAGTTTACAGCCCTCGCAATGTATGTCGGCTGTTCTATAACCTTCTGCTAAAACAGAGGCTACGGCTTCTTCAATCAAATAACCTGCCTCCTGCATTTTAAGAGTATGCGTAAACAACATTGCAGCGGAAGAAATTGCTGCAAGAGGGTTAGCCATATTTTTACCTGCAATATCGGGCGCGCTTCCATGTACCGGCTCATACAAAGCATGTTCGGAGCCAAGGCTTGCGGAAGGAAGCATGCCCAGGCTGCCAGTTATCATGCCGGCAATATCACTTAAGATATCGCCGAATAAGTTTGAAGTGAGAATTACATCGAACTGCCGGGGATTGCGAACTATCTGCATCGCGGCATTGTCGACGTACATATCATGTAATTCAACATCGCTATATTCGGTATGAACTTCATGAACAACATTGCGCCAGAACTGTGACACTTCCAAAACATTTGCCTTGTCTACCGAGGTTACCTTTAAGTTACGTTGACGCGCTATTGTAAATGCCATACGGGCTATTCGTTCAACTTCGGGGCGCGTGTAAACCATAGTATTTAAGCCATAGTCTGTTGAATATTCACGGGGTTTGCCGAAATAAATTCCACCGGTTAATTCGCGCAGCACAACAAAATCAACACCTTGTAATACTTCTTCTTTCAACGATGAAGAAGATATAAGAGCAGGATATATTTTCGCGGGACGTATGTTTGTATATAAGCCCAACTCACTGCGAAGCCGCAAGAGGGCGGCTTCCGGTTTGAGATGATGCGGCAGTGAATCCCATTGATATCCACCAACAGCGCCGAGGAATACCGCGTGTGCATTTTTACAGGCGGTAATGGTCTCATCGGTAACAGGGGTGCCAAATGCATCGTACGAGCAGCCACCCATTTTGTGCTCTTCAAAAGAGAAGGTGAGCCCAAAACCAGAGCCTGCCGTTTTAATTACTTCAACGGCGGCTCGGGTAACTTCCGGACCTATACCATCTCCAGGTAATAAAACTAAATGTGCATGCATGGCAATTAATCCTTCTTCCCGGTTAGCCAGCTCATCATACCGCGGAGTTTAGAGCCCACCTGTTCGATAGGGTGCTCTTTGTTGTCTTTGCGCATACCGGTCATATTTGGCAAACCACTGCGGTATTCATTCAACCATTCTTTGGCGAAAGAACCATCCTGAACTTCGGTGAGGATTTTTTTCATTTCTTTTTTTGTCTCTGCCGTAATAAGGCGTGGTCCGCGGCTCATTCCGCCATACTCCGCAGTATCACTAACCGAATAGTTCATACGACTCAAACCTCCTTCATAGTACAGGTCAACAATGAGTTTCATTTCGTGCATGCATTCAAAATACGCGAGCTCGGGCGGGTATCCTGCTTCAACGAGTGTTTCGAAACCTGCTTTTATAAGTTCGGCCGATCCGCCGCAAAGCACTGCCTGTTCACCAAATAAATCTGTTTCTGTTTCGTCTTTGAAATTGGTTTCAATAACACCTGCCTTTGTGCCGCCAATGCCTTTGGCCCATGCCAGAGCAAGCTCTTTTGTGCTGCCGGAAGGATCCTGGTAAACTGCAATAAGGCAAGGTACCCCGCTCCCTTGTTGATACGTGCGGCGGACAAGGTGCCCCGGGCTCTTGGGAGCTATCATCATCACATTAACGTTTTCGGGAGGAACTATCTGCCTGTAATGAATATTAAAGCCGTGGCCAAAAGCTAAAGTATCTCCCGGTTGTAAATATGGCGCGATCTCGCTATCGTAGATTTCCTTTTGATTTTGATCAGGAAGAAGCAACATAATTACATCGGCCCATTGAGAGGCTTCGGCAACAGTTCGTACTGTTAAACCGGCTTCTTCGGCTTTCTTCCATGAGGCAGAATCTTTCCGTAAACCTACACATACGCTTATACCGCTATCGTGCAGGTTAAGGCTATGCGCGTGTCCCTGGCTGCCGTAGCCGAGAACAGCAATTTTTTTTGATTGTAATAATTCGAGATTTGCATCAGCATCATAATAAACTTGCATTGTAAAAATCCTATGAATGATTGGGTAATTGTGTTGTTTTATAAATTCTTTCCTGCTGCCCGCGTTTTAAGGCAACAGTACCGGTACGGGCCATTTCTATTATGCCATAGCTGCCAAGCGTGTTAATAGCGGCATCTATTTTATCAGGAGGTCCGGTTATCTCCAGCGTAAGTGATTTGTTTGTTATGTCTACAACTTTGCCTTCGAATATGGCGCAGAGATTGTAAATTTCGGCGCGATTAGCTTTTTTGTAATGAACAGTAATAAGCGCCAGTTCCCGGATAACTGATGGTTCAGTTGAGAGATCGACAACCTTAATGGTATCGATAAGCCGGTTAAGCTGCTTTATTATTTGATCAAAAACTTTATCTTCTCCTGAAGTGACAAGAGTCATTCTTGATATGCTCGGGTCTTCTGTTTCACCGATCGATATGCTGTTAAGGTTGAAACCTTTTCCGCTAAAGAGCGTTGCTACCCGGTTAAAGGCTCCAAATCTGTTTTCCAGCAATACTGTTATTGTCCGTTTCATATATCCCGATTCGTTAGTAAATAAAAGCTATTGTTGATTGTTTAATCGTTTTACCATCATGTTTTCAACCGAGGCACCGGCCGGTACCATCGGGAAAACCATTTCTTCGCGTACTACTTTGAACTCCACTACAACGGGGCCATCATTATATGCAAAAGCCTTATCAAGACAGTCCTCAACTTCGCGCGGATTGTCGGTTGACCATGCTTTACAGCCGAGAGCCTCTGCTAATTTTACGAAATCAGGGTTGCTGGCCGATAAATCGGTAAAACTGAATTTTTCCGCGTGAAACAATTCCTGCCACTGGCGTACCATGCCGAGAAAACTATTGTTCAGTATGAAGAATTTAATAGGCAGCTTATGAGCAGCTGCGGTAATAAGCTCCTGCATATTCATCTGAAAGCCACCATCACCACTGAGAGAAATGACAGGTTTTCCGGGGGAGGCGAAATAAGCCCCTATTGCAGCCGGTACGGAAAAGCCCATTGTACCCAAACCACCGCTCGTAAGGTTAGAGCGCGGGTGGACAAATTTATAGTATTGGGCAGTCCACATTTGGTGCTGTCCAACATCTGTTACAACAACGGCCTCGCCCTTTGTGATATTCGATAATTTCTCAATTACATATTCTACGCGCAACCTCCCGTCATTATCTTCATAGTCAAGCGGGCATTCATCGCGCCAGGAATTTATCTCTGACCACCATTCGCTATAGTCTGTCGTGTTATTCAATTCAGCAGCTAATTCAGCGATAACGTGTTTTACATCGCCCACGATTGGCAAATCTACGGTAACATTTTTATCAATTGCGGCCGGGTCAATATCAATATGAATTTTAAATGCATTCTGGGCGAAGGTATTAACATTGCCGGTAACACGATCATCGAAGCGAGCGCCCAATGCAACCAGAACATCGCAATTACTGATTGCTTTATTTGCCCAGTATGTGCCATGCATGCCCAACATGCCAAGCGATTGCTCGTCGGTACCGGGGAATGCCCCCAGTCCCTGTAAGGTCATGGTAACCGGGAAGTTGTTTTCTTTCGCGAGTAATTGGAGCTCTCGTGTGCCGCCTGACATGATAACACCGCCCCCGACGTATAATAGGGGCCGCTTGGCAGAGCGCAGTTTTTCAGCAGCCTTTTTAATCTGTGACGCGTGGCCATAATACACGGGCTTGTAACCTCGTAATTCAACCATTTCGGGATACTCGAATTCACATTCCTGAGCCATAATATCTTTGGGTAAATCCACTAATACCGGGCCGGGTTTTCCTGTTGAGGCCAAATAGAACGCTTTGCGAATAGTTGAAGCCAGTTCATGAATGTCGCGCACGAGAAAATTATGTTTGGTAATGGGTCTGGTGATACCAACGATATCTGCCTCCTGAAACGCGTCCTTACCGATTAGATGTGAAGAAACCTGTCCGGTAAAAATAACAACGGGAACAGAATCGAGGTATGCATCCGTTATGCCGGTTACAGTATTTGTTGCACCGGGCCCTGAAGTAACCAGTACTACACCAACCTTACCAGAGGCTTTCGCGTATCCTTCGGCCATGTGCATGGCACCCTGTTCATGGCGCACGAGTATATGTTTAAGAAAATCAACATCATATAATTTTTCATAAATTTTCAGAACGGCGCCGCCCGGGTATCCGAATATATATTCAACGTTTTCAAGACGCAGGCATTCGAAGAATATTTCCGCGCCGGTTAATACTTGTTTAGTTTTTTTCATGATTGTACTCCTTAGCATCACATTGATAAAACTGCACCCTTGCTTGCCGAAGTTACCATAGAAGCATACCTGCGGAGGTATCCTTTCTGTACTTTTGGTTCAAACGGTGTAAGGGAATTTAGACGTGCCTGAATTTCTTCATCAGGCAATTCAGCATGGATAGAACACGCTGCAATGTCGTACGTAATAATATCGCCATTACGCAAAGCGGCAATTGGTCCTCTGGCGGCGGCTTCCGGTGAGACATGACCTATGCATGCACCTCTTGTGCCACCCGAAAACCGGCCATCAGTAAGAAGTGCTACGCTGCTTCCTAACCCCTGACCCATGATAGCGCTCGTAGGAGAGAGCATTTCCGGCATTCCGGGCCCGCCCTTTGGCCCTTCATATCGAATGATCACCACATCTCCCGCTTTTACATCACCCTGTAAAATTTTTGTAACTGCCTCTTCCTGGCTTTCATAAATTTTTGCCGGGCCGGAAAAACGCATCATCTCGGGAGCAACAGCAGCGGTTTTAACAATTGCACCCTCGGGGGCCAGATTCCCGAATAGCACGGTTAACCCGCCTGTTTGCGAATAGGGGTTTTCAAGTTGACGTATTACCAGCGTGTTTGTAATTTCGGCATCCGCAATATTTTCACCGAGTGTGTTTCCTGTAACGGTTTTGCAATCGGTATGAAGTAACCCGGTTTTGCTCAGTTCTTTTAGTATCGCGGAAATTCCACCTGCATTGTGAACATCTTCGATGTGGACGTCTTTTGTAGCAGGGCTTACTTTGCATAAGTAAGGTATTTTAGCCGAAAGCTCATTAAGCATATTCAGGTTTAATTGTATTCCCGCTTCATGGGCAACAGCAAGGGTGTGTAATATAGTGTTTGTACTGCCGCCCATGGCGAGATCGAGCATAAAAGCGTTGGCAAACGAGTTCTCGGTTAGCAGTGCAGAGGGCCGGGTATCATTCATTACTAAATTCATTAATTGCGCAGCTGCTTTTCTGGCAAGCTCTTTTCTTTCAGGCGATTCGGCCAATATTGTACCATTGCCCGGCAGAGCAAGGCCCAAAGCCTCCATTAAGCAATTCATAGAATTTGCCGTAAACATGCCTGAACATGAACCACAGCCGGGGCAGGCAGATTTTTCGTATTCGGTAAGTTCGGCTTCAGACATTTGGCCGGCAGAGAATTTTCCTACTCCCTCGAACACGGAGATGAGGTCAGCTTTGGTACCGTTTGCCAAGCGACCGGCACGCATTGGGCCGCCTGAAACAAAAATTACCGGAATATCCAGTCGGGCTGCCGCCATAAGCATACCGGGAACAATTTTATCGCAGTTGGGAATGCAAATAAGTCCATCGAGTCGGTGAGCTTCTGCAACAGTTTCTACACAGTCGGCTATAAGTTCGCGGCTTGCCAGCGAATAGCGCATGCCGATGTGCCCCATGGCTATACCATCATCGACCCCGATGGTATTAAATTCGAAGGGAACACCGCCGGCTTCGCGTATCGCATTTTTAACTATTTTTCCAAATTCCTGTAAATGTACGTGGCCGGGAATCAGATCAATATAGGAATTGCATACGCCGATAAATGGCTTCTGGAAATCCGATTCATGGGTAATGACACCGGTTGCGCGCAGAAGGCTGCGATGTGGAGCTTTGTCAAATCCTTTTTTTATAAAATCTGATCGCACGAGTAACCTCAAAATAAAAAAGTCCTGAAGTATCTTTTCTTTCCCGGGTCAACCCCGGCTCTTGATACTGTTAAACTTGTTTATGTTGAGATTTGGGATTGACCGTTATGTTATCCTGTGGTAATAATAATACCGAGGAGAATCACAATAACGTTAATCCCGAGGAGAACGGAAACTAAAGGACGGATGATAGAAATTGAAGGCACATTGATGCCGCTGCTCTGCGTAAGAGCATCTGGTATCGATTTAGTATTTATGTATTCTGTGCCGTTCATCTGTTTAATTTTTAATTCTTTCTGCGAATATATAAAAAGAACGTACTGAATGTCAAGAAATATTTTTGCTATTTTTTACTTTTTCGTAAAAAATTTACCTAATATATAGAATATCCTAAAATATTACATATTTATGCAAAACGTAAAATTATGCCACCCGGTTTAGTGAAGTAGCGAAATTCTGTTTTACTAAGTAATGAAACGTAAAATCTCACAAGATAAAAAAATCCGGTATAGCTTTTTCAATTGCAGCTAAAGCAGGGTAATTGTAATTTCACAAGGTAAATCATTCCATTTCTCTATTAAGGTACCATCTATGAATAAATCCTCTCTCGGTTTGCGGCTTGTTCTAATTTTATTTACAGTCCTGGTCTTATCGGTAATCATGCTTATCATTCAGGGCGTTATAGATGATCGGGCTTCATATAAGAAGAAAGCAGAGCAAAATGTGGCCGAAAGTTGGGCAGGGAGGCAGATTATGGGCGGACCGGTGCTTGTTGTGGAAACTGAGCAGGAAGGACATAGTAAAAATGGAAGCGCGGTACCGGAAATTACTAAGTCATATTTATTATCCGACAGTTCCTCGGTACGTGCCAAAATGCTTCCGCAGATCCGGCACCGGGGGATTTACAAGATTATGGTTTACCAGTCAGAAGTGTCCATAGAAGCGTTTTACAGCGCTCAGAGGATTGCTCCGATTATTGAAAAAGCAGCTGGCGGTAAAATGAACTCATCTCTTGTAGAATTCTCTGTTACCGATAGCAAAGGTATTTCCGGAGTTGTTGCCTGCACTATTAATGGAAAAAACTATGAAGTTACACCCGGGTTCCCTGATACAACCCTATTTTCTAATGGCTTTTCTGTGAATGTGAAGCCCGAAGATTTGAAAAATGATATGCATATTTCCGTTAAAATTTCATTGAAGGGTAGCATGGGAATGAACTTCATTCCACTTTCGAAATATACTGAAGTGAGTGTTGAAGGTAATTGGGGCGATCCCAGTTTTATCGGCGGTTTTTTACCCGATAGCAGGGACATAACAAACGATTTCTTCCATGCAGGATGGAAGGTAAGTCATTTTAATTTGCCGTATGCACCCGGCTGGGAAAATAACTCAATTAATTTTACCAATACTATGTTTGGGGTCAACCTGTATCAACCGGTGGATGAATATCAACAGGCAACACGCAGCCTGAAATATGGATTACTTATTATCTTAATGACTTTTGTGAGCTTTTTTCTTATAGAAGTATTCAGCAAAAAACCGGTACACCCAATTCAATACATTCTTGTAGGGCTGGCGCTGATTCTGTTCTATTCTCTGCTGACTGCGCTTTCTGAATACATGCAGTTTCAATACGCGTATTTATTATGCGCTGTCATTAATATTGTTTTGATCAGCCAGTATGTTACATCTATCTACCATGCTAAACGCGAAGGCTTCCTGATTGGTGTAATGTTGGCATTAGTATATACATTTATGTTTGTTATTATCCGTCTGGAAGACTACTCGCTATTAGTGGGTAATATAGCCCTGTTTATTGTGTTGGGGTGTATAATGTACGTGACCCGTAAAGTGGATTGGTTTTCGATTCTGAAATCCAATGAGGTAAATGGAAAAATCAGTAATCAGAATGTATCGGGGAATGTGCCCACCGGAGAAATGAAAGAAGAAGACGTAAAATAGTCCCCCGCCACACGTGTATCTGTAATATGCTTGCTTCTATCCTGGAGAAAATAAGTATATTGCAGATACACTATTAATTATACCTAAAGAATATGATGATTAGAATACTTCTAACAGTAATTGTATTGGCTTGCAGTTCAATAATCTTTCCACAGAAGGCTTGTATTACAGTTACGGGAGCCGCAGCCGGCAGGGCGTATGTGTATTCTGTACAGGGTGAGAAAACTATATTGGTTGATTCGATTGCTGTTACACCGGGTGGTGAAATGGTGTGGAATATTTCTGCTGAAGTAACGACGGGCATATACCGTATTGTTTCAGGCCGTCAATTCAATATCGATTTTATTTATGATGGGCAGGATATTCATATTGCATCGACTCTAAAAGCAATAGTAGACAGCGCCCGCGTGCCCGATGGCGAATGCAATAAAGCCTTTTATCAATTCATTCGGTTGAACCGGCAATATAAAACAAAATCTGAACTACTCTCGCTGATGTTGGCACGCTACCCGTCGGACGATGAATTTTACACCGAAATAAAACAACGGATGCTGCGATTAAATGATGATTATAAGCGTTTTATTGTCAGCGTTGCTCCGACAGGAACGACCTCTTTCATTGCCCGCTACATTCGCTCTGCACAATTACCCGTGATACCTGTATCGGAGGAAAAACAGCTTACCTGGTTACGAATGCACGCCCTGGATATGGTAGATTTTTCTGATGCCGGGCTTGTACGCTCTGATGCGTTCGCAAATAAAGCAATAGAGTATCTCATGTATTATCGCAACCCACAGTTGCCCAAGGAGCAACTGGAAAACGAATTCAGGATTGCAATAGATACCCTTGTACGGAAGGCAAGAATTAATGGAGTGGTGTACAGTCATCTCGTCGATTATCTGATTGACGGCTTTAAAAAATTTGGTTTCGAAAAAGTCATCGACTATATAGTTGAGAATTATGTAGTTAAAGACAATGTCTGCCTGAGTGGCGAAAGTGAAAAAATGCTAAACCAGCGTATCGAACAGGCGAAAAAATTTCCGGTCGGAAAAACATTACCATCTTATCATGTATCTGTTGAGAAAAAAGGAAGTGCTGTTCTACCCGCTCCTGATGCGGATAAAACACTGCTGTTATTTTACGCCACGTGGTGCCCCCATTGCAAAGAAATAATTCCTAAGATTTATAGCGACTGGAAAAAATCTGGCAAAGCACTCTCGGTTTTCGCGATAGCACTGGACACGAAACAGGATGATTGGTCGGGTTTTATACGGCAAAATTGCCCTGATTGGAATAATGCCTGTGATCTGAAAGGATGGGATGGCGAGCTCGCCAGGCAGTTTAGTTTATATGCTACGCCAACAATGTTCTTGTTGGATAAGTCCGGTACACTCCTTGCCAAGCCTGTTACTTATGAAGAGTTTACGAAAGCACTGTATTAGTTAACGCAGTGCTTTCATCTTTTAGACTAAATTGGGATGAGAGTAACAGTTTACTTTTGTTGAAAAACAGCGAACGCGGCTCCTGACGGGTCACGTAAAAAGCAGTAAAACGCCTGGTCGCCAAAAGCTTTAATATCAGTTAAAACTGTTCCTCCCATTTTTTTACATGAGTCAACACTCGCCTGAATATCTGCCACGGTAATGTATAAAATCCATCCGGCAGGGATATCGGTATTTGCGCCGGCGGCGTGGCATATACCTGCTACAGGTATATTGTTTTCCGGTTGTGCCATAGCGTAGTCATTATAACTGCCCATGCTTATAGGCTGAGAAACCCAGCCGGTTACCGCCGAATAGAAATCACGGGTAGCATCCGCATCTACGGTAGTCAGGTCGAACCAACCTATACTGCCTATTGGTAATTTTTCCTGTTCCATTGTACTCCTGTTTATTCTGAATGATGATTGCAGCCGCAAAATGTGTTATGTGCTATTTTTTCGAAGCATTCCCTGCCTTCCTTAAAGGAGAACCAGGCTATCAGCAGTGTTCCCGCGGCATCGAAATAGGGAAAGTGCGTCAGCTCGTATAGAAAACTCGCGACCAGCAATGTTATAGACATATAAATACATACTAACGTGCATCGGGAATCTGCCATTATCGGCGCAGAGTTAAGGGCTTTGCCGCATTTGTTTTTACCCCATACAAGGGCCAACATAACTATTATGCTAATAAGCGCTATAATAATTCCCCACAGTGTGGTAACGGGCTTATGCCCGATATAGACATTATAAATTGCCGTTACTGTTAACCCGGAGGCCAATACATAAAATCCGATACCGGTAACCCGCAGAGCAGTGTTTTCGAAAACATCCCGCCGCGAAGCTTCGCCGAATTTCATGCGGAAGACCATGTGCGCGATTCCAATTCCGGAAAACATTTCTACAAAGCTATCCAAACCAAATCCAAATAACGACAATGATTCATCCGAGAAACCAAGCCAAACTGAAACAATGCCCTCAGCCAGGTTATAAAAAATTGTGAAGATACTTAAATATAAGGCAAATTGTAAGTATGCGCGTGTTTTTTCGGTAAATTGCAGTGTGTGTTGGTTTTCGTGCATTGTGTCTCTAATCAGTCATTTTTCGGTCATATTGCATTATAAAATACAGCATAAGTGCACTATGTGCAAAGTTAAATTTTTGGTTCTTTCTGAATATGCAGTAAAGTATTTTTTTGGTGGAGAGATTGGGGCAGAAAGTGCTGTATGAGTTCATTTTATTAAAATTAGATTGTATATTTGTTTTTACGAATAAGGCATTTGTTTTCAATTTAAGAGATTGGTATAAAGATGCAGAACGCCGAAGATACACGCCGATATCCTATTGGGCCTTTCCAAAAACCCATTTTAATGGATGTACAAACAATTATTAATGCTATTGACGAGATTAGTCATCTCCCCGAATTACTTGCGACAAAAACAGCGAATTTGAATCAGGAGCAACTGGAATTACAATACCGTGAAGACGGGTGGACGGTGCGTCAGGTGATTCATCATATCGCGGACAGCCATTTAATGGCCTATACACGATGCCGTTTGGCACTTACCGAAGATACACCCATCATCAAATCCTATAATGAAGTATTGTGGGCCGATTTACCCGATGCCCGTTATGCTCCTGTTGAGTCGTCTGTACAAATAGTTCAGGCCGTTCATAATCGCTGGGTATATTTGTTGCGTTCTTTGCCAATCGATGATTTGGAAAAGCCGTTTTACCATCCTGAATACCGGAAGAATTTTTCAATTAAAGATGTAATTGTCTTATACGCGTGGCATGGAAAGCACCACGTTGCTCAGATAGAAACGGCACTGCGAGGCTAAACTGCAAATTCTTAAAAAAATTAGCCTTACCCAGTGGATATTGATCTCGATGGCGCTGGGTGTAGCATGCGGTACAGCTTTTCCGGAATTTTCTCAGAACCTGAAATTCCTTTCAAATATCTTTCTGCGCATGATAAAATCAATCATTGTTCCGCTCATCTTTGGAACATTGGTTGTGGGAATAGCCGCGCATAGCGATGACATGCGCCGTGTAGGCCGCCTGGCTGTTAAATCACTCATCTATTTCGAAGTAGTAACCACGCTTGCATTATTTATCGGACTGGTTGTGGTGAATATTACCCGTCCGGGTGAAGGAGTTGTGCTGAAAGCCGCGCAAAGTGCCGCACCCGTAGTTGCAACCGAAAAAATGACATGGCAGGGGATATTGGAACATGTAGTGCCGAAGAGTGTTTTTGAATCTGCCGCCGCCAACGATGTTTTGCAAATTGTTTTCTTTTCTATTTTATTCGCAGTAGCGTTAACTCAGGTACCACAGAAGCACCGTGATACCATGTTGGGATTCTGTGAAAGCTTAAGCGAAGTAATGTTTAAGTTTACCAATCTCGTAATGAAATTCGCGCCGATAGGAATTGGAGCTGCTATAGCTTATACCGTGGGGCATAGCGGTTTATCCATACTTGTTAATTTGGGGAAACTGCTGCTATCGCTATATTTGGCGCTTTTTAGCCTGATTATCGTTGTATTCCTACCCGTAATGCTAATAGCGCGCATCCCGATTCGCGCATTTTTCAGAGCAGTAAAAGAGCCTGCCCTTATCGCATTTTCAACTACTTCATCAGAGGCCGCTTTGCCGGACGCATTCAAAAAAATGATGCAGTTTGGCGTTCCGCGGCGTATTGTTTCCTTTGTTTTGCCCACGGGCTATTCATTTAACCTTGATGGCACCACCCTATATTTAGCGCTCGCGTCGGTATTCGTTGCACAGGCTGCGGGCGTACAATTGAGTCTGACGCAACAACTGATTATGTTATTTACCCTTATGCTTACCAGCAAGGGGGTTGCAGCCGTCCCACGTGCTTCACTGGTTATATTATCGGGTACTTTAGCAACATTCGGGCTTCCACTCGAAGGGGTTGCCGTGATTTTGGGAATAGATGAGCTGATGGATATGGCCAGAACTACGGTAAATCTTGTTGGTAATTGCCTTGCTTCGGCTGTTATGGCCCGATGGGAAGGCGAATTTACTCCCGGTGTGCCTGCAGATACGCAATAATAAATAAATTTTAACAGGATATAATTTTTGGTTGAATCATTGATTCAATTTCGCTAAATTATACTAAATAATAAAAGAGGTGGATATGTCAGAGAGTTTAAACTCCGGAACTGCCCAGCCAAAAACTTCGAAAAATCCGCATGGCGCTAATCGTCCGACTGTTTTGGTCGTGGATGACGATAAGAAAATCTTAGAAGCTTTCAAGTTATTTCTCGAAACAGAAAATTGCAATATGCTTGCTTCGACCGATGTAGAAGATGCAATGGAAAAAGCAAGAAATAACGCGCTCGATTTATTGATTACCGACTTTTACCTCAAGACAAAGTCCAGCGTGGAATTATATACACTGATTAAAAAAGTACATCCAAACATACCGGTGGCGGTAATTACCGGATACCCGGAATATATCAGTGAAGCCGAGGCGAAAATATTTGGTGCAGATTACTTTTTCACCAAGCCACTGGAGCTAAATAAAATGCGCGAAGTGTTACGCGCCTGCCTGAAACCGAAGGTGTAAAAAGTATGGCATAGAGCGGGTAATGCAGATAAAAATATCTTGTTTCTCGTTTAAAATTTATTATTTTAAAGTTTCATTACGTAAAAAATCAAATTCACAATATTCTGAAATTAAATAAGGAGGTTTCAAAATGGCAATAAAAATAACCAGTGACTGTATTAATTGTGGTGCTTGCGAACCGGAGTGCCCGAATTCTGCAATCTATGAAAGCGGAACGAACTGGGAATTAGCCGGAACCAGTTATGGCGCTGATGACGCAGCTCCATCCGGAGCCAGTGGATTCTTTTCAGGGGACTTTTTCTATATCGTTCCCGATAAGTGCACTGAGTGCAAAGGATTCCATGATGAACCGCAGTGTGCGGCTGTTTGCCCGGTAGACTGCTGCGTGCCCGATCCTGATCATGTAGAGGACGAGGCTGCACTGTTGAAGAAGAAGGAATATTTAGACAGTCTTGGAAGATAATAAATAAATTTTCCCCGTAACCCTTCCCCTCTCGCAGAACTTTGCTGAAGGCGGAAGGGTTTGTTATATATAGACACAGTACATTGTTCAAAATTCATTGAGGTAGGTAAATGAAAAGAAAAAAAATTGCGCTCATTGGCGGCGGCCAAATAGGCGGCGTGCTTGCACAGTTGGCGGCTATTCGGCAACTTGGCGATGTCGTTTTATACGATATTGTACAGGACTTGCCGCAGGGCAAAACTCTTGATATTGCAGAAGCTTCCCGGATCGATGGCTTTGATGCCTCGGTTACCGGTACTAATGATTACAGCGATATTCAGGATTCTGATATCGTTATTGTTTCGGCAGGCTTGCCGCGCAAACCCGGCATGAGCAGAGATGATCTTCTGGTAACTAATGCAAAAATTATGCAGACCGTTGCTGAGAACGTAAAGAAATACGCGCCGAATTCTATAGTTATTATAATCTCGAACCCGCTGGATGCAATGGTAACACTATTCCAGAAGATTTCCGGGTTTAGCCACAACCGTGTTATTGGTCAGGCAGGAGTCCTTGATTCTTCACGCTTTGCCACTTTTATTTCCTGGGAGCTCGGTGTATCGGTAAAAGATGTTAACGCTATGGTATTGGGCGGGCATGGTGATACAATGGTGCCGCTAACCCGGTATGCAAATGTTAATGGAATTCCGGTGCTCGAAATGCTTGAACGGAAGTATAAGGATGCAGCAAAAGCCGCTGAAGTGATGACCGCGATGGTAGAACGTACAAAAATGGCAGGCGGCGAAGTGGTAAAATTATTAAAAACCGGGTCTGCATTTTACTCTCCTGCATCTGCAGCTATTCAGATGGCTGAAGCAATTGTTTACGATGAAAAGCGTTTACTGCCGGTATGTGCTTATTTACAAGGTGAATTTGGCGTGAATGGGTATTATGTAGGTGTTCCGGTTGTATTAGGCGAGGGAGGTGCCGAACGAATTGTAGAGGTTACTCTTAATGCCGAAGAACAGGAATTGCTGAATAATTCGGTAAGTGCTGTTAAAGGACTTGTGGAAGATATGGAACGATTAGGCTTATAAGTCCCCGAAAGATATACAACGAAAAAAGCCTCCAAAAGGAGGCTTTTTTTATAATCGAAATTCCAAAGGGAAAGTCTTACTACGCGGTTTCTACCGGATAAACACTAACGTATTGTCTGTCGTTTCTTTTTACTTCAAATTTAACGACACCGGTAACTAAAGCGAACAGGGTATCATCACCGCCACGGCCGACATTCTCACCGGCGTGGAATTTTGTACCGCGCTGACGAACTAAAATATTGCCAGCTAAAACTGTTTCACCACCAAAACGCTTAACACCTAAACGTTGCGCATTACTGTCACGACCGTTTCTTGACGAACCTTGACCTTTTTTATGTGCCATTTCCTAATTCCTTATGCAATTTTGGTTATTTGAATCTGAGTAAGTTGCTGCCGGTGGCCACGTAATCTCTTATAGCTAATTCTTCTTTTCTTCTTGAAGATTATAACTTTATCATCCTTAACGTGCTGCAAAACTTTTGCAGTAACTAAACGTCCGCTAATGTACGGAGTACCAATAACGGAACCTGCATCTTCACCATTTACCAATAAAACATTTTCAAAAGTTACTTCCGAATCAACTTCGGCATCCAATTTCGGTACATAGTACTTGGTATTTTCTGTAACTTTTACTTGTTGACCGGCAATATCAACAACTGCAAACATTTAAAAACCTCGTATTCTTATAAATTAAGTCTCACAATATAAACAAAAAGTCAAAATAAATCAATCCCGGTCGGGAATATTTTTTTGAACTTAACTACAAAAAATACAAAAATTAATTGAAAAAGCTAAATATATCAGAAAAAAATATGCTTCTGAAAGAGAAATTTTTATTCCGGAAGAACCGTTAACGTGTTATTGATAAATAAAATACTGCCTAAAATGGGCGCCAATTTAATAGGAATTTGCAGAACTAAGGCAGGTAGAAATAAAAAATTCCGGAGCAGAAAACTTATTAAGAAGTTGATTATCGTGAGAAAAATATTTTATTTAAGGGGTAAAGTGAAAAAAAAGGCCGGTTGTGATCTTACGCATGTTTTTATGTGAGTTTAGGGTGGGAGAAAGTTGTAGTTTTTGTTGTAATTATGCGAAAACAGGCTAAAAACGAAGAATAGATGAATTTTGCAGCTATATGATATGTAGTAGAAATCCGAAAAGAAAGTAGTAATGATTGTAATAAAGTGTGTAGTGGCAATGAAAATGCCCTAAACTTTTCTGAGGGAAGTTCGATAATGCAAGTGGAAGCCAAAATAAAACAAAAGCAAGGCGACCCGTACAGTACGGAAACTGTGCGAAATTATTTTTCAATTTTCATATAAATACACGGAGGTATTTTATGGGATTCAGGATCAACACAAACGTTGATGCACTCAATGCATATTATGCATTAGCAAAGGTCAATAAAGAGACCGCAACATCGCAGTTAAGACTCGCTTCAGGTAAGAGAATTAACAACGTTGCTGACGATACATCTGGTTTCAACATCGGCAAATCACTTGAAGGTAAAATTGCCGTAATGAAAGCAGCACAGAACAACGTTTCAGGCGCAAAGAATCTGTTGTCAACCGCAGAAGGTTCATTACTCTCGGTTAACGATTTGCTGATTAAGGTAGAAGGTAAATTATCTGATTCTACCAACCCGACTGCAGACCGTTCAGCATTAGCAAGTGACATTAAGTCATTAGCAACAGAAGTTCAGTCAATCCTCGAAACGACAAAGTTCAATAACACCTCTCTGTTAACAGGGGCAGGTGATGCGAAGAGCGGATTCGCGTTCCAGGTAGGTAACTCCTACACCGATAAGATTACACTTGATTTCGCAACAGCAATCTTATCAGGATCGTCATCCAACTTCAATACCTCGTTAAGCAACTTCGAAAACGTAAGTCAAACCTCTCTAACCACAAGCGGAACGATTACGACCTTGCAAGGAAATCTATCAACGTTGAAGAGTGAAGTTACAGCAGCTCTCGGAAAAATTGGTAACTTCGTACAGCGTCTGGATATCAAGGAAGAGACTCTGAATATCAGTATGTCGAATGCTCAGGCTAGCACTAGCCGTCTGTTTGATGCTGATATGGCTATGGAACAATTGAACGCTACCCGTGGAAGTATCTTAGGCCAGGCGGCCACTTCTATGGTTGCTCAGTTGAACTCAGCTCCGCAAGCAGTTCTCTCATTATTCAGATAGTAATATTTCGATTCCTCGAATCCCTCCCGTCCCGTAAAAACGGGAGGGATATATTAAAGCAAGTAAGTAATTTGTTAATTAATCATATTTTGTACAAGTGGTACCTATGAACACAACTGCGTATTCTCAGAATAAAACGGCTCCATTGAACCCCTACTTAGTGAAGGAGATTTTGGAAGCCTCCCCGCAGAAATTATTAATAAAGATATATGACTTTGCCCTGACGCACTGTCAGCTTCACGATATGGTAAAAACAAACAGGGCACTCGATGAATTGATTAATTCGCTGAATTTCGATGACGAGAAAGCTAAAGAAATCTCTATTGGCTTGCTTCGTTTGTATCAGTTCTGCCAGGACCAGATGAGAAAGAAAAACTATGATATCGTTTATACTATTCTTTCTGACCTGAAAGACGCCTGGTTAACCATTTTTAACATGAAAAAGTAATTCGATTCAGGTAATGCAATGGCCGATTATTTAACTACTTCCGGTATAAACTCGCTAGTTCAAAGTTATTCCTCAAATGAGGTTAATAAAAGAATTACGCCGTTGCAAAACAAGAAAAAACAATACGAGAATCTGAGTTCAGCCTGGACAACCTTACAAACCAGGCTGGGCAGTTTAAAAACAATTTCTGATGACCTGCAGAAAATTTCTTCAGGGGCATTTACTTCAAAATTAAGTGATAGTTCAAATTCTTCCTTTGTCTCTGCTACATCCACCTCTACTGCCGCGGATGGTACATACGCAATTCGGGTTTCGCAGCTTGCAAAGGGAGATCTTCTTGTTTCAAACACGATGAGTTCCGATACCGCTGTTACCAATATGGCTGGTACGCATACTTTCCATATGGTTTCCGGTGAATATTACGCCGATGTATCAGTCGATTTAACAGATAGCGAAACCAATAAAACGATAATGCAGAAAATTTCTGACGCAATCGTTACCGATAAGGCGGTTTCCTCTTCGGCAAAAGTAAGTTCTACCGGAACATTTACCGGTGCGGGCTCTTTTCAGGTCGATTTGAACGGTACGAAAACAAGTATTAACTACGACTATAGCAGCGGAGCTAATTACGGCGATGTGATTTCCGATATAGCTTCAAAAATCAATTCTTCAATCAGTGGTGTTACTGCCGAAAAAATTGTTGATGGCGGTAACGTTAGCCTGAAACTGACTGCAAAGGATGCATCGCAATACCTTTCGTTTGATGGTTTAACAGGTAACCTGTTTGATTCGTCAAATTTGAATTTGAGCGTTACCAAGCAGAAAGGTGGAGCGGGTATTGCTTCATCGGCGGTTTTTGCACCGTCTTCGGGTAATTCAAAGCTTTCGCTTACAGCGGTAAATACCGGTTACGATTACCGCTTGCAAATGTCCGATACATCAGGCTCTGCATTAAGTTTCGTAGGATGGGATAGTAATCTGTTAACAAACCGTACTATGGCACCGAGCGATAATACCGCCGGGTTCATGTATAATATTAACAGTTCTACTGATAACCAGTTAAATGCAAAATTCACCCTGAATGGCATCAATATTCAGTCGAACTCCAATACGGTTGATACCGCTATTAGCGGAGTTACTTTGAATTTGAAGGCCACAATGGGTACAAACGATTCCACTGCTTCGATATATGTTCATAGCGATGTGGAAACCGTAAAAAATAAAATTAAAGATTTTACGAAAAAGTTTAACGATGTTTATACGTATATTAAGCAGCGTTATACTTCTGGTGAAGACGGTCGAGGCCTGTTTGTAGGCGATGCATCGGCCTCCTCACTGATGAACACAATGAAAAATATTGCCATCTCCCAGGTGAGCGGCATCCCGCAGGGTAATATAGACTATTTATCGAAAATCGGAATTACCTTCGATACCGATAACGGTTTAGTGGTTTCAGATGATTCGAAACTCTCGAGCCAACTTGCCAATTTCCCGGCCCAGGTTGCCGATATGTTTACCAGTACCAAGGGCATTGCAACACAAATGTACACAGCAGTTTCTCGTTTTACCGGAAGCGATGGTGTTATATCAAAATTGTTGAATACCTATGGCAATAATATTAAATATATGGCGGATAAGATTACATCTACCCAGTCAAGTATCGATAAAAGCGCTGAAGTACTCAGGGCTCAGTATCAGACGTTGCAAACACAAATGGCAACGCTGTTAACGAACTCGCAGTTCTTCTCGGGCACTTCATCGCAAGGATTATTTGGTTAATGGATGAATTGAAGATAAAAATCGAGGGGTTACTAAAATTATTTGACTCGGTGGGACACGAATTGGAAAGTATCACGGATGATAATTTTGATTCACGGATGGAACAAGTGAGCCGGATTCAGCATCAAATAATTGAGCTGAAAGAACAGTTACAGAAAGAATTTCCGGCATCGGTATTACAGCTTTACAACAAAGAATTTCAGGAGCGGGCTAAACATATTAGCGAAATTTTCGATAATATTATATCGCGAAAGAAAATTTCTTTGGAGACAGTTAAAGCGGAAATCAGCAGATTACAGAATCAGAAGAAAATATCAAGTTATCAAAGGTGAGAGCTGTGAAAGTGGGACCATCTCAAAACGCGGTTTATTTTAAAGATTATGAAAATACTTCAATGCCTCAGGCAAAGAAGACTAACGAGGAAAAAGAAACTCAGAAGCAGCCAATGGTTCAGGCAGACAAAATAGAAATATCGCAGGAAGCCAAAATGCTTAATTCCCAGAATGTTGGCGATAAAGACCTGGCAACAATTAAAGAACGTATCCGTGCAGGATATTATAATTCGCCTGAAGTGATAGGTAGTGTTGCAGATGCAATTTTAAAAGAAACGGGCGCGGTTATTTAATTCGGCGCGCCCGAATTTCTTCTTAAGCTTCGCGTGCGGCCCGGTGAGTGTGTAATTGTTACTTATTCCTTTTCTTGAAATAGTATTGGCGGTACCATGCCTGGCATTTCTTCCTGTATGAAAGGCCCCGGTCATGGGGAAAAATGTACGCCCGGAATATTTGGAATGTATCATCTTCCAAATGTAAACCGCCAGTATCGGTAGATATGCCAAATGTGTATCCAGCGGTTTTTACCGCTTTTTTTATATCCTCATTTACGTCACCATACGGATAACAAAAAGTTATAACCTTTTTGCCAAGTAATTTCTCAATATTCTCTTTCGATGAAATGATTTCACGTTCAGCCTGCTCTTTATCCAAAGAAGGTAAATGCGGGTGGGTTAAACTATGCGATGCGATTTCAACTCCCCATTCTGATAACTCACGAACCTGTGAATCGGATAATAACTCAGACCGCATGGCGGTATCTTCACTATCCCAGTAGTTGTTTGTAATATTCCGGTCGCCCAGAACAAAGATTACACAACGAAATCCAAATTCCTGCAAAAGGGGAAACAGAAGCCGATGATTATCCTCATACCCGTCATCAAAAGTTAGGAAGACGGGCTTCTTTGGAAATTCCTTCATTGGGCGGATACAGTCTCGAAATTTACTATACTCGGTAAAAGTTATTGGTGTATAGCCTGCCGATTTTACATAGGAAAACTGTTCCCGAAGAACGGGAACAGAAACAAAAATGCGATTCTTTGTTTCTATTTCTCCCTCAGAAACCTTGTGGTACATTAGTACCGGAATGTGTTTTGGATAAAGCCGTTTCATTCGGGCGCTTTTCATAATTTCAAGCACCTGAAGGGCTACGGTGCTGCTGCTATATGATTGAGAAACAACCTCTTTTAGTGAAAACTGTTTTCTGATGGCCTTATTTAGGTCAGTAATAACTATTTCCGGTGAAATATTTTGAATTTCCTTAACATCAATATCACCGAAATTTGATTCTGCAGCAGTAGAATAATTTTCAGGGCTAACTAATCCGATATAGCCGGCCTCACCCATCGCAATCGTTGGTTTATCGTGGTAGAGAGCCTCGATTGCCACCCGGCCCGCGCCTATGATAACAGACGATTCAGCAAAAACATTTCGGATATCGGTTCTGAAACCCTGACATAGCAAACGGTTAGGGAATTCCGCTTGTAACTGCTTAATTTGATTCACAGCTTCCAACGGCATATCTTCAATAGGGCCGCCAACAATAGCGATGCTGAATTCAGGAAACTCACGGAGAATATCATGAAACGCTTCAATACACAGCTTACCGAGGATTTCACCTTTTTTATTACTGGTTCTGCCTACAATAGAAATTAATTTTTTGGGGAGCGATGTATGGTTTATCGGCTGTAAATCGATACCGTTGGGTACATGGTGAACGATATTTTTAGGGAATCGTAATTCACCGGTAAGTTGATCATAAATATTCTTCGAAACAGCAATGAGCGCATCGCCATAAATATTAAAAAATGTGGAAAGGTGCATGTGTTGCCGCCCGTGAATAGCGGAAACCAAAGTACATCCGGTAATTTTAGCAGCAAAATATGAGACCCAGCTGGCAGCTCTCGAATGCGCGTGAATAATATCAATTTGGTTTTTCCTGATAATGCTAACCAATTCACGAATATTCTTTAGTCGCTGTGGGAATGAGCGATTGGAAATGGGTACGGGGAAGAAGGGGCAACCGAAATCCAATTGCGGTTTATCGGAAGAAATGAATACCGTATGACCCAGTTTCAGAAATTCCCTGCTGATATCCCGGCAGTAAAAAGAAGAGCCGGTTGGTTGCTCTGAATAGGAAAGGACGTGTAAAATTCTCATGAAATCCTGAATTAGCGAAATAAACTGCTGTTAGAATACAAATATAGAATTTTACGTGCCGTTTGTGAAATTTATCAGGGATGAAAATGCATAGGGAAGAGAATATCGCCGGGTATTCACATTTGAATACCTGGCAATATTGTAAGTTAAAATTCAATTTACGCTAAAACTTCACTCAATTTCTTTTGTCGTAAACCACCAGTCAAAACCTTCATTTTGAGCGAGCCGGCTGTTGGCGGTGTCAATGTCTTTTGGGGGCAGATTAATTGCTTTCGCGCCAATTAATTCATTTGCCGGCCAATTCTCCGGAAGAGCAACCTTATGTTTATCGGCTGCCTGTAATGCTTTTAACGCTCGTAATATTTCATCTGTCTGTCTGCCTATTTCCTGGGGGTAGTACATAATGAGGCGGATTATTCCATGCGGATCTACGATAAATACTGCACGTACGGGGTTGTTTCCCTTACCGGGATGTATTAAGCCTAAACGCTGGGAAGCATGGCCAAGGTCATCGGCGATAATTGGAAAGAGAATATCCACATGAAGGGTCGTTTTTATCCACTCAACCCATTTGATGTGCGAAAATACCTGGTCGACTGATAAGCCGACCAGCATTGTATTAATATTAGCAAAGTCTTTATAACGGCGGGCGAATGCAACGAATTCCGTTGTACAGACCGGTGTAAAATCTGCCGGGTGGCTGAACAACACCATCCATTTGCCTTCACTATCGATGGGCAGATTAATTGGGCCCATCGTAGTTTGGGCATGCATCTCGGGAAACTTTTCACCGAGCAATGCAGGCCCTGTTTTATTTTCATTAAGCATAGATATCACTCCCTAATGGTATTATCTCTGCTTTACTATCGAAAAAAATCAGTCCTCGGTTGAGAGGAATTTTTCTTTTGATGGTGCCGCCGGCTGCTGACCACGCTTTTCCAGCGTGATATAGAATGCAGCGCGCATATTTTTTGTAACAGAAGGAATAAAAGAAAGTTTATTAAACTCAATTTTCATCCCGGCATTTCCAAATTCAGTCGGGATACCAATCGGTGTCTTAATTCCATTCGATTCCATCCATAACTGATAACCGCTTTCAGCAGGAGTAGCAGGCAGTCCGGCAAGCATGATAAATCCTTGTTTGTTTCCGGAATTATATACATACTGGCCATACGCATCGGAATACTTTGCGGTGCCCTTCAGTGAAAGGACTACAGATTCCTTTAAAGTAATAAAAGTAGAATATTCTGCCGTTTGACTATTAGTGTGTAATGCAGTTTGCATTTCCTGTCGAAGCTGTTTGAGCTCATTTTCAGATTTAGCTAATTTGGGCGAGAAGAAAAGGTATAACCCTGTCATGCCAGCTGCGAGTAATAACACAATTAGCAGGAAAATAATGGTTGAGATGCCGGTTTTAGCGGGTTGATCTTCATTTACTTGCTGGGATTGGTGCTCAACATTTGCAACAACCTGTTTGCGAATTGCCTCCAGATCTCCGGCAGTAGAAGGTAAGTCGACAATTTTTGGCTCATCAGAAATCCTGAAAGATTTTTCTTTTGGCTCTGAGGCGATCGAATCAGTTTGGTTGATAATAAATTCGTCGAGTGGATCAGATTCCTGTTCACTATCCGAAGGTATTTTCCCGAGTTGAAAATCTGCACGATCATCGGGCATGCGTTCTCGTTCCTGATTATCGCGCTGCCCGCGGTTTTTAATCTGGGTATCCTGCTGAGGGCGGGATGATTCAAGTGGTCTGCGCCCGGTACTACCGGTAGCAGGTTTGAATTCTTTCGGTACCGGAATGTCCTCGTCGGGGATATTTACCTGTGCCGGGGTAGGCGGTACAGAGACCGGAGCTTCATTAATTGTTGTTTTTAACCGATCATGATATACGGTTTGAGTGCGTGAAAGTGGAGAAACTTTTTCTGATGAAGGTTTCTTCTCCATAAAATCCGGTTTCTTTTCGTCGCGGAGCCGGTAAAGCCTACGTGCCACACGATCCTTTACATTCGCTGCGGGTTCTTCGGTATTGAGGAAAGACGGCAGTAATGATGATAGATTCTGGAATTCCCCGAGTTCCTGCCAGGGGAAACTTTCTCCCGATTCCAAGTGCTCAACCAGGTGAATGTAATCTTCCTTATCCAGACAGCCTAATGAGTAAGCGTACAAATAAGCCTGAAAATCATATCCTTTTTCATCGTACATGCTTATTCGCCTCCCTTCAGAAGATTATCCTTCAGATTTGTAAGAGCTATTTTTATTTTCGATTTCACCGTTTGAATGGGAATTTTCAATTTTGCCGCTATTTCACTTTGTGTAAGTCCCTCATAAAAGCCGAGGTAAATGACGTATTGCTGTGCATCAGTTAATTTATGAAGAGCTTCTTCAATATTTTTTTGAATACTTTGGGCAGTTTGAATGTCAAGTTCATCTATTTCCGGCGAGAGACGCGGGATAATAAAATAATCTTCATATTCATCGGTGTATTCTTCTTTTACCATTGAAGGATCGCGTTTTCTTCGAAGGGCATCAACCGCTTTATTCCTCGCCAGAGTGATTAACCAGCAATAAACATTACTGCTTCGTTCGTCGTAATAATGATTTTTACGCCAGATGATCACATAAACTTCAATTAATAATTCTTCGGCGGCCTGGTGGTCGCCGATAATTTTTTTAATCAAAGTAAATAAAATCGGGGAATACCGGTTGTATAATGCTTCTAAAGCACGCGAGTCAGAAGCTTTAACCTTTTTCATTAAGTCGGCATCGGACAACTCATTATAATTGAGTGCCATTGAATATTCCGTTTATTTATTGATACATAATCTACAAAAGTAACGCCTGTGTAAGTAAAAATCAATTAATTACTTACGGCAGGATTCAATAATCTTCAGGAAAGAATTAGCTTTAAGGCAGGCGCCTCCAACCAAAGCTCCATCGATATCCGGTTGTCCCAATAATTCGGCTGCATTTTCCGGTTTTACACTGCCGCCATATTGAATGACAATTTTCTCGGCCGCTGCCGCGCTGAATAATTTAACAATTAAATCACGAATAAACGCGTGAACTTCCTGAGCCTGAGCGGGTGTTGCAGTTTTACCGGTACCAATAGCCCAAACGGGTTCGTATGCTAAAATAATATTGCCAAGTTCAGCTTCCGATACATTTTGTAACCCTTCGGTAACCTGTTTACGAATCACATCGAAAGTTGTACCGCCTTCACGTTCTTGTAAGGTTTCGCCGATACAGAAAATAGGTTTTAATCCGGCGGACAGGGCTTTTTTAATCTTTTTATTGATAACTGCATCGGATTCACCAAATATAGTTCTTCTTTCGGAATGTCCGAGAATTACATGTGTACAACCTGTGCTTAGCAGCATTGAAGCAGAAATTTCACCGGTGTATGCACCATTTTCTTCAAAATACATGTTCTGCGCGCCAACCTGTATCGGTGAATCTTTTGCAATTGTATGAACAGTTTCAAGTGATGTAAAAGGGGGGCATACAATTACTTCGCAACCAGCATCTTTTGCAGATAAGCCAGCTTTTAACGCTGCTGTTAATTCTACTGATTCAGAAAGGTTATTAAACATTTTCCAATTGCCGGCAATAATTTGTTTACGCATCGTATCCTCTTAATAATAATAAAGTAAATGAAAAATAGTAAAACCCTAAAATAATGAATTGTTCGCGATTACGATAGTATTTTAGTTCGCGAGTTGTGCTGAATACGTACTTGAGTGACAGCAGGCATAGTAAAAATGGGGGATGTTAATCTGAATGGAGAAGGAAGCCGGCAGCTTCCTTCTTACCGTTGCAATTCTTTTTTTATATATGTGCCGGTTAAGCTTTCGGGGCTGTTAGCCACATCTTCAGGTGTTCCTGTTGCAATAATTTCTCCACCGAACTCACCGCCACCAGGTCCTAAATCTATTACCCAGTCGGCCGTTTTAATAACATCCATGTTATGCTCTACAACAACAACGGTATTACCTTTATCAGCAAGTTTATTCAGTACTTTAAGAAGTATGCGCACATCTTCGAAATGTAAACCGGTAGTCGGCTCATCAAGAAAGTACATTGTATTGCCCGTACTAACTTTACTCAGTTCAGTAGCAAGTTTGACCCGTTGAGCCTCACCGCCGGAAAGAGTGGTAGCTTGCTGGCCCAGTCTGATATAACCCAAACCAACATCGAAAAGTCCTTTTACTTTTCGTTTAATTCTCGGAAGATCCTCGAAGAAAGTCATTGCTTCTTCAACTGTCATTTCAAGTACATCGGAAATGGATTTTGTTTTAAACAAAACCTCCAGGGTTTCACGGTTATATCGCTTCCCATGGCAAACATCGCAGGTCACGTACACATCGGGCAAAAAGTTCATTTCTATTTTTTTTAACCCGTCGCCGCCGCATTCTTCACACCTGCCCCCGGAAACGTTAAAGCTGAATCTGCCACTGGTATATCCACGCATTTTCGACTCGGGCAGTTGGGCAAACATGTCCCGGATTAACGTAAACAAACCAGTATAGGTGGCCGGGTTCGAGCGGGGTGTTCTGCCTATAGGTGACTGGTCGATTTCAATTACCTTATCAATGTGTTCCAGGCCTTCAATTTTCTTAAATGGCAGGGGAGCAAGTTTTGACTGATAGACGTGCTTCATAAGCACCCGCACCGCGGTGTCATTTATCAGTGTTGATTTACCCGATCCGCTGACTCCGGTGATGGCAATTACCTTGCCAAGCGGAAATACAGCATCGACATTCTTCAGGTTATTTCCCTTCGCTCCTTTGATTACGAATTGTTTCCCATTGCCGGCTCTTCTGGTTAGTGGAATGGGTATAGAGTTTTTACCCCGCAAATAATCCAGAGTTATCGAAGTATTCGAATCATTTCCTGATAATAGCTGTTCGGTATAACCCATAGCACAGACTATTCCGCCATGTTCGCCAGCACCCGGACCGAGATCTATAAGGTAATCGGCACTTTCCATTGTCTCGTGGTCATGTTCAACAACGATAACAGTATTATTCAAATCCCGCAGTTTTTTTAGGGATTCAATCAGTTTAATGTTATCGCTTTGGTGCAGGCCGATACTGGGTTCATCGAGTACATATAAAACGCCGGCGAGTTGCGTGCCGATTTGTGTCGCTAAACGGATACGTTGCGCTTCGCCGCCCGAAAGTGATCGGGCGCTCCGATCGAGAGCCAGATATTCCAGCCCCACGTTCAGCAGAAAGGTGAGCCGTTCAGTAATTTCTTTTAAGATAGGGGCTGCTATTAGCGCGTTGCGTCCTGAAACCGGGTTATTTATAAAAAATTCTAAAACGCGTCTGATAGATAAAGCCGAAAGTTCGGCAATGTTTTTATCCTGAAAAGTAACGGAAAGGGATTCCTTTTTTAATCTGCCGCCATTGCAAGTCTTACAAGGCTGAGCATTCATATATGCTTCGACCCAATCGCGTATGGCATTACTGGCAGTGTTCTTGAAATAATTCTGGAGATGCCCGAAGACACCGGTAAACTTATGATTGTATGTAACAGATCGCCCGCTGCCCGAACTGTATTTAAATGCAATTTTTTCTTTTGAACCATACAGAAGCATATCACGTTGCTGTTTCGTGAGTTTTTTTAGGGGTGTATCAAAGTCAAATCCCTGAATTTCTGCTACTGTTTTTAATTGAGAAAAGATATAGGTGGAGCGTGGTTTCCCCAGTGCGATAATACCTTCCTGATTTATCGATTTATCCCAATCGGGTATTATTAAATCTATATCAAGTTCCTTTTTCTCGCCAAGTCCATCGCAGTCGGGGCAGGCCCCGAAAGGGGAGTTGAATGAAAAAGAATTTGGGGCGAGTTCCTGGTAACTGATTCCGCAATGAAGGCATGCAAGGTGTCGGCTATATATATAATCCTGTTCTCCATCGTTAATAATAGCAGTACCGTTGCCATAATTTAACGCGACATCAAGTGATTCGGATAGGCGTTGAGAGGAATCGGGACCGATTTTGAGCCGGTCAATCACTATTTCAATATTATGTATTTTGTACCGGTCAACTTGGAAACCTTTATGCAGTTCGTGTAGTGTGCCATCAACTCTAACGCGGATAAAGCCATCAGAGAGTATTTCTTCGAACAGTTCGCGGTAATGGCCTTTTCTTCCCCTGATGACAGGGGCCATTAACATAATCCGTTTTTCTGCAAGAGTATTTTCCACCGTCTCGATAATCTGAGTTGCAGTTTGTTTCTCTACGGGGCGGCCGCACTTATAACAATGTGCTGTTCCGATGCGCGCGTAGAGCAACCGGAGGTAATCATAAATTTCAGTTACCGTACCCACGGTAGAGCGAGGATTACCGGAAGTGGATTTTTGCTCAATTGAAATTGCGGGACTGAGACCTTCAATTTGATCTACATCCGGTTTTTCGAGCATATCAAGGAATTGCCGCGCGTACGCAGATAATGATTCAATATACCGGCGCTGCCCTTCGGCGTAAATAGTATCGAATGCCAAAGATGATTTGCCCGACCCGGAAAGACCGGTAATTACTGTTAAAGTATTTCGGGGGATTTCAATATCGATGTTTTTAAGATTATGCTCTCTCGCGCCCTTAACGATAATAATTTCTTGTTCCACTTTTCCTAGACCCTACGGATTCCTCTTCGTAATACAAAAATTGCTCAGGTAAAAATAGTAAAGAGTTTGGAGAAAAGCGTGTTACTTTTTCCTCCCTTGATTTTTTGCCATTTACCTATTTATTTAATTTATAAACTCAGCACGAAGTTTAAAAATATCTTCAAAAAGTCCTTTTTTACGAGAAGCGCCCCATAATTCAAGTTCCGGTGAATGCTCGGGTTTCAGATGAAGTTTAAATTTTACCGAATTTTTCGAGCTAAATAATTCAACATTTTCAACGGCGGAAGCATGGGAGCGATCTAACCCGTCGGCTATGCGTAATATCGCGGAAAGTTTACAGACAATCAGTCGATCTGGTTCGGTAAGCTTACCAAAACCTTCATGTTTAAGTTTCGGATGGCTTTTTCTATGATACCGGGCAATATTTGCAATAATTTCCTTTTCATTTTCGGTAAACCCGGTCAGTTCCGCGTTCCTGATCAGGTAATAAGAATGACGGTGATGTTGTGAGTGTGAAAGGAATAATCCAATTTCGTGCAAAAGTGCCGCGGCCTCCAGATATTCCCGTTCAACCGATGAGAGTTTATGTAATTTAAGAGTTTGGTCAAAAATGCTCAGTGAAAGTCCGGCAACTTTTGCGGCATGCGCGCTTTCGTAGTGGAAAGTATCCGCTAAATTATACACGCTATTGAGGCGAATATTATTAAGGTGCTCAACCTTGCCTTTATAATGCCTTTTTTCGATAATATCCAAAATAATTCCTTCGCGAAGCGCGTATTCGGAAAAAGTCAATTCCTTAATATTCAGTTCGCGGAAGATTTCATCGAGCAGAACGGCTCCGGCAGCGATGATATCTGTACGCGAGGCTTCCATACCGGGAATCGCTGAACGTTTACGTGCATTTTGATGGAGTAAAATAGCATTTACGGTTTTATGCAATTCACTTGCAGAGAATGTAAAGCCATTAAGTGATGTTTCCGGGTCGATACCTTTGCTTACCCGTATAATGCCTGCAAGAGTTGCGATTGTTCCTGATGAGCCGGCACAGACTTCAATATGTTGGCGCGCGGCTTCACGTGAAACGGGCGAAAGCGATCCCCTCACGAAGGCACGGCATTCCTGTACAGCTTTAGGAGTTACACTGCCAGCGGGGAAGAATCTTTCAGTTAACCGAACGGCACCAAGTTTTAGACTCGCGCTGAATTTCGCATCTCTTCCTTTGCCGAAGAGAAATTCTGTACTGCCGCCGCCAATATCGATCATGAGCAGGTTCTTATCGAAAACGGGTAAAGCCTGCAGAATGCCTAAATGAATCAGGCGTGCTTCCTCAGCGCCTGAAGCAATTTCGACTTTAATATCTGTTTCAGCAAAAACGCGTCGTACAAATTCATCCTTATTTAGTGCTTCACGAACAGCGCTTGTTGCCAACGCGTGAACTTCGGCATTCCAGCTTTCGGCTACTAAACGAAAACGCTTAAGCGCTGCAACTGCCCTGCTCATTGCCTGTTCGGTAAGGTATTTCATATCAGTTGACCCGCTGCCCAGTCGAATGATTTCCCGATCTTTTCCTAAAATTTTAAATCTTCCGGTAGTTTTATCGGCCTGAGCGATAATTAAATGAAAGGAGTTTGTACCAAGGTCAATCGCTGCGAGAGTCTGGGTTTTGGTCATAGCACTTTCTTCGAAACTAAATGAGTTGATAACCGTAAGATAAAATATCCCGGTGAGAAAAAAGAACGAATAAACAGCGACGTAGAAGCATTGAGGGCATAAAAAATCCCCGCTACTACATTCGCAGGAGCGGGGATAAATACGTTTGTATAAAGTCTTTACTACAACAGGTTATTTACCTGCGGAAGCATCTTCAACTTTAATAAGTTCAACTTCAAAAATAAGAGCCGAATTTGCGGTAATTGGACCCATTGTCTTATCGCCATAAGCCAAAGACGGGGGTAAATAAAGCATCCATTTATCGCCTTCTTTCATTAACTGTAGTGCTTCAATCCAGCCGGGGATGACGCTGTTTAACTGGAACCGGGCGGGTTGATTGCGTTTATAGGAATTATCGAATTCGGTACCATCAATCAGAGTGCCACGATAGTGAGTGGTTACGTAACTATCTGCCTTGGGGCTTTTTCCGTTTCCACTTTTGAGAATCTTATATTGCAATCCACTTGCAAGGCTGACAACACCGGGCTTTTTAGCGTTCTCTTTTAAAAATTCTGTTGCTTGTTTTTGCCCTTTTTGAACCTCTACCTGGTGGGCCATTTCTTGTTTTGAACGAATTGCAGTTTGAAATTCCTGCATTACACGGGCAACTTCTGAATCTGCCAACACGCATGAGCTATCAGACTTTAAGCCATCTTTAACGCCCGCAATGAATTTATCCAGATCAACATCAACAAGATTCTTGCGCATATTTTTACCAAAATCATAGCCGATATAGTAACTTGCTTTTTGGTTGGTATCCTTGAGATCTGATTTACTAACTTTGCCGCCGCAGGCGTTAAATGAAACGGCTAAAAGTGCTACGGCAGCTATGCCTGAGACAGCCGCGGCAGCGTTCTTAAAAAACGACATGTAAACTCCGCATAGAATTATTATGAAAAAAAAAGAAAATCCCTGAGGATTTTCTTCGTAAAATTATGAATTTTTTATGAATAACTGATAGTAAATATTAATTCCTCATCAGTGACTATTGCCACTGGGAATTCCAGGATTTTGTTTTCACTTCAGAACCCGATTTCGAGTTGAGGTCATTAAATACTTCAAATTTACCCGGACGGGGCCTTTGAGTTGTTGGTTTGCTTTCTGTTTGAGGTATCTGAACATGTGTTACATGATGCGGTATATGTTCACTCTGTGAAGATGTCCATTGCTGATTTGTAACCTGAAAATTCTGCGGCATGACTCTCTGCCGGGTGTTTTGTATGTTGGGTGGAGTCTTTTTCTTTCCGAACAAACTGTACATTGCCGGAATAAATATAACAATCAATACCACAGCCGCAAGAACATAAAAAGATATTTGCAGTAGCTGTCCAATATTCATGAGTACAAGTCCTAATAATTTGACGCAAAGATACAATTAAAAAAGTAGAAAAAAAGAGCTTTTTGATGAACGCCCGTTTTTTTTCGATAAAACATAATTAAATGAGTTAAATAGACTCATTTTCTGATTTTTTGCAGGAAATTCTTACGATATGAGCTGCCCAACGGGACTGAATGACTCCCTAATGTAATCACGTTATCCATTATACCATCGACAAATTGTAAGTTAATAATATAGGAACGGTGCACTCGTGAAAAGCTTTCTTCCGGTAACTTCTGAATTATTTCACTCATCGAGTTATACATAATATATTTTTTGTCACTGCAAATGATATGCACATAGTCGCCTTGAGCTTCGATAAATAGTATTTTATTAAACGATACTTTTTGTAGTTTCGCGCCTGATTTTACAAAAATAGCTTCAGGTTTTGGACTCTGTGTATCCTGATTGAGGAGTTTTAGTACCTTCTGAGTCGCTTTTTGAAGGCGCGGGAGTGTAACAGGTTTTACGAGATAATCGATTACATCGTATTCAAAAGCTTTTACCGCGTACTGCTCGCGTGCTGTAACTAAAATTACGGCCGGCGGAGTATCCAATTCATCAAGAAACTGAAGGCCATTTTTCCCCGGCAATTCTATATCGAGCAATATCAGATCGACATGCTGGTCATGCAGTATATCAAGCGCTTCCTTTGCAGATTTGCAAGAGCCGACGATGGAGAGGTAATCTATCTGCTCGACGTAATGTTCAAGAAATTGCCGCGAGATGGCTTCGTCTTCAACTATGAGGCAGTATATTGGTGTCATAAATCTCTTCCCAACAACTGTTGTGTTTCAGTCATTTCAATAATCACTTTTTGGGTTAGCAGGTCCAATTTATTAATGTCTGCACGCAATAAATCATCCTTGGCGGAATTGAGTGCATTCTCCTCTATTCGTTTTAACAGCTGTTCTGCTTTCGTCAGGCGTAAATATGCATACATAGATTTTGCTTTATGCGCTATCTTGCCAATCTCAGTTCGGTTTCCCGTGTTGAAATATTCTTTTAATTCATTCATGAATGCCGGGGCGTTTTCTGCAAATGAGTCGATTATGTGTACCAGAAAATCCCGGGTAATAGATTTTTGATTAAGAAGTTTCTCTGCTCTGAAATACCTTGGCGGACGTTTACCAATTTCTGAAAGTAACCGCGTCGTATGTCGAGAATTTCTCTCGCGTAAGTTTGGGATCAATTCCTGGATTTTTTCAGCGAGTTCGTATTCAGAGAACGGTTTTACTATATAGTCGTTAATACCCACATGCAATGCGCGGGCCTTTTCCAGACCCGTTGATCCGGCTGTGAGTGCGATAACGGGAAGTTGGCATTTATCCGAGGGTAGTTCATTACGAATAAAAGTTGCAATTTCGTAACCGGACATATCAGGCAGGCCGATATCGAGCAATACAATATCAAACCGGTTAGCTATCAGCAAATCACACGCGGTACTGCCGTTTTGCGCAATGCTGAATTTTGCTTTCCATAGTGTTAATATATCCCGAATAATGAGTTGGTTGAACGAGTTATCCTCAACAACAAGCACGCGCAGCCCCCTGAAATGAGGAGGGTGAATCGAACTGTATGCTTTTCTATCTTCTTCAAACGAACTGGTTGCAGTCTCGAATGGTAATGTAACGGTGAATATACTGCCTCTTTCCGGCTGACTCTTAACCGATATGAAACCTTCAAGTAAATCTACCAATCGCTTGGTTATTGCCAGCCCGAGGCCTGCCCCCGATTGCCCTGATCCGGTACCATGCGAAAAAGTAGAAAAGATTGAATGCAATCTTTCTGATGCAATTCCAATTCCCGAATCAGAAACTTCAAACTGTATCAGAGTTCTTGTTTTTAAAATTTTATGAACACTAATCGCGAGGGTTACTTTGCCCGAATCTGTAAATTTTATTGCATTCGAAATCAGATTGCTTAAAATTTGCGCCAGGCGGTCAGGGTCTCCCGATAAGTTCTCCGGTACATCGGGTGAAATGATAACTTTACATGCGATATGCTTTTCTTCAGCCTGAACTTTGGCCAGTTGTATAACCCGATTGACCGCTGAAGATAAAGAAAAATCAATATGTTCAATTATTGCCTCGCCGCCCCGTATAACAGAATATTCCAGTATCTCATTAACTAAAGTTAGTAATGTATCAGCAGATACTTTAAGAGTAGTTACCCACTGCTTCTGTTTTTTATCAAGGAGGCTTTTATTAAGCAGGTAAGTAGAACCCACAATTGCATTGAGGGGGGTGCGAAATTCATGGGTTACATGTGTAAGAAATTCTTCTTTGATTTTTTGAGATTCCTCAGCCTGATTCCTCGCCTCGGTTATCTTTTTCTCAATTAATTTTCTCTCAATAAGATTTGAGTATATCTCCCGTAAAATTGTAAGGAAAGAAATATCCCCGCTCATCCAATCCGGAATTGATTGTGTAATATAAAATCCCAATAAGCCGATTTTTTGATTCCGGTAGTGAAGGGGCAGGAAAAGTGCCGATATAATGCCGTATCTTTTAAGAATAGATATAACAGGGGATGATGTATCGTTTTCGTTACCGGACAAGTGAAGTATGCTATAGTTTATGATGTCCTCTTGTAGTATAAGAGGAGTAACATATTTAACACACTGGCGTTGAAAGGCCGAATTTTGCCCCAGCGCGGGGGCGCTGCTCCAACTGAGTGTCTTGCCGGGAATATCAATCGATTCACTGAGTATTACCTGTACCACATCAGAGCGGGTGTATTCGGCAATTGCCTGTATAGATTTTTTTACTGCCTGCCTGGTTTTTGAAAGTGGAAGATTAATAAAACCGGCAGATATGCCGGCAAGTAATTTTTCAGTTTGTACTTTCTTTAATAGAGCCTGTTCAGTTGTTTTCCGATCGGTTATATTGCGGAATGATCCTTCAATTCGGAGCAGGGTTCCTGAATCAGAGAAGCGTGCTTTTGCATTGCACGATACAATTAACGGGACCGAGCTTATTCCATTTAATTGGAATTCCATATCAATTATTTCACCAAATGTAACAAGTTGTTCCCACGCGGCGTTTATGTCGTTCAATTCAACAATATTGTTGTCATGAATATTGGTGCCGATTATTTCATCACGTGTTCTATGGCTATAAAATTGGATTGCAGGGCTTAGTTCTGAAATTCTGCCATCATTTTCAATGATAAAAAAAACGTCATGTGAACTCTCGAACAGATTCTGAAATTTTTCTTCATTGATGCGGAGCTCCCTTGTCCTTTCAATTACTCTTTTTTCTAATTCGACGTTAAGGTTTTGAATATAATCCCGGTCGCTTTTTTGGCGGGAAATATCTTCACTTAAAATGAGCAGCAGGGGTGATTCATCGTGTAAGCGGAAAAATTTCCCGGTTTCGCTTACCCATTTTTTATGCCCGCCCTTAGTTACCTTTAGTAATTCCCAGGAAAATTGTTTCGCAGGATGTAAATAACTTCGGTTGATCTCTGCCCGTGCATGTTTATGATGCTCCGGAGCAACCACATCGGTGAATTTTCTGCCAATCAGGTCGTGGGGGATATATCCCAGTTCAGCGCTTACCTGAGCATTAATGAAAAAAATATTTAAATCGCGATCAACTAAAAACACCATCATAGGAATTGAATCAAACAACAACTCGATTCGATTATCTGCCCTTGTGAGAGCAGCCTGAAGATAGGAGGTATGTTCTTCTATGGCAATAGAGTTGAGCGCGAAGCGGCAAACGGAAGTTGCGGAATTGGTTAAGGGAAAAAGTATATGAGTAACTATGGCGAGTGAGCCGAAATAATGGTAACCATAGTGAATTTTTGTAAAAAGTACCGGGTATTGCTTCGTGTTATTTTCACAATTAATGATGTGCAAAGTGAATAACTCCGAACTGGCCTGCTGATCAAGGTTGTCCAGTACTCCTGCAATTTTCTCTCTAAGTTCTTCGTTAGCATTACCCCAGGTAAGGTCTATGGCGTTTTCGTGCCCACGGGTTGCGGCCCGTTTATACAACATATATTCTACTGATAGAGACGAAAATAAAAATTCAAAAAGTTCATTACGCATAGATCTGCCGTTACCGGAATGGGGCATTTTCTGTTTATTTGCAAGAAATGCCGTTAACTCATCCATAACCTTTGTAGTGGCTGCCTGAATTTTAACCACTACGTATCTTTTGCCATTTTCATCAGCAATGCCTCTCAGGATGATATGGAGAGAAGATCCCTGATGTTCTATCGGGACCGGAGTGGAGCAATGACCGGTCTGATCAAAGGCTTCCAACAGCTTTTCTTTAAGTACCTCGTGTACGGCAAAAACCTGATCGAGAGGGAAGAGTGAATGGCTGATGTGTTGTTGTGTAATCTGAAAAAATGATGAGAATGCAGTGTTTATTGCAACAATATGTAATGCTTCTGAAACAATAGCCGCAGGCTGATCGATAAGGTCGATTAGCAGCCGGACATTCGGACTTATAAAATGAATAGGTTCAGAATGCATTTTCAATAATATGGTGGTTGCAATAAATGAAACTTTGTTTGTATTATACTCACTCCCGGAAAGATGCGACCTGTAATAGGCACATTTCGTAAATATATTACATAAATCACCAAATTACCAATGAATGGATCTGAAAAATTATCAAAAAAACAATTAATCGGTTAAATTATATAAATATCGAATTAAACTGAACATTTGTGCTGTTATGTTCAATCAACTTGAGAAAGAAATGCCCAGTTAAGCTATATGCATCACTAATTTACCGGTGGAGAAGACGGAAGCGAAATTGATATTTTTGCTCCCAATGGCGATGTGTTTTGAGCTGTTATTTTTCCATTATTAAGCTTTGCCAACTCTTTGCTGACCGGCAGTCCAAGTCCTTTTATAAAACTCGAATTCATCGCGGAAGAATGTAATTCCGGCATTGCCCCGTTAAATATATCCAGATCTCCGGTTGATAAACCGGGCCCTTCATCGAGAATATCTATTCTGGTGTAGGCGCTTTCAGCGCTGCCAAATATAGAAATAGTGGAATCATCGGGTGAATGTTGCAGTGCATTGGATATAATATTCCTGTACAATAGAATAACCATTTGCCGGTCGCCATATATGGTTAAATTGGGCACCAGGTGAAGCGAAAAATTGATGTTATGGGCTTTACTGTTGCAGACCAGTGGGGCTATTGCTTTTTTTATTAAATCGATAACTGGGGTAAGCTGTGGAGAAGTTTGCAACAGACCGGATTGAGCCTTTGCCCAAATAAGTAAATCATTCAGCTCCTGCAAAGTAGTTGATGTTAGGTTAAATAGCAGGCTTGCCATTTCCTTAATTTTCGCGATACTGATTGATTCGAGATCGTGTGCCAATGATTCGGTAATAAATAATAATCCCTGAAACGGGGCCCTGAGATCATGGGCAATAATAGCATTTATTTTATCACGAACTATTTTCATTTCCCTGAACTCTTCCAGGCTGCCGAGTAATTGAATTTCTTTGACTTTATATTTAGTTATATCGGTAAACACATGTACGAGACAGCAGTCATCGGTTTTTGTTGTTCGCATGTATTCAGAATGAATCTGTATCCAGCCAATTGAAGAATCAGGGTGCGAGATTGGAATATCCTGCTCAGTATAAGGCAGGTTATAATGAAGCAGAGCGTGCTTATTCATCAAGAAGCGTTCGTAATCCGCGGCAGTTAACAGGGGCTTAAAAAAATCTGACCAGGAGCCTGATGCGGTAATTCCCAGGAGAGCTTGTGCAGCGCGGTTAACAAAAACTGAATCCCGAACAATATCTTCGATAATTAACGCGACAGGAAATTCCGGATTGTCAGATACATTTCGTGAAGTGAATGCCTCGCCGGCAAAGTATTTGAGAGTTGGTGAATCGGATGTCATATCGTAACCTCGCATTTATTTTATCCTGATATTGATGCCCGGGCAATACCATTATATCTCTACTGCTGGAAAGATAGTATTTCGCACGCGAATGAGCTATGCAGCTTGCCGGGTTATTACGTGCTCAACAGCGAAATAAACTTCCGGCGGTTGAAAGGAAATATGAGGAAAATAACAGATTTAGTAAATGAAGATGAATTAAACGGGGAACGGGTAGTATGTAAACGGAGAAAACAGGAAGGGAAAATCCTTCCTGTTGAGCTTAATAGTAAAAATCATTAACCGTAGTGAACCGCGGTCTCTCGGAAGTTTGCCGGGCAGAAAAATACGGTTCGGTTTGTACCTTCTGAATCTGTTGCAATGCGAACTGCTGCCTGCGGAGATATAATTCCATTGTTTCCTGTTGAGCCCTGTGTTGAGCAATTTGCAGTTGGAGGCGTTTTTGATTCCGCTTATCGGAAATTACTCCAAACAAAAGAAAGATCGCTCCAAGCACGATCAGTGCAAGTGATAAACTTATATATAAATATTCTATGTCAGGCATTATTTAATCCATTATTATTGTTGCACGTATCCTGAAAAACAGGAAATAAATAAAGTGAGTTCCGCAAAAAGAAAAAATTATTCAATCGAATCCAGAAATTTTCTTTTATATCTTCTGCTGATCGGAATGTCCTCATCTTCAGTTTTCAGGCGTACCGTACAGGTGCTTTTTCCTTTAGTGTCGATAAATTCGATAAAATTTCTATTAATGATCCAGGTCCTGTGAATCCGAATAAATGTCGATTCCGGCAATTTTAATTCCCATGAATTTACCGATTCGCGTATTAATGTAGACTTGCCATCCTTGAATTTAAGATACACGTATGGATTTTGTGCCTTAATATACTTTAGATCACGAAGCGCGTAATAGGCGCGAATCTTACCGGTTTTAATTAATATTTTTTCATCAAGCGAAAGTTTGGAATCTTCCTGAGCAGGCGTACTGAACATTTGTACTTTAGCCAGTCGTAATTTTATTGAACTGAGCAAGTCCTCAAACGCGAATGGTTTATATATATAATCATCAGCACCCAACATCATACCACGGCGCATATCTTCCTTTTCAACCTTCGCAGTAAGGAAGATAAATGGTATTACCCGGGTTTGGGGATCCTGTCCTAATTCCTTGATGACTTCATATCCATCCCTGATCGGGATACTGATGTCACAAATAATGAGATTTGGCCGCCAGGATTTAGCCAAATTGATACCTGCCAGACCGTCGGCAGCCGACTGTACCTGGTATCCCATTTCCTCGAGGAAATAGCACAAATTTGTTAACAGACTAACATTGTCTTCGATTACTAATATTTTCGTTCTTGTATCACTCATATGTTATACCGCCTTCTTGTACTAATAAGCGCAAAAAAAAAAGAAGCCTGATGCAGTAATATAATAACTGCAGGCGGCTTCTTAATGCTCTGTTCAGAGTTGCAGAGCTTATGAGTACAAGTTTTTTTTTGTAACCTGAAAGCCTTTTTCTGCTTATATGAAAAAATGTAAAACGGCTTCTGCATAATCGTGGAGTCCCTTCAGTTATCAAAGGGAATTGATGTAAATGGTAATATCCCGATACCTGAATGGTACTTTCCACGTTGGATGAGGCATATCCGCTATACTGGTATTGTAACTTCAAAAATGGATCCTTTATTAAGTTCACTTTGAACATCTACATGAGCATTAATTTGCCGGGCCATATGCTGAACAATATTTAACCCTAATCCGGTTCCCTCGGTTAGACCAACATTGCCCGATCGATAAAATGGCGAGAAAATATTCGGGATATCTTTAGCCGGAATCCCGATGCCAAAATCTTGCACCCTGATGAAAAATGCTCCATCTTTTTGTTCGGTTTGAATGACTATTTTCCCGTTATCGTAACTATATTTAATAGCATTTGAAATGAGATTAGAAACTATATGGTATAATATCTTTTTATCTACATTCAGTATTTCTTCTCCGCCGATATGTTCATGTGAAATAGACTGCCCACGCTTAATTGTTGGAGACATTTCCGCAATGTAACCATTCATTAATTCAAAAATATTACATCTGTCGAAACTTACGCTTATGCCATCGGATTCAGATTTGCTAATAATAAGCACTTCATCCATAAGTTTTGTTATGAAATCAACAGATTCTCGTATCACATTATACCTGAGAGAGAGCTTTTCATCGTCCCACCGGTCATGGAATTGGTAAATCAACTGTGCCGAAGTGAGAATAGAAGCTAATGGAGTTCGGAATTCATGAGAGGCTGTAGAAATGAATCTTGTTTTTAATTCATTTAATTCCTTTTCGCGCTTAAGAGCCTGCTGAACCTGCTCTTCATATTTTTTCAGGGCAGTAATATCCCGTCCTGAGGTGATAACGCTAAAAACATTACCATCCTGGTCAAATTCCGGGAGGAGCATCCAATCGATCCAGGTACTGTCGGGCATCTGAAATTCAAAACGGTTTTTACGTTTTTCCCGGTAAACTGTTTTAAGCGCGTGTTTAAGAGCCTGCATCAAATCACGGGAGAAGTTCCGACTAATAATTTGCCGGGCGAGATACCACGAAACGGACATGCCTTCAGGGGGAACGCCTACAGTAGGATTAATATATGAGGCAAATTGCCTGTTATCGAAACGAATAATCGCATCATCAACATTTTCAGCAAGGGCACGGAATTTTTCTTCTGAATCGCGTAGTTGTGCCGTACGTTTCTCAACAAGCTGTTCAAGTTTTTCCCGGTACTCGGCCAGTTGATGTTCCAATTCCTTTCGAGTGGTTATCTCGTCTTTAATAGCAACGAAATGGGTAATTTTATCAAACTTATCAAAAATCGGAAAGATGGTAGATTCTTCCCAGTACAGCTCGCCATTTTTGCGCTTATTTTCTAATTGCCCATTCCATACATCTCCACGCAAAATAGTCTGCCATAATTGTTCATATAATGCGATTGGAGTTTTTCCGGATTGGAAAATGCGTGTAGATGACCCGATTACTTCGTAAGGAGAATACCCGGTATTTGTATAACAGCTTTTATTAGCGTATTCAATAGTTCCATCTTCATTGGTAATAACTATTGATACGGGGCTTTGTTCTACAGCCGTTGAGAGTATTTTAATTAATTCATTGGCCTTCACCCGGTCAGTAATGTTTCGGTTTGATGCCCTTATACCGACATACGTGCCATTATCATCGAAAATTTTTCTGCAAATATGCTGAATCCACAGGATATCACCCGATTGTGTTATTATCCTGAAATCAAGTTCGCAGTACATACTGCCGGATTCTTTGGTATCTGTGAACCTTGAATGCTCAAGCCAGGTCTCCAGATCGGCAGGATGAATAATTTTCGATAGAAAATATTTGTCGTTAATGAAATTCTCAGAGGGGTAGCCTGTTATTCTTTCAACCGAAGGTGAAATAAACAACGTGGTGTTATCTGCACTGAGCCAATATTCCCAATCATATGTCCAGTCGGCAATGGTTTTGTATTTAAATTCAGTTTTCCTTAGCTCTTCTTCAGTCCGAACCTGTTTGGTAATGTCTTCTATATATCCATCGATATAGGCATAGGATTTACTCTCCTGTCCACGTATTCCAATTGCGGTTTCCCGAATATGCAATTGCTCGCCATCTTTTGCGAGCCAGATTGATTTATATCCATAAACCCCGCCATATTTCTGAATCGCCTGAAGAAAATCGGAGCGCTGTTCGGGGTGCGGATAATGATTCCCGTTGTTGAGATTTTGCGAAAGTAACTCCTCAGCGGTGCGATATTTTAACAGATTGACCAGGTAGGGATTCGCGTAGATAATGGTACCATCCGGAGCTGTTCGATAAAACCCGATGGGGGCATTTTCTAAAATGCTTCTGAACCGGGCCTCGCTGTCTCGCAGTTCATCTTCGTAAAATTTATTTCGTGAAATATCCCGTGCTAATCCCTCAAAAGCTTTTACATTATTATTCTCATCGTATATCTTCGAAATTCTATGTTCGGTCCAGATAATTTTCCTGTTGATATCAAAGAGTCTCATTTCAAAAGTGAGCGGTACTTTGTGTGCATCTTCAAGGAACATGCTAATAATATGTGCATCCTCGGGATGGGCAATATCGAATACCCGTACCCAATTGGTATATAATTCGTTTGGTGAGTATCCCAGTATGCTGGTAATACTGGGGCTGATATATGAGATACCGAATTCCGGCAGTAACTCGCATCGGTAAATTATTTCTCTCGCATGCTCGGAAACCACCAGGAATCTTTCCTCGGTTTCACGTAATTTACGCTCATATAAGTCATTTCCCGTTTTTGCACGTAAAATAGTCCAATATTCAGCCGGAAGATTGCGATCGTCATAGATAATTAATGAGCGTGCAAGAACTGCCACCGACTGGCCGCTCTTGCTTTCGAGTTCCATTTCGTATATTTCCGAACTGAGATGCCGTAGCACTTCTTTCCGAATAATACTTTGTTCAAGATTATGCCAGGCCGGGGATATATACAGCGAATATGGTTTGCAGATCACTTCTGCCTTTTCACGGCCAAGTAGTTGCAGAAATGCCGGGTTGCAATCTGTTATGGTTCCATTAATATTGGTTACAACAATGGCATCGCCAATATTGTTAAATAATTGGGAGAATTTTCTATCAATAATATCCAGATTCATGGGGGAATTGCCGCCAGGCTGTTCCCGCATTTGTACTGCATATATTTGCATTGCTTTACTTTTCCTGCCACGTTTACCGGCAGGTTTAGCCTTCATCCGGTACAAAGTATTTTGAATAATCCCGGTCCTTTCGGTCACCCGGTTCCGAATTGCCTGAAGTAAGAAGTTATGTAAATCGGGATTGTTTTTCATCAGAGGTAATTCAGAATAATCGGTAGGAAGCGGTTCGATAAAGTGGGCTTCCCAGTCGTTGCTGTACTCTTCAACGCTGAAAGTGCAATCGGTATGCACCGTAATAGCGAAGTAGGAAAGGAACTGCAATATTTCTGTCTGAATTGTTGATGCCATGTTATAAAAAATCTGAATTAAACGGTTCTAACTTACAAATAACCGGATACAGTTGATATTTTAGAGCCTGTAAAATACTCGAACGGTTATAAAAGTGAATTAAGCGGTTTATGCTATGAATAATTTTTGTACTGTGCCCATTTACTGAATTTTTGCAAAAATTCCGGATTTTATCCGGTAACAGTACAACTTGCCGTTGATCACACAAGCATAACCAGGTTTGAAAAAAATGCCGCAATTTGTTAGTTTGGAGTTACACTGAATAAGTTATTACAGATTTTATGAACAGAATAATTATTACCCTCGCATTTGCACTCCTTACATGTTCCATACAACCTCAAAATAAGGTATATATAGTTCTCGGTTCCGATACAGCGTTATGGGACGGGATGTCAACAAATTCGTACGTATGTCATTACAATTTAACCGCAATACCTGATGCTACAGGTCATTACTTTGCGGCGATGCAAAATTCATATCGAAATTCTTTTTCTGACTCATACGGGGGTAAAGTTAAATTTACCTGGTGGTTAATGGGCGGCAATATTTATCGCTATGCCGATAATAAAAATGTTCCCCACGCGAATACTATGGTCCCGTGGGTTGCGAAAAAAGCATACGGAATGCAATTTAATTCTTTGGGTGATGAATTAAGTCTCCATTATCACTCTTTTGTATGGACAGACTACAATAAGGATGGGCAATATTTTTGGAACCAGGCGCAGTCATTCTCTGAATACAAAGACGATTTCGATTATACATTGGCGCAGTATCTTATTGAAGAGAATATATTTCCGGTTTCATTCCGTGCCGGTTGGAATTACATGGATAACGACTGGCAAAATTATCTCGATAAATGGATCCCCTTTTCTATGCATAACCAATATCTTGAGATTCATAAGGATACAGTTGAACCGATAGATAATAATTATGATTGGTCACATAGTGTTTCGGAGTACGTCCCGTATCATCCTTCGGCCACTGACTACCAGGTTCGGGGAAATTTGAAAGGATACGAACTCCGGTCGAATTATGTAACCGCTATATCGCAATCGGTAATGAACAGTATTTTTGCCAGGGCAGGTGCCGGCACGGATCAAATTCTGTGCGTGTGGGCTCATGTTTGGGATGATCCATTTCTTCCCGGAATGCAAAAATTGGATTCATTGGCACATAATGCCGCCACGGCATATCCCTCGGTGAAATTTAAATATTGCACTGCGGTTGAAGCCATGCAGTTATGGAAAAAGACAACTGATTTTACTCCTCCTCTGATAACTATTTCGGAAGAAAGTGATGCCGGGTTAACAAGTTTGATTATTCAAACGAATAAAGCCATTTTTCAGGCACAACCGTTCGTGGCAATGAAAGATATCTATGAGAACTATAGCCGTCTGGACTGTGTCCCGATTGGAGCGAATACATGGAAAACAGTTGATGGTTTTCCCCGGGCATTCGCTGCAAAAGCGGGCGTGGCAGTTACCGATACTTCCGGTAATCTTGCAACGAAATTCATGAATTTTCTCCCTGACGATATTTATCTTGACGATGAAAGCAATGGTTATCAGGAAGTATATGGAGCATGGACTTCTGCCGCGCAGGTATGCTGGGGTCAGAGTTCACGGCAGGCAGTTTTATCTGCCACAGATTCGGCAGCGGCACGCTGGGCGTTTACAGTTCCTTCTAACGGATTGTATAATATTTTTATTCAATCTCCTAAAACAACAAGTCCCTGTACAACAATTATAGCAAAAGTAGCTAACAGCTCGGGTGAGCTTAACTCACGTACTTATAATGGAGATTTTACTTTTAATGACTGGCAGTATATAAATACCGTTAATCTAAATGCAGGAAATAATTATTATGTTGAACTTAAAGCAATGGGCGCGCAAAACCAGGGCAAGGTTCTCACCGCCGATGCAGTAAAAATTTCTGCTTTAGTTAAGCAGAAAGAAATTGTTATACCGGCCACTGTAATTAATGCGGGCGAAGTAAGCAAGTTTGATACTATTGCAATCAATATACCCGTCTATAATCATGGCATCGACAGTTTATCGATAACCTCAGTACTCTCGCAGTCAGGATTAACCTGTACAGCATCTGGTCTGCCTTTTCCAATTGCGGCAATGAGCAGCTCAGTTCTGCGATTGCGATTCAGTTGCCCTGAGAAAGGGCAGTATGCCGATACTGTTTTACTACGATCAACAGACCCCGGGCACCAGGTTATTAAAGTAGTTGTTAATGTAAAAGTTACCGACTACTTCACAGTTACCGATAATGATGATACCGGTGGGTACAAGGAATTTGGGACATGGGCATATAGTAACGCGCATGCTTATAGTACTACGAGCAGGTATGCAGCCGCCAGCCAGTCGCCAAAGCCGTACGCAACATTTACCGCCTCGTTAAAGCAATCCGGAAAGTTTGATGTCTGGTATATAGTACCTGCGACTCAGAATGCATCTACAAACGCAAAATATTCCATTGTTCAAAATGGAGTAGTTAAAGATACTGCATCGTTTAACCAAAACACGAATAGCGGCAATTGGGTTAAGATAGGGACTTGTGATCTTGATGCAATCAGCCCGGTGCAGGTAACTGTCACCGAAGCTCAACAGGCGCCTGCTTCAACAGTATTACGAGCCGATGCAATTAAATTTTCTGTATATCAGGATGCAGCTGGTCTGGTGGATGGAAAAACGAACCTGCCGCTTAAAAACGGGATGTTGCAGAATTACCCGAATCCATTTAATGCAACAACCGTTATTCACTACAGTGTAAGCCAAAGCGGACTTCCCGTTCGAATTAAAGTATACAATTTACTTGGGCAGGAGACATCTGTTTTAGTTCATGAAAATCTGTCTCCCGGTGAATATAGTGTTACATGGAATGCTTCTGAATACCCATCGGGCATTTATATTTGTGTTTTTCAATGTGGAAACACAGTTACAAGTAAAAAGATGCTTTTACTGAAGTGATTAACTGAATCAGATATAGTTGGATTGTCGGAAAGGGGATTTCTGCGAATTTAATTCCGTGAATTATTTAGTATGGAAGTGTAATTATTTTAATAATTCAAAGATGATGTACTATATCTGAGATTGCATCCATGAAAACCGAGCTCTCCGCGCCTGTATTAGCCGCTCTGCCAAAAGTAGCAGAAGTAATTAAAAGGATACTGAATATTTGATTCCTCGTTGATAAGCACGAGGTAACATGTTTACTTACTGTAATTTTTACTGTCCTGTATATTCGATAATTCCCGTCCCAATTCATTCGTACGGATAATACCTTTCGGTGAGCATAGATCAAAAATATCACCATTCTGGTAGTGATAGTCACCCGCGCTTCCCTGCACTGAAGTGGTTAAAAGATATGAAGTAATGGTGATCCGGTTTAATGTGTAGCTGAAACTTACCGACTCGCACAGCCCGCGTACAGCGCAAAGTAACGAATATAGCGCGTGCTCGTTTTTGGTAAAATCGGAACAGCTATGATGAAACAAATTGATAATTTTTCCGCCTTTGCTGTTCCCGAGCATCAGAGAGACCATATATTTTATTAAAAGAAATACATTAACAAAAATTGCCCGATATTCATTACTGCATAACTCGGGAGAACAGTCTATTAGATTTGTTGGAGAATCCGGTAACCGGTAATTATTAATGGCATAATCAAAACCACCGTATGTATGATATGCCTTGTTGATGGCAAATTCAATATTCGCCTGACTGCTCTGGCTGATAAGTTCGGTTTTAAGAGAGGTTCTCTTTCCATACTTGTAGAGAGCCGCATTAAGCAGGTTCTGATTCGGACTATTTATATAGATATTCCAATCAGCACACGAGTTTTGTTGCAGTAGAAATTCCAAAAACTCAAGTGAAGGGTCATATAAATACATTCGAAGAGGAAAAACTGACTGCCCTACCCGGTGGATGCCCTCGCTTAATTTATCGAAAGTTTTACTTTGTTTAGCCATAATTGCACTTTATGATACAGTATTAAATAAAATATCCCGGCAGGGGATTGCCCTGCCGGGAAGATGTGCCAGTGTTCTATATAGTAGTTTCGGCAGATTTATGTTTCCTGCCAAAGCGTTCTACTAATTTTTCGAATGCCATATATACAACGGGAACTACTACTAAGGTCAGAACCAGTGAGCTGCTTAAACCTCCGATGATAACCCAGGCCATTCCATTTTTTAATTCTGCACCCGAACCGGACGCTATGGCTATAGGAAGCATTCCAAATATCATAGCGAGAGTAGTCATGAGAATAGGGCGTAACCTTTCAGCACCCGCTTCCAGAAGCGCGTCACGGGCATTTAACCCGGTAGCGCGGAGATGATTAGTAAAGTCGACCAGAAGAATTGCATTTTTAGCAACCAACCCGATTAATACGATATTGCCGATTATCGAGAAAATATTCAGACTTTCTCTTGTAAGAGCCAGGGCAAGTATTGACCCAATCAGGGCCAGGGGTATTGAAAACAATACAACGAGTGGATGCCTGAGAGAGTTATATAAAGCTACCATTATCAGGTAAACTAAAATTATTGCTGCGATTAATGAAACTGCGAGACGAGAAAACG
>JAJTBZ010000048.1 GCA_021286645.1 Ignavibacteria bacterium
TCTATTAAAGATATTACACCGTACAACTATAATTGCCCTGCCTTTTCTACAGGTGGCGGTGGATTTGCAATTAGTCCCGATAATAAATTTTTAGTTTATTCAGCTAATCCTTTAGAAAATAAAGGTAATAATACCAATACAGATTTATGGCTCTATAATATGCTTACCGGGCAAACAGAAAATATAACAAAAGATAATACCGGCTCCGATGGTGGTGCAGTATTTTCACCTGACGGCAAATATATTGCATATAAATTTCAGAGGCAGGGCGGGTATGAATCCGATAGGTTCATACTTGCTCTCTACGATATGCAAACAAAATCGCGTACTGTATTAACTGAAGATTTTGATAATTGGGTAACCGATGCTGTCTGGGCACCTGATTCAAAATCCATTTTCTTTGCCGGAGATGTACTGGGATATACACCTGTTTTTAAGCTTGATGTGGATACAAAAAAATACGCTGAAGTAATTCCCTCCAGAGCAGTAGGTGGCTTCATTCCTTCAAAAACGGGAGCAGAATTGTATTTCACTAGCAGGTTAATGAATAGTCCTGTAGATATTTACTGTCAGAATCTGAAGGATTCCAAAGAAACCAGGTTGACTTTTCATAACGAAGAAATAACCCAAAAAGTCGATTTTCGTACTCCCCAGGCACTTTGGATTCCCGGAGCCGATGGCAAAAAAGTTCATGTTTGGCTGGTTACCCCTCATAACTTCGACCCGGCGAAAAAGTACCCATTGATCATTAATGTACACGGCGGACCCCAGAGCCAATGGATGGATGCCTACCGGCCGGATGCACAGGTATACTCCGGTTATGGATATATCGTGGCTTTTCCGAATCCGCATGGTTCAACTGGTTACGGCCAATCATATACTGCAGCAATTTCCGGTGACTGGGGTGGAAAGGTGTATCAGGATGTAATGATGGTGACTGATTATTTGGCAAAACTGCCCTATGTAGATTCTACGCGGATGGCAGCTATGGGTTGGTCATATGGTGGTTACATGATGAATTGGTTGCAGGGACACACTAAAAGGTTTAAGTGTCTTGCATCAATGATGGGATTATACAATCTGGAATCATTTTATGGTACCACCGAAGAACTTTGGTTCCCGGAATGGGATCTGAAAGGGACACCATGGGGAAATCCGGAATTATACGAAAAATACTCTCCTTCTAAATTTGTGAAAAACTTTGCCACCCCTACATTAATAATTACCGGTGAGAAGGATTTCCGAGTTTCTTATACTCAAAGTATGGAATATTTTACTGCATTAAAGAAACAGAATATTGATGCCCGATTAGTTATATTTAAGAATGATGGGCACTGGCCAAGCGGTATTAAATCTATGCCGCTCTACTATAACGCTCACCTGGAATGGTTCAATAAATATTTGGGCGGAGAACCCGCTCCTTACGATTCAAAAAAACTAATCCGTAATATGGAGACTATAAAATAATTGAAATCCCCTGCCGACTTCGTTGTCTGGCGGGGGGTTTTCTTTATGGTGTAGTTAATTTTTTTAATAAAAAAAGACTAATCTTTATAAAATCTTTATACCTCCCCTCTGATTTCCCATTATTTACTTCGATCTTTGCATAAATTACTCGATTGAATAAGTTCATAACCACGTATTTGATTATATGACCAGGTTATTTTTACCCCTGATTTCCATACTTTTACTATCGTTTGGATGCCATGAGCATTTTCACTCCGGCAAGCTTACTCAAACCATAAACTCACTTCATTCTGATAGATCCCCCGCGGATTTACAGCAAAGAATAGAGAAATATTGTACTACACGCGCGTATCCTTGTAAAATCATCTCTTCAACCGGCCAGACTATCATAATTCAAGAGGATTTTGACGCTGAACAGACAATGAGGTTGGCGAATTTCACTGATGAATTCTCAAATTTACGGTTGTTAAAATCTACAGTGTATCTGACCATTATATTGCATCCGGTGGCGCAGGGAACTTATATTGAAGCCAAATCAATGTTCATTGGGCAAGCCGAGGTTATACACTATCAATTTAAAGCCGCCGATTTGTCAAATAAGGTAGTGTATTTTCAATCAAACGGAATTCATGAAACTGAGTTTTTACGAAACATAACTTCCTGAAATACATTTGACTTCTACTACTGTATAATTACAAATTTTACATGAATGATCTCCCTGGAATTTAGGGGAATTATTTAAACATAGTGGCTGATTTTCGCTCATTCTTTGTTATATTTTCTTCTTTAATTATACACATTTAAGGTGCCCCTTGAAAATTCTCATAAGTAATGATGATGGTATTAGCAGTGCTGGAATTTATGCACTGGCTCAGGAATTAAAGAAAATTGGAGATGTAACCGTAGTAGCACCTCTTACCGAACAAAGCGCGGTTGGCCACGCAATTACGATGAAGCTTCCACTTCGGGTAAAAAAACACTATATAAACAATGAATTTTTCGGGTACGCGGTTGATGGTACCCCGGCAGATTGCACCAAAATGGGTGTCAGAAATATTTTACAAATGAATCCTGATATAGTTGTCTCGGGTATTAATCACGGTTCCAACACGGCAACAAACACAATATATTCAGGAACAGTATCGGCTGCACGTGAAGCGGCAATTATGGATATACCTGCCCTTGCTATCTCGGTAGCGAGTCATGATGTAACTGACTTTACCCTGGCTGCACAAATAGCCGCCCGTTTTTGTATGCTTGTAAAAGAAAAAGGACTGACACGAGGCACCTTATTGAATATTAACGTGCCCGATAAACCAAAAGAAGAAATCAAGGGCATTTTGTTAACAAAGCAGGGTAAATCGAAATGGGATGACATCTATGAAAAAAGAGTTGACCCATATGGTAAAGATTACTATTGGCTTACAGGCACTCTGGTTCCACTTGATACATCAATGGAATATGACGAATGCGCGGTAAAAAACGACTATGTCGCGGTAACTCCTATACATTTTGATCTCACAGACCATGAGACCTACGATAAAATGCATAGTTGGAATATTCCTGATTTATCGCTCTAAGTAAATGAATATCTGATGAACACTACTTTTTCTTTGCACGCGGGTATTACAACCTGGATATTTGTTTTTCTGGTAATTGCTACGGCAATTGTAATGTGGTATTATTACCGGTATACTATCCCTTCCTCTTCCCGCCTGCAAAAAAATATCCTGCGTACTTTACGTTTTCTCGCGGTTATTTTTGCAATTTTACTCGCGACTGAACCTATTATTTCGATTACCAGAAAAAGCATATTACAGCCACTGCATTATGTTTTTATCGATAATTCTTTCTCCATGAGTAATGAGTCACAGGGTTACAAGAAAAAATCACTCGTCAATGATTTCATCAAATTAATTCGAGAAACTGTACCAGGCGGCACTTTACGAGTCTATTCTTTCGGCAGTAATCTAAAAATGATATCTGAAGACAGTGTTCAATTTCTACAGTACAAAGAATCTGCAACCAATTTCTCCGAAATACCTGCCGAGTTGTTGAAATCTGAATCACCTGTTTCTTCAATTACATTGATATCAGATGGTATTCAAAATGAGGGTGAAGATCCGACAGGGAAATTGGAACGTATTCATATTCCGGTCTTTTCTGTTGCTTGTGGTGATACTACCGCGAAAAAAGATATTGTGATTGCCGAAATTCTTGCAAATAACCCAATATATGCCGGAGTGGTTACTCCACTTAGAGTTAATCTTTTATGTAACAAACTAGGTGGAAAAGCTGCCACAATTCACCTGTATGAAGAGACAAACCAGATTTCTCAAAAAACAATTACATTAAGTGAGGGCATCAATCAGATAACAACAGACTACACTCCCAAAACCGCAGGAGAAAAGAAGATCACTGCAACACTTGATCTGGTCAATGGAGAATCGAACCGCGATAACAACTCCAAAACTATATTTATTACGGTTAAAGAAAGCAAACAAAAAATACTACTTGTGGCAGGTACACCTTCTGCTGATCTTACTTTTATTAAAAATGCATTACAGGCAGATACAAACCTGATCATCAAAACAATAGTTGAAATTGGTCAAAACAAAACATTGGAACCATACAATTCACGAGTTCTGGATAGCGCCTCGGCATATTTCTTTATTAACTTTCCGCTTGACGGTAGTTCGCCGCAATTAGTACAGCAGTTATTAACACATATTAAAACGAACCATAAACCGTTCTTTATCATACCTCCGGAACAGAATGCAACAACAAAACTTGAATTATTAAGTGATCAGATGCCTGTTCGCATAAAACCAGGGCCAGCCGGTTCATTGCCCGGGCAGGTTGTAATATCGGGAGATAATTTACGACATCCCATTCTTTTGGCCAGCGGCATGGCTGATGCAGCCATTTGGAATGATCTTCCGCCTGTTCTTCGCCTGAATTACGATGCAGTGGCAAAACCTGAATCTGATGTACTTTTATTATTCAAAAGTGGAACAAATATCCTTAAACAACCAATTTTAGCGGCCCGTAGTATCGGGAACCAACGGAGTATAACACTGCTGGTAAAAGATATTTGGCGGTGGCAGCTTTCACTTAAAGGCCATCAGGAGTTTTTCGGTGGATTCATTCTCGCGTGCAATAAATGGCTTACCGCAGGTTCAGATCATGAACGCCTCGTAGTCCATACTTCACGGAAAGTTTATACACTCGGAGAGAGAATCGATTTTGCGGCTGAACTCTATGATGAAAGCTTCAACCCGCTATCTGACGAAAAAATTACCCTTGAACTTATTGGGAAGAACTTTAAGAACACGGTACAGTTTAATCCGATTAATAATGGGATTTATGAAAGCAGTATTGAAGTACCTGCGACAGGTGATTATACATACATTGCTCGTTATGAGGGGACCCCGCATCTAACAAAAACGGGTAGAATTACCATTGGGGGACAAGATTTGGAATTACAAAACTCTACTACTGATAAAGCATTCCTTACTAATCTGAGTAGAAATACCGGTGGTGAGGTGTATTTCAGTACAATACCCCCGAAATACCTGGAGATTCTTAAAAAACTTTCTACTCAAAACCAATCCGAAAAAGTTAGCATTTCCGAAATTCCTTTATGGAATAATATGTGGACCCTGGTCGTCGTCATTCTTCTCTTCTCATTCGAGTGGTTGATGCGAAAAAGATCAGGAATGCTTTAATGAATGTTGCTTTTAACTCTATTCTTAACTCGCTACTTGACGTATTCTTACCCGCAGAATGTATTTGTTGTGCTAATATAATTCATGATAACCGGTTTATATGCCCTGATTGTCTGCAAAATTTCCAACCGGTTCCCGAGACACTCCGGCTATTCGAGAAAAAGAAGAAATTCGGTGATAAAGGTTTAGTGCAGGACTTCTTTCCTCTATATATCTTTGAGAACCATACCGAAATTCAAAAAACTATTCACGCCATTAAATATAATGGTAAATATCTGGTGGGCCGGTCAATGGGAAGGATGTTAGGGCAAGCTTTAATTAAGCAATTGGGGTCTCTGACTCCCGAAGCAATAATACCGGTGCCATTGTACAAATACAGAAGATTTGAGCGGGGATTTAACCAGTCAGAGTATATCGCTGAAGGAGTAAGCGACATATTACATATTCCATTACAAACCCGCTGGATTAAACGAATTCGGAATACGGGAACTCAAACTCACCTTTCACTCGAAGAACGGCAGGAAAATGTTCGTAACGCATTTGTATCACCTTGTCCCCAAAATTTTGAAGGCAAGCACATTCTGCTTATTGATGATGTAATTACAACAGGAGCCACAATTTCTGAGTGCGCCAAGATTTTCCACAAACATGGTGCAACCAGTACGATAGCGGCTTCATTAGCTCTAGCTGAGTAATGCTATTTTATAAGTACCATCTTTCGTGTAGTTATTTGACCTCCGGCATTCAGGCTATAGTAATAAATACCACTGGCAAGCCGTTCGCCATTAAAATTCACAGTATATTTACCTGCTGGCTGGAACTGATTAACGAGAGATTGGATTTCCCTTCCTAAAACATCAAAAATTCGCAGCTGTATCATACCTGAAACCGGCAATTCATAACGTATCTTTGTTACCGGGTTAAAGGGATTCGGATAATTCTGTTCCAATGAAAATGATTTTCCAACAGGTTTATCTGAAACGGAGACGGGGCTATTCTTCATCCCGGGAGTTGGGCTCATAAATCCCCACTTCCCTGCATCCGGGTAACGTCCATAGGAAATATTTGTTGTCTGAACACCAAATGAGAGAGAGTCAAAAACGGTCACACCGTCAGTATCGGTAAGTGCAATATATTCACCCGATTTACTGAGCTTGAAATTTGCGTGCAGTCCTGGTTGAGTGGTTTGTTCATCGCACCACACGACAACAAATTCTTTCGGATGAATCGATAATGAGTCTTTCGAAAACCGCCATTTTTTTAAATTCCCCGGAGTATCCGTTAAATACATACCGGTAAGTTTAATAATCGAATCAGTAGGATTATAAATCTCTACAAAATCATCAAAATCACCCGATGGGTCAGGATAACTGGTATTGTCCGCCAGGAATTCATTAATTACCAGTTTGCTTACCGGAGCAGGCGATGCAGAAATAGTAAATGGCCCTTTACGAGGATATATTTGGCTCTGAGCCTGATTATCTTTTACTTTGAAGCTGATCGAAGCAATGCCCTTTGATCCTAACGGGGAAATCTTTGCAATATACCGATCAGCATCTTCTACGCGGTTAGTGCCTGCAATTGGAGAAAATACCATTGGAATGGTTTGCATGCTTCCATTGTTAATCGATAACATCATTGATGTTTCACTCAGGCCGGAGTTGTCAAAAGCGGAAATGGCTACGGTAATTGTGTCGGTCGCCGCGGGCCTTTCCGGAGAAACCGAAATATTGTAGACGATTGGATTCGCGAACAAATATTCTATCTGAGTTGCAATACTATTATTCCTAAGATTAACGTATTGTTTTATACCGTTCTTTACATGTAAATAGCTAAAACTGCCTGCTGTATAGGAATTATCGAATTGTGCTATGGTAAAACCATAATCCTGTGTTCGGTATGTATCATTAACCGCGGAAGGGCGAATGAGAGCTTTTAGCGAATCAAGGCGAGATTCCCATAATGAAAGATTAAATGTGTGGTCCCTATAGAACTCTAAAAAATGCGTATAGAGATTTCGATATTGAGCATTCGCCATCATTCGATCTGCCAATGGCCGGTTGCCCGATTCTACCTTTGGCCAGGCATAAAACGCGGTTGTGGCCCAGGGAATATTCCACATGCTAACACCGTATGAATTATCATAATCATACGGAATTATATGAAATTTACCGGTTGACGGCTGATTGTAAAGGTAATAATTATTTTTCAGTGACCAATAGGAATCCCAACTGCCAAAAAGTACATTGAGTGCAAGATATTCTAAAACTTCATTTATACAAATATTCGCTTCAAGCGAATCAGGAAAAACAGTATCTGATGTATTATTCACAATATCTATCAAATGAACCAGACCGGTAAAATCACCTGCTGCCTCATTCGTTTTCAGTTCATATGCCGGTACACCGGAATTTAGTAAATTTTTATAAATGCTGGGGTCAGAGCCAAGAAACTTCAAATCCGCCGGATACAGGCATTTCCACAGGTTACCGGAATCATCGGAAAAGTTTCGTTTTAAGAAAGTATCATCGATACCCTCAACGGAAACATACAGACCATAATAGGTACCATTTATATACAATTCGGCATGTGAAGCCCGTGCAGCTTTAAAGCGTATACGCGAGAAATGATCGAAGCACAATTTACTACGAATGATGGAAGGATCATTATGTTCACCGTTAAAGTTCAGGTCTTTTACGGCATAAAACCTGCTTCCCTTAAGGAATTCATTGAATGATATCTTGAAAGATTTCTTTTTTGCATCGCGTGAGGTTGCCCCGCGAAGGCGGATTCCAACACTATCGAGAGTTTCATCAATATATTTATTTTTGAAGTGGATTTTCGCTACGTGGCATGAATCGCTGTCGGTATTGGCATACATCCATTGTAAATCAGCTGGCGACATGGTGATTTCAACTTTTGCGACCTGAGAATCATCATAAAGTTTCCAACTTTCATCGGGGACCTGAGAAAATAACGGAGTATAAGCAAAAAAAATGCTGAAAAGAACCAGCCACCAATAAGAGTGGTTATTAGTAATCATATAAATCTATAATTTTAAGAAATATTCAAAATCATCCCCATAAAACTAATCAATTGCCGGAAAAGAAACAGAAAATGTACTGCCAATTTTTGGTGTACTGCTTACAGAAATTTTCCCCTGATTTTTTTCAACAAGCTCTTTGCAAAGCAAGAGCCCCAACCCTGTACCACGTTCCTGTTCGGTTCCACGCGTTGCACTATTTTTATCCGCCTTAAATAAGTTCCTCAACCTGTCGGGCTCAATACCGATACCGTGATCAGTAATCATCCCCTCTACAGAAGTATCGGTCCGTTTCCAGGCAATTTCTATGGTACTACCACGGAAAGAGAATTTGATTGCATTAGAAATCAGGTTCCTGATAGCAATTTCAACCATATTTTCATCGGCATAAATGTACAACTCTTCAGGACAGTCCAGCTTAATTGAAATTGTTTTTTGCTCTGCCACAGGATTAAGAAGTTCGTAGATATGGCTCATCATTACCGGGACTGATACTTTTGCCCTGTTGAGTGACAGAAGCCCTTGTTCCATACGGGTATAGTCAAGCAGGTTTGTGATCAGGTCATTGATACTTTCTGCCATTTTCATTACACTGCCGACAAATTCCTGAAGTTGATCCTGAGTCAGTTCAAAAAAATCTTCATGCATAATACGTGAATACCCCAGTAAAGCAGCTACAGGGCTTTTCAGGTCATGCGATACAACTGAAAACAATTTTTCTTTTGCATTCGTTGACGCACGTAAACGTTCTTCGGCTTTTATGCGCTCATTAACCTGCTCCAAGGCATTATCACGCATTTCTTTATAGCGATATATCTGCTCATTGATATCGGTAACATCATGAATTGAAAAGATACCGAAAACCTCCCGGGACTCTCTGTTAATAAAACGGGATACGGTAACATCCTGAAGGCGGAATGCCCCATCATACAGTCTGCATGGAACAATATATCGATTTAACTGAGAAGAAAAAACATGAGGGATTCCATTTTTTAATACCATCCCGATGCGCATTCTGAAAATATTTGTATTCAGGTGTTCGAACTCTTGCAGAAGGTTTTTTCCTTCTATGTCAGTTCTTTTGATACCACTCAGTGATTCTAAAATTGAATTCCAGAAAACTATTGTAAAATCTGAATCAATAACAAGAATACCGCTATCGATAGCATCAAATAATTCAAAATTTCCTTTACCAGGCATTTCAATTTCCATTTATTAATTTATCTAACCCGCTTTTCAGTTTTTCAAATGAACTCATCTGCAAAGCAAGTAATATTTTACCCTCTACATTAAGGCTTTTAGCCTCAAAATGTGTTTCATTCATAAGAACTACAGAATCTTCCTTCACTTCATTCAATAGAAAGAAGTTGTAGTCTCCTTCCAGATATACGGGCACTGAATAGGAAAAAGTATCATCTAGTATATTTGCAATAGACCCCATAACGCCGTTTAGTATGATATTAGCCACCTCATTGAGCGTACCAACGCGTATTTTATCCATATCGGGGCTGTCGGCATCTTCACCGGTAAGTAAGGCAACCAGATTAACCGCGCTTTCATAAGGGAAAACTACTTCTGCAATACCGGAAAAAGGGCCGTTAAAATTCAACTTTATTGCTGAATTGTGAGTGTCATGCGTCTGTTTTAAATATTCACGAAGTTCATTTATTGAAGTGAACCATACATTAGGGACATATAGCTTAATATGTGCATCGATCATTTCATGTAAAAGAGCGGCTGATTTGCCAACCCCAACGTTAATCATTTCCCTAAAAAGATCTACTTGTTCGTTATTAAGATACATGGCAGCTCATCCTGCATTAATATATTGTTTAACGGTATTTACTAAGGTATCCTTCTGGGGCGGTTTGTTTATAAATGCTTTAGCCCCAAGTTCTATGCACAAACTAACGGTAGTATTCTGGATATCTGCAGACAGTACAATTACAGGGACATCAATATGCTGAGCCTGTAATTCTCGTAACAAACCGATGCCATCCATTTCAGGCATTAGCAGGTCAAGCAGAACCAGATCGGGGCTTTCATTTTTAATGATTTCCAGGCCCTGTACCCCATCACCCGCTTCAATAATATCACTTGCAATATCTTTTAATATATCCCTGACTCTCTGTCGGGTAAACTTCGAATCATCACAGATAAGGATTTTAGCCATAATATCTACCTTTCAAAATTACTTCATTGTATTATCGAAGCGAATCCAATAATAATTTAGACTTATTTCTCATTTTAACTACCATTTGATACAAAACCTCCCCGTTTTACATCAAAATAATATAATAATCGCCATTTTCGTGAACAGTAATGCAATTCAGGCGATTTTAGGAATTTGATGCGAGCACGTTTGTGATCACCCGGCGAAATTCCTGATAGTCTTTATCACAAACGATAGAAAATTTATTCTTCTCCAGAACCTTCTGTAAACGCTCTGGCATTTCCGGATAAAATCCCAATGCCCGATTTATTGTCTCAGTAAACTTCGCAGGATGCGCGGTAGAGAGAATTATCTGATGTTCCGGTCGCCCATTGAGCTTATTCATACTTGCTGCAAGATACCCCACTGCGGTATGAGGACAGATTATTCCTGTGAATTCTGAATAAAAGTGTTTTATTCCTTTTATTGTCTGGTCGTCATCAAAATGCATAGCACGTACATTCTTCTTTATTGCATCCGGCCCGCCAAAAATTGTAATCAACCGTTCCAAATTACTTGGATTCCCAACATCCATGGCATTCGAAAGCGTTTCAATGCCGGGACGAATAGTTTTAATTCCGGTGGCTAAATAATCCTCGAACATTTTGTTAGAATTTAATGCGGAAGTAAAATGAACAGGCATATTTAAGATACGTTGAGCAATCAGCCCAGCGCATAAGTTGCCCAGATTTCCACTCGGAACAACAAATTCTATATCTTCATAAATTAACGATGAAGCCAAATAGCTTTCAATATAATAGACAGCTTGCGGCAAAAGGCGAGCAATATTAATTGAATTTGCCGATGTTAGTGAAAATTGTTGAGTTAACCCGGTATCCAGAAATGCTGTCTTAACTAACTTTTGACAATCATCAAAACTTCCATTTATTTCAAGTGCAATAATATTTTCACCAAAAGTAGTCAGTTGTTTTTCCTGATTGATACTTACCTTCCCTGAAGGATAAAGAATAACAACTTTTGTACCTGGCAGCAAATAAAATGCGCTGGCTACGGCACTGCCGGTATCGCCGGAAGTAGCTACTAAAATTGTACTATCTTTATGGTCGGCCCTGCTAAAATATGATATTATCGCTGCAAGGAAACGTGCCCCGAAATCCTTAAATGCAAGGGTCGGGCCATGATACAGTTCGAGAACTGAATAATCGGAAGAGTATTCTCTTGTACAGATTTCAAAATTGAATACTGATTTAACTATCTCCCCAAAAATATCAGGAGGTATCAAATCTTCTACAAAAGGATATAATAGTGAGTATATACGGTCATGAAAATCCATTTGCCTAAGATCATCAATACTGCCAGGAAAAACCGGAAATAGCTCGGGTAAAAAGAGTCCGCCATCAGGAGCTAAGCCCAGAGTTACGGCTTCATGAAACGAGTAATATTTTTCATGGGAATTAGAACTGAAGTATTTCATTGCACGCCCAAAACCTGAGAACCCTGCGGATTAATTTCCGAAATAATCAAATCGACTTTAAATCCTTTTGCTAAAAACGGTTGTTCCATAAATACAGCAGCTGCACGGGCATCAGGTTCGTTAGCGAACAGGGCAAATACCGTAGGCCCTGAACCCGAGATATTAAAACCAAGGGCATTGTACTGCATTGCTGCAAGTCGAACTTCATCATACCCGGGAATTAGCGATTTTCTGTAAGGCTCGGCAAAAACATCCTCAATCGCCGAACGAATCATTTCAGAATCCTGTAATAATAGCCCCGCCGTAAGAATGGCAGAATTAGCGGCCTGCCGCACGGCAGTTTTTACTGCAACTTCTTTTGGCAGAATACTTCTCGCGTAACTTGTTTGAATAACAATGTCAGGGTGAAGTAAAACGCTATATAACCTGCCGGGAATGGGAACGGTAAAAAATAAGTTTTGTTCGGCATCTTTTATTAAGGTAAATCCACCCAACAGCGATGGGATCACGTTATCACCATGGATAGCGCCACCACTTGCAAGAGCTTCTCCTGCTAAAGCGAAAGGTATTAGATCTTCTTTGGCCAGAGGATTATCGAGCATCGCGTTTACCGCAGTAACCGCTGCAACAGCACTGGCAGCACTGGAACCCAAACCACTGCCGCTCGGCATATTTTTACGAATGGTGATATCAATTCCTTTATCGAATCCTAATTCCGCTGCCATTGCAATTACTGCCCCACCGGCTGTATTCGATTCGGCTGCTAAAGGAAGCCCTTCAAAGTTACCTGTTATTTCTGCAATTCGCACACCGGGGATTAAAGAAACCTGTGTCTCAACCACATCGCCCAATCCATAGATAGCATAGCCCATAACATCAAATCCGGGCCCTACATTCGAAACAGTCGCCGGTGCAAATGCAGAAGCTCTATTCTTATTTAACTTTCTTTCCATATTTTCCTCTCCCCCGCTAATTTATAATTGAGAGAATATCTTCTAAAACGCCCGAGGCCGTAAGTTCGCCTCCAGCACCCTGTCCGGATATAACCAAAGGATATTTGCTATACCGTCTGGTAAAAAACCGAATGGCATTGTTTGCACCGTCAATGATGTACAATGGGTGTGAATTATCAATTGCCATAAGTCTAACCCATGCCTGCCCATCCTCAAAACCGGCAATGAGTTTTACCTTTTTCCCCTCTTTCCTGGCTTCCGACACCAAAGTATCAATATCACGTAAATCACATTTACTTAAATCAACGTGCAACGGATTGCCATGGATAAGGCTGCTGATTTCCACATCCCCAAGGTTAAGTTCATAACCCATTTCGCGGGATAAAATAAGAATCTTACGAGCGACATCCAGGCCTGAGAGATCAACATTGGGATTTGGTTCAGTATAACCAAGATTTTTCGCTTCTTCAACTGCATCTTTAAAGCTTACTCCATCATGGACACGTGTTAGTATAAAATTTACCGAACCCGAAAGAAGGGCTTCAATTTTCTTAACGTAATCTTTTGATTTTACAAATTGTTGAAGCGTTTTAACAACCGGAAGTGAAGCTCCGACATTTGTTTCGTATTTAAATTTAACATTAGCCTCCTTAGCACTCGCGCGGATAGCTTTATATGTATGCATATCAATCGAATTAGCGATTTTATTTGCCACCACAAGATGCAGGCCTTTTGACAGGATAGATACATATTTGGTACTGACCGAGTCGCTGGCCGTACAATCCACAACAATTTTCATGGGGTGTCTGTCAGCTTCTGCCTGAGCAATGAAAGCATCTAAATTCAATGGCTGCCCGTTATCCAGCATTTCGGCGGTAACCCCCTGGTAATCAACAATCATGTTTTTAGAATTTGCTATACCTGCCACAACTATTTCAATATCATCCTGCTGAAATTTTCTGATAATTTTTAAAAGGTTATTACCTACATTACCGGTTGCTCCAATAATGTACAGATTGGCTTTGCGGAGATAGTTAAAGAAGAATTCATCATGAATAACATTTAGAGCACGAATAAGATCTTTTTGTTCAATAACAAAGGAAACATTAAGTTCGGATGAACCCTGAGCTATTGCAATAATGTTGATATGGTATTTACCCAAAGCCCCAAAAATCTTACCGCAAACGCCCGTTCTGTGCCTCATGTTTTCTCCCACCACCGACACAATGGCGAGATCCTGATCAATATGTACCTGATTAATAAGTCTGCCGCCAATTTCCAGCTCAAATTCCTTTTCCAAAATTCTTTTTGCAGCAAATGCAAGCGATTTTTTCACTGCGAAGCAGATCGTGTGTTCTGAAGATGCCTGAGTAATAAGTATCAGGCTGATTTTTTGCTCGGAAAGTGTTCGAAATATACGGGCTACGATGCCGGGAATACCAACCATGCCGCTGCCTTCAACGCGTAAAACTGCAATATCATCCACGCTTGCTATTCCGGTTATTCCGTATTTTGTATTAGCCGTTTTGGAACCAATAACACTTCCCGGATGCGACGGATTAAATGTGTTTTTTATCCGAATAGGAATAGAATTTTCATAAGCGGGTTGAATTGTCGGGGCATAGATCACTTTCGCGCCAAAATATGAAAGCTCCATTGCTTCCACATAAGAGAGGTTATCAACTACGAACGCATCGGGTACACACCGCGGATCCGAAGTTAGTACGCCATCCACATCCGTCCATATTTCGATTTCATCTGCATGGAGCCCAGCTCCTAAAATTGAAGCGGTAAAATCTGATCCCCCGCGCCCAAGAGTTGTAGTTTCAAATTCAACGGTTGAACCTACGAATCCGGTTACTACCTGCAGATCTGAATGAAGTGAAAAGTATTCTTTGATAAGTTTATTCGTATCTGCAAACAAGACTTTAGCGGAATTAAATTCGGCGGTAGTTTTAATTATATTTCGGGCATCAAGATACTCAGCAGGCACGCCTATATACCGAAGGTAAGCTGCAACTGTTGTACATGAAAGCCGTTCACCATAACTCATTACGAAATCAAGCGATTTTAGCGATAATTCCTTTACGAGATAAATCCCATAAACTATTTCTTTCATTTCCTGAAGCATTTCATGTATCGCCAAACGGGTTTGTTTGTACTCAGCACTCGCGAAATCGGAGATTAACTCATCAAGGTACGTATAATGAATTTCAGCGATTGTGTTAAAAACATCCTCATATTTTCTATCACGAGCCCCTGCAAGCTTCGCCATGAGAATCAGCTTATCTGTAATTCCCTGATAGGCTGACAAAACCACAGCCCTGGCGCCTGAAGATTCTTGGATAATTGATGCAGTCTGCCTAATTACTTTTGGCTTCCCCACCGAGGAACCGCCAAATTTTAACACTTTCATGGTTTCAACTTAAAGTAAATTGTAGAATAATTTTATAAGATACAAATATCCCGGGGGAAAGGAAATAGTTTTCTCGGGTCGGGGAGAAGAAAAAACCAATTAAGAATAACGCTAAAAGATTTTTGTATATGAATGCACCGGGGGATGGCCAAATCCCCGGTTGAAAGCTTATTCAAGTGTTATTTCATGATCGGGAATTGTAAAAATAAATGTACTACCTTCATTCAATTTACTTTCGGCCCACAATTCTCCTCCATGTTTTTTAACGAATTCAGTACAGATAATTAGACCTAATCCTGTCCCTTCCTCTCCTGAAGTTCCTTTGGACACAGTTTTTTCTTCAACGGAAAATAACGACTCGATTATATCTCTCTGGATGCCAACTCCGTTATCATGCACTGAAATGCGTACAAAACCATTTTCGGATTCAGCAGATAACCGAATTGCACCGCCAATGCGGGTAAATTTTACTGCATTGGATATAAGATTCCGGAGAATAGTATCGAGCATGTTCGCATCTGCAAATACCTGGAGCCCAATGGGGAAATTATTCGAAAGAACAATCTTTTTCTGTAATGCCTGGGCTTCAACATCCTTACAAACCTGAACACCACGTTCCCATAACGGTATCAGATGTGGTGAAAACACGATTCTTTTGGTTTGACTGCGGGACCATTCCAAAAGGTTTTCCAGTAGACGATAGGTTTTGTTTGATGTTTCATTAATTTTTAGCGCCAGTTCCTGAATACGCTCTGGCGTATAGTTCTTTGCATCAACTGCTAAAAGTTCCGAATACCCGAGTATTCCAAAAAATGGGTTTTTAAGATCATGGGCCAATATAGAGAAGAATTTATCTTTCGTCGAATTTGTCTTTTCCAGTTCTTTCTTCGCAGTTTCCAATTGTGCAATTAGATTATTCTTTTGTGTAAAAAGCTCAATCAGTTCTTCCTGTGCATGTTTTCGCTGGGTAATATCTCTGAAAATACTTAATAAGAGCTTTTCCCCTTCACCAATATCAATAAAAACATTGGAGAGTTCGACCCAAATCTCACTTGCATCCCATAAAACAACTTTGCGCTCAATCGCCCTGTCAATTTTGCCGGAAACAAAGTTATTTCGTAATACATTCCAAATTCGCTGCCCTTCCGACTCTTCATATATTACCGATACATTCTTCCCTTCGAGTTTCTCCTTGGGGAGTTTAAACATATCGCAAAAAGCCGAGTTAACCCGGCGGATAATACCTGCTTCATCTACCAGTCTCATACCGTCATAGGAATTCTCCCAAATTGAACGGAACTGGTTTTCGGAAAAACGAAGGCTTTCCAAAACCTTCTTTTGCTCTGTCAGATCGATATGAACTCCCACCATCCGTACTATATTTCCGGATTCATCAAGCTCAATCACCCGCCCCCTGCTAAGAATCCAATGCCACTTGCCTAATTTATCCCTCATACGAAATTCCTGTATATACAGATTTTCCTTCTGGGGTTGATGATTAGGAGTCATTTCTTCTATTCCCGTAATATCATCAGGGTGTACCAGATTTCTAAAGGACTCATATTTCATTTCAAATTCATTGGGATGGAATTTGAGCATTGCATAGTAACCCGGCGAAAACCACGAACGATTTGTTTTCGCGTTCCAGTCCCAAATTCCTACTTCTGTTGCTTCAAGCACTAATCGCAGGCGTTCTTCGTTAATAAAAAGCGCCTTATTCGCAGATTCTATTTCAATATTTTTTTCTTGTAACTTTTGAATCAGCTTACGCAGCTGATCATTTTTCACCTGAATACTCTGCTGTTCAGTCCTGTAGGTATACGAAATGACAGTCAGAATACTACATAGCATCAATAAATACACAAGGGTACCCGAGAAAATATCAGCAAAGCGCTGCTGCTCAGTCTGGTATGGCATTATCAAATCAGGTCTTACATACTGAATAAGAATAAGGCCCAATGTAAGCAAGAGATAAGTAATAAAGATTACCATCTTCCTGTTGAGAGGGGCAATAAGAAATAACGGAACGAAGACCACCAGTATTAAGTACAGGGTATTACCATTATACCCTCCATTTAAGAACCAAAGAAAACTTATTAAGATGCATGATACAACAAAAACAGGATACAGGTATTTATAAGTCCGTTTTGTATATCGGGCACGATAATAAAAATAGAACATAATTATGGAACCTATGGCGGTAACGAGAATAAGAGGCAGCCCAAGATTAAAGATAATATTAATAGTATTACCTGCGAGGCTAACGATAAATGCCAGGAAATTTATTAATATAAAAATTCGATTTTCAAGTGAAGAGTCATCTTCCGGACCAATGATAAGCTGACCGAGTTTTTTTATGTACGAATGAATTCTCTCTGCTTCCATAATTAATGTTTATTCTAACCGGATAAAAGGTACTTTTTCACAAAATAGCGCATCTGGTTACCAACAAGGATTTAAGGTAATACCAGTCACATATTTACAAATAAATTTGAGCAAAGACTATACCGAAAATTCAGCCCAGGGCTCACATTAATAAGAAAATTTCTAAATGAAAGCTGCCCTCGAAGATAAGCGGGGGCAGCCTGTAAATCATTTATAGGCTCCACAGCCTACAACAAAATTCTCAAGTTTTTCAAGATATGCGGTTTTATCCTCTATCTTGCCCGATACATTATTCGTCCACTTATAACTACTCCAACCCTTTCCCTTGGATTTGGCTATATCAATACCATCCTTAATGAAAAAATGCCCATCGGCATCCTGCATCTCAATCAGACTCTTCCCAACCAGCTTAGGGTTCCCTCCATGAGCGAGGCATTTTCCATTGAAATCATAAACGAAAATGTACAAATCCCGGTCAACAAAACGGCTTTTCTGGTTTGAGAATTCAGAAAATGCCTTTTCCCGACCATTGGATTTAATATAAGCAACAGCCTTTTTCACCAACGATTCGGCTTCAGCCGGTGTCCCCTTTTGGGCCTGAATAAGCATTGCCCCTGACACAAAGCTGAATATAACAAGCAAACTAACCAGTACTTTCATTTGCATATCTTCCATAACTTAATGAATAATGATTTATTAGGTTAAGTCATCGGAATATGTTCTATTCAGTTTCTTACTTTCCCCAAGCCATAGCACGCTTGTAAAAGCAAATTACTTCTGTTTATATTATCGATAAAAACACATTTGAAGTTTAATGAGAAACAAAAATTTTACAGCTTGAATATTTCGGGCTTTATTATTGGGTGACGATAAAACAAGAAAAATGAAATTGGCAATTAAATTCTTCGATTTTTCACCCCGCAATTTTTACATATCCTCTTTGTATAGTAATTTTCTCCATTCCATAAAATTAATTAGGTTAATTGTGTATAACGAACAACAAACCCGATTTATGTTTGCTGCATTACTTGAGGCAGAACAGGCACTAGAGCATAACGATGCCCCGATTGGTGCAGTCATTGTTCATAAAAATCGGATAATTGGGAAAGGGCATAATCAGGTTGAGCTGCTCAAGGATCCAACTGCCCATGCAGAAACGATTGCAATTTCTGCTGCATGCAATTTTTTGCAAACTAACAGGTTGGATGAATGTGAATTATACACGACTCTTGAACCTTGTGTTATGTGTTCCGGTGCAATTATGCTTTCAAAGATACCCACAATCTATTTCGGTGCGTTTGAGCCAAAGTTTGGGGCCGCCGGTTCTTTATATAATATTCTTCAGGAGGGTAAATACAATCATACTCCCAAGGTATATTCAGGTTTGTTGGAAACCGAATGCAAATTAGTGATGCAGGAGTTTTTTAGAAATTTAAGAAATCCGTTGAACAAAGTTTAATTAATTTGATTTAACCGATAATCGATATAATCCCCTCAAAACCAGGTCGGTGGAGAATTTTACCGGCAGAGGGCAATGTGCGGCAACCAATTTACCATACCCTCCTGTTACTATAACTTCAGGTACCGAATGTTCTTTATTCTCTAAAAAATGAAAAACTTTTTCGATGAGGGCAATGGTTGAAAAGAGAATACCGCTTTCTATGCAGGCTGAAGTGGAATTCCCGATGAGTTCTGCAACATGTGCGAATTCTACTTCGGGTAATTGTGCCGTCCCCGCAAGCAAGCTTTTTGCCATTGTACCCAATCCGGGCAAAATATTACCACCAATAAAAACTCGCGTTGAATCTAACACGTTAATTGTAGTGGCTGTACCGCAATCTACAGTAATAATAGGTGAGCTACCAGCTTGAGGGGAAATATGCAAGGCCCCTTCCAAGCCGCACAGTCGATCGACACCAATGGTTTCCCAAGTAGAATACCTATGTGAGAAAGAGAACGGACTATTGGGTGTAATTACCAAATAGTCAACCAAATAGTTTCGTAGAATTCCCGACAATTCCTCTGTTATTCCTGGGCGAACGGAAGAAATAACAACTTTTTGAATAGCACTCGCCATGGCAAAATCGCCCGCTTCCGAAGCACTACTGAAAATATGTACAGGGCCGGGTCCCTGTAAACCGGCAATGGCCGCTTTAATACGAGAATTGCCAATATCAACAAGCAGCATGGTTTTTATATATGAATACTAACATCGCCATAATTAATGAGCAATGTTTTTTCTGTTGTTCTCAGCAATAAATTACCTTCCTGGTCGATATCATCGAAAATTCCATAGATAGTCTTTCCGTCCTGTGTAATACTAATTTTATCACCAAGGATGTTGCATTTATCTCTCCACGCCTGAATAATCGAATTCGGTCGTTCCAGAATGCTGGCAATGCCTTCTTCAAATAGATTAAGAAATTCCGCGAGCAGTTTTTCACGCTCAACTTGAACACCGCCTTCGAGCGCGATGGAGGTTGGTTCCAGCATGTAATCGCCGCGAAAAGATGTCTGGTTAACATTAATGCCAATGCCAATGACAATTTTCTTAATATCATTCCCCATAATAGAGGTTTCAATTAGGATACCGCAAATTTTCTTTCTCCCGACTAAAATATCATTTGGCCATTTTAAATTAGTCTTCACCTGAAACAAATTTTCAATTGCATTTGCAACAATTACCGCGGTACCTAAATTTAACACGGGCAAGGAGGCTTTTAAAGCGGTAGGATGGTTAAAAAGAATAGAGAATGTAAGGTTTTCACCCTTTGCACTTAACCATACACGATCATTCCTGCCGCGGCCATGATGCTGCTTTTCAGCGAGGACTACAGTTCCATTACCTAATCTGGAAGATTCTTCGCTCAAATATTTATTTGTCGATTCTAATTCTTCCAAATATAAGAAGTTCCGGCCAAGCCACTCGGTTTCCAATCGCATATCAAATTTCTTGATATCGAATGTTGTTGAGGATTGATTTTCTACCATACGTTACTTTCTATTGCCTAATTGTCATATTGTCAGTTAAATAAGTCAAATTTTCCATCGCATCGGTCAAAATAGCACATAAACCTGCAGGTAATTTTGTTCGGTTTTTTGAGTCCCTTATATTTCAATGAGTTACAAAAAAACTATATACAGGCACGGTTTTTGTGAAATATCGACATAAATAAAAATTCGAAGTGTAAAAATAGTAAAAAAATAAATGATTAAGGAGAAATGAAAATGGGAAAAATAATCGGCATCGATCTTGGCACCACAAATTCGTGTGTTGCCGTTATGGAAGGTAATGAACCCGTTGTAATACCGAACTCTGAGGGCGGGCGAACAACCCCTTCTGTAGTAGCGTTTACAAAATCGAATGAGCGCCTGGTTGGACAACCTGCAAAACGGCAGGCTATCACTAATCCCCGGAATACTGTGTTTTCTGTTAAACGATTTATGGGACGTTTAATTGATGAAATAAACGAGGAAAAGAAAAAAGTACCCTATGAAGTTATTGCAGGCGATAATAATTCTGCACGCTTACGCATCAGCGATCGTGTATATTCACCGCCGGAAATTTCAGCTATGACATTGCAAAAAATGAAAAAAACAGCAGAAGAATACCTTGGACAAGAGGTCACTGAAGCTGTTATTACTGTACCTGCATATTTTAATGATGCTCAAAGACAAGCAACTAAAGATGCCGGAGAAATTGCCGGCCTGAAAGTTCGCCGCATTATTAATGAACCTACCGCCGCAGCTTTAGCGTACGGACTGGATAAGAAGAATAAAGAACAATTAGTAGCTGTGTACGATCTGGGTGGCGGTACTTTCGATATCTCTATCCTTCAGCTTGGTGACGGTGTATTTGAGGTAAAATCTACCAATGGTGATACACATCTTGGTGGTGATGACCTGGATCAACGCCTAATCGATTTCCTTGCTGAAGAATTTTTGCGGGAAGAAGGTATTGATTTACGGAAAGATGCAATGGCTTTACAGCGCCTGAAAGAAGCAGCAGAAAAAGCTAAAATTGAATTATCATCCTCAGCGGCTACGGATATCAATCTTCCGTTCATTACTGCAACGCAGGATGGGCCAAAGCATTTGAACCTGAATATTACCCGGGCAAAGTTCGAGCAGTTGGTTGACGATTTAATCGAAAAAACCCGTATCCCCTGCGAACGCGCGATGAAAGACGCCGGAGTAACCGCATCACAAATTGATGAAGTTATACTGGTAGGAGGATCGACACGTATTCCTAAAGTGCAGGATTTAGTACGAAAACTCTTTAACAAAGAACCGCATAAAGGCGTGAATCCCGATGAAGTAGTAGCTATTGGTGCAGCTATTCAGGGTGGCGTTTTAACCGGAGAAATTAAGGATGTTCTTTTACTTGATGTAACCCCGCTTTCGCTCGGTATAGAAACTTTAGGTGGTGTTATGACTGTGTTAATTCCGGCAAATACAACCATTCCTACAAAGAAGAGTGAAATATTTTCAACTGCAAGCGATAGCCAGCCCAGCGTAGAAATTCATATACTGCAAGGTGAACGCCCGATGGCCGCGGATAACCGCACTCTCGGTCGGTTCCATCTTGATGGCATTCCGCCAGCCCCGCGTGGTGTACCTCAGATTGAAGTAACCTGTGATATCGATGCGAATGGTATTCTTCACGTTACTGCGAAGGACCGTGCTACAAATAAAGAACAAAGCATCAGAATTACTTCATCCAGTGGTTTATCGAAAGACGAAGTTGAAAAAATGAAAAATTCTGCCAAAGAACACGCGGCAGAAGACAAAAAGAAACGCGATTTGGTAGACATTCGCAACCAGGCTGATACTCTGATCTTTCAGACTAAAAAACAGCTTGATGAGTTAGGCGATAAAATTCCTGCTGATATGAAGGCGAAATTAGAATCGCAGATTAAGGCAGTTGAAGATGCGCTGGCTACGAATGATTACGATACAATTAAAAATGCTATTGATACCTTCCAGAAAGTATGGGGAGAAATATCTCAAAACCTATATTCTCAGGCAGGTCCTCAGCAACAACCTGATTTTGGCCAGGCACAGCAGCAGGAAGCCCCGAATCCGGGACAGGCGGCCGGAGCAGCTGAACCAAAAAAGGATAAAGAAGTGCAGGACGCTTCATACGAAGTTGTTGACTAATCTGATTCTTACATAAATACTACCCTCACCGCTCCTTTGTTCTATACAGGAGTGAGTGGGGGTTTGTTTTTTTACCTTTTCTCTTAACCTTGATTCCGTTTCGTAGAATTCATATCTTGTCTGCCTAATTTATTTGGCAGGACCGTAACCATGAAACAATTAGTATATTTTTCAATTAGTGTCATACTCATCATTTTCACTCTGCCAGCGTGTAAACCGGGAGAAAAAATATTTCTCGAAAAAAGAAAACAAGAGATACGTGAAACTGAAGCAGAATTTTGCAAAATGGCTGCCGAAAGAGGTTTGGCAGAAGCATTTGCACACTTTGCCGATACCTCCGCGACTATAAAAATATCCGCCGGTAAGGATATTATTCACGGCAAAGAAGCGATATTTAAAAGGTATTCCCATCCTCTTTTTCAGAATAGTTCACTTACCTGGGCCCCGGACTTTGTAGATGTTTCACAAAGTGGCGATCTTGGATATTCTTACGGCCATTATACTTTCACCAATACCGATACAACCGGCAAATCTGATACTTCAACGGGTATCTTTATGACTGTGTGGAAGCGACAGAACGACCACACCTGGCGATTCGTCTGGGATTAAGCTTTTCAA
>JAJTBZ010000047.1 GCA_021286645.1 Ignavibacteria bacterium
AAGAAATTGTTGGCTAAATTGCCATCCTTACCGCAAAGTTGTGTTGAATCAGCAAAGATTATCCAGAGCAAACGGCATTTATACGAGCACGAGAATATTTTCCCGCCATCGGTTATTGATTATATGGCAAAAGTATTACGCGATGAAAACGATGATAAAATGAACGGCTGGCTGCAGGAATTACCCGCGGCAGACAGGTTACTGGAAATCCGGAAGATAATGCATAAAGATTTGCATAAGCATTAATTGGAAACGCGCCGGATATAAGAAAATCCCCCATATTGCAGAGAAATCTGCCACACAAGCCAGGTCAAATTGGGGCATCCCTCCAGGGATCGCCCCGTTTGTCTTGTCGAACTACTGTCTATTTTTTATTTCTATAAGAATACTGCCTTTTTTTGTAAAGTATCCACGCGAACGCGACGGAAAAGAAAATGAGCGCCATATCGGTAACGATCAATAGCGGCATTCCTTCCCGATTGTTCATACGGTGTTTTGTGTACATAATAGCACTGAATAGTATGGCAGTAAGTATAAATGCAATGAGCATAAGAATAACAATAAAATCCGGAGTTCCCTGAATAGCCATGGTAAACTTTCTTTTTAACGGTATTTCTTCGGCGGCCCGGGGCAGCTTCAGTACGACAGGTAACACGACCCACAGCACCAACAGACACCCGAAAACACCTGCAAAGAGCGAAAGGGGCAGTCTGGGAAATAAATTGAATGCCAGTATTGCTCCAATCATAGCACATAATTCAAATAGATACACGTTCCTGATTTTTATACTCTCTTCACTGCTGCGGACGTGGTACCCGCGACCCAACGGGAACAGAGGATAAAAATCAGTCTTACCATCTTCGGAAGTTACGAATAACAGATTCATTATTCCTGAAGATGAATCACTGGATGTTTTCATGCTTGTACACGCATAGTATTAATTAATAACTATATGCAATTTACGCCAGTAAAAACATTCCTGCAATGATGTCAAGCAAGTGGCAGGCAGATGTGACGCAGGCCAAATGATACGTATATGGCTATACAATGAAGAAGTAAGGCGGGTAATAAAACGGGATAATGACTAACCGCTTTTATGTAATACTTTGTGTATTTCGTTATACAGATCTTCTTTTTCCGGGGCTTTTTGCTTTGCTATTTCTATTAAGTGTTTAGATTGTGCCATATAGCTTTGTAAAAGCGCGGGCTGTAATTGTATAAGCGAGTTCACATGGTCAGAGATAACACCGGAAGAGCCCCGTTCCACGGGTCCGGAAAGTGCCCGGGTAATACCCGATTCGCGAGCGTGCTCGAGAGTAGCCTGGATAATAGGGTTGGCAAGCTGCCAGAAAGTAACGGCATCGATTTGCAGTGACTGAAAAATGGTTTCAGCTGCCTGAAGGTTGCCGATAAGAAAATTTGAAAGGAATACACCCATAACATGGTAGAGTGTTTTTAAATCACGGGAAATTTGAAATGGCTGAGTGCCTAACGTCAGGCATAATTGCACTAGTTCACTGCCCAGTGTATCATCAGTGCATTCAATCGCGGCGCAACTGCCCGTAAGCGGCACACGATTAAGTGATGAAAACGTCTGCATAAAATGAATTGATGCAGTAAGCGTTCCGGGTCGGGCAACCGGAGCCAGTATGGCCGAATTTAATGAACCCGAGAGATGGAGTACCGCCCGGTTGGGAGCCGGCGTAGTATTATTGGCAATATCTTCGGCTACCGCTCCGATTTGCTGGTCGGGAACCGCGATAATGATACAGTCTACATGTTCCGGTATAGATGATACGGTATCGGCAATTAAGGGTATGTTATACAGCGCGCCCGGTTTTTGTGCGGATGCAAGCCTTCTGCTGATAATGGTGGAGATTGTATACCCATTCTCAATGAGCGCGGGAATCAATGAATGGGCAATTTTACCTGCCCCGATAATACAAATATTTGATATCTTCATTAATAGAACGCCGCTGAAAGATAGCCGACAACTTCCGTTGTGTCGCCGGAAACGGCGCCGGAATCGGTTTGGTGTAATAAATTTGAGCGTGTTCTTCCGTTTTTAGCAAGAGCCTGCATGAGCGATACAATGAGTCCGCCGCCGCATGCTTCGCATTCACCCTTATTCAGGCTGGTTTGCAAACCCTGGTAATCGGTTTGTGCAATATAGTTGGCTACAACCTCATCCAAAGTTTCAGCAATACCACGGGGATAAAAATGCGACAGATCAGAGCTTGCCAAAATAATAGTATCAGTGCCGATATATGGCTGAATTGCCTCGGCGAGCAGGGAAATGTTTGCAGCGCTCTGTTCACCCATTACGATGGGAATAAATGAAAATTCCGGTAACAGTCTTTGAAGAAAAGGCAGTTGTACTTCAATGGAATGTTCAGCGCGATGGCCATTTACTCCCGCGCGAATTTGCGGATAGCGCGATGTAATATCCTGGCGGATTTCTTTATGTACGGGTACTTTGCCGAGGGGGGTAACATACGAGTCGCCCTCATAAATACACATATCGGTAAAATATTCCCGGTGACTGGGCGCAATTATGAAAACGGTTTTAACGGGTTGTTCCTTCAGCAATGTAAAGGCATGAGCAGCGGTTAAACCGGAATATACATACCCGGCATGAGGAACTACCATGCCCCGAACTGGTCCGGCGGGGGCAACTTGAACAGCAGCTTTATTCAGGTAGTAATCTATTTCATCAGTAAGTTCAGTAACCGGGCCAGAGTAAAAAAGGCCTGCAACTGCAGGTTGTCTATCTGATTTCACCTGTTAAATTCCTGTGTACTTGTTCACCAAAAACTTCGGCGGTAAAAGCCTTAATCCGTAAAGGTCGTTTCATCCATTCATTGGAAGGTAAACCGGCCTTCTGGCAAAGCGCGCTGATAAACTGGTTGGCGCTCATATTGTATTCAATTGCAACCTGGGGTAACAGAACACCTGAGCCGAGGTCATCTTCAAGTATAAGGCCATGCCTGCCTATTTCAATTTCTTCAAATTTGCCAATGTATTCTGGTTGAGAAAGCACGGAAATTTCAATTAAGATACGGGGCAATTCCATCTCGTCTACCGGTGGAAAACGATGATCTTCCACGGCAGCAAGTTTAGCAGCCTCGCAGACTGTTTCAAAAAGAGGTTCGTCGGATTCTATATATCCTATACAACCGCGTAACTCACCATCTTTTTTCAAAGTAACAAATGCACCACCCGGATTGAGCAGATTCGGGTAATGCCGGTAGTTTACCATTGGGACAGGGATATCGGAAAATAATGTCATAATCGATTCCCTTGCACACAGTAGTAAAACACCGCGTTCCTGGGGACTTAGAGCCATAAATAACCTTCCCTTATATAACGAGCTTGTAAATGGTTACCTGGTTTTTGTTTAATAACGTAATCAGGTACTGCTTATAAATAAAAAATGAATCAAAAGTGAATCGCTCCAGCCCTTTGCTAAGGGTGGATTCAAACACTACCTTATCCCGGCGTGTATCGAGTCCATACATAATATGATCGTACAAGCCTTTGGGGGTTCGGCGGTGCAAGGTACAAAAGAAGATATCAGACATTTGAATAGCTTCAAGGTTACCTTCCGCCGCGGTAAGGAGCGGTGCAAGCAGCGAGTCAATTTTATTATCCGTTCCGGAGTGGTACACTTCCGGGAAGCGGTAATTGCTAAAGTCTCTGGCAGCCATAGCCTGTTCTTTTAGCTCGTTTATGAGAGCAGCATTCATTCCTAATTCAGATATAACAGCGCCGGTACCGGCATCGAGCACGTAAAAGGAAGCCCCTTCAAATTCCTGCCGGTACGCGTAAACATTACCGTTATACAGGAAGCCATAAACAAGCTCACGGTTTTCCCATAGAATGCGTTCTTCGCTTACCGAGTAAGCAATAATATCGCAATGCCATGGCATATCAGGTTTTACATATCTGTGAAAATATATGGTATCGGAATCGAATTCTTCGATACCGATCCAGAAAGATTCAGATAATTGTACATTCTTCATTAACCTGTTACCGGTTTTCAGGTCGTAACATTGGAAATACGTTTGCGAGCGTTCGGTATCCCTTTCCTCAATAAGAAGAAAGTCGGCCGGGTTAATTAATAACCGCCATACAGTTCTGCTGGAAGAATGGGAGAAATATTTCGTTACGCTCATAGTTAATTTTTTTTCCAATAACAGGAAATGCCAAATGCAAATTACGAACTATTTTACAAAAAAGTAACCGGAAAAAGTAATCCTTCACTTTTAAGTCCGTGTAATTAATAAGGCAATTGGCAAAATCTAATTTAAATGCTACATGCTACATGCACATTTTCTTCCAAAGTTTTGTTGGCAGAAACAATAAACTGCCGCCATCGAACAGCGGGGAATTTGCCAGGTTAATTACATGCCGCCCCTTGCCGGCAAGAAACTGACGCACCGTTTCGCCGCATGAATATTGGCTCAGGCTGCCCATAATATAAATTGCATTATCAAAAATGCCGGTACAGCCTCCGAAAAAACCCGACTTCATTCCGGGTAGTTCAATATCAGAACTATTCACGAGCAGGCTCTCTTTGCCGGCAGCTTCCAACTGTTTATGTATCCCTTCATCGGAAGTGATAAAAGCATTATCGGTGATGGGCAACACACTGCACCGGGTATATCCCTGGTTTACATGAATAAATTCTTTTTCATGGCAGGTTTTAGCCAGAACCGTATCGGTAATTTCCCGGTGGTGGATAAATACTGCACCGGTCGCCACACCATTGTAATATGCAGAGGCCGGGTATAAATTCCCGACGGGCTTTTCTCCTTTAATTAATTGAATACCGGATTTCCTAAGCCGCTGTATATATTTTTCGGGTGTATTGGGTGCGTAAACAAGATAATTATCAACTTTACAGAAAAATACGTCCGGATGGTTTGAAATCTCCGGGTACGTAATACCGTTGGTTTCGAACGGAATAATATCGGCATACATACCAAGTGCCCCGAGTACTGCTGAAGGGGCTGCCGCGTTAACAATACATAACATGAAAAGACCTGCCTTGTACTAATGGATCTGAAATAAATGAAATCGATTTACCACGCGATGCCAGCGCGATCTTATTTGCTGCCTTATAACCTACAGCATAATTAAACTCCTCCGGAGCCACCCGGATGCTGATTGCAGAATTCGGTTGTGCCTGTACCTGCTTTACCAGCAATTCCTGCCATATAGCCGTAAGAACCAGTTCACGGAACGATACATGGTACGGCCCGGCAATTAACTCGTTACCGGTAATAAATCCCTCGGAAGGGTGAAGGCCGAGTTTAATAACAGTAACACCAAATTTTTCGAACAGTAAATAGATGTTTTTTGACCAATTAACAGCATCGTCGATCGATAGAGGCGAGTAGCTGCCTTTTTCGTACAGAGCCGCTAAGCTGGTACCCCGAATAACAAGCGCGGGGTAAATTCTGGTATTCGAAGCGCCCAGGTTAATTATGCCCTGTGCGGTTGCCGCTGATTTTTCAAAACTATCACCGGGCAGGCCGAGCATCATTTGTAAGCCAAGTTCGATACCTGCAGAAAGAATCAATTCTGAAGCGCGGGCTACATCTTCTGCGGTATGCCCCCGGCCGGTTTGACGCAGCACTCCATTATCAAGAGACTGGGCGCCAAGTTCAACGGTTGTAACATGGTATCGTTGCAGTAATTGTATTACCGCGGGTGATATATAGTCGGGACGCGTTGAGAGGCGGATACCCTGAACCGCGCCGCTTTCAACATAACGAGCGGCAATTTTTAAATAGCTTTCCTGAACATCAACAGGAATACCGGTGAAATTTCCACCGAAGAACCCAATATGTTTAACCGCGTCGGCATGCCGAAAAGTTGCAAGGTGCGATGAAATTATTTCGTGTATTGCCTCGGGGGCAGGGGCTTCCTGCTTCCCGGTAATTTTTTGTTGATTGCAAAAAATACATTGGAACGGGCACGCGAGTTCCGGAACGAATATGGGTATGGTATAATGTTTTTTCTTCATATCGGAATATAGGTTAATTTCAGATTTATCGTCAACGAGAAAACAGCGAGTATTATGTAGGAATGAATACCACGAGCGAAGGAAAACGCGGGGCGAATCGTCAAATACATGAATATTATATGCCTGAAGAAATGATTCAATCGAAAACTGTTATTCGCGCGGGAATGATATTTCGTATTTATTTAGTAAATTATACATGAATCTGTCTGGAATATCTGGTTATCAATCGTGCCGCGGAGTTCCCGAGTAAAAATACAGGACGTAAAAACAGCATGAATATGCGGGTTGATTTTTTCCCGGGCGTAGTTGATTTTATTAACACGGAATTCACGAAAATCGAGCAATGGCCGACTCTCCAAAATTATTGATTCTGAACGGGCATAAACGTTTAGAAAAACTCAATGCTTCTGTTTCGTGTGGCGGATTATGATTCATATATACAATAACCTGATGGGGCGGGAACGGTTTCTATGTACCCGTGTTTTTCTATTGGATCAGGGTTAAGGGAATGAAATGTACCGTGAGTTTTTGCATTACAGTGTTTGTTGAATAAAATTAAAATTGTATGAAGATAGTATATAGTACTACGTTGGCATTTTTGTGGGGAATGTTTTTCCTGCTCGTGCTGCCAGGCGGGGCAGTACATGCCCAGAGCCTGGGAAATCTCAATGGAATTGTCCGTGATTCTGTTTCCGGTGAAGCAATAGCGTTTGCGACCGTGTATATTCCCGATCTGAAAAGAGGGGCAACAACCAACGACCATGGTTTTTTTGTTATAAATGGTATTCCTGCCGGAAAAGAATATTCAGTACGTGTTGCCTGTGTTGGTTATATAACAAGAATGCACAAAGCAAAAATTACCGCGAACGCCGATACAAAAGTTGTATTCCGACTTGTTTCAACGGTAATAATGATGCCGAAAATTGAAAAGATTGGTGAAAAACAACAAGAGAAAAATTCAACCGATCTTGGCTTGCAGCGTGTAAGCATTAAGGAAATGGAGATGCTGCCTAAGGGTGTGGAGATGGATGTGTTCCGCTCTTTGCGTACAATACCCGGAGTGCAGTCTACCGGTGATGCTTCGGCCAAGTATTATGTGCGCGGTGGTGCAAGCAACCAGAACCTGGTATTGCTCGATGGCGTAACAATTTACAATCCTTTCCATGCTTTGGGTATGGCCAGTGTAATAGACCCCGAATTAATAAATTCAATAGAATTTTACAAGAGCGGTTTCCCTACCGAGTATTCAAGCCGCTTATCCTCTATCCTGAATATTGTTTCGAAAAAAGGGAACGCGAATAACTTTTCCGGAAAGGCAGCAGCCAGTTTTCTTTCTACCAAAGGATTGCTCGAAGGGCCGTTACCGTTTGGTTCCTTTATCATGACAGGCAGAAAGAGTACTTCATCGCAAATAAGTAATAAGTTTTTCGGAAAAAATATTCCATTCGATTTCTACGATTACTTCTTTAGGGTAAATTACGATAATCAGAACGACGTTGATATTCCCCGTTTTTCTATTAGTGGTTTCTTCAGTAATGATAAGTTGATTAATAATGATCCGTATATCGCCGATTTTAACTGGGCGAATAATATGATCAACTTTACCTATCATCAATTATTCATGGGTTCATTCATTGAAGTTGGCGTTTCTTCCAGTAATACTACGGGCGAAGTTAAACCGAATTTATCTTCTGCTAAACCAAAAAGTAACAGCCTGAATGATCTGAGTATAAAGGTTGATATGACACGAATTTATTCTAATAAGAATGAAATTCGTGGCGGATTATTATTTCAGACAATAAAAAATGATCTGTACTTCACCATGCCCAAAGGAATTGTATCGACAAATACGGTAAATGCAGGGTTTACCGGAGGCTATCTGAAGTTTAAGCTTATGCAATTTGAAGATCTGGGAATTGATCTGGGCAGCCGTTTTAATCTGGCCGGGTTAAATACAAATGGCGGAATGACACTGGAACCGCGTATCAGTGTAACATACCGGCCTCATCCTCTGGTAGGCCTGAAAGCCGCTTATGGTGAATATCAGCAGGAAATGACTACAACTGCAGATGAAAACGAAGTGGTTTCGTTGTTTGAACCCTGGGTTATTATTCCTGAATATATGAAACCTTCGCGTGCAAAGCATTATACCGGTGGTGTTGAGCTGAATGCAACTGAGGAACTTACGTTAACTGGCGAGATATATTTAATTAATCAGGAGAACGTTCCGTCTTTGAACTTTAATAAACTGCTGGCTTCCGATCCCGATTTTCTACCAGCCACGCAGGAGTCGTATGGCCTGGAAGGGTCAGTTAAATATCAGGCTGAAACGTATCTGGTAAGTGTGGGGTACTCGCTTTCATACGCGTATAAAGTTGTAGAGGGCTGGCGGTCATATCCACGATATGATTCGCGGAATAATCTGAATATCTCAATAGAGAAAAATTTTGGCGATGGTTGGACTGCAAGTGTTATGTGGCTCTATAATTCGGGTTCACCATTTACACAAATGGTAGGATTTTATGATAAAATGGACGTGCAGAATTTATTCCAGTTATGGGTACCGTATGAGGCAGCAAGTTCGTATGGCTACTTTATTGACAGGAATCTCGGAAGGCTTCCCGATTATCATCGAATGGATGTGAACGTGTCGAAGAAATTCGATTTTGGATTCGCCCGCTTCCTGATAGATTTTAATATCTTGAACGTGTACAACAGGAAGAACCTGTTCTATTTTGAACGGCAAACCGGCAAACGTGTTAATATGTTGCCGATATTACCAACAGTTTCGTTGAAAGCTGAGTTTTGAGACAATACCTGGTATTATGTTTGGTTGTAGTTATGGCATTCTTCCTGAATTCGTGTAAAGAAGGTTTTGAACCGAATGCACCGTTTCAGGAAAAATATGTTCTCAACTGTATCCTAAATGCAAATGACAGTGTTCAAATAATGACAATAACACGCGGGTACCCGCCGAATGCCGATGGCAGTGCTACACCAACAGGTGATCTCGGTGTGAAAAATGCACTGGTACGAGTATGGGTAGATGATTCGGTTTATTTTTTTCATGATACAATAACCGAACGGAGCGATGGTTCGCATGGCGGAGGAAAAGTTTCATTTTATGTCTGTAAATACTATCGTAGCAGTCCCGGAAAAGCGCATGTAGTTGAAGCAATATTACCGGGAGGTAAAAAGTTAAAATCGTCATTCGATATGCCGCAACCGGTCTCGATTACTTTCGACCCGGCAGTTACGGTGCCAACGCTTCAGTCCGATAATTTCTTTTTAAGCTGGGAAACAACAGATAGGAACGTATATTTTTATCCCCGGCTTATTCTCTCGTATAAATACCAACAGGATACGAGCTGGATTTTAAAAACAAAGAAATTGCCGGTGGACTATGTTAGCAGAAATGGCCAGACTGAATATTTTTATGCGATACCCTCTGCTAACCATACAATAAAAGTTTCGAAGAATGCATTGGGTTCGGCAATTACCGATATCGCTCAGGCTGATCAGGACAAAACGCATTATAAAATTCTGGGTATGAATCTGGAGGTTTATACATTAGATAAATATCTCGCGAATTACTATGCGAATACGGCAATGCAGGGTGGTGATTTTACCATCCGGCTTGATGAAGTGGATTTTACCAATATTACCGGCGGGCTGGGTGTTTTTGCCGGTTATGTTCATCAGACATTATTTATAAATCTTAACACCGATTTTATTTGGTCACTGGGTTTTAATAAAGAAAAATAAGAGAATGAAAACACGAGGGAGCTCGTTAGTTTTATTCTATATGCAGTGGATTGTGTTGTTGCTGTTATTTTCATCCTGTAAGCGGGATGTTAGTATAACACAACCGGAACCGCTTGAACCTGACAGGAAACTGGTTATTCACTCTGTTCCTGCATATTGCGCTGTATATATAAACAACCGGAACAGTGGTTTCTTTACAGCAGATACTCTGTTTCGGCTGGAAAAGACCGATACGTTGGTAACGCTGAAGTATCAGTATTACCGCGATAGTGTCTTTGTTGTTCACGTGCCCGATGAGGGACTGGTAGAGTTGTTCATTGATTTTACGAAAAATCCCGCGATGTGGGGAAATCTCAATTGTACTGCCAAACCGGTAACTTGCAGCATTATCAGGGATGGCATGATGATGAGCGAGAAGACTCCCTATATTATGCGAAATCTGCTGCCGGGTAAATATACGCTTACGTATCAGGCGCCAAACTGCCGGGAAGCGACAAATACATTTATTGTTCGCAGCGGCCAAACAACCAATGGCTTTATGGCTCTGGAAGATACTTCGGTTTGGGTTTCATATACGCGGGCCAATTCCGGCATACCCGAAAACAGAGTGATCTGCGCTATCGTTGATGACCACGATGTAAAGTGGTTCGGAACCCCCGGATCGGGCCTGGTTCGCTATGATGAAAAAAAATGGACGGTTTACAATATGGCCAATTCCGGTATAATGAGTAACCGCATTCAGTGCATAGAAAAAGATCGGTCCGGTAACCTGTGGATGGGTACGGATTGCGGCCTGTGCAAATTCGACGGGACAAATTTTTACCGGTTTACCAAAAGTATGAATACCATACCGGATGACTATGTGACAACTCTGAAGATGGATAAGAGCGGTATTTTGTGGGTTGGTACGTTAAACGGGTTTGTCCGGTTCGATGGTAATACCTGGAAAAAAACTAAATGGGATATGCACGACGATGCAGCATGGGTTACGGGCTTTGCTTTTACTCAGTCAAACCGGATTTATTTGGCAACTATGGCCGGTGTATTGCGTATGAAAGATGATACTACTTATATAGCGCATAGCTGGTATATGGATTCAACCATGACAATAAGCAGGGCGATGAACGCGATTGCCGTTGGGAGCGATGATATTCTCTGGGCAGGTTCACTGAATGCAAGAATGCTGTTGGGCGGTTTGTTTTGTTTTGATGGTACCATCTGGAAAAATGATTTTTCCGGTTTACCCGATCACAACATTAATTGTATTTTCATCGATGACAATAATGAAAAATATATCGGGACCGAAAATGGATTGATTCGATTCAGTGATTATTATGCAGATAAGAAAATTTATAACGTGTATAACACGAATCTGAAATCAAATTCAATACATTGCGTAGTGAAAGACTCTAATGGAAATGTCTGGGTGGGCACCTATGATGGCGGTATTGTAAAATACAAAACAAAGAGTGACCGGTAATAATATTGGAAGCAATATACAGGGGTGAAAACACGAACATTATAAGAAAATGAATTTATTTGAGTGCAGCGTTCGGCTGCTAATTTAACAGGTGAGTTCGGCTTAACTGCCGGGCTACAAAATCAAATTTAGGTATGAAAAATATATTAGTGTGTGCGGCAACATTAGGTCTGGCTCTACTTCTGTTTGCCTGCAAGGAAAGCTTTGAGCCCAATGCTCCATTTCAGGAAAAGTATGTTCTGAATTGTTTGATTAATGCTGATGACAGCATACAGACGCTTACCATTACCAGGGGCTATGCCCCCAACCCGGATGGCAGTGCAACACCAATGGGTGATCTTGGTGTAAAGGATGCTTTGGTCCGTATTTGGGTTGAAGATTCAGTATATTTTTTCCATGATACCATAACAGATAGAACAGATGGCACGCATGGCGGTGGAAAAGTCTCATTCTATGTATGTAATTTTTACCGTACGAGTCCTGGTAAAAAACATACGGTCGAAGCTATACTTCCCGATGGTAAAAAGCTTGTTTCAAGTTTTACCATGCCCTCACGGGTTAATATAACCATGGACCCGGCTGTTTCGGTACCATCGATAAATGCGGTCAGTTATTTTCTTCAATGGGAAACCTATGACCGGGATGTCTATTTTTATCCACGATTAACTCTTAACTATTCTCATCTGGAAAACAATAATTGGGTGCCGGGCGCAAAAATTCTACCTTCAGATTATATCAGTAGAAACGGTACAATGCAGTACATGTACCCCATACCATCAGCATCGCACGTTGTTAAGTTTGAAAAAGCTGCGCTAACTTCGGCGATAAACGATTTACTGAAAATTGATTCGGATAAGAGCCATTTCAAAATCAGCGGCATGTGGCTTGATGTTTATACTCTGGATAAATATTTAACAAGCTATTACTCGAATACGGCAATGCAGGGAGGCGATTTTACAATCCGTCTGGATGAGGTAGATTTTACCAATGTTAGCGGGGGACTTGGTGTATTTGCCGGATACGTGCACCAGACAGTTTTTGTTAACCTAAATGAAGAATATATCCATTCACTTGGATTTTAATACTCAGGTACAGATATGTTAAAAAATCAATTACGTCATTTATTATTATTACCGATTTTATTCACGATGTGCTTGTTTATATCATCATGCGATAAGGATGTTAGTATAACGCAGCCGGAGCCCGCTAAACCAGACAGGCGGTTGGTAATACGGTCAAAGCCAAAATACTGCTTTATATTTGTGAATAACAGAAATAGCGGATACTTCACACCCGATACTATGCAGGTGCCCGATACCCTGATTAGGCTCGATGAGACCGATACTCTTATTACCCTCAAATATCAATACTATCGTGATAGTGTGTTTACGGTTCATATACCTGCCGAAACTACCAAGGAATTGTATATCGATTTTTACGCTAATCCGGCTATGCGGGGTAACTTTTATTGTACAGCAAAACCAACTAATTGTACCATATTGTTGAACGATTCCTCAATTAACGCGAAGACGCCTTTTACCATTAAAAATCTTTTACCGGGCAAGTATAATATTACCTATCAGGCATATAGCCATAGGGATTTAAAACAAACCTTTATCATTCGCAGCAGTCAGACAACAAATGTATTTATGGCTCCAGAGGATACAACTGTATGGCTTTCCTATACTCATGAAAATTCACCGTTGCCAGATAATTCACTCTATTCGGTATGCGTAGATAAAAAAGACGTGAAATGGTTTGGTACAGCCTCGACGGGTCTGGTTCGGTTCGATGAAAAGAGCTGGAAAATTTACAATATGAGCAATTCAAATATCCCCAGTAACAGGATTAACTGTATTACCACGGATGCGCAAAATAACATCTGGATAGGAACGGATTTCGGGCTGGCTAAATTTGATGGTACAAATTTTACTACGTACCGAACAAGTAATGCTCCATTGCCCGATGACTGGGTTTCTTCTATTACATTCGATCAGAATGGTATTATGTGGGTCGGTACGTACAGGGGAGTTACCCGATTCAACGGAAGTACATGGAAGACAATATTTTCATCCACTACAGCAGTCCCCTCAGTATGGGTGACCGGTATCGCCATTGGTACGCAGAATGATGTTTATATGGCTACAAGAACGGATCTGGTACGGTACTGGAATAACCAGATAATCCGTTATGGATATACCATGGATACAACATTTAGTGTTAGTACAGCATTAAACGCGGTTGCTGTTGGGCCGGATGATGTTGTGTGGTGTGGTGCTTTAAGCGCGAATGGCCTGTTTGGCGGAATATTTAGCTTCGACGGGTATTTTTGGAAATCCGATTACACCGGCCTTCCGAATAACAATATGAATTGTATATATATTAATAAGAAAAATGAAAAGTTTGTCGGAACGGATAACGGATTGGTTCGTTTTACAAATTATTTTCTTGACAGACTGATATATTATAAGGATAATACAAATCTAAAATCAAATGTTATTCGAGGTATCAGTAAAGATTCCAATGAAATATACTGGATTGTTACCGGCGGCGGCGGCGTTACCAAGTACAAATCGAAAAATGGATAGTAACGGGTTTTTATTTTCCGTGAAATAAAATTTGTAAGGTACGGCCTTCCGGCTGTACCTTTTTTTTATAAAATTTGTCAGACGGATTATTCTCATGAGATTCTCTTTAATAAGTTGTACGAAGTATGTTGTATTCCTGTATATCATTGCCCTGGCGATGGTGTGCCCGGCACAATCGGGTACGGCTCTGAAGAGCAGAGTGCAGGAATTGATGACACAGCAGAACTACCGCGAAGCAATTCCACTACTTCGAACAATATTACTCAAAGATTCCACCGATTTTGAGACCGCTTTTAATTTGGCATCTGCATTGCAGGGAGCGGGCAGGATACAGGACGCACAAGTCTTGCTTCAAAAGTTGATTGGCTCGGGAAAGCGGGAAAGCGATGTGCATTTTCTGCTGGCGAGAAATTATTCATTGCAGGGGTTAAGTGAAGACGCCGTTAAAGAATTTCAAACCTCGTGGAAGCTTGATACAACCAATCAACAGGCGCTGTATCAACTGGCCGGGGCAGCGTTAGAGAATCAGGATTACACCATTGCCATTTCGGCATATAACCGACTGTTGTCGCAGGATAGTCTCGACGCGGTTTCGTTTCGTCAGCTTGGTATTTGTTATGCCCGTATAGATTCATTGGCAATAGCGCTTAACTGCCTGCAGCGCTCGCTTTCGCTGAACGGAAGAGATCCGGTGGCAATAAATCAGGCGGCATCGGTACTAATGAAATTAAACCGTCTCGATTCGGCAGCATCCGCGCTCGATACGGCAATCGCCTTGTATCCGGGTGTGTGCTCGTTTAAGGTATTCATGGGTGACATTCAGTTAAAGCGAAGGCAGATGCTGCCCGCCTCCGCCTGGTACGCTGAAGCAATGGCATGCGGTGATTCTTCCGCGGTTACCTGTCAGAAATACGGTGCTTCGGTGGTATTGTTTGTTAATAAAGCGGACTCTGTTAACGTAAACCAGAAGTTGGCGTTTTATCAACTGGCGTATAATGCACTAAAAAAATCCTATAGCCTCTCGCCGAAAAATTTCATTACGTTGTATTACCTGGGGCAATGCGCCGATAAATTGGGAAAATGGGATGAGGCCCTGGATTACCTGAAGCAGGCATACAGCCAGGCAATACCGGGTATCACGGCTGACATTTTAAGTCAGTTAGGGCGCAGTTCTTTCAGCAGAGGGCGTTACACGGAAGCACTGGAAGCCTACCGAACGGCATTTGTTCTGAAGCCGGGAGATAATGATATACTAAACGCAATTCTGAATATTATCGATATGCATTGTGAAAACCCGGAAACCTCGGCAGCATATCTGCAATTTCTACTTGAACGCGCCGATGATAATGAATTTGAACAAAGTGTAAAAATCAGGAATGTACTTGACGGCTTACAGAAGCCGGTGCAGAGTATTAAACACAAATAAAAAAAAAGTTTGGCAGGGTACGTGGTATAAGAGCGTACCCTATTACTTTTTTAAACAAAACGAAAATGTTGTTCCGGTACCCGCGGTGCTTGTTGCGGTAATAGTACTGCCGTGGGCCTCCACAATATGCTTAACAATTGCCAACCCTAAACCGGTGCCACCGGTTTCGCGTGAGCGTTCCTTATCAACCCGGTAGAATCGTTCAAATATACGTGGCAGGTGTTCGGCCGCTATACCGATGCCGTTATCTTCGATAGAGAATTGAACTGATTTATCGATTGGTTTACAGGAAATTTTAATACAGGTGCCTTCGGGATTATATTTAATAGCGTTATCTATCAGGTTTGAAAAAACCTGCTGCAGACGGGATCGGTCGCCATATACCTGAATGCCTGAATTCTTCGGAATTTCAAGGGTGATTTGTTTTTGCTCGGCTAATACTTTAAACGTGTCGGATATCTGCTGGAATAACTCATCGATACTAAAATAGCGGAAGCTTAGTTTCAACTCACCGGATTCAATTCGGGAAATCTCAATCAGATCGTTAAGCAGGAAATTCAGCCTGTCAACATGTGCTAAAGCTTTTGATAAATATTTGGTATTAACGGCGGGGTCGTTAATTGCGCCTTTTAATAAAGTCTCAAGAAATGCCTGCATGGAAAATAGAGGAGTGCGTAGTTCATGCGAAACATTTGCAAGGAACTGAGAACGTACCTTCGCGAGGCGTTCCAGTTCAATAACATCGGTATTAATTTGTTTGGCAAGACTGTTAATCGAATCGGCGAGCATGCGTGTCTCATCGTGTGAAGTAACATCAATTTGTAAATTGTAGTTACCCCGCGAAATCTCGTTTACTTTGGTGATTATATTGCGAAGGGGTTTTGAAATGCGTTCTGAAACAAAGATGCTGAGAATTAGAATAAGTATCATTGCAATAATGCCGGCATAAGCAATTTTAACACGCATGGAAGAAATCTGTTCCTGCATTTTTTGCAGTGAGAGAGAGGCCCGCAGATACTTAATTCCTGCAAGATCTCCTTTCAGGCCGGGAATGTCAATTTTTTTTGCTACATAAAAGTACTCTATGCTGGTGCTTTTACTCATTCGCTTATCGCGCCCGGTACCGTAAATGGCGGCAAGATTTATTTCGGGACGAGTCCGATGATTTTCGAGGAAGCGCAATAATTGCGGCTCAACCTCAGAATCGAGTAGAACAGTGCCGATACTATCGATTGCAGTAATACGGATTTGTGTTTGTACCGTGTGTTGGTGAAAACTTTCGTAGGTGTGCAAAAAAGAACCGGTATTGGAATCGGCAAGGTAATGGGAAATGATGTCAATTTCGTTCAGCAATTCCGATTCAATATTATCTTCAATCTGGCTTTCCAGTTCGTACTCTATAATTACGGCTACAGAGATAAGCGTAACCAAAGCGAACAGGATATACGTAAGAGAAATTTTATTGCGGATTGACCGTATCATGATTTCTTAAACCTGTATCCAATACCCTTAAGTGTTTCTATCAGATAATCTTTGCTGCCGAGCTTCTCGCGAATTTTCCTGATATGAACGTCAATAGTTCGCGCGCCGACTACAACATCGTCGCCCCATATTTTTTCGAGCAGAGTATCGCGCGAAATTATTCGTCCCTTATTCTGAATCAGGTACACGAGAGTTTCAAATTCTTTTTTCGTGAACGGAACAATAGTGTTATTAATAGTGGCGGCATAATTATCGAGGTCTATTTCCATTTCCTCAACAATCAATTTTTTATTTTCGGACTGTTTGCCTGAATCGCGCCGGAAAATTGTTCGTATGCGTGCCATAAGAATGTTAAGGCTTACCGGCTTAACAATATAATCCTCGGCCCCGATTTCCAGACCGATAACTTCATCAATGTCGGTATTTTTCGCGGTTAAGAAAATAATGGGAATTTCGGCAGTAAGGGTTTCGGCCTTTAATTTTCTGCAAATATCGAAGCCATTCATACCTGGCAGCATAACATCGAGAATAATCAAATCAATTTTAGAAAAATCCTGATTCAGGGCATCCTTGCCGTTGGCGGCAGTCAGAACATCATAACCTTCCTGTCGGAGATTATACCCGATAACATCAAGAATATCAATTTCATCATCTACAAGTAGTATAGTTTTCATAAAGCACAGTTTTTGTTTGTAAAAATATTGTTTTTTTAGCCAAAAAATGAATGCTTTCGGCTTCTTAACAGATTTTTAACATTGCTGTAACATTGCCATAACGGCCCGGGGCTAATTTTGAGTATCAATTTTTTATAAACAACGAAAAGAATCTGTCAATGAAAATTAAAAATGTACTCTTTCTGTTCGTCTTCGCCATGTCCGGTGCAGTATGCTTCGGGCAGGATTCAACTGCAGCAAGTGCTTCCGTTGAGGAACGTATCGATGAAGTAAAGGGCCAGGTAGATGGAATAAACGAAACTATACTCGATATGAAATCGACTCTCGATGCTCTGAAGAAAATCAAAATATCAGGTTATATCCAGGCGCAATATCAGGCTGCTGATAAAGATGGCGCCGCTTCGGTAGCGGGCGGTAACTTTCCTGCAACGGCACATGAACGCTTCCTGCTTAGAAGAGGAAGAGTGAAATTTATGTATGATAACGATTTAACACAGTATGTAATGCAATTAGACGCTGTGCCTTCAGGCGTAACAATAAAAGATGTTTATGTAATGGTAAAAGAGCCCTGGATGCGCGCGGTTTCATTAACGGCGGGTGTTTTTAACAGGCCTTTTGGTTTTGAAATAGAATATTCCTCATCAATGCGCGAAGCTCCGGAACGGTCCCGGTTGTTTCAGACTTTGTTCCCCGGCGAGCGTGATTTAGGTGCCAAAATAGAAATTGCTCCTGAATCGGGAGCGTTTAGCTGGTTGAACGTGAAACTCGGTTTATTTAACGGTACCAAAAATACTTTGGATGAAACGGATAACTTTAAAGATGTAATAGGTCGCGTAGGGTTCTCGCTGCCATTTACCGAAACCAACCTCGCGCTTGATGGCGGTGTTTCAGGGTATTTTGGCAAGGTTCGTACCGATGACGGTAAACAAATCATTAAAGTAAATTCGGCAACCGGTTATGAAGTATCAACCGACCCGACTGCTGACCGTACATATATCGGTGGAGATCTCGAATTATATTATGATATACCATCCTTTGGCGGTTTCTCATTACGCGGTGAATATATTAGCGGTAAGCAGCCAGGTGCTGCGGGCAGCTCGAGTTACCATGCAGTAGGCGGCGGCGATACATACCTTCGTAACTTTATGGGATACTATGTAACCTACGTACAGAATATCGGCACGAAAAATCAGTTCGTAATCAAATATGATGTGTATGATCCGAACACTGATCTTTCCGGCGACGATATCGGTTTGGCAGCCAACAAATCAACCGCGGCAGATATTAAATATTCGACTTTAGGGTTTGGCTGGATTTACCACTGGGATGGTAACGTGAAATTTACATTGTACTACGACTCTGTGAAGAATGAAACCTCGAAAAATCTATCTGCTTTTACAGATGATCTGAAGGATAACGTATTAACATTCAGAGTGCAGTACTCGTTTTAATTAAACAGACTAAGGAGAAAACAATGAAGAATATATTAGCGGCTCTGGTAATTGGTTTAATGGTGTTTGGATTCCGCGGCGCTGAAGAAACTATTACCGTAAAAGGCTCTGATACTATGGTAATACTCGCGCAACGCTGGGCTGAAATATATATGTCAAAACACTCAGGTGTAAACGTGCAGGTTACCGGCGGCGGTTCGGGAGTAGGAATTTCTGCTCTTATCAACGGAACAACAGATATTTGTAATTCCTCACGCCCGATGAAAAACAGCGAAAGAGAAAAACTAAAAAAACGCTACAATACGCTTGGTGTTGAAGTTAAATGTGCCAAAGATGGTTTAAGCGTGTACTTACACGAATCGAATCCGGTAAGAGAATTAACTCTTGAACAGATTAAGGGAATCTACACCGGAAAAATTAAGAATTGGAATGAAGTTGGCGGCCCGAATGCAAAGATAATTATTTATGGTCGTGAAAACAGCTCGGGTACGTACGTGTACTTCAAAGACTTTGTATTAGGCGGTGCCGATTATATCTCATCCATGCAAAGCCTGCCGGGTACTGCAGCTGTAGTAAACGCTGTTTCAAAAGATAAATATGCAATCGGTTATGGTGGTGCGGCATATGCAAAGGGTATTCGTCTTGCCAAGATTAAGAAAGATGCAAACTCACCGGCATACGAACCGAATCCGGAAAATATTAAAAGCGGCAACTATCCTATAACCCGCTTCCTGTATATGTACTTACCGAGCCGCCCGAGCGGAGCGATTAAAGAATATATCGACTGGATATTAAGTCCCGAAGGACAGAATATTGTAACCAAAGTAGGATACTTCCCGGTTAAATAAATTGCTTATGAAATTATCTAATAGTATAGTTCCGATACGCAAAAAACTCACCCTGCCACGCCGGCCGGGTGAGTTTTTTATCGAAGCAGGAATTAAAACAGTATCATTTACATCTTTCGCGGTAATAATCCTGATATTCATATTTGTATTTCGCGAAACCCTTCCGGTGTTTTTCCCGAAGGAACATAAAGCAGTGCAGTCTGAAGTTTTAGAATCAGAATCGTATGGAGATACTGCACCAAGCGAGCATGACAAGGAAATACAAAACCGGATTGATATGTCGCAGGCGCTCGAGACCTCGGGTGAAAACGGAAAAATTACCATGGAAAGTATAACGGCGGCCGAATGGCAGCCGGTATCTGCAAAACCACGTTACGGTTTATGGCCGCTGTTTTTCGGCAGCCTGAAAGTAACGTTGGTTGCTATTGCTATCGCTTCACCATTGGCAATACTGGCGGCGCTGTTCTCCGCTGTATTTGCTCCGAAGCGGTCAAAAGAATTAATTAAACCGGTTATTGAGTTGCTGGCCGGGTTCCCCTCGGTAGTTATCGGGTTTTTTGCACTGATGACCATTGCCACAATATCGCAGAATATCTTCGGTTACCAGTACCGGCTGAACTCGTTTGTCGGCGGCGTGGCACTGGCATTGGCAGTTATCCCGATAATTTATACTGTAACCGAAGATGCAATTAACTCGGTACCAGGTTATTATTTTGAGGCAGCATACGCGTTGGGAGCAACAAAGTGGCAGACTGCATTATTTGTTATATTACCCGCGGTAACACCGGGTATATTTGCTGCAATGCTTCTGGGTTTCGGGCGGGCTTTTGGCGAAACCATGATTGTGCTTATGGCTACCGGGAACGCTGCTCTGGGTTCGTTTAGCATATTCGATCCGGTACGCACGTTTTCAGCAACTATCGGCGCGGAAATGGCCGAAGTTGTGTTTGGCGATAATCATTATACTATGCTGTTCCTAATAGGTTCGTTATTATTTATTGTAACATTTGCCCTGAATGCCGTGGCGGAATTTTGGGTTCGGAATAAACTTCTTAAGCGGTTTAGAGGTGAATGATGAAAAAGAAAATTATCGGATGGCTTGTAATAGGTATTTCAGCCCTCAGTACTCTGATGATAGTTGCAGCCCTGGTTTACATGATTGCCGAGATTGGTATGAACGGCAGGCACAATCTATCGTGGAAATTTTTAACCTCCGCTCCTACGGAAGGTATGACTGCAGGCGGAATATTCCCGGCCATAGTAGGTACGGTAATGTTAGTAATAATTATGGCTGCTGCCGGTGTTCCGGTAGGTACCATAACGGCTATTTACCTGAGTGAATACTCGCGGAAGGATTCAATGTTTACCCGAAGTATCCGGTTCGCGGTAAATACACTGGCAGGAGTTCCTTCAATAGTTTTTGGTCTATTCGGGCTTGGCTTTTTTGTGCAGTTCGTTGGTTACGGCGCCGATAAACTTGCCGGGGGCCAGCTGCATTGGGGCCAGCCAAATATTTTATGGGCAAGCCTTACAATGGCGCTGCTTACCATACCTGTAGTTATTGTCTCTGTTGAAGAAGCCCTGCGCGCGGTTCCCGATGACTTGCGCGCCGCGGGGCTTGCTTTAGGTGCAACGAAATGGCAAACAATACGGAAAATAGTTCTGCCCAACGCGGTTTCGGGCATTATGACCGGAGCAATTCTTGCAGTTGGCCGTGGAGCAGGTGAAGTGGCTCCCATATTGTTTACCGGCGCGGCATACTTTCTGCCGAAACTTCCCTCATCACTGTCGGATCAGTTTATGAATCTGGGTTACCACATATACATTATGGCTACACAATCGCCCGATGTAGAGGCAACAAAAGGCATACAGTATGCTTCGGTTTTTGTTCTCCTGATGGTAACATTCAGCCTTAACCTGATAGCAGTGGTGATACGATTTAAATTACGAAAAAAGTATAGTGTATAAAGAATATGGAAAATACTATTAAAATATCCGTAAACGATCTTAATCTCTTTTACGGTAAAAAACAGGCATTAATTGATATCAATATTGATATATTTGAAAAAAATGCCACGGCTCTCATAGGACCTTCGGGCTGTGGTAAATCAACATTTCTCCGCTCTATTAACCGAATGAATGAACTGATCAGCAATGTTACCACAACAGGTGAAGTGCTGATTGGCGGAAAAAATATTTTTGATGCAGGCGTTGATGTTGTTACATTACGTAAGAAAGTCGGGATGATATTTCAAAAATCGAACCCGTTTCCTAAATCGATATTTGACAATATTGCGTTCGGGCCACGGGTGAATGGAATAAAGGATAAAAAGACTCTCGATGAGATAGTTGAACGCACGCTGCGGCAGGCGGCTCTCTGGGATGAGGTAAAAGACGACTTGCAGAAAAGCGGCCTTTCACTTTCCGGCGGCCAACAGCAAAGGCTCTGTATAGCCCGCGCGCTTGCAGTTGACCCTGAAATTTTGCTCATGGATGAGCCGGCCAGCGCGCTTGACCCGATTTCAACGGCAAAAATTGAAGAATTGATTTTTGAATTGAAAAAAAATTATTCTATCGTTATTGTAACACATAATATGCAGCAGGCAGCCCGCGTGAGCGATTTTACCGCCTTTTTCTACATGGGCGAGTTGATAGAATACAATGAAACAAAACGGATTTTTACCAATCCATTAAAAAAACAAACAGAAGACTATGTTACCGGAAGATTCGGTTGATAAGGAGAAAATATGGACAGGCATTTTATTCGTGAAATAGAAGAATTAAAAAAGACATTATTACAGATGGTTTCAGCCGTTGATGAACAGGTCGAAATGGCCTACAACGCGCTGTTAACCGGCGACCTGACCAACAGTGACGCCATTAAAAAAATGGATATAGTAGTTGACCAGTATGATAACCAGATAAAAGAACAGGCAAAAAAAATTCTTGCTCTGTATCAGCCTGTGGCCTCGGATCTGCGTTTCGTGTTTACCGCGATAATGATTAATAACCAGTTGGAACGCTGCGGCGATCTTTCGGTAAATATTATGCAGCGTATTAAAAAAACGCAGGAGGCGCGTGATATAATATTGGAGTCCGATCTTTTGGAAATGATTAAGCTTGCACGGTTTATGGTTAAGGATGCAATTGACGCATTTATCCATGAAGATACACAGTTGGCAAAAACGGTTATGGATCGGGATTCTTATGTTGATGCCCTGAACAAGGCAGCATTCAAGTTTCTTGTAGGTAAAATGGAACAAAACCCGCTGGTAGTTAAAGCGTGCGCCCATTTACTGATACTTGCTAAACATATCGAACGCCTGGCTGACCATGCTACCAATATCGCTGAAGATGTTATCTTCTTAATCAGCGATGAAATAGTTACCCACCGTTTTAATGAAGAAGCTTCTCCTGCCGAGGACGCGGGGGAATTACCCTCATAGAGTTTCTTTATCTCTATACGTTCGGGTTCCTGCACGTGAAGAACAGCGCGTACAGGAACCCTTTTTATTTAGCGAAAGGTGAGCGATAAGGTTTGTACGCAAAAAAAGTATGATATGGCGATAGCCGTAATACGGTATGAGTAGTGCAAGAATCAGAAAATGTCGGGGTCGTATTTAGAAGGGTTTGTAAAGAAGCCGGCATCCCGATGTTGTTCGGGATGCCGGAATAAAAAGTGTTATTCTACGCCAAGTTCGTTGAGTAGTTTATCGGCACCGCCGAGTTTCTGCGTTACAAACAGAATATATCGTATATCTGCGCCAATTGAGCGGCTGTAAGATTCACTCCATGCGAAATCATTAATTGTTGCCTCAAAAGCCCTGTCGAAATTAAGACCAATCATTTCGCCCCAGGCGTTTAATACCGGGCTGCCGCTATTGCCGCCGGTAGTATCCATGTTATATAAAATATCTACCGGAACATCGTTGAGCTTTTTATGGCGGAACCTGCCAAAATCTTTTTTATCATAGAGAGCACGAAGTTTTGGGCTTACGGTATACACGCCGCCTGCAACACCTTTTTCCATTACGCCGGCAAGAGTGGTTATCGGTTTGTAGTAGGTGGCATCTACCGGTGTGTATCCGCGTACATAGCCGTACGTGAGTCGAAGTGTTGAATTCGCGTCCGGTACAAACGATTTCTGCTTGAAGTCGTGTTTTACATCAAGGTATTTAGGCAGTAGTACATTTAATTTCCCGTTTATTGTTTCATATCGTTTCTCGATAGGTTTATATGCAGTATCCAGTTTCATCATGAAAGAAATAAGCGGGTCAACCTGCCATGAAAGGTTCGATGAATCTTTAACCGCGCTCATAAATTTGGCGGAATCAAAAACGATGGAATGGTTGAGCAGCGAGTTAATTTCTGATGTGAGTTGTTCCTCTGTTTTATTTCTGAATTGGCTCAGGGGTTCAAAGTTACTTAATTCCGGCAATGTAACGGCTTCGGAGATGATACGTTTTAACAGCAGGCCATCAACATAGCAGTCAGCTTCTTTGAGATCCTCGGCATAGCCCTCGAACAACAGCGCGCGATTCTTTGCCGAGTACGCGGATTTTCTATCATTTTCCGGCTTGCACATTTCGGATTTATATTCAATTAGCTGGGTAGCAAGACGTGAAGCGTATATACGGGCACGGATACTGGAAACGAAAAAGCTTGTTCTGCCGAGTGCGCATTGCTCCATGTAGGCTTCGTCAATATCGTGTAACAAATCTTTGTAGGCAGCGGTGCGGATCTGATCAGCTAAAATAAACTGCTGTAGTTCGGCTTCTTCCGCCTGTTTTTGTTTTACAAGTTCCAGCCTTTGCAACCCGAGAATTTTACCGCGATAATTTTTTTCGGTATTCGCGAGTGTCTTAATGCGCGATGAATATTTCAAAGCGAGTTCGGGGTTATTCTTGCCGAGCTCTTCATACAGGGAAATGAATGATTCAAAGAGCTTTGAAACGTAGGGAAGCTGATATTTTTCCTGAAACTCCATGTATTTGGCAGGGAAGTGGCGGAACGTGCGTCCCGGGTACCCCAAAACAAAGACGAAATCGTTTTCATCGACGCCGTTGGGATTAACTTTAAGGAAGCGTTTCGGGATAAACGGGATATTATTTTTTGAATACTCGGCGGGTTTACCATCGGGGCCGACGTATGCACGAACGAATGTAAAGTCGCCGGTATGACGTGGCCATACCCAATTATCATTTTCGCCGCCGAAATCGCCAACGCTGCGCGGAGGAACGAAAACCAGGCGGACATCCTTGAGAATTTTATATCGAAACAGGATATATGTTTTACCGGTAAACATTTCGGATACTTCGGCTTTAATACCGGGATTACTTTTCTCTTCCGATTTTGTAAGTTCGCGAATCTTCTTTTGGATCAATGTTACCCTTTCGGCCGGAACAGATGCTGCGGAGGCTGCCTGTAAAATTTCTTCAGAAACATCTTTATATGATTCGGTAATCATGCATGTCAGGCCCTGTGCCGGAATTTCTTCTTCACGCGAAGCGGCATAAAAGCCATCGGCGAGGTAATTCTTTTCTACAGTGCTCGCCTGTCGGACAAAGTCGAAAGTGCAGTGATGATTCGTGAGAATTAATCCGTTACCCGATACAAATGAGCCGGTACAGCCGCCTAAACGAACCAGAGCGTCAACCAGGCTGGTGCCGGAGGGGTTATAAATATCAGTTATAGGGATCTTGAGCCCCGCGCTTTTCAGATCAAGTTTTAGTATCTCGCTCAGGGGATACATACCCTCATCGGGTGGAGCGGGAAACATGAGCGTGCAGGGGAGGCAGAGCACAACTGCCCAAATAAGTATAAGTTTGCTGAAAGGATTACGCATACCAAATCACCTGATAAATAAATAATTGTAATTGCTGGTAGAAATGTAGGGAAGAATCAGCAAGAGGAAAAATTTGTTTGCCGGCGGGGTTTGCGAGCTGGCCGCTTTGACTGATACCAACAGAACCCGATGGCAGTCTGCAGGTTTTATAATTTCTTTATAACATTGTTTTATAATAAAATAGTTGATTGTAAATTATAGAACAAATATTAAAAAAATGGCACAACTATCTATTATTCTATTATTTAAGGAGAGACGATGAAACTACTTATTCAATGTGTTCTATTGCTTGGAATGTGCGCGGGTACAATGTTTGCCCAGGAAGAGGCAAAAGCAGAAAAACCTTATAGCTTTAGCTCAGGGCTTGATTTTGTGAGCAGTTATAACTGGCGCGGGCAGGATTTAGGAAAATCACCCGCGATTCAGCCCTATGCCGCGGTAAGCGCGTATGGATTTGAATTCGGCACCTGGGGTTCGTATGCTTTTAATTCCGAAGCGCTTAATGATGCAGGCGTTAAAGTACCCTTTACCGAAATCGACCTGAATTTGAAATATAAATTAACCACTCACTCGGGTACATTTGCCATTGAAGCAGTAGACTTTTTCTATCCATACATGGGAAAACCGTATTCACACTATAACCTGAATGAAGATCCGGCACACATGGTAAATGTTGCATTGCATTATACCGGAAAAGAATGCTGCCCTGTCAGTCTGTTAGTTGATTACAGTGCCATAAACGATCCGGATAAATCAATTTATATTGAAGCAGCATACCCTGTTAAATTCGGCGAAACCGAAGTAGGTCTGGTGTGCGGTGTCGCGAAAGGAAAGGATAAATCGGTTTTGTATGATGTTGACGGCTCAAAACTTGCATTCGTAAATACCGGTTTTACGGTTACAAAGAATATTACATTCTCAAAAGAATTTTCGATGCCTATAGCAACATCGTTTATTTTTAATCCCTACCGCTCCGCTGCCTTTTTAGTAGTAAAAGCCAGCTTATAAAACTCTTATAGGAAAAAGTGACCCGGGAGCAGCAGTGCCGCTCCCGGTTTTTTTTCATTCTTTTACATACTTTTCATTTTCTGCTACAAGACCTGCATCCCATTTTTCTTTTGGCATTTCCGAATATAACTCGATAAGATTATTCTCGGGGTCTCGCAAGTGTACCGTTCGAATTCCCCACTGCGCCATATCGGTGGGTGTGTTAAGGAAGTTAGCGCCCCTGCTGCTGATTTCCTGATAAGCGGTATCTACATTAGGGACTTCAATAATAATAACCAATTTATCTGCGGCATCGGGATTCGTATGTACTTCATTTTTGCTAAAAGCGGCATTCATCAACTCAGCAGAGAACAGGCTTAAGCCCGAAGGCAGCCCGATATCGAAACTGGCATAATTACTACCCGGCTCACCCCACGTGCAAGTAAGCCCCAGTGTGTTTTTATAAAATGAAAAACTGGTATCGAAATTGTAAACCAACAATCGAAGGTTATTAAGCTTCATCTATCTCTCCTTGATTAAAAATACATCTCGAAAAATTAGTGTTTTTGCTTTGTAGATAATTGTAAAAATCGGCCATTCTCGTTTTTGTATAATTGTTTTGGACTGACACCGGTAATATTTTTTACGTCATGAATAAAGTGCGCCTGGTCGAAAAATTGCGCCCCGGGGTGTAATTCACCTTTTGCGATAGAACTATAGGAATGGTAACAGCGGATAATTTTGCAATACGTTTTTAGCGGCAGGCCAAACCAATCCTGAAAATACCTGTTTATTTGTCGACTGCTGATAGCACTTTTGCGTGCATACTGTTCTACCGTCAGCCTGCCTTGCGATTCCGTAAGCAGGTTGAACAAACATTTTTTTCTGCTATCGATGGACGCGGCTTCCTTAAGGCGAGAGAGAAAAAAAGATGAAGCTACGTGAGTGAACTTAATAAATGACAGATCGGGTAGCGTATGAACAGGCGGCATGAATAGCTGAACAGGCTGAAAACTGTTGAGCAGGGATGAAATTTTTTGATTCAGCAGGAACTCGGCAGCGGCAAGCCTGAACCTGACCGAATACTGGCGAACATGTGGCTGAATGCATACCGGAACGGGATCAGTCCACAGCCCGGTTATACCCGCTGAAACTACCTGTCCCTCCTGCAAGGATACAATATAATCAAAATAGCCGTCAGGTAAGATGGTAAACTCCTTCGGTTGAGGTGAGGGGTTCTCATAATACCAGAAGCATTTAATTAAATCTTGCAGCAGTTCAGGGGGCGGCATCTCTGAATATAAAATATCTTTCACACGCAGATCTCCCAGACACATAGAAAAAAATCTTAACAATATATAATATAAAACAAAATACGGTCTTTGAGTATGGAGAATATATTGTTCCCGGAAGCATTTTCCGGCACCGGGATAGTGAAACCGGGAAGGGAAAAAGTTACCGCTCATACACATAAAATGCTCACTCGGGGGAGGTATTGACCCGGGAAGCATCGTAATTTGGGAAAATTCTGTATCTTTAGGTGTGGACAATAGAGAATATTGTAAATTACACAAAATTAAGCACGCGTATAAAAAAATAACGAGTGTTGGAGGCACAAAGGAAATTATTACGGTAATTTTCTCATGGATTGTTATTTTTATTAAAAACCCCGCGAGGCTGGCGCATTGCTATGCAGGCGCCGGGTCGTGGAAATATATCGTGCCTCCCTTCATGCAAAATCCCGGAATGAGCAGTTATAATATTTCCGGAGTGGTTCGTACAATCAATTATCATACTTATATACAACAGGCACATGTATGAAAAGCAAAATCCTGGTACTAACATTAATTTTATTTTCAATAGTATTTGGCCAGTCAAATCATACAGTAACGTTTACCGGCAGCGCGTCGGATTTTACCAGCGCGGAAAAAATTTACGGCGGTGATGACGTTGACTATTATGTAACATTTGACGGCTCGGCATTTTATATTGGTGCATTTCGGGTGAACAGCCCCACCTTTGCCGAATATGACCACTTTACGGTGTATTTTGATACCGATCCTGTCCCGGGACTTACCACTTCGGGCAACGGTACGACCACCGGTGTGAATTGGGATAGTAAGACACCCACGCTCCCGTTCCGGGCAGACTATCGCGCGTGTATCCGCAGGGCAAACTCGGGTGAAAGCTTTTTGAGTAACTGGACCGGCTCGGCATGGAATACTACAGGTTCAAACGGTAAAGGCTGGACCCAGTATACCACTGACCGTGCATTGGAGGTGCGCATTCCTTTTACCGATATCGGCAGCCCCGCGGGCGTGTATTTTGCAATGTATATGTCCTACGGTAACTATGGCGGCGGGTTTTATGGCGCAAATAACAGTCCCACGTACCCTATTACTTTTTCGGGTTCAACCATGTCCGGCTATTTTGGCGGTATAGGATTAAGCGCGCCGAATTGTACACCGGTAAGTTATTATAATACGCCTATTACTGCATCGCTCAGCAATGCCACCCCTGCTTCGGGTGCCAAATATGGAAAAGTAACATTTTCTACCGGCACAATCGGAACCTCGGGTAGTTTCAGCATTGCTTCCGGCGGCAGCATGGAATTTACCGGCGGAACGCTGAATATTGGGTCGACTGATACCGTTTATTGTAGCGCGGCGAGTAAAATTTCTCAAACCGGCGGCGGCTTTGGTGCTGCATCGAATCTCGGCTGGGTTAAATTCTCCGGCTCCAATACGCTTTCAGGCACGTTGTCGCTATACAAAGCTGTGCTTACCGGATCGGTAAACTTTGGCAGTGACGCAACGATTACCAACACTTTAAAAATGCAAAGCGGCAGTTCTGTTGTAACCAACGCTCCGAAATATGGAACCGGCTCACTTCTATTATATAATTCCGGCGGTACATTCAGCCGCAGCCTCGAGTGGAGTGCCTCATCAGGTGCAGGGTACCCGCAATATGTGCAGCTATCGGGTAATACCAAAGTAGATCTAAGTCAGAACAGCGGGGGTGCCCGTGTTATGGCGGCCGATCTTACAATTGATTCCGGTAGTGAATTAACTCTGAATGCCATGGCTGCTTCGCTTACCGTGAACGGTAACCTTACCAATAATGGTACGCTTACTCTTTCAACAGTTGCAGGCGGCGATTTGACGGTAAAAGGAAACTTTACCACTGCCGGCACGGTGAATCATAACACCCGGCAGATCTCGTTTGCAGGCAGCACGGAGCAGTTGATAAATGGTTTAAGCGCTATCGATTATCTGGAAGTGAATAACACGGCCGGTGTAAAACTGGGCAGTATAACCGGAAAAGTTCTTACTATTGGTAAGCGGTTGCTGATGACGGCAGGTAATTTAACCACTGATGTAGATACCGTAATGCTAGGTTCAACCGCGGTTCTTCAGAATGAAGGCGCGAATCGATATGTAATAGGTGTTATCGGTTCTTCCCGCAGTGTTACGTCAGGGCAGGATTTTGGTGGTATTGGCCCCGTATTTGCTTCGGGTACCGATATCGGAACTGTAGCATCATATCGTTTAAGCGGCGCGGCAGGCGCGGTTACTGCAAACGGTCATACGGGTATCAATCGCCAGTGGCGTGTAACCCGTACCGGTACGGGCACATTTGCATCGCGTCAGTTAACCTTTAACTGGGTTTCGAATGATGATAACAGTAAAGACCTTACAACATCACAAATATTCAGGAGTGCTGATAACGGTACAACCTGGTCAGCAATCTCGCACTTTACAAACGCGTCAACAACGCGTTCAGTTTCGACAAATGATACATTGGTTGGTTACTATACAATATCGGATGTAAATAATCCGCTTGGTTATGTGCCTGCACTTACAACAATTGCGGCAGGTAACTGGTCTTCGCCCTCTATATGGAATGGTAACGCGGTTCCCAATACCGGCGCCGATGTAATCATTAACCATAATGTTACACTCGATATGAATGCCAGTGTAACTACACTGACAGTTAACTCGGGCAAGACATTCACAGCCAGCGACGCTACTCCCCGCACGCTTACCATAGCGGCAGGCGGTTCGCTGTTGAACAGCGGAACATTTGTCCCTGCCGGTGGTACTGTGCTCTTTAGCGGTGCAGGATCGGTTGGCGGCACAACAAGTTTGAACAATGTTACCATTTCCAATGGTGTTGATTTTGGCAGCGCAACTACTATTAACGGTACATTGCGTATTAATACCGGCGGCTATGTAAATACAAACGCGCCAATTTATGGCACCGGTGCAACTTTACAGTATGCAACCGGCGGCGTGTATGGCAGAAGCTTTGAATGGAAAGATACAACGGGCGCGGGTTACCCGTATAACGTGCAAATGTCCAATAATACAATATTAAACCTTGGTAATGGCGGCGCGGCTGTGTATCGTCGTATAGCCGGTTCTTTAACTATAGATGCCGGTTCGGCGGTTACTATGGATACCTTAGGCGCATCAATGAGCAAAGCACTTGAAGTAAAAGGCAGCGTGCTGAATAACGGACGTCTGTTACTCTCTTTTACTTCGGGCGGTGATCTGAATGTAGGCGGAAATTTTACCAATAATGGCGTATTTACCGCTAACGGACGGGCAATTAATTTTAACGGTTCGGCATTGCAGAACATTGTTACCGGAAGCAGCTCCGCTACTACAGTAGATAATATGATTATCGCGAACTCCAATAGCGTTGCATTAAATGGCGTTAACGGACATCAGTTTACGGTAAACGGCACGCTGAATTTCGCGGCTGCCGGGTTAAACCTTATTACAAATACCGATACACTCGTACTTGGTTCATCGGGATATATTACCGGCGAAACTGGAAGTAAGTACGTTTCCGGCGTACTGAAAACTACACGCTCGCTGAATACCGACTCAAGCAGTTTTGGCGGTTCAGGTTTATACATACCCGCGGGTTCGGAGAACCTTGGTTCGGTAACGGTGTACAGAGTTTCGGGCTCCGGAGCTATTGCCGGGACCGATACGAATACGGGTATTGCCCGCCAGTGGCGCGTAGTAACAACCGGTGTACAGTCATTCACTGCACGCCAGTTCGTGTTCTCATGGCCTTCGGGTTTGAACAATGGCCGTGACCTTTCAATGGCACAATTATACAAGAGCAATGATAACGGTGCTACCTGGAGCATGGCATCCAATTACGTGAATGCATCATCGCAGCAGGCAACAGCAGCAGTAACCTCTCCCGGGTATTTTACATTCGCCGATATAGCGCATGTTCTCGGCACGGGTATATATTACGCGGCTATCCATAATGGTAACTGGAACACTGCCGGCACGTGGAACCTTAACGCGGTACCCCCGTCGAATGCTAACGTAACAATATATTCAAATGTAACATTGGATAAAGATGCCGCGGTTGATACTCTTACGATTACGAGCGGGAAAATATTTACCGCTTCTGACGCGACACCACGAACGTTAACGGTTGCTTCGGGTGGTTTATTACAAAACAATGGAACATTTACGCACGCGGGCGGTTCGGTTGTGTTCGCGGGAACGGGTACCGTATCAGGTACAACGTCATTGAATAATGTAACAATATCAAACGGCGTTAACTTCGGTACTGCCGGTACTGTTAACGGAATATTCCGCATTAATGCCGGCGGTTACGTTAATACCAATCCGCCTATTTATGGCACCGGTGCAACATTACAGTATGCAAGCAGCGGTGTTTACGGGCGCAGCAACGAATGGAAAGATACCAGCGGCGCGGGCTACCCGTACAATGTACAGATATCGAACAATACAATACTCAATCTTGGTAACGGAGCGGCTGCCACGTACCGCCGCATTGCCGGCTCTCTTACTATTGACGCAGGCTGCGCGTTAACTATGGATACCCTGAGCGCTTCAATGAGTAAAGCTTTCGAAGTAAAAGGAAATGTCCTTAATAACGGTCGTTTATTGCTTTCATTTACTTCGGGCGGTGATTTAACACTCGCGGGTAATTTTACCAATAACGGTTTATTTAATACAAACGGAAGAGCAATTATCTTTAATGGTTCTTCCCAGCAAAAAATTGCTGCCGCGGCGAATGCTTCTACTACGGTAGATTATTTGCTGATTCAAAATGCGGCCGGCGTTGCATTAAACGGTGTTGGTGCAGGCGTGCTGAATATTCAGTCGCAGGTGAATTTCAATGGTACAGCCGGAAATTTAGTAACCAATGCAGATACACTGGTGCTTGGTAGCAGCGCGTCTGTTGCAGGTGAAGCGGCAGGCAGGGAAATAGTTGGCCTGTTACGGGTTAAACGTACTGTCGGAACCGGTTCAACCACATTTGGCAGTATTGGTGCATCAATTAACGCCGGTGCAGATAACCTTGGCGATGTTACAGTATTACGTACCACAGGTACGGGAGGCATTGTAACCAGCGGCGGTAATAGCGGTATCGCGCGCACCTGGAAAATCAGCAATTCAGGCAGTCAGACTTTTGCCGGCAGGTTATTAACACTTTCGTGGTTATCATCTGATGATAATAGCAAGGATGCGGCAAAGTCACAGTTGTTTACGAGTGCCGATAACGGCAGCTCGTGGATTGCAGCCGGTATGTATCAGAACGCATCGGCAAGCCGGGCAGATACCGCCACAATAACATCATTTAAATGGTACACCGTAAGTGACTCGGCTCATTCACTTGCAGCAAGTGGATTTACCTTACACTTAACCGCTTTATTGCAGGGCTTTGTTACCGATTCTACAATGATTCCCGATACACTTACTGTTATATTACGCGGTACTGCTGACCCGTATGTACAAATTGCAAGTGCAAGAGTACTGGTTACCGCCGAAGGTAAAGGTGATTTCTCATTTACCGGCATTCAGAACGGTACACCATATTATGTATGTGTATCCCATCGGAACTCTGTTTATACATGGAGTGCCCAGCCGCAGGAATTCACCGGTAATACATTAACCTATGATTTTACTACGGCTGCTTCGCAGGCGTATGGCGATAATCAGATTCTGGTAAATACCAAGTATTGTATATACAGCGGTGATGTTAATCAGGATGGTAACGTTGACTTTACCGATATGATTGCAATTGATAATGATTCATATAACTACGCGACCGGGTATCTCGATACCGATGTGAATGGTGATTTAAGCGTAGATTTCAACGATATGATTATTATTGATAACAACTCGTATAACTATGTTGCTACGGTTGGCCCGCCGGTTACCCCGGCTAAAATGAAGAAGCCGCACGCTGTAAGGCCGGCTCATAAATAAACTTCAATTGGTAAAAGGGCCTCTGCGGTAAAAACAGAGGCCCTTTTGCTTTTTAAAAATCGCCGTGCTCGGTACGACGGATAATTTCGTTTTGCAGTTCCGGTGAAAGATCGTTAAAATAATCACTGTAGCCCGCCACGCGAACAATCAGGTCACGGTATTTTTCCGGGTGCTGCTGTGCCTCGCGCAGGGTGGCTGCCGAAACTACATTGAATTGAATATGATGCCCATCCATGCGGAAATAGCTCCGGATTAAATGGACGAGGTTTTTCAGTCCGGCCTCAGTTTCAAGTAAATGCGGTGTGAATTTTTGGTTAAGCAGCGTACCGCCGGTTCTGATATGATCGAGCTTTGCCGCTGACTTTACAACGCCTGTCGGGCCCTGCGTATCCGCACCCTGTACCGGTGAAATTCCTTCGGAGAGCGGTTCGCCTGCCTTACGACCATCAGGAGTGGCAAGAGTAACACTGCCAAAATAAACATGGCAGGTAGTAGGCAGCAGGTTAATTCGATACGTGCCGCCTTTGGTGGTGGGGCGGCCGTTTACCGCGTTGTAAAATATTTCAAAAATCTGAATTGCCTGAGCATCGGCGTAATCGTCATCGTTGCCATACTTGGGAGTTTTATATACAAAATCAACACGCATATTTTCATAGCCGGCAAAATCGGCGCCAATGGCCGCAAGTATCTGCTGCATGGTGTAACTCTTCTTATCATATACATGGTACTTAACCGATGTGAGTATATCGGTAAGAGTTCCGAGTCCTACGCCCTGAATGTAATTGGTATTATAGCGTGCCCCGCCCGCGTTATAATCGGTGCCATTGCCAATACAATCTTCAATAAGCAGGGAAAGGAAGGGAGCGGGTATATATGTGGCGTATAGCTGCTCGATAATATTATTGCCTTTAATTTTAATATCGGCAAAATGCTGCACCTGTTTTGCGTATGCCTGTAACAAATCATCGAACGAAGTGAACGATTCGGCAGTGCCTGTTTGCAAGCCGATCAGTTTACCGGTTCGGGGATCTGCACCATTATGCAGCGTAACTTCAAATATCTTTACCAAATTGAAGTAACCGGTAAGAATATAGCTTTCGGTGCCGAAGGCGCCGGTTTCAACACAGCCGCTCGCGCCGCCATTGCGCGCGTCTTCAACTGCCTTGCCCTGTCGGATAAGCTGTTGAATGATAGCATCGGTATTAAATACCGAAGGTTGTCCGAATCCGGTTTTAATAATGCGGGCCGCGCGGTGCACGAACCGTTCGGGATTCTTTTTGCTTACCTGCACCATAGAGCTGGGCTGCAGCAAACGCATTTCTTCTATCACATCGAGAATAACATATGTAAGGTCGTTAACCGCATCGCTGCCATCTGCCTTTACGCCGCCAACGTTTATCAGGGCAAAATCGGTGTAAGTGCCGCTTTCGCGGGCGGTTACGCCAACTTTCGGCGGCGCCGGGTGATTGTTGAACTTTACCCAGAAGGCCTGCAGTAATTCACGGGCAAAATCTTCAGTAAGAGAACCATCCGCCAAACCTGCCTGGTAGAACGGGAACAAGTGCTGATCCAACCGGCCCGGGTTGAAAGAGTCCCAGGGATTTAGTTCTGTTACTACACCGACATGTACGAACCAGTAATATTGCAATGCTTCATGAAATGTTTCCGGTTTATGAGCAGGCACTCTGCGGCAAACTTTCGCCATGGCAAGTAATTCATCCTTGCGGATAACATCGGTTTCCGTTGCTGCCAACGCCTCTAATGAATCGGCATGCCGTTGCCCGAATGTAATAAGGGCGGCAGCGGTAATTTCCATTGCCTCCAGTTCATCAGCTTTTGCCAGAGCATGCGGATCATTAAAATAATCGAGTTTTTCTTTCGCAGCGCGAATATCTTCAATAATATCGAGCATGCCCTTGTGATAAATTTTATTGCCGTTTACCGTATGGCCGGGCGCGCGCTGTTCCTGAAACTCGGTAAAGATACCCGCGTTATAGGCGGCTTTCCAGGAATCATCCAGCTTCGCGAAAATGCGCTCCCGCTGTGTTTTCCCTTTCCAATAGGGAATAACGGTCAGTTCATACGAGTGCATAACGCTTTCGGGTACGTGGTACGGTACTTTTTCACGGCTGTTCAGTATGCGTAAATCTTCCAGGCTGTGCAGGCATACTTCGGGGTACGTGGGGACTGCCTTAATTGCCGGGCCCCTTTCACCCACAATCAATTCGCCGGGATTTATGCAGATGCTTTTATGCTCAAGGATGTATTGAAACGCCATTGCCCGTGTAACGGGAATCGAACAGGCGGTTTCGGTTGCCTGGTAGAATTCTGTTAACAGCAAAGCGCGTTCATCGGAAATGCTGTTAATCGCGTTTAAACTTTCGGTTCTCAGCCGTGTAATTCGTTCTGTCATTGTACACCACCAATAATTGCCGGTAAATGATATGATTCAAATAAAGATTTAATCTCTTCCATCCGTTCGTGAGTGGGCGGCTCGATATGCGCGGCGGGAAATTCCTGATGCAGGCGTTTGTATTTTTTTTCTGCCGCCTTATGAAACGGCAGCAAGTCAACACGGGCTGCAACATGTAATTGCGCTAATAATTCCGCTATGCCGTGCAGGTTTTTTTCGGTATCGGTAATACCCGGCACGATGGGTACGCGGATATACGTAAATTTACCCGCCCGGGCAATGAGCTTTAAGTTTTCAATAACCGATTCATTCCCGACTCCCGTGTATTGCCTATGCTCGTTGGTATCAATCAGTTTTAAATCGTACAGGAATAAATCAGTATAGGGTAAAACGGCTTCCAGGTTGCCGGCGGGTCCATAGCCTGTGGTATCAATAGCGGTATGGATTAATTGCATTTTACATAAACGGAGAATGGCGGTAAGGAAAACTGATTGCACCAGCGGCTCTCCGCCGGAAAATGTAACGCCGCCGTTCGATTGTTCCATGAACAGGCTGTCGCGCAATATTTCCTGTAACAAATCCTTTGCAGCCAATCGCCGCCCTATTACCTCTTCAGTTTCATACACGGCTCCGTCAAGCGGCAGCTCATTGGTAACGGTTTCCGAAAGCATGCGGCAGCTTTCCGGGTTTTGGCACCATGTGCACCGCATTGGGCAGCCTTTCATAAAAACTGTAGTGCGGATTCCGGGGCCATCGTGCAGCGTGTATCGCTTAATATCGAAAATTACGCCGGTGATATCTTTTAAATCTTTTTGCATAGTTTCTGTACACACGAGCTGACTGAATAAATAACGGCGCAAAGATAAGAACAAGCAAAACGAAAAGCTAATATGAAAAAATGAATGAAAATATTTAATTCGAAGGGAATATATTCTAATCGGGGCCAGTTGAAATGCTGTTGTTTCTATGTTGCTGTGCGAATATCTGAGTGCTAACATTCTTATCCAGCTGATAGATTTTGTATATTAATTTAGAAAACTGCATTTTTCTTCTTGAGCTTATCTTTTTTTCAATACCGATAACACTAATCCAAGTTTGAGCAATGGAATAATAACCAACAGGAGCATTATGAAGAGAATAGCCACCGCAATCTTTCTATTATATATTTTTACAATTGGTGGTTGTAAAAAGACTGATGACAATCCATTTGATGGAGTCTCTACCGGTAGCATATCAGGCAAAATAACGGATATCAATTTAGGGTCAGCCTTAGCAAATGTATCGGTAACAACTACACCGGCTACCAGCACGGTTCTAACCAATTCAGCCGGCGAGTTTGTAATTTCAGATGTCCAATCGGGTAGTTATATACTCAAAGCCGGAAAAACCGGTTATTTAGACTATACAGTAAATGTTTCAGTAGCTGTAGGAAAAACAACGCAGGCAGACATGCAGCTAAGTTCCAATAACCCCAATATACCTACAGTGCCATCATTGGTGCAACCCGCAAACGGGGCTACCTGGCAACCGGCAACACTTTTGTTTACCTGGACTGCCAGCACTGGTGTTGGCAGCTATACCTTACAGGTATCATCAAATAGTAATTTCAGCACGTTAGTTTATAATCAGGGGGGCTTGTCCGGCACGAGTCAGCAAGTAAGTGGGCTTGCAAATAGTGCTGTTTATTATTGGCGGGTACGGGCAGTAAACACGTATGGGTCATCAGCATATTCCGAGGTGCGAAATTTTACTACATCGGCTACCGGGGCCCCTGGATACCCTTGCCCGGGAGTAGCAACAGTTAATTATGCCGGTAAAACCTATCATACGGTATTGATCGGTAGCCAGTGCTGGTTGAAGGAAAACTTGAATGTTGGTGTAAAAATTAAGGCCAGTGCAAATCAGGTAAATGACACAATTATTCAGAAATACTGCTATGCTGATCTTGATACGAATTGCGATATTTTGGGTGGTTATTATCAATGGAACGAAGCGATGCAGTACGTAACTACCCCGGGGGCGCAGGGTATTTGCCCTGCCGGTTGGCATATACCAACGCAGGCAGAGTTTGAAACATTGATTGAGGCTGTTGGACAGAACTCAAATTCGTTAAAGGCCATTGGTCAGGGTGATGGTGAAGAATTTGGCGCGGGAACCGATAGCAGTGGCTTCTCAGGTTTATTGAATGGCATACGAGGGGTACAAGGTACTTTTGGTGATAAATCTCTCTGGGCATATTTATGGAGTTCATCGAATACGTCTGTATATGGACCGACGGCACTGAGTTTTAGTTTCGTTGGCAGTACTATCACAATACAAGGCGCATATAGCAAGACAGCCGGGATTAATATTCGTTGCCTGAAGAATTAAGTTGTTTTACCCGGAGACCGGCCATTTCAAACTGTGCACTACCCTTTCATACTGGTTACAAGGCGGCCTCGGGTCGCCTTTCCTATTTTCCGGGTATTATAGAACTCGCTAGTAATATTGTTCACAGGACACAGAAAATACATTTTTTAAGGAAATAAAAAATAATGTGCTATCGAATTGTATTTTTTCTGTATTTTACCCTACTTTTTTTCAAAATTTAACAGACTATGAATCTATCAGAACAAATACACTCGCTCGCGCGTAAATACGAAAGTTACACCGCGCAAAATTTATCGAAACTCGTCAAGGTGAAATCATTAAGTACCACCGAGAAAGAAGTTTCAGAACTTATAGTTACCTTAATGAAAGAAGCCGGTTTCGATGAAGCCCGTGTTGACGGCCTGGGAAATGCTGTCGGACGCATCGGGAACGGTAAAAAGGTAATTGCTATCGACGGGCATATAGATACAGTAGATACCGGCAACTTACAGAACTGGGATAAGGATCCTTTTTCCGGTGAAATAAGCGACGGCTACGTATATGGCAGAGGTACGGTTGATCAGAAGTCTGGCGTTGCCGCTTTTATTACCGCTGGCCGCATCTTAAAGGAAGTCGGTGTTCCGGAAGACGTTACCGTGTATTTTACCGGTACCGTTATGGAAGAAGACTGCGACGGCTTATGCTGGAAATATTTAGTTGAAGAGGAAAAAATCAGACCCGATTTCGCGATTATTACCGAACCAACCGACTGTAAAGTATATCGCGGCCACCGCGGCAGAATGGAAATAGAAGTTTCCTTTACCGGTGTATCCTCGCACGGTTCGGCCCCGGAACGCGGCAAGAATGCTATTTATATGGCTTCGCGCGCCTGCCTGGCAATTGAGCAGTTAAACGAGCGCCTGATGTTCGATCCGTTTTTGGGTAAAGGTACCGTTACCGTTACCGAATTTGTATCGGGCAGCCCCTCATTATGCGCCGTGGCAGATTTTGCCAAAATCCACTTAGACCGCCGTTTAACCTGGGGTGAGGATAAAGAACTTGCCGTTGCCCAGATTGAAGAAATCGTTAAAGAATTCGGCGCTAAGGTAGAAGTATTACAGTATAGCGAAAAAGGTTTCACCGGTCGTGAATATGGTATGGAAAAATACTACCCGACCTGGAAACTGGAAGAAAGTGAACACGTAGTGCAGATTGCTGATAAAACATATACCGATTTATTCAGCACCCGCCCCGTTATCGATAAATGGACTTTCTCTACCAACGGTATTATGATTAACGGCGTGTACAAAATCCCGTCAATCGGGTTTGGCCCGGGCAACGAAGCCCTGGCACACGCGCCCAACGAAAAAGTACCTGTTGAAGATTTAGTGAAAGCTTCAGCGTTTTATGCATATTTTTGTCAAATTATATAATTGAAAAAGGAGAAACAATGGTATCGAATTTAAAAGGACGCCATTTTATTACCGAAGATACCTGGACCAAACAGGAACTTGACACTGTTTTTGAAACAGCTTTTGATTTAAAGAAAAAATTCGCTTTGGGCGAATCAACCCGCTACTTACAGGATAAAACATTATTCATGATGTTTTTCGAACAGTCAACCCGCACCCGTAACTCTATGGAAGCAGGTATGACCCAGTTAGGCGGCCACGCCCACGATTTAACTCCTGACAAAATGCAGATTTCGCACGGTGAAGTAGCAAAAGATACCGCTATTATCCTGAGCCGTATGGGTCACGGTATTGCATGCCGTAACTGCTTCTACGGAACCGGCTTAAAATACCTGGAAGAAATGGCAAAATACTCTACCCGTCCCGTAATGTCATTACAGGATGATATGTACCACCCGTTCCAGGGCCTTGCAGATCTTATGACCATATTCGAACACTGTGGCCGTGATACCCGTAAACTGAAAGTTACCGTATCGTGGGCATATGCCGAGTCGCATTCAAAACCGCTCAGCGTTCCCCAGACCCAGATTTTACTTTTCCCCCGTTATGGTATCGATGTTACCGTAGCTCATCCGAAAGAATTCCCATTGAGCAAACATATTGTTGAAAAAGCTCAGAAAAATGCGGAAGTTGGCGGCGGCAGCCTCCGTTTCACCGATAACATGGACGAAGCTTTTGAAGGCGCGCACATCGTTATCCCGAAAAACTGGGGCGGTTTCGGCTTCTATGGCGAAGAAACCTATCTTGCCAATGAAGAAGAATGCAAAAAAGAAATGAAAGCTAATATCGCGAAATACAAAAACTGGATTTGCGATGACAAGAAAATTAAATTAGCCGATAAGCACGTGAAATTAATGCACGCGTTACCTGCTGACCGTAATAAAGAAGTTACCGATGAAATTCTGGATAACCCGGATATCTCCATCGTTTTTGACGAAGCAGAAAACCGCTTGCATACAGCAAAAGCAATCATGTCACTTACCATGTAATTGCAGGTTTAAGCTGAAAGGCTTATTGAAGGGCTGTTCCTTAACCGGAGCGGCCTTTTTTTTTGCGCTGCCCGGGTGTTATTGGCGGTTTAAAATAGCAAGGTTGTCCGTAACTGAACCGAAAGCAGAGGAACAGGTGGCTTTCGGGTAAATTCACGGACAACCCGGTAAAAAAGTATTGTTCTATTTGAACAACGAGAGAACCTGCTGGGGAGCCATATTCAATTGCGAAAGCATTGAAGTGGCAGCCTGACCCAGGATAGAGCCGCGGGTAGCGTTCAATTGTTCCATTGCAGCATCGGCATCGAATAAGCGGCTTACGCTGGCCGTTGCATTGGAGATTGATACGTTCAGGGTTTCTTCACGAATATCAAGACGTTGTACGAAGTTACCAATTTTACCCAAAGCGGTCTGTACAGAAGCTTTCAGGGTAGAAACGTTGGCTTCGAGTGTGGCAACGGTGGCGCTGTTGGTTACGCTTGAGCCGGTAACATTCAGTAAGTTACTTAAACCGTTGTTAAAGCCGTTTGCAATTGAAGTAGCAATTGCAGAAGCGAAATCGAGAGTCATTTTATCGGTATAAGCATTACCTACCTGGAAAACGAAACCGCCTTCGGCATCGCCGCCGCCCGTTAAGAGCGAGGTGTTATTGTATTTAGTAGATCCCAAAATGCCGGTTAATTCCTGTGCCATCGATTTTATATCGGCTGCAATAGACGCGCGGTCCGCAGTCGGGTTGGTAGCGTCAGAAAGTTTACCTTCAATCTTCACTAATAGATCGCTCAGGCTGAGTAAAGCGCCTTCAGCAGTGGAGAGCATGTTCTTCGCGCCGGAGACGTTGTTTTGCGCGGCTTTCATAACAGAAATTTTTCCTTCGAGAGATTTACCAATGTTAAATCCCGAAGTGTCATCTGCAACCTGGTTAATACGTTTACCGGTTGCGATTCGCAATTGTGCTACGCTGGCTTCTTTGTTTGTTTTCGCGAGCGAGTAATATGCAGAAAGTGCATCGACGTTGGTGTTAATCCTAAACGACATTTTATACCTCCATGTAACAATTAGTTGAGAGTTGGCATCCGTGCCCAGTAATGTTGGTTAAGTTAAGCTCTTCGCCGAGTTGGACTGAAGGTATAGCAAACTTCGCCATTTTGGATAATCCTTTACTTTTTGTTGTGTAAAAATAAATTCTGTTTATTTTCGTTTTCAACATCCGCCGGGGGATGGTTATCTTCTGTTCTGTCTATCTTTGTGCAACTGCCTGTTTTGTAATTTCGGGGCTATGTTGCATTATGTATTAATTTAACAATATCCGTGCCATAAGCCAATAACGATTGAAAAGCAGGCCGTTTCGTTGTTTGTTAATCCCCTATGCTGTGTTGTTTTGCCCGCTGATAACGCGGGTGAAACGTGGTTTTCCCTGTTATGCTTAACGGAATGCAAAATACGGGCCAGGAACAGGTTCCGGGCCTTACCGGGACGGGAAGTGTAGAATAGTGCGCAAAGTTAACAAAGTTATCCACATAATTTTCCACACGTCAGGCCGTAGGTTTATGTATATGGCTAAAATACGTGGCTATATTTAGCCACGTGTGTGAAATAATCATAATATTATTGAGAAACCCCGGTGGCAGAGTAGCCGCAGGCGTATCGAAGCCGGGTGACTGAGTATCCGAAGGCGTATCGAAGTCCGGTGATTGAGTATCCGAAGGCGTATCGAAGTCCGGTGATTGAGTAGCCGCAGGCGTATCGAAGTCCGGTGATTGAGTAGCCGCAGGCGTATCGAAATCCCAATGGCGACGATTGAACGCAAACAAGAAAATACTAAATTGTAACATTCAGAGTGCCATAGGCACGATATATCTGTAGAAAACAGGTACCCAAAAATTTTATAAAGATCCGTAGGATCGATATTGGGGTATTGTAATGGTGGCGGATGATTTTTTTTACAGGGTCTCTACGGTTTAAGAGATTC
>JAJTBZ010000066.1 GCA_021286645.1 Ignavibacteria bacterium
AGACGGACACACTGAATAATCGGTAGTACTCGGCATTGATTTTAGCGGGAGTTCATTTTCACTTATTGAGTCATACTGAATACATGAGGGGGAGGCACATTTTATACATGAAGCTTTAATCTTTGCTCCTGAATGTAAACCATAATAACTCGGAGAAAAGATATTCTTAGACAGTAAAGATATTTGTTGGATGCGCTCTTCTAACATATACCCATATTGTTGCTCAACAGAAGTTTTCATAATTTTCATAAACTCAAGCATCCCCGTAATGTAAATATTCTATTTTTGTCAAAAAATTCTTTCAGATAAAACGTATTCCACGCAAGAGTCAATAGAGTAAATAGATCTATTACTCCAACATTTATATTGTATGTAATTGAAATATCTTCAATTAATTCTATTACATCACTACGTGTTGGAGGATACTCATAGCCTACAACTAAAGTACTTGTACTTTTTAGTGTTGGATAAAATTTTCTTGATAGTAAAACTACTTTATTTTCCGTAGCCTGCTGGATAGACTTAATGTTTATATAACCGATTTCGGTAGGTGATTTGATTTCGATAGGTATTGATTGGAAATCATCTACTAAAATTGCATCCATTCTATTGTTAGTGTCTCCCGTACGCGACGTGATACAATTAAATCCTAGATACTGAAAAAGCCTTGATATTAATGGATAAAAGTTATATTGATCATATGTAATAGTATTTCTTAAACATTGAGCTATAATTATTTCTTTTGTCTGAGAGTTGTCAATTTTATCATTCAATATAGACTCAAATACATTATAACCCTTTATATTAATACCTGATATTGGTGGAGATAATTTTTTCAACTTTTACTCACTTTCGATATCATTAGCCGCCTTTATTTCTTCCTGAGTGGACTGTTGAAATGGTGAATATAAGATTTTAGCAGGTTCAGTAACAGATAGGTCTGCAATGATGTTTTTTGCTTCAAATAAGCATTTGTCGATTAATAGTTTTTCAGGTTCAATGTTATATCCGCAATTTCCTAACATCATGTAATATGACAGCAGAGTAAATGCGCCCCTTTCGCGTAATGAATAACTTTCAATCATTTCATGTCTGATGTCTTTTAACCGTGAAAAGCTAGATATTGTAGTTTTTCCTTTCTCTGTGATTTTATAGTAAGTGAGGTATTTATTGTACAAAGATCGATCAGTTTGTCTTGTAGCCCATTCAGTTGATTTTAATACACCCAACGGAAATCTTGTATAATTTTTTAATGTGTTTTCTTGAATGCTTCCAACTACTGTGCTCAAATTGTCAAGTAGTAATTGGTAATTACCCCTAATTGAATGTAAAAAGGCAGAACATTTATCCGCATTATACTCCTGATCATTGCTGTTTGATAGTACGGCAATAATTATTTCATCTCTTAGTATTTTTCCATCACACTTATCCAATAAATTTAGAATTAATAAAAATGGTCGGATAATATTGCCGCTTAAACTGTTTACTAATGGATTCGGGGAGACGATAGATATTACACAGTATTCTATCAATTTGCGAAGTGAATCATCCAGGGGTTGCTCACCAATATAGTTTGCTATTTCAGTAAAATCCGATTTGATTCTCTGTGTTCCAGGCTTTAACCATCCGAGCATTCTATAAAGCTCGGAATACATCTTAATCTGATTGTATAGAGGATCTCGTGACCGATCATCGCGGGTAGATCTAGTCAATGCAGTGTGCCCAATAGCCCCACTAGACGAGACCAAACCACTTTGAATTAATACTTTAACCACATCATCATGTGTAAAATCGTGATTGCCTTTTAGCTTGCTATAAATCGTTCGAAAAGTATAAACAAATTTATCCACATCTGATACTGGATTTGGAAATCTCAAAATTGCCATAACTTAGGATTCACTCTGAATTAATTAATTTCCAAATATACAAAAATAACCATTTGTGGAAATGCATTAGAATAGAATGACCTTAGCGAAATCCCAAAGGATGCTTTTATTAAGAGTCTTATATTCATATGTGGGCAATTCAAAAGTGAGGTATTCACAGAAAATGGTTATTTTTGGATAATAATCAGGATAATCTATGGCAAAAAAAAAAGTAACAAATATTGAATCAGAAAAAATCACCGCGGCAATTTACTGCCGCGTTTCAACTTATGAACAGGCTCAAGGAGAGTTTAGCTCGCTGGATGCGCAAGAAAGTATACTAACCGATTATTGCAAGACAAAAGGCTGGGAAGTTTATAAGATTTATAGGGATACAAAATCTGGAAAAAGTCTAAACAGAGATGAGATCCAAAACCTACTGAATGATGCGGAGGACGGGAAATTTGACGTGATTTTAGCTACGAAGTTAGACAGGCTTTCACGCAGTTTACGCGATTTCTTTGAATTAGATGACAGACTAATAAAACTGGGAATAGATATGGTTATAACATCCCAGAATATCGATACTACCACATCTGCGGGCAAGATGCAGCGGAATATGATGCTGATATTTGCTGAATTTGAGCGAGAAGTGATTGGGGAAAGAACAAGGGAAAAACTGTATAGTCAGGCGCAAAAAGGATATTGGGGTGGTGGGCATACGCCATTGGGCTATGATGCAATACAAAAAAAATTAGTACTTAATGATGAGGAAGCAAAAATTGTTCGACGAATTTTTAACCTCTATCAGGAAGGCAAATCTTCGCTTGAAATTGCTGAAATGTTAAATCGGGAAGGCTATAAAACAAAAGAAAGGAAATCTAAGAGTAAAGTAGTTTCGAATTTATATAATAAAGATTCAGTTCTCCGTGTTTTAAGAAATAAGACTTATATAGGCAAAATAACACTGACCGCCAAAAAGTTAAACGGAAAAATGCTTACCACTCCGATAGAAGAAGAGTTCAAGGGGTTGCATGATCCTATTATTGATTCGAAGTTATTCGATTTGGTGAATGCACAACTTGATAAAGCCAAAACCAATAAATTTTCAGAATATAAAAATTCACCTCTGCTATTATTGCAAAAAATGATTTGCGGCTTTTGTGGGTCGGCAATGACCACAACGTTTACAACAAAGTCGCAAGATAAAAGGATTTACGGCTATAAATGTAGTACGAAAAACAAGAAAGGTTCAGCCCATTGTGAATGTAAGGACGCTCCAGCAAAAGCTCTGGAAGAGTTCCTCATACAATTAATGATTGAAATTGGATCCACCAAAGAAATAATCGAGCTGGTGTATGAGCAAGTGCAAATGAATGACGATTCCGCAATACAGGCGAAAAAAACTCATTTGGCTGAACTGAAAAGAAATCTTTCTTCTGTAAGTACCGAAGCCAAAAATTGCATTAAACTATTTGCTAAAAATGAAGAATTTGGCGAAATAGAGACCGTGAAAGAAATTCTTACTGAGTTTGAAGATAAAAAGAAATCAATTACTATCGAAATTACTGCTTTGGAAAAAGAAATTATTGACCTTTCGGAGAAGGGAGAATCCAGAGAGGCGATGGAGGATTTGTTAACCAAAGTCCCAAATTTACTTAAAACTCTTGGTAAAGAGGGGCAGAGACAGCTTATTTCTTTCCTCGTTAATGAGATCAAATGGAAAGTGAGAAGTGGCGAAAAAGAGGGTGAAATCGAAATATCTTTCCGCGGTGACGGGCGTATAAATAAAAAATGGGTTAACAATGTTAACCCATCTGATTTAGTTTCGAGTTTTTCTCTCGATTGGCTCCGCGAGCAAGACTCGAACTTGCAACCCTTCGGTTAACAGCCGAATGCTCCACCATTGAGCTATCGCGGAATGTTGTCTCAAGTATTTGTTAAACTTGAGATTGTAAAATTACATAATTTCCCCTATTCAATGCAAGCATCAATAAAAAAAAACTGCAATTTTCTTTAAAAAAAGTTTTTTTACCCCCCTTTTTATTAACAAAAGCAGTTTAAAAGGCAATTTAGTTAATTTTTCTAATGCCCCCGCAGGCCTTGCCGTAAATAAAAATGTATCATTATACGGGTAAATGCCGGTAAATTACGGAATACAACCACTCCCCTTGCCTCCTATAGATAATATATTGATTCTGCCCCTAATAATTCTTATTATAGGCGTTAAGTTTTTTCAATTAATATCAATTCACATCACAACAGGAAAGTATATGAAGTGGCGCATTGCTCTACTATTTAGTTGTTTGCTTTTTATGGTTGCATTTGCACAAACCAAAGAGCAGAAAAAATGGCTCATGGATTTTTCCACAAAGCAGGCAGAAATAGCCAAGGCACAAAAAGCCGAAGCTGAAGCACTTGCCCGTCAGCAGGGAATGCCAATCCGCCAGGTTCTCCCCGATGGCAAAATCCGGGAGTTGATCCGTATAGAAAATGGTATTCCGGTATATTTCGAAACCGAAAATATGACCTCGGCCAACACAGTCAGCTCAAGCCTCGTATGGTCTGCAGCAGGCTTATATAACCTTGACGGTAAAGGCATAACCGCCGGTGTATGGGATGGCGGCCCGGCACGCGCGACACACCGCGAATTTGGCGGTCGTTTAACAATTGTTGACGTACCTACTGCCGCTTCTGCACAGCATGCTACGCATGTGTGCGGTACTATCTCTGCAGCCGGTATCGATCCGCAGGCCCACGGTATGGCGGATAGTGTTTGGGTAAAATCCTATGAATGGACAAACGACTTAAGTGAAATTACTTCAGCAGCGGCCAATGGATTATTGGTATCCAACCATTCCTATGGTAACCTTTGCGGCTGGAGCTATAACAGCACCGATCAGAAATGGTACTGGTATGGCGATATTACCGTTAGCGCCACAGAAGATTACAAATTTGGTTATTACAGCTCAACTACTTCTGCATGGGATAACTTCCTGTTCAACGCACCGAATATTCTTGTATGCCGCAGCGCGGGTAACGACCGTGAAGAAACCGGTCCGGCAGCAGGCGTTTCATATTACGTGCGCATTAATGGCGTGTGGACTCTTTCTACTGATTACCGCGAACCCGATGGCGGCACGGACGGGTACGACTGTTTGAAAGACGTAGCCGTTTGTAAAAACGTGCTTTCAGTTGGCGCGGTCAGTGGTATCTATAACGGTTACCAGGGCCCTTCCAGTGTAATTATGTCCTCATTCAGTTCATGGGGCCCGGTAGATGACGGCCGTATTAAACCGGATATCTGCGCCGATGGCGTTAACCTGTATTCCTGCGATAACTCCGCCGATAATACATACGTTACCATGAGCGGTACTTCTATGGCAACACCAAGTGCAACCGGTTCTATTGCAGTTTTGCTGCAGCATCAGAAAAATCTTTATGGCAACACTCCCTGGCGGTCATCAACCATGAAAGGCCTGTTATTGCACACTGCGGATGAATGCGGTACCGCACCCGGACCAGATTACCGTTTTGGCTGGGGATTGCTTAATACCCTATCGGCAGCAAAATTAATGGACCTGAACGCTCAGTTAGCAACAAAACCGCTTATCCGCGAATTAACGTTAACAAGCGGTCAATCAATGGATATCCCGATTGAAGTTTCCGGGTTAGAACCGTTGAAAGCTACAATCTGCTGGACTGACCCTGCCGGCCCTATTCCCCCTGTTTCATTAAATCCTAAAGATTTAGAATTAGTGAACGATCTTGATATCCGTGTTATTGGCCCTACAAGCACAACCTATATGCCATGGGTTCTGGATCCTGCACATCCTTCTGTTGCAGCTACCACCGGCGATAATACCCGTGATAATACCGAGCAGGTTTTCATTCAAACTCCGGCTGCAGGTACATATACTATTCACATCTCACACAAGAAAACACTTACCGGCGGCCAGCAGAATTTTGCTTTGATCCTGTCCGGTTTAAAAATTACTGCTCCGGATGTAACCTCGTTATTGGGGCCGGCAACCGGTTCGAACGGAGTATCCTTAACCCCTGCTTTAAAGTGGAGCAAAGCTGCTTATGCTGATCACTATTTATTGCAGATAGCAAAAGATACCAACTTCACCAATATCGTTTATCAGAAAGATTCAATATCCCTGATTAACCATACACCAACTACCCTGCCCGGTCTTTCAAAATTATACTGGCGGGTACGCAGCGTTAACAGCGGTGGTAACAGTGCATGGTCAGTAATTAATACTTTCTCAACAATTATTGCACCTCCGGATAAACCGGTTCATGTATCACCTGTTGCTAATGCAATAGTGCCCACCCCGGTTAAATTTAAATGGATGAAGGCTGCAAATGCTGCAACATATCGTATGCAGATATCAACATCGGTGGTTATGTCAACATTTGTTGTGAACGATTCTACTATTACCGACACGACGTATACAACAAGTGCATTGCAGGATGGTAAAGCATATTATTGGAGAATGACTTCGAAGAATGCTACAGCCACTTCAGGATATACATCGCAAACAAAATTCATTACCAAATTGAATACGCCTGACACATTGAAAGGCACTATTACCCCGGCAATGAAAATTAAATTAACCTGGAAAGATCATTCTGCTAACGAACAGTTTTTCTATATACTCCGTAAAACGGGTAACGGCAGCTATACGCAGCTTGATTCCGTTACGGCCAATACAGTAGAATATACCGATACCAACGTAGTTATCGGTACAAAGTATTACTACAAAGTTTACGCGATGAATTCGTTGTGTACCTCTGATACTTCTGCCGAAGTTATAGTAAATCTGGTAGGTGTAAATGATGGCAAACTTCGTCCATCGGTTTATTCGCTGGATCAGAACTACCCGAACCCGTTCAACCCGACAACCAGAATAAAATATTCCCTGCCGTTAAGCAGTTCGGTTAAATTGGAAGTGTTTAACACGCTGGGCCAGAGAATTAATGTTCTTGTTAATACACAACAACCCGCGGGAGTATATGAAGTTGACTGGAAAGCAGGCAGCCTTGCTTCCGGTACATATTTCTACGTATTAACAGTTTCTTCTGTTGATGGTACACAATCCCGTACATTCACCAAGAAAATGCTTCTCGTACGATAAGATTATCTCTCTATTAGGAAAGCCGGACTCAGTTCCGGCTTTTTTTATATCATTTTCTACTGATTCTCTGCGCGTTTTTCTGTATCTTACCATTCAGTATTTAATAAATATCCCAACATACAATAATTAACATCATTAATAAATGCCTGAACGAATTCAAGATTTTACAGTTTTAGTTGTTGATGACCTCAAATCGATCCGTAATATCATGTCCCAGCTTTTGCTGCGTAAATTAAACATGGCTGTGGTTGAGGCTGTTGATGGACTGGATGCTCTGGAAAAAATTTCCATGTATGAGCCGGATCTGATTTTCACCGATATTTCCATGCCGAATATGGACGGTGTAGAATTAGTTGAAGCAGTACGGAAGAACCCGGAGTTTCAGCATATACCCATCATAGTTCTTACTGCTATTGAGGACAGAGATGTAATTAAAAAACTACTTTCATACAATATTCTCGATTATATTTTAAAACCTTTCGATACCATGCAGGCTGTTGTGCGGTTAAAGAAACTTTTAGCGGTAAACTCCCGTTTATTTAAGAAACAGCTTCCATTTTCAGTAGCAGAGTTTTTAAACTAATTTAAGGAATAGATATATGGCAAGACAAGTAATAGGACATGTAGAAATTCCGGTAAAGGATCTGGATAAATCTCAGGAGTTTTACCGGGCTGTATTCGGATGGGATTTGAAACCATTTGGTAACGGTTATTATTTATTTAATTCACGTGAAGGAATGACCATCGGGTTGCGGAAATCTAACGAGGTAAAAGCCGGCAATACTACTATTTTCCATATACATGTGGATGATATAGACAAACATGTGGATTTGGTAAAAGCGGCAGGCGGTTCTATTTTCCGCGAAAAAACAGTAATACCCGTGTATGGTTGGTATGCATTGTTTACCGATATCGATGGTAATATAATGGGGCTGTTCCAGTCGCATTAACCCATAGCTAAAGCTTTTTAGGCCCTGGCAGCTTCTGTTAATGAAATATTCATTAATTCACGTTGTCCAGGGCTTTTTGATATTTATCCTTCAGCAACTGCAACTCACCGCGGGCAATATCAAACAGGTCGGCAATCGCCTGAACTTTTACCATGTACGGCTGACCGACATTCTGGCGGGCCAGTTTTTCTAATTCTTCACAGCGAACAGTAATAGCTTCCAGCCCCAGGGTCATACTGCTTCCCTTTAACTTATGGGCCATAAAAACTATCTGTTTAACATCCTCCTCATCAACGGCAGAGGTAAGTTTGCTCAGCATCTTCGGGGTTTCTACAAGATAAATATCAATCAGTTCAATGAAGAATGCTATATCGTCTTCTGTCTGCAAATCGTTCAGGAAAGAGATTTTCGATTCATCGACAACTTTTGTATCGAGCCGAGTTCTTTTAAGTTGCTGAACAACATTTGGTTTTCGAGCTAAAATCTTCGATCCCCACTTCTCCATAACCTGTTGCAATTCATCGATGCGAACCGGTTTCGAGATATAATCATCCATACCGGCGGTAATACAGATTTCTTTATCGCCCTGCATGGCATTAGCAGTCATGGCAATAATTACCGGTTGCAGATCAATAGCAGTCCTGCGCCGAAGTTCCCGGGTTGCTTCAAGACCATCCATTTCGGGCATATGAACATCCATGAACACCAGGTCGTAGGATATTACTTTCATAGCCTCTAAAACTTCCATACCATTGGCTGCAACATCAGCCCGATAACCTAAACGCTCCAGAATACGAAGGGCAACCCGCTGATTGACCGCGTTATCCTCTGCAAGCAATACACGAAGCGGGAAACGCTCGGCTAGTTGTACATCTATTTGCGCGTGTTTTTGCGGTTGACGAATGTGGACATAGCTTTCACTGAAAACGCTGATCAGGCTTTCATATAATTGCGATTGCTTTATCGGTTTCGAAAGGAATTTTTTAATATGCAGGCTCTCAAGAGCGGCCGGATCGGCTTTTCTGCCCAAAGAAGTTAAAATAATAACCGGCATGGTAGCGCCGGCTGGTATTTTTCTAATTTCCCGGGTTAACTCCATTCCATCCATCTCCGGCATTTGGAAATCGAGGATTGCAATATCGAAATCCCGATTATTACCTAACATAAGCAAAGCCTCAGCCGGAGAAGCACACTCTATGGATTCCATCCCCCAGCTTTCTGTTTGTAACTTCAGGATGCGTCTATTCGTAAAATTATCATCGACCACGAGCACCCTCTTACCCCGTAAATCAGGTACAATAGAAGATAAATCCACTTGCGGAATAGCCTGTACAGATTCGGTAATAATCGAAAAATAAAATGTAGAACCCGATCCATATTCGCTTTCCACCCACATGCGGCCGCCCATCAATTCGGCCAGTCGCTTGCTGATAACCAAACCCAATCCGGTACCGCCATAAACTCGGGTGGTAGATGAATCTACCTGGCTGAATGGCTGAAACAACTTCGAAAGCTTATCACCGGGAATACCTATTCCCGTATCTTTAATTGCGAATTCTATCTCGTATGTGTTATTTTCTGTAGCATTGGCGCTAACAAGAATAAAAACTTCACCATGCTCGGTAAATTTAATGGCGTTGGAAACCAGGTTGGTTAATATCTGCCGTAAACGCGTAATGTCACCGGAAATAGCGTGCGGTGTCGGATCTTTTATCAGGTATAAAAGATCAATACCCTTTTCGGAGGCTTTTGAACCTAACAAATCAAGAGTATCTTCAACGCAATCACGAAGTACAAAAGGCTGCCTTTCAAGTTCCAGTTTTTCTGATTCTATCTTGGAGAAATCAAGAATATCGTTAATGATTACAAGTAATTGCTCACCCGATATTCGAATAGTTTCTACAAATTCCTGCTGCTCCGGTGTCAGTGCAGAATCTAGCAATAACCCGGTCATGCCGATTACTCCGTTCATTGGAGTACGAATTTCATGACTCATCAAAGCAAGGAATTCACTCTTTGCTTTTGCTGCCGCTTCAGATTGGACAAGAGCATGATCGAGTTCAATATTTTTCCGTCGTAATTCCTCGTTCGAGAGATTTCTCTCCAGTACGCCGCCAATACCGGCACAAATTGTAGCCAATACCGATTTATCACCTTCATTCCAGATGCGCAGTGTCCGGGTAGCGTCAAATCCCATGAATCCGTAGAATTTATCATGTACGAAAATTGGCGCCAGCAGAATTGACTGAAGATCCTTATCAACGAAACCGGATTTTTCATACTCCGAAAGTTCATTGATATTAAAACTCACCATTTCTCCCTGCGAAAGGCGGTTCAGTAAATTAATTCCCGAAAACCGCGAATACGGCATGGATGAATTCTTAAATGTATCAATTTGATGTTCCACTTCTTCGGCAGTATATTCATATGCTTCGTACATACGAAGCTCGCCATTGGCTTCATCAATCATATTATAAAAAATATAGGTTCGATCAACACTCGCCGCTTCGCTGAGAACCTGCAGCGCCTGGCGGATGGCCTTATCAAATTCCGATTCGCTGATGAGAATAGTTGTAGCTTTTGCCACCCCCTGCAACAACCGTTCTTTAACCTGAAGATTCTTTTCCTGGTTTTTCCTGGCGGTAATATCGCGGAAGATGGAAAGAACGAGCCACTTATTTTCAATAGTTTTCAGTATAGAATTCGAAATTTCGAATGATTTTTCTTTATCATTCCAAATTTTTAACACCGTTTCATATTTTGTCTTTATCGACATATCCTTAAAACGGTTCTTAAAATGGGTAAGAATTTGCTGTCTCTCATCGCGTTTATATGAACTGGTAAAGAGTTTTCCTTCAATTTCTTTCCGGTCTAATTCCACCAGGTTCGCGAACGATTCGTTACACATCATCACGATGCCATTCTCATCAATAATACGCATACCATCCTGCGAACGTTCCCAGACTTCACGGAAGAGGAATTCCGCCGCCCGTAAATGTTCTTCCGCCTGCAGCCGATCGGTAATATTCCGGATAGTACCCTGCCCATAATACTTATCGCCAATCTTAACCAACTTACCATTAATCTCCACGGGTACCACTTTACCACTCTTATGGATCATAGCAGTCTGGAAATTTGTCAATTTCCGGTCACGATAAAACTGGGTAAGTGCATTAAATACGCGGCGTAGTTCGCCTTTCTCGGCAAATTGCGTAATAGGGGCGCCTATCACCTCTTCAGGTTTATAACCTAAATTATCAAAAATGGATGGGCTCATGTACAAGATTTTACCTGCATTCGACATGCGGAAAATCATATCAACGGAAGAATCTACCAACTGCTGGTATTCTTCACTTGCAGCGACCAGATAAATCGAATTTATCCGCTCGATAAATCCACTTACAAGTTGAGGGAAACGGGCAGTAAACTCTTCTACTGGTACATGGGGATAAAAATGGGCGCGAACTGTCTCGAGAATAGGAGCAAGTTGCGATGAATCGGGGCCGTTTTGTAATTCTTTGGAATCTTTCCAATGATTAAAAAACTGTAGAACAACCTGCAGTTGCGACTGGTGCTTAACTATTTCAGAATGATTAACCGAAAAGCTCGAGGCTTTACGGATACTTTCGATAACATTCTTTTTATCAATATTCCGAATTAATTCTGCATCTGTCATTGTAAAAAGACCCTGTTGGACCTACATGTGATGTTTTTTTCTTTAGGTTAAGATATGAAGAAAATCCGTATATAGCTAATATCTTTTGCCATTAGCACAGCAAAACCGAATCAAATTCTCTACGTAAAAGGTTTTTATATACCTTATCGGGCAGGCAAAAACATGTCATTTCAGCAGCGTAAATCATAGCCGGATTCAAACCAAATTTTCTGCGGATAATATAATTTTATAAAAATAAAATTCGGCAGCAGGCTAACACGTTAATTAAACGATATAACATATTTGAATATTGGCAAATTAATTTTGCGGGAAAAAGCAAAAGGAGTAATTTTGTACAAACACTATTTCATAGATTTAGGAGATGAACATGAAGGTGAAACCTTTCAGGAACGAATCGTATATCGACTTTTCTAAACCCGCCAACGCAGCCGCACAAAAACAAGCCATAGCCGATGTGAGAAAAAAGCTTGGAAAAACGTTTGAAATTATTATCAGCGGGAAGAAAATCAAGACCGAAAAAACCTTTAACTCCCTTAACCCTTCCGATGGCAAAGAAGTTATTGCAACTTTTTACAAAGGCACCGCGGATCTGGTAAATAAAGCAGTTGAAGCAGCTTACAAGACCTTCCAGAAATGGCAATACAGCAATCCTGAAGAACGGGCTCAGATTCTCTTTAAGGCAGCCGAAATTACACGTCGCCGCCGTCTTGAAATAAATGCATATATGATACTCGAAGCCGGAAAGAATTTTGCCGAGGCCGATGCTGATACAGCTGAAGCAATTGATTTCATGGAGTTTTATGGGCGCGAAATGCTCAGGTACGCACAGAAACAGCCCATCACCCCTTTTAAAGGTGAAAAGAACGAATTAGTGTATATTCCCCTTGGTGTTGCAGCAGTCATTCCACCATGGAATTTCCCGTTTGCAATATTAGCCGGTATGTCTTCGGCAGCAATTGTAACCGGAAATACCGTTGTTTTAAAACCCTCAAGCGATACACCGATGATGGGACGCCTGTATTTTGAAATAATGAAAGAAGCCGGATTACCTGACGGAGTATTAAACTTCTTACCGGGTAGTGGTGCAGAAGTTGGCGACACGTTGGTTGCCCACCCTCTGACACGCTTCGTGTCCTTCACCGGTTCAATGGAAGTCGGTATTCATATTAATGAGTTAGCGGCAAAAGTGCAGCCGGGACAGATCTGGCTCAAACGGGTTGTTGCTGAAATGGGCGGTAAAGACAGTATTATAGTTGATAGTGAATGCGATCTGGAAGATGCAGCCAGCGGCGTTGTTGCTGCTGCTTTTGGTTTCCAGGGACAAAAATGTTCGGCTTGCTCAAGAGCTATTGTAGATAAATCGGTTTATAAAGAATTTGTTGCAAAAGTAAAGGAAAAAGTTGCTAAAATTCAGGTTGGCCCGGCAGAAGAGAACTTCCAGGTTGGCCCGGTAATTAACAACAGCGCCCAAAACGGTATTTTTGAATACATGGAAATTGGCAAAAAAGAAGGTAAACTGCTCATCGGCGGCAATAAGGTTGATCGTGATGGTTCATATTTAGAACCTACTGTTTTCTACGATATCGACCCGATGGCAAGAATATCACAGGAAGAAATCTTTGGTCCGGTTCTTGCTATTATTAAGTCAAAGAATTTCGATGAATCGGTAAAAATAGCAAACAATACGAAATTCGGGTTAACAGGTGCGGTATATTCATTGAATAAAGAAAAAATTGCCAAAGCCCGCAAGGAATTATTGATTGGCAATTTGTACTTTAACCGTAAATGCACAGGAGCAATGGTCGGTGCCCACCCGTTTGGCGGGTTCAACATGTCAGGAACAGATTCCAAAGCAGGCGGCAGAGACTATCTGTTACTGTTCCTACAGGCAAAGATGATGAGCGAAAAAATAATAAAAAAATAAATATCTTTTTAGAAGCAAAGAAAGGTTACGATGAAAATTCACGAATATCAGGCGAAACAAATTCTTAAAAAGTTTAATGTCGCTGTTCCGAATGGCGGAGTGGCATTTTCTCCTGAAGAAGCTGTTGAAGTTGCCCAAAGCATCGGCGGAGAATTATGGGTCGTAAAGGCACAGATCCATGCCGGTGGTAGAGGAAAAGGCGGCGGAGTAAAAATTGCCCGTTCTCTGGATGAAGTAAAAGAGCTTGCCGCTGCTATGATTGGCATGCAGCTTATTACGCACCAAACCGGACCTGAAGGCAAAAAAGTGCACCGTCTGCTTATTGAACAAGGTATTAACATCGATCGTGAACTCTACCTCGGTATTACACTAGACAGAGCCACTTCACGTAACGTTGTAATGGTTTCTACTGAAGGCGGAGTGGAAATTGAAAAAGTTGCTGCCGAAACCCCTGAGAAAATTGTTAAACTCAGTGTGGATCCGGCTATTGGTTTACAGGAATTTGAAGCTCGCGAACTGGCTTTTGCCTTAAAGCTTGAAGGCGTTCAATTCAGGAACGCGGTTCAATTCTTCCTCGCTCTCTATAAAGCCTATATGGCAACTGATGCCTCCCTCGCTGAAATCAATCCTCTGGTTGTTACCAAAGAAGGTTCTGTTTTAGCCTTGGATGCCAAAATGAATTTCGATGACAACGCTCTGTTCCGTCATCAGGATATTTTCGAATATCGTGACCTGAATGAAGAGGAACCTCTCGAAATTGAAGCTTCTAAATTTAACTTAAATTACATAAAACTCGATGGTAATGTTGGTTGCATGGTTAACGGAGCCGGCCTGGCCATGGGGACAATGGATATTATAAAATTAGCTGGCGGCGAGCCCGCGAATTTCCTTGATGTCGGCGGTGGAGCCAATAAAGATACCGTAGCAAACGGTTTCAAAATTATTCTCTCTGACCCGAATGTAAAGGCTATTCTCATTAATATCTTCGGTGGAATCGTGCGTTGCGACCGTGTTGCACAGGGTGTTATTGAAGCAGCGAAA
>JAJTBZ010000015.1 GCA_021286645.1 Ignavibacteria bacterium
CAAAATTGGTAAGGTTACGAGCGATACCAACGTGACGGCTGTCAACAGGATATTTCTGCATTAATTCATGCCATGGATCTGGTTCGAGTTGTTTCATACCCAAAGAGATTTTTTTCTCGTCCTTATCGAGGCTAAGAACAACTGCTTCAACAACCTGTCCCATAGAAACCATCTGTGAAGGATGCTTAATATGTTGGGTCCAGCTCATTTCAGAATTGTGAATGAGGCCTTCAATGCCTTTTTCGATTTCGATGAAAGCGCCGTAATCGGTAAGTGATACTACGCGACCTGATACTTTATCGCCAATCTTTAATTTTTCTTCAATATTTTCCCATGGATGTGGGAGAAGTTTCTTAAGGCTAAGGGAGATTCTCTTCTTCTCTTCGTCAAAGTCAGTTACAACTACGTTGATAACCTGGTCTAACTTAACAACTTCACTCGGGTGATTTATGCGGCCCCAGCTCATATCGGTAATATGAATAAGACCATCAACACCACCTAAATCGACAAACACACCAAAATCGGTGATTGCTTTAACTGTACCTTCAAGAATCTGGCCTTTTTCGAGTTTTTCGAGAATAGCTTTTCTTTGGTCAGTTAATTCTTCTTCAACAAGTACTTTGTGCGATACAACAACGTTTTCTGTCGGAACATTAACTTTGACAACTTTGAAATCCATTACTTTACCGACAAAAGCATCGAAGTCGCGGATCGGACGAACGTCAATCTGTGAACCAGGTAAGAATGCTTCCATACCGAGCAGGTCAACAACCATACCGCCTTTAATACGACGTACGATTTTACCCTGAATGATTTCACCAGTATCATAAGCATTAAGTACGCGCTCCCATATGCGCAGAAAATCTGCACGCTGTTTGCTCAATACTAAGTTACCTTCCTGGTTTTCTACATTCTCAAGTACTACTTCTACTTCCTGACCAACCTTCAATTCGCTGAATTTCTGGAATTGGTCTTTCGGTATCTGACCTTCAGATTTGAAACCAACATCTACGATAACTGAATCATTTAAGATACGTACGATGCGACCTTTTACTAATTCGCCTTCTTTTACGTTACTGAATGAATCAGAATAGATTTTTGATAAAGCCGCGAACTCTTGTTGAGAATATTCTTCGTCATCGAAAAATTTTTTCGAACGTTCGAATTCTTCTTCAACAGTATACTTTACCGGATTGTTTGAATTTCCGGACATTGAACCTCCGATTATTGCTCCCAAATTATTTCCAACCATCAAAAATAAGCGGGAACATAATACAATTTGTTTAGTTTAACATAATGAACTAACGATGGCTGTCGTTCAAATTCTTTTCAATTTCCTGCTTTACTAATTCCATAACCCATTGCGGCGTTGAAGTAGCTCCGGTTATTCCAACGGAACTTTTGCCGGTAAACCAGGAATAATCCAATTCCTCAGGGTTTTCGATAAAGTAGGTATTTGTATTTTCTTCATGAGCAATATGGAATAATACTTTTCCGTTACTGCTTTTTTTACCTGCAATAAATATAACAACATCGTGAGAGCGGGCAAATTCACGAAGTTTTCGTTCTCTTCCAAAAACCTGGCCGCATATTGTATCTTTTGCATGAAATTCAATAGCGGTTTCTTCTATTGTGCCAATTTCTAACTTTTCAATCCGCTCGCGTAATGTTTGGGCAATAACCTGAAAAGTTGGTTTATCCATTGTTGTTTGGCTAAACAATACAGTCGGGCGTGTACAATCGACATTTGCTAATGCTTCATCCGCGGATAGCACAATAACTGCCTGCCCTCCGGTAACTCCATTCAGACCAATAACCTCTGCATGATCTTTTTTTCCGAAGATTACCACCTGATACCCGTTATCAAAGAACTTTCGTATTCGCTCCTGCACTTTTGTAACAACCGGACAGGTCCCGTCAATGAGAGTAATACCACGTTCGAAAGCCTTTTTATAAGTTGAAGGTGGTTCACCATGTGCCCTGATTAATACCCTGCTTCCACGGGGTAATGTATCTAAATCTTCAGTAGAGATAGTCTCAAGTCCAAGGCCCTTAAGCCGGTTTACTTCCAGGTTATTATGGATAATATCTCCAAGCGAGAACAATTTACCTTCCTGAAGATTATCGGTAGCGAAATCGATTGCTCGAACAACACCCCAGCAAAAACCAGCTGATTTATCTATGGATACCACCAAGTTCTTAATGCACCCTGCTGCTAATTTTCATTTCCGGTTTTTACCATTCGCTGCCTGGCTAACTCAACAATATAATTAACCTGGTCCTCTATCGTTTGATGCGTGGTATCAACCTCAATAGCATCATCAGCCTTGGTAAGTGGATTTATTTCACGAGAGGAATCAATTGAATCCCTGTGCGCAAGGTTTGCCTTAACCTCATCCAATTCAAGCGCTTTACCTTTTACTGTAAACTCTTCCAAACGTCTTTGAGCACGTGTTTGCAGTGCTGCAACCATGAATATTTTTAGATCAGCATGTGGCAGAACAACAGTTCCTATATCTCTGCCTTCCATTACTATTCCATCCGACTCACCCATTTTACGCTGAGCACGGACCAATTCCTCACGGACTTCTTTAATCTTACTAATAAAGCTAACATTAGCGTTAATTTCCGGATACCGAATCTGTTCAGATACGTCCTCCTCATTTAAAAGTACGGTAGTAACACCATCCTTGTAAATAAGCCGGAGGTCAGATTTTTTTAACCGTTCAACTATCGCTGATGTATCATGTAAAATATTTTCTTTTAAGGCTAAATAGGTAACAGCCCTGTACATCGCTCCCGTATCGATATACAGATACCCTAATTTCATTGCCACCAATCTCGCGGTGGTACTTTTACCTGAACCTGCAGGTCCATCAATTGCAATAATTATTTTTTTCATAACCTGTAAATTTACATATTTTTTCTCTCATAGGCGAACAAAAAAATTGGACATGGCGGGGATAATTACAGGGATATTTTTATATAAAATAATTGATTTAGCAGACAAATTTGCCTCTCATGGTTTCTGTATAACAGATCACCAATAAATTATCCGAATGAAAAGGTTAAGAAAATTAGATAAAATGAAAAGAGGCTGCCTTTTTGAGACAGCCTCCCTGTGCAGATAATCCGGGTTCTATTTATATGAAATTTTTATCTTCTTTCTTCTCTTTCACGCCCGCGATTATCATTTTTTTCAGCACCGCTTTTATTTTCTTTACGAGTTTCGCGTTCGGAACTACGATTTTCATTCCTGTCTGCTTTCCGTGGTTCAACAGTGCGCTGACGTTGTTCAGGTGCCGGAGCTTGCCTTTGTTCTCTATTTTCGCGGCGTGCTTCAGGAGCCTGTCTTACCTCAGGTGTCTGCCGAACTTCAGGAGCCTGACGAGTTGCAGGAGCTGAAGGTTGTTCAGTGCGTACACTTCTTTCACGCTGTTGTGTACTCTGATCATCCCTGCGTACATTAACATCTCTCTGTCCCGGGGTAGTAGTTCTGCCTGTAACACCATTCTCACGGCTTGCATCACGTTGCGTATCATTATTAACTCTTGTTCTTTGTCCCATAGTAATATGAGCCGCATCCAATGAACTACTTCTTTCACCACGACGAATAGTAACATCTTTCGTATTCACTTCACGAATCCTTGAAGGAACGCTTACAGTAATTCTGTCACGATCAGAAACAATAGCTCTTTCCCGAGTAATATCCCGTTCAGTAAAACTAATAGTACGTTCACGGAATCGGTAGTTTGTCTGGCGTTCAATTAACCGGTAATCTATACCACTGTTAAATACTCTGCCGTTATCATATCTATAGCCATGTTCGATATGCGATCTGCGATAGATAGCTTCACAATAACCGGAAGCCAGGTAATAATGAGCCATGCCTGAATGGCCAAAATATCTAATCGGAACAAAATGATAGTGTCCTAAAGGAATTACAAAATTAATTGAAAATATAAGTCCGGTACGAATTGAAAAACTGGCGTAAGGCGGCAGTGGTGCCCAGCCAATATATCCGTCATCGTAGCGCCATTCAACCCATGCAGGTGCCCAATCATAATCAGGAACCCACAACCAGCCATAATATTCATCATAATGCCAACGCCCATAGTGGTACACAATGTCACCAAATTCTTCATATGAATCCCAATACCAGCCTGAATTTGTCCATAACCATGTACCTTTGGTATAGGGCGACCAGTTCATTGGAACATGTGAAGGGTGCCAGGCTGTTACACCATGGTCCAACTCAATCCATTGCCCGTATGGTTCCAAACGATCGTAGAAATAACCGAAAGATGCATACTGAGCCTGTGCTAAAACCGACTGCTGTGATAGAAATACCACGAATAACAGACCGATAATAAACCAACTATACTTTTTCATCTGACACCTCTAAAATTTAATGTTACCTTTCTTTGATTAAAGCAATCTGTATGCCAAAAATAATTCTCAATCTAAACATACAGATATGAAAGCAAATTAGAACACCTGAAGAGTTGAACCAATTAAAATTCCGATAAAATACTTCAGATTCTAACGATTTGTATTTCTTTATTCTCAATACATAGCATAAGAGATACTGAATTTCATCAGCAGATCATTGATATAACCTACTTTATGTTCAAAGTTTAGACAAACTGTCTACAAAAATAGACAAAAAAAATCCCAAGGGTTGATACGCTTGGGATTTCACCACGAACATAAACATAAGAACTAACTGGTTAAATATTGAGCTCTATTGTTTTGCAAGCCCAAAAATCTGTTGGTATTTACCGATGAATTTACTTCAATTCGAAACCTGCCAAGCAAGTATTGCAGGTTTTCTGTAAGCCTGTTCAGGTCTTCCGCTGCACGGGCTATTTGTTGTGTACCTTGTGCCGACTGCGATGTAACAACACTAATTCCTTCAACACTGCGGCTGATCTGATCGGAGGTGGCAGCTTGTTGTTCACTTGCGGCAGCAACTTGCGCAATCATGTCGGATAATGAATCGTTAAGATGAGATATATCAACTAATGAAGCAGCAACACCTTCGATTTGTTCCTTTCCGTGATTAACCGAGGATTTAGCATTTTCCATTGATTCATTGGCCCTATGCACTTCATTTTGAATGCTTTTAATGGTTGCTGTTATTTCTTTGGTAGCTAAACTCGTGCGCTCCGCAAGTTTCCGTACCTCATCGGCCACTACCGCGAAACCCCGGCCATGCTCACCCGCTCTGGCTGCTTCTATAGCGGCATTCAATGCAAGTAAATTCGTCTGATCGGCAATATCATCAATAACTTGAGTAATTTCGCCAATTTGATCTGATTTTCCTGAAAGTTGAGTGATTATTTCAGCAGTAACCCTGGAGCTTTGATAAATATCCTGAATACCTTCAAGCGAATTATTCGCCTTATTTACACCTTCCTTTGCGCGTTCACTGGCTGTTTTTGAATTAACCGCAGCATTATTAGCATGTTCGGTAGTTTCCAAAATGGTTTTTGCCATTTCCTGAACTGCGCAGGCTACTTCATTGGTTTGCGATGCCTGTTCATGCGCCCCGCTCGCCATTTCTTCTGTACTGGCAGATATTTGATTAGAGGCACTGGCAGTAGCTTGTACAGCTTCAGAGACTTCGCGAATAATCTCGGCAAGAGCATCCGCTAAATTATTTATGCTGTTTTTGATAAGTTGATGATCACCGCTATAATCCCCGGTCATTCGTATTGTCAAATCTCCATCGGATATTTGTTTTAAGATTCCTGTCCCCTCTTTAACCGGAGTAATTACGGCATTGAGTGTATCGTTAATTCCTGCTACAATATCACGATAACTGCCTTCAAACTGCTTTTCATCACCCCGTGTGTCAAGTTGTCCGGCTTTTCCGGCATGGGTTAATATTTGTGTCTGCGAAATCAAATTAAGGACGGTTTTACGGACTAATTCATAATTATCAATACCTGCCTGAGCACGAACAATCATCCTGTCTACAACTCTGGACATCTCCCCTATTTCGTCCAGTTGAGATAAATTCATTGGTGTAGTTTCTTTAATCGCTTCCACCTTCAAATCACCTTTAGCCATTGCAAGCAACCCATCGCTCAGATTTGTGATACATGCCCTTTGAAGCTGTTCAACGGTCTTCGCAACCTTCGTAACAGGTGTTGTTATTCTGCGGGCCACACCATATCCAAAAGACAACGCCAATAATACACCTAAAGCAATAAATCCAATCATAAGGTACTCAGCTTTATTGCTGTTTTTCTCTAATTCTGTGCTCAGTGTAAATCCCGTTTCAGTTTTCCGTTCGATGAGCACATCTATATATTTTTGAACGTTCGCCGCTAAACCAACCACTTCTTTCTGGATATACTCATTGGCTTCCTGCGTTTTCCCGGATAAGGCTATATCAAGGCCCCTGTTTCTTTTTTCTTTATATTCAGAAAAATACGTTTTCAATTGATCCAGTTCCTGTTGAGCTGCTGAACTGCGAATAGATTTTTGAAACAGTTCAAGGTATTTATCCATATTGGCATCATACATTTTCACCGCATCGGCATATTTGCGTTGTGCAGTTACATCGGAATTAATAAAAATTTCCTTAACCGCAACCCGGCTTAATTGATAATTAATCGCGACCTGTGCAATATCGCCCTGCGATGCGCCGAATGCAACATACAGGTCCTTATAGCCATCAACCGCTTTATTCAATTCATTAATACCCAACACACCTATAATAACAGCAATTCCGCCAATGACTGAAAAGCTAATTACCAACTTTTTCATCATCGCTAAATTATCGAACCATGCAGTAATTCTTTCTTTCATTCTAACCTTCATTATTGTGTTTTCTTCATGTTCCAATCTACACTCTTATTTTCTACCGTAGAAAATTGCTTTCACATTAAAGCCGATGGAACCGGTTTCTTCTTTCGTATATTATGAAATGCCCCTTATGACTGAGATTTTGAATGGTGCCACACGCGAATGCAGGCCGGCAATACCGGTTGTTTTATTTGCATGGCATCGAGTGAATCTACGCCGGCAAAACATTCAGTATATTTCCCGCCAACTGCCATTATTTTTTTAATGTACGCACAATAGTGTAAATTCTATTAACAGCCATACAAGTATATAGCGAATTGCAAATTAATGGCAATGATCGGGTTCCGAGTGGTTGTTTTTGGTGAATGAAAGGTTGGAAAGTTTCAGCGGCAAGTAATTCCGCCCTTAATATTTAATACATTAAGGGCGGAATACAAAAACGTCTACATATCGATATCATCGCCTTCGCGTTTTTCCTTCGCCTTCGGCCGTTCAAAATTGAATAACCGGTATGAAATACCTAAATAGGCTACCCGGGAATTTCTGATATTTTCTGAATTATAGACAAAACCAACTCCATTTGTTTCAGAAATATATTTCAGAGTATGGAAAATATCGGTAACTCTCATATTAACTGTTAAGTCACCATTCAGGAAATCCTTTTTCATTCCTGCATCTGTAGAGTACAATTTTTCAGTACGTCCCTGCGGTGAGATAATAGCTGAGTTATAGTTAAACATGACCGTCATCTGTAAACCAAGAGGAAGATTGAACATTGAGTTTACTTTTGCCATCCAGCTATAATTGCTTTTATCAATATTCTGCCCTGGTATCTGGCTTTGGTAATCGCTCTTAAAATATGAGCCGTTAGCATTTATTCTCCACCACGAAAATAACGGGTGCGTGGCAGTAAGTTCCAGTCCATACGAGTTTAATTTATCAATATTCTCAAAAGTTGTAATTGTCACTACGGGGTTATTGGGGTCAAGTTGGCTTATTGTCGAAATGATTCCCGAAGTGTGACGTAAAAATGCCGTTGTAGTGAATGATGACGGACCCGCGTTCAGTGCATACCCAAGTTCAAAAGAGTTCGTGTACTGAGGTTGAAGTTTGGGATTACCTACACGTATATTGAGGGGATCATCAATTGTTTTATACGGATTCAATTGCCTGTTATTCGGCCTGTCAACCCGGCGGCTGAGGCTAAGCATTAGTTCCTGGCCAGGCCCAATATCTTTCGAGAGGTGGATTGAAGGATACAAACTGGTATAAGAATTTACATACTCATCAACACTGCCAGGCACATCTATTGTTGTTCGAACCGATTCAAAACGCAGACCCGTCTGATATCTTAACGTAAATATCTCGCCTGTAAGCATTGTATATAATGCGTAAATGTTTTCCTTAAAGTCCATATAGTTTTTCTTTGAATCATCGCGCACCCAATCATTCAAAGTTACCGAGTATATATCATAGTCATTGTGCGATGTAATTTTTTTTGATGATATTTTAAATCCTGACTCTATCTTAAGATCCTCACTAAACGGATGATTGTAGTTTGATTGTAATATGATCATTGAGTGCGAGTTATCTGTAACAGATCGCTGAGGGAAAAAGAACCATGTTCCAGGGTAAATATTTATCTGGCTGGAATTCTGCGATCCATCCATCTTAGCATTATCATACGATAAATCAATAGTCAGATTCCGGCCTTTATCATCGAAAGATTTCTTGTAACCAGCCTCTAATTCATTGGACCTCATATGTCTTTCCATCGAAGAGAGTTGATTGTATGATAAGAAAGGATCCTGATTTTCCGCCGCACGTGAATTCAGAATATTATTATTATTCTCCATATTAAAACGGCGGAACTGCCATGATACATTAATTGAGCTATTCTTATCTATAGAATAATCCATTCCAACATTTAAGTTGTTCGAATTCATCTTCATTTTGCCTTCGCCGGTCTGGTGTAAAAGAGTATCCAGAGTAAGTGAATATAGCCGTCGCAACTCATCGGAAGTTGCCTCCATTGAGTTAAAGCGATTATCATAATTTGTAAAGAAGTTAACATCGCCGGATTTGTAATTCAGATTGACCGATGAATTATATTTATCCTGCGTGCCGGCATTCAACGAAGCCATACCATTAAAACCGGAATCTTCCTTCTTTTTCAAAACGATATTAATAATTCCCGATGTCCCTTCGGGGTCATACTTTACCGATGGATTAGTTACAATTTCTACTGTCTCAATACTACTGGCCGGAATCTGATTTAAGACATCGCTACCATTTAACCCTACCATGCCTGAAGGTTTACCATTTATTAAAATTGTAACATTGCTGCTACCCCGCATACTTAAATTGCCATTAACATCAATTGAAACCGACGGGACATTCTGAATTACTTCCATAGCAGAACCATTCTGCGCCGCGAGGTTTTTATCTACATTAATTACTTTTTTATCCAAATTATTTATTTCGCCAAGCCGTTCCCCTTTAACTACTACCTCGCCCAGTCGTTGATAATGATCAGCCAGGTAAATATCCCGTATTTTAACATTGGGAGTTTTAGGAGTAACGAAAACTGAATCAATTTTTCTCGTATCATAGCCAATAAAAGAAACCTTGAGAACATATCTACCCGGAGAAGCTACCTCAATTTTATAATTTCCCTGGGCATCAGTCACGATACCGCCAACCAGAGATGAATCTCTTTGCCGGATGAGTACAACGTTACAATACTCAATGGGTTTTTCAGTTTTACGATCAAGCACTTTGCCTGAAACACTACCTTCGATCTTAGCACCGCTTTGAGGACGGTTCTTGTAATCCTGTCCGAATATCATTAAAGAGCATATTATTAAAAGTATTACAGTATTTTTCATATTCCTTTGAAAAGATAATAAGTGAATCTATTTAATTAGACAGAGAAAAAATCTAAAAAGTTTAATTTTTAAAGCGTATAAGATAAATAAATACAGCTAATTCTCGAGCAGGAAAACGATAGCAGGCCAATCAGCACATAATACTACCGTTCGGCGAAAATATTACTGTTATTTAATATTATTCTACTACCTTGGTTGGAGTAATCAGGAATATTAGATGAAATCTACAGTAACCATAGTTGTTTGTATGTTGTGGCTTTCCACTTATACACTTTGCCAGGAAAAACCTTTTAATATTGTAATTGATACCCAGCATGTGAGCACTGAGTACGTCATTCCGCCTCGTTTATCGTTTTATGTAAACGGGTTACATACTTTTATGCCATACGATTCAACATTCAATTCACCGATATTCCTCGATTATAACCTTTACTTACTCTCATTCGAAAAACCTGACTTTCGTTCCTCATTGCACGGTAAAGACCTGATGATAAACCAGCATCTTTCACAGCAATTACTCCTGCAATATCAAAAAGCCCAGGAAATGTCACCCTATTATTACATACTTGGGATCGCGCAAGGAGCAGCATGCGGCTACGCTTTATATGAGCATGTAAAGAAATACGGGTTAAAATAACGGCCCTGCCTTTTTGTTCAATAGGGTTATTTCGGGAAAATTTGTATTTTGGACTTAAAATGTATCATTTTGAGAATATGACGTATTTTAATACGATTCATTTTAGGATAGAGTGATACAATATCTCTTAACATATTGATTATTAATACTTTGTAGCTTTGGCATGGAGTTTGCTTACTCAATGTAAGTAAATTTAAACCAGGATTGTTATGGAACTGTTTCCGCTTATAAAATTATCGCTGATTGTGTTTTCGATACTGACCGGTATTGTTATGGTTATATCGTACATTCTGTATAAGATAAAGAATGCAAGAAAACAGTCAATTGCCAGGGCAGAGAAAGTACAGCAACAAAAATTTATTCAACAGCCGCAAAACGGTTATTACCAGCCCGCAATGGCACAGTACCAATATGCAGATATACAAAGTGCAAATCAACACCCGGTTTATGAACAACAGGCTCAGGCACAGCAGAGAAAAAGAACTGTTAAAATACAGCCTAAAGTCGTACTCCGTCCGGTTGAGAGATTTCAGATTGTAAATCAACAACAGGTTGATTTGCGCGTACAGGCAATTGCTCAAATTAATAAACCATTCTACCACCCACGTACTGCTGAAAGCAAACGTCAAATTATCAGCAGGAAATCATTTAATTTGGCAGACAATTACTCCAATGGCGGCGAAAAGCTGCATAAATTAAATCTGGCGCCTAATTTTTCATAGCATGCTATTTTGTCAAGCTTTTTGACAAATAACCCTTGTTTCGGCCGCGAATATCGGTCACACCTTCCATTATATTGGTAAACAATAAAACATTTAATATATTGTAAATGAACCAAACAAATATTTGATTTGTTTTGGATTATATAAATTACACAAGAGGATAATATGGACGGAAACTTTTCAGACAGACTGCAGGATGTTATCCGGTTAAGCCGCGAAGAAGCGCTCCGCCTGGGCCACGATTATATAGGCCCGGAACATCTGCTGCTTGGCATTATTAAGGAAGGCCAGGGAGTAGCTGTACGTATGCTGCGCAATCTTGACTGCGACATCGTCCGATTAAAAAAATCCATAGAGGATTCTATTCGTACCAGTGGCGGGACTTTAACAATAGGTAATATCCCGTTAACAAAACAAGCTGAAAAAGTTCTTAAAATAACGCAAATTGAAGCGAAAATTTACAAGGCTGATGTGATTGGAACAGAGCATTTACTCCTATCACTTCTGCGCGATGAAAATAATATAGCAACTCAAATATTGCAGCAGTTCAATGTAACTTATGAAGCCGCCCGTTCGGAATTAAACGCTATGCTTAGCAATAAGGAATCGAAAGATCCCTCCAAGGGTGTATTCCCTCCCCCGACTGATAAGCGTGCGGAGAAAACTAAAACTCCGGTTTTGGATAATTTTGGACGTGACTTAACAAAACTGGCAATAGAAGATAAATTGGATCCGGTAGTCGGCAGGGATAAGGAAATTGAACGTGTCGCCCAGATTCTTAGCCGTAGAAAGAAAAACAATCCCGTTCTTATCGGAGAACCCGGGGTAGGAAAAACTGCAATTGCCGAAGGACTGGCTATTCGTATCGTTCAAAAGAAGGTTCCTCGTATTCTTCAGGAAAAGCGAGTTGTAACTCTGGATTTGGCCGGTCTGGTTGCCGGAACAAAATACCGGGGACAATTTGAAGAGCGCATGAAAGCCCTCATGAGTGAACTTGAGAAAGCAAAAGATGTAATCTTATTTATTGATGAATTACACACGATTGTCGGCGCCGGCGGCGCTTCCGGCTCATTGGACGCTTCCAATATGTTTAAGCCCGCTCTTTCTCGTGGAGATATACAATGCATCGGCGCGACCACTCTTGATGAGTATAGAAAGTATATTGAGACTGATGGGGCACTTGATCGCCGATTCCAAAAAGTTATGGTTGATCCGCCTTCGAATGATGAAACTTTACAGATTCTCCACAATATTAAATTCAAATATGAGGAGCATCATCATGTTCGCTATTCTGATGAAGCAATTGAAGCTTCGGTAAAATTAAGCAACCGGTATATTTCTGATCGTCACTTGCCCGATAAAGCAATTGACGTGCTTGACGAAGCCGGCTCACGTGTTCACATGGGTAATTTCGAAGTACCCGCGGAAGTTCTTACACTTGAGGAAGAAATTGAGCATGTACGTCAGGAAAAAGCAGCAGTTGTTAAAAAACAAGATTATGAAGAAGCAGCCCGTTTGCGTGATAAAGAACGGCATTTACAATCAGACCTGGAAATAGCCAAACGCGAATGGGAAACTAAAACAAAAGATATTGTATATGATGTATCTGAAGACGACATTGCAACTGTTGTTGCGATGATGACGGGTATACCGGTAAACCGGGTAGCTCAAACCGAATCAGATAAACTCATGAATATGGAAGAATCCTTAAAAGGACAAATAGTTGGTCAGGATGAGGCTGTACTGAAACTTACCAAAGCAATCAGACGGGCTCGCGCCGGTTTGAAGAGTCCTAACCGCCCAATTGGCAGCTTCCTTTTCTTAGGGCCGACCGGTGTTGGTAAAACTGAGTTATGTAAAGTTTTGGCCCGTTATTTATTCGATTCAGATTCCGCACTCATAAAAATTGATATGAGTGAGTACATGGAAAAATTCGCTGTATCCCGACTTGTCGGAGCTCCTCCGGGATATGTAGGTTACGAAGAAGGCGGTCAGCTGACTGAAAAAGTTCGTCGGAAGCCGTATTCGGTTGTACTATTGGATGAAATCGAAAAGGCACATCCTGATATTTTCGGTATCCTGCTACAAGTGCTTGATGAAGGTATCTTAACAGATAGCTTGGGTAGAAAAGTCGATTTCAAGAATGCAATTATCATCATGACTTCAAATGTTGGCGCCCGGGATATAAAACAGATATCCTCTTATGGTTTTAACCAACAGGGAGAGACGGATGGCTACAGTTCAATGAAGAACACGGTAGAAGATGCAATGAAGAGGTTATTTAGCCCCGAATTCATCAACCGTCTCGATGAATCAATCGTATTCAGAAGCCTTACAAAAGAAGATATTGTCAAAATAATTGATGTCGAGATAAAAGATCTAATGAAGAATATGAAAGAGAACAAAATGACACTTGTTCTTGATGATTCAGCAAAGGATTTTATCGCCGAAAAAGGATTTGACCCGAAATTCGGAGCACGTCCGCTTCGCAGAGCCCTCCAGCAATACGTTGAGGATGCTCTCGCAGAAGAAATTTTGCGTGGCTCCTTCAAAGAAGGCTGCCGAATTGTGGCTAAACACTTCGGTACCGATGATCATCTCGTATTCGTAGAAGAAGAAGTTGCAGAAACAACCATTGCACCTTCTGAAACTTTAGAGCAATAGTATTTTTTTTCGTCACACGGCTTTGGTAAACAGCCGTGTGACGAACTTTAACTCTCTATGTTTTAAATCAATCCTCATTGTAAAATCGCGGATAAAATTACAATTCTTCTTTACAATAAATAAAAAAAACACTACTTTACAGTAAGTTACCATCAGGGTTAACCAATGCTAATCAGCTTTTAAGAATTTTTTCTTTGAAAGTTAGAATTACGGCGAAAGAGAGTATAATATGCAAGGCAGCCAAAAAATTGGGTATTTTATAATTACAACGGCCATTTGCGGAGTATTACTGTTTTGGACTCTTAATTCGCTGGTCATCCATCCTGGCTTTCTCAAACTCCAAATTGCAGATTTGACCGAGCGCTCCCAGCGATCATATGTAGCAATTAAGCAAAATTCTGACCAACTTGGCAAAATATTGCTTGACTGGTCCAATTGGGATGCTTTATATGATTATGTGGTCGACCAAAACCTGAAATTCTTTTCTGAAAACCTTCGAGACTGGAAAACTATCCAACGTGATTTAAACCTTAATGCATTGGTTATATTCAATGATAAAGGCAAGGTAATTTATTCTCAGGGGTATGATAGCGATATGGGCGGCACAATTGCAATTCACGAGTTATCTGATAGCAGTTTTAGGAAATCCGGATTTCTCAGTAGCTGCTTTGCAAAAGATAAACGGGTGCATGGTATTTTGCAAACCAATTTCGGACTCTTAATGATTGGGGCCAATCCGATTATGAAGAGTAACGGCAGCGGCCCTTCACGCGGAGTTATCCTCTTCGGCCGGTTCATGAATGAACAATTTATAAAAAATGTAGAACAGCAAAGCAGTAATAATCTGGAAATTCTGTATTTAAGAAAATACCATTTTACTGCTCAGGAAGGAGAGATTCCTTCGCAATGCTCGACTGATAAACCATATATTAGAATAGAAAATGGCAAACCGGTTGTGGCTTATCAGCTATTTCAGGATATTTATGATAAGCCGGCCGGCCTGGTTAAAACAAGCCCTGCCAATAAAATTCCCGAGCTTGAAAAAGACATAGATATTAAGCTCTATATTTTCATTGGCAGCATTGGAGTAGCTATTATAATCCTCATTATTTATCTGCGAAATAGAAAATTTCATTCTGAGTTTGTTGCATCACAATTCCATGTTATAAGCATAGGAGTTACTGTTTTCGTAGGAATAATAATTAGCATTGGTTTATTTTATCTTATTCGGCAAAGAAAAGTTGCCGAGATGCATAATAGATTCGAAAGTATTGCCGCGCTACAGATAAATGAGATAAAGCAAAAGCTTGGTGACGATTTGGAAGAAATTGCCGAAATTACCCGATTTATGGAAATTAAACAAAACGTCGGGAGGGCAGATTTCCGAGAGTTCGTATTCCCCTATCTAAGCAATGACGCGTTTCAGGCTATTGAATGGATTCCCAAAGTTTCCGATTCAGAACGCGAATCATTTGAAAACGCCGCGAAAAAAACAGGCTCTCCCGATTTTTATTTTAGTGAGCTAGATTCTTCCGGAAAAAAGATACGGGCTCTTCGCAGGCCATTTTATCACCCGGTATATTTCGTTGAGCCTTTTAATTCAAACAAAGCGGCTTATGGATACAGCCCGGTACACCTGCAAATGAGAAACGAGGCAATTGCCCGTACCGAAGCTACAGAAGCTCCGACGATAACGGCACCTTTTACGCTCATTCAGGAAACAGGCACCCAAAAGGGCTTAATGCTTTTCGCACCGGTTTTAAATGATCTTGGCAGTAAAGTGGTACGACCTGATCCGGCAAATGTGCGGGGTGTTATTGCATGCGTTTACCGAATAGATGATTTATTAAATTCTGTTTCGTTGCCAATTACCCGAGAACTGCTTCCTATTCGTTTCATTGATGTGACTGCAGATAATGAAACAATCCTGAATAGTATTAAACCCGATGAGATATTGGATTCTACGTACACTTCTTCCAGCGATTTCGTTTTTGCGGGACGAAAATACCGTATTGAAATTCTTGCCAATGAAATGTTCATTCATAATATGAATGATTATCTTTATGTATATATACTTATTGGCGGGCTACTTGTTACTATTTTTATCAGCCTGTATTTAAGTGAGCTGTTCTCTCAAAAAAGCAAAGCTGAAAAGCTTGTTGCAACCCGTACGGCTGAATTACAAGAGAGTGAAAACCGTTATCGCGCTTATATTGCACAAAGTGCCGAAGGTATTTGGCGTATGGAATTCGTCCCCTCAATCTCAATTGATACGCTTTCTGAAAATGATTATTCTGTATTTTTTGAGCGGGCAATCATTGCAGAATGCAACGATGTTTTTGACGTCATCTGGAAGTACCGGCTTCAACGGATATGATTGATAAACATTTAAAGAATATTGATTCTGTTTCGATTACCTGGATTGAACAATGGTACACCGCCTTTATACGAAATAAATTCCGACTCAATGATTTCCAAATACTAAGAACAGACCGCTCAGGATTAAAACATTATTACAAAGTAAATGTGACAGGGATAATTGAAAACGACCGCTTAGTTCGACTTTGGGGCATCCAGAACGATAATACTGACACAGTTTATGCTGAAACTGCCTTACGTGAAAGCGAAGAGCATTTTCGGGCGCTTGCAGAAAACTCTCCGGAAATAATAAGCAGATTCGATTCTTCATTCCGCCATTTGTATGTCAATAAAGTCATCGAAAAGTACACGGGTAAAGCACCGGCATTTTTTATGTATAAATCATTTCGCCAGTTGGGTTTTCCTGAGGAGTTTATTGAAAAATCAGAAGCTGCAATAAATTTTGTCTTTCAGCATAAAACCGCCAACCGGGTGGAATTACAACTTCAGTCGGGCATTTGGATTGACTGGCTTCTATTCCCTGAATTTGATTCACAGTATCAGGTAAAAGGTGTTGTGAGCAGTGCACGCGACATTTCAGAAATAAAGAATAGCGAAGTAGAACTTCGTTCAGCGAAAAACAAAGCTGAAGAAAGCGACAGACTAAAATCTGCGTTCCTCGCTAATATGTCTCACGAAATACGAACGCCAATGAATGCAATTCTGGGATATTCGGAATTATTGGAAGACAGTGACCTGAGTACTGAAGAACGAAGCGGGTTCCTTAAAAAGCTCAGAAAAAGGACGAATGATCTTTTGAACCTGATCAACGATATACTCGATATATCACAAATAGAAGCGAACCAGCTGAAACTCTTTAGGCATCCTGCAAGTCTGCGGCAATTAATTCAGGAGATGCAGGATGTATTTTCTGCAATGGGTTTAACAGAAAAGAAAAATATTGTGTTTGAAATTCAAGATGAACTTCCCAATGAAATTGACCAAATCATTATTGATGATAAAAGGATAAAACAGATATTGGTAAATCTCTTAAACAATGCGTATAAATTTACTAACGAGGGTAAAATTACGTTAAAGCTCGGACTTGTTGATAGTAGTCGCCTGGAATTTAGTATTCGTGATACGGGAAGAGGCATCGCCGCAGATCGACTTGAGCATATATTCGATCGGTTCAGGCAGGGAGAGGATGAATCTTTCTCTAAAAAATTTGGTGGCAATGGTTTGGGACTAACTATTGTTAAAGGATTGGTAGAGAACATGGGTGGTAAAATATATGTAGAAAGCGAAATAGAGAAAGGAACCCGATTTTCTTTTGTAATTCCTTTTGAACGGAATGTTTAATTACTGTTCCGCCAGGGTAATTTTCTATCATCAATTGGTAACATGGGATCTCTAGACCATTCATTCCAGGAAGCGAAATAATTACGCACGCGTGTAATTCCGGCCTGCCGCATGGCAACCTGAGTATTCGAAGCCCTGGAACCTTTAAAACAATAAATAATGACTTCTGTATCAGGAGTAATTCCAACTTTAGCACATTCCTGAAGTATTTCCGACTTGCTTCGAAACATTGGAATACTATCAAGCTTTGTCATCAGGTTATACCATTCGAGCCAAACCGCTCCCGGAAGCCTTCCTTTTCGGGGGCAATAGTCAGGGCCATACGGAGAAGAACTCTCCCCTACCCATTCTACTTCATCGCGGCAATCCAACAATAAGGGCGCTCTTTTCTGAATAGCTTCAAATACGTCATCTTTTTCGGCTATCATTGAGCTATCAATACGAGGTATGAACGGAGCGGCAGGTCGAAAGTTAAGACTGTTTTCCAACGGATAGCCGGCACGTTCCCAGGCAGCATTACCGCCGTGTAAAATTGAAACTTCTTTGTGCCCAAGATAATGAAGAATAAAATGCCCCCTGCAAGATTGCCCGTATCCATTTGCCATTGTATCTTCATATATTACAATATGATCAGTATTTCTCAGGCCTTTTCGGGAAAATTCTTCGACAAATTCTCTCTCAAATATCTCTAACCCTCCATTTTCATGGGTAACGAGATACGTAAATATTTTATGGCAACTCAACGCCCCGGGAATATGACCTTCGAGATACTCCGTCTCTGTTCGGGTATCGATAATTACAACATCCTCAAGCTGCATTATTTCTTTCAGTTCCTGTACTTCTATCAGTACATTATTCCTGTAGGGGTTAACCATATTTAATAATTATCGTTAATTTCTTTTGATAAATTGAAACGAAGTATAATACTTTTTTTCGCTATATGTCAATATAACGCTTTATATGAAAACACTTCATCATTCATTTGGATTTAAAGAACCAATAGAAAGAACACGTAACTTTGGCGCTAATTTATAGACTCCCGCTACCACCATCATTGTCATTCCCCCGCCGAATATAATTGAAGGAACCAACCCCATTATTCGGGCTGCAACACCCGACTCAAATGAGCCAAGTTCGTTAGAAGAGCCAATGAATACGCTATTAACTGCCGAAACCCTTCCACGCAGTTCATCAGGCGTATTGATCTGCAATATTGTAGAACGAATAATTACGCTGATGTTATCGCACATGCCCGAAATAAGTAAAAAAAGTGTAGCGAGAATAAATGTTTGAGAAACAGCGAACAGAATTGTCGCTAACCCAAAGCCGGCCACCCCGAAGAGCAGATTCCTGCCTGCATGTTTAAACGGCGGGTAGTAGGCCTGATAAATTGACATGAGAACTGCCCCAACAGCCGGGGCTGCACGAAGCATACCTACCCCCTGGGCGCCAATGTGTAGCACGGTATCAGCAAACATTGGCAATACACAAACAGCACCACCAAAGAATACAGCAAACATGTCCAGACTAATAGCACTGAGAATAATCTGATTTGAAAATACAAATTTAAATCCTGCGGAAAGACTTTGCCATATATTCTCGGACTCGGCCTGCTCCGGAACAGGTCTGTTTTTAACCAGAAGTATCAGGCACCAGCCTAATGCAGTAAGTATTACCACCATCAAATAGGCAACATGCATCCCCCAGAAGCCACACACCAGTCCACCAATTGCCGGGCCGGATACAGCTGCTACCTGCCAGGCAACACTGCTCCAGGTAGAGGCGTTACCGTATAACTCCCGAGGTATTAATTGAGCACTGAAAGCTGATTGAGCCGGGAAAATAAAACCACGCGCGAAACCCGTTATCAGGATCACGATATATAATGGGTAAACTCCAAACGACTGAATAACCTGTTGCTGATGTAAGGTAATAACTAATAACAATACTGCGCATAATACATATGCAAAACTTGCAACCAAAATAATTTTTTTTCTGTCCGCTTTATCTGCAATATGCCCCGCGAAAAGCGCGACGCAGAAAAACGGAATGACTTCTGCCAGCCCGATCAATCCAAGCGAGAATGGGTCTTTCGTGATATAATAAATTTGCCACCCGATAACCAATGATTGAATCTGAACTCCGAACGTCAATAAAAATCGAGCCACCAAAAAAGTACGAAAATCACGGATACGCAGGGCAATAAAAGCGTCGTTTTTACTCAAAAATGGGATCCTGTTTTATATTCAAAAAATTTTTCAAAGTTGCTCGGGTATACATACCATAAGCAATTTTAAAAGCAAAAAGCCGGTTTTGACCGGCTGATATGCATAAAAAGAATTATTATTATTTCGCCTGTCGCAGGAAATTTATCCGATCCTGAACCGAATCAACAGGAACATGCAATTTCGATTTATCATAAATGGCATCTTCTCTATTGGTAAAGGCGAGTTCATAATCCTTACTCATAATAATTGCCTCTTCCGGGCAAACCTCTTCGCACAAACCACAGAAAATGCAACGAAGCATATTGATCTCAAATTTTTCAGGATACCTTTCCTTCTCACTTTCAGTTTCTGCTGCCTGCACTTCAATAGCCAGAGCAGGGCACACCCGGGAACAAAGCCCACAGGCAACACAACGTTCGCTACCTGCTTCTTCCTGCACCAGCACCGGTCTGCCCCTGTATGAAGCAGGCGGTTCAAATTTCACTTCCGGATATTCCATAGTGAATGAAGGTTGAAACATGCTTTGAAGTGTTTGATTTAACCCTTTCACTATTTCAGGAATATATATTCTCTGCAAAAAAGATAAATCTTTTAATCGTTTTTTATTACCACTCATAGATTTCACACATTCGGCATTAATTTAATAACATAGTAACAATTGCTGCCCAGATAAGATTAACCAACGAAAGCGGGAACATAACTTTCCAGCCGATATTCATTAGCTGATCATAACGGAAACGGGGCAGGCTCCAGCGCACCCAGATAAAAAAGAATAATAGCACCCCGGTCTTAAACAAAAATGCAGCGACTTGCATTATTGCGGTTATTCCTGCATTTAAACCAAAATTTTCAATATACGGTACCTGCCAACCACCCAGATAGAGTGTTACGATCATTGCAGAGGCAATAATCATATTAGCATATTCCGCTAAAAAGAAAGAGGCGAACTTCATACTGCTATACTCAGTATGATACCCGCCAACCAATTCAGGTTCTGCTTCAGGTAAGTCAAATGGCAGCCTGTTGGTTTCAGCGAAAGCAGAAACCAAAAACGTAATGAACCCTATTGGTTGTAAAACTGCATTCCACATCCATCCATGTTGCGCGGCAACAATTTCCATAGGGCGTAATGATCCGGCGGTTAGCAAAACGCCGGCAATAGAGAAACCCATCGAGATTTCATACGAAATCATTTGAGCAGAGGAACGGATACCGCCAATTAACGAGTATTTACTACCCGATGACCATCCGGAAAATGTGATAGCGTAAACACCTATAGATGTAAATGCAAGTACATACAGGATACCAATATTAACATCGGCAACTACCAGGGGTATTTGGTATCCAAACATCGTAACTACCGGGCCAAATGGAATGACAGCATAGGTTGTAAAAGCCACAATTAAAGCCAATACAGGCGCTAAAGTATGTACTAATTTATTTGCAGCATCCGGCACTATATCTTCCTTCAGCATCAATTTTAGTACGTCAGCGAAAGGTTGAAATAAGCCCAAAGGTCCAACCCGGTTCGGGCCTATACGATTTTGTACCCAGGCGCTAATTTTTCTCTCAAAATAAACAAGATATGATACAGTAATTAAAATGACATTAGCAATGATTATAATTTTCACCAGCGTTATCAGTACAATCGCGAGTATACTCATAATTTTTCTCCGTAAACGCTGGTTGTTTTATTAATATTAAGCACTACTCCCTGCTCTCCGATAGTATCATAGTTAATACCACGGAATGCGGGCACGTTTTCAGCTATTTCATGAAAAAGCTCATCAGCCATAGTAATTTTTGACCTTTGCCCAAATGCGCTGAGGATTCCAAGTATAATTTTCCAGGTAGGGCGCGCGTCAATTTTATCACTACGCCCCCAACGGTCGTATTCTGTGCCGAATTTATCTAACCTGCTCAAAGATAATCCATCCAAAGTACGATCTGCGTCGATAGTTGTTACCGCAGGCCGAATCCGTTGAATACGACCATCAATATTCACCATTGTGCCATGCTTTTCAGCGTATGAGGCAGAAGGTAAAACAATATGCGCAATCTGTGTAGTTGCATTCTCGTTAACCGCATGAACGATTAGCAAATCAAGTTTTTTAATTGCTTCGGCAAATTGAGGATAATTGCTTACCAAATCTTCGTCAATAACATACAGGGCTCGAATTTTGTGTTCCGATACCAACTGTAATATTTGTTCAATCGATTTTCCACCCTGCATGCCGGTTAACGTAGCACCAAGCATATTCGGTGTTTTATCTTCAGTCCGTAAAATTGCATCGCCACTTCCGGGAACGAGGTGCGGAACCGCATCTATATACTTTGTTCCGGAAACAGTTTTTGCCAGTTTTGCAAGCATATAGTTATCTTCTACAGTAGCAAAACCAGAACCTATATAAGCGATCTCTTCTCTGGAGAACCCTTTCAATTCAGAAATAGCGGCACTGAATGCCTCATCCCATGAAACTCTTGTAAAACCACCGTTACGTTTCAGGTGAGGCCCGTTAATCCGGTTTTCAGCATTAATATTTTTAAAAGTATTTAACCGTCCTTCATCGCACATCCAAAAACTGTTTACTTCCTGGTTATGGCGTGGTGTAAGTCGTAGTACTTTGTTTGCTTTTACCCATAATTGAATATTACAACCTTTCGAGCAGCCCTGACAAATAGAGTTTGTTGCCGAAAGATCCCAAACACGTGAGTTAAACCTGAAATCTCTGCTGGTCAAAGCACCTACAGGACAAATATCCGTTACATTCATTGAATATGGGTTATCAAGTTCTTTTCCGGGGAAGGTATTAATGGTTACCCTGTCGCCACGCTGAACAAAAGTCAATTGAGTATCCCCTGCAACTTCGGTACAGAACCGAATACACCGGGAACAGGATATACACCGTTCTCCATCAAACATTACATGAGGGCCAAGAGGCACTCTTTTTTCTTTGTGCTGTTTTTCTTCGGTGAATCGACTTTCGCCAATACTATGTTTATAAGTATATTCCTGTAATTTACACTCGCCGGCCTCATCACAAACAGGGCAATCGAGCGGGTGATTAATTAAAATAAACTCCATTACTGCTTTACGGGCGGCAAGAGTTTTCTCGCTGTTCGTGTGCACCACCATGCCTTCAGCAGCCTGTGTAGCACAGGAAATAGCTAATTTCGGCATTTTTTCAATTTCAACCAGACACACACGGCAATTTCCCGAAACAGAAAGTTTTGGGTGCCAACAAAAATGGGGTATATCAATCCCTACAGTTGCAGCGGCTTGTATTATTGTTTGCCCGGGTTGAAATTCTACCTCTTTTCCGTCTATAGTAAGTTTAGGCATATTTTATCCGATTTCATTCTCTTCTATTATTTCTGCTCATCTGTAGAACGCAGAAATACTTTGGTTAATACGTTTTCATTCAATGTTTCTTCGGCTAACTGTTGCAGATATTCTGCAGTGACATGTTCAATTTTCTCAATCACCTCGTCAACCGATACAAACCGCTTATAATACGTCATAGAGTTCGCCAGACGAATCATACGATTTGTAGTGTTCTCTAATCCTAACAACATATTACCCTTCAAAAATTCCCGAATTCTGCGTAATTCTTTATTTCCGATCGGTTTTTCTCGTAATTTTTGAAATTCTCTATGAATAATCTTCACAGCTTTATCAACATTTTTCTCATTTGTCGAAAAATAGACACCAAAAGCTGAAACATCATAATATGAGTTTACGAATGAGTTAATTTGATAGGTAATGCCTTCTTTTTCCCTAACAGCCTGGTACAATCGCGAACTGCTGCCTTCACCCAGAATGTTTGAAAGCAAATTTAAGGCAAGTCTTTCATCATCTTTATATCCATAAGACGATGTTCCAATTATACAATGGACCTGTGAAATATCCTTGACCAGAGTTTGCTCACCTGTTTTCAACGAACGAACATGCCTGCGCTTCTTCAAAGGAGAAACGGTATTTCCCTGAAAATGTTTTTCTGCAAGTTTCACAACTTCTTCGTGATTCACGTTCCCTGCAACTGAAATCAGCAGATTATTATACCCGTAAAATTCTTTGTGAAATTGTTTAATATTTGTATGATTGAAACTGTTTATAGAATCTTCGCGGCCTATTATGGGCATGGCGAGAGAATTTCCTTTGAAGATAATTTCTTCAAATTTATCGAAAATAAGCTCTTCCGGGTTATCTTCAATATCATTTAATTCATCAATAATTACCCCGGCCTCTTTTTTTATATCGGAGGTCTTGAAAAGCGGATTTTGGACCATATCTGCGATAACATCGAAAGTTCGGCCTAAATGTTGCGTTAAACCACGACCATAGTAACAAGTATTTTCTTTCGAAGTAAAGGCGTTCAGGTACCCGCCATACGATTCAATTGTTTCAGAAATCAGCCTCGCTGAACGCTTTTTTGTACCTTTAAATAGCATATGCTCAATGAAGTGGCATATTCCATTATCAGTATGCGTTTCATCCCTAGTACCAATATCAAACCAAAATCCTAATGAGAATGACCTGATATGCGGTATAAATTCAGAAACAATCCTGATACCATTGCTTAATTCAGTATACTGTATTTCCTGGGGGTTATTTTTCACGTTTCTCTTTAGATAATTAAAAGGCTAAAAATAGCCAAACTGCCTGAGAGTTACAAGTGCGGGAAGGGGGCCAAATGTGGTAAGATACATCAAAAATTCATAACATTTTCCACTTCGGCACCATTAATTTATGAGGGATTACGCCGTAATCGTAGCGAGTTACTGATTACGGATACAGAACTAAATGACATTGCCAATGCTGCAATCATGGGGTTAAGATACCCTGATGCGGCCAATGGAATTCCGATAATATTATAAATAAAGGCCCAAAACAGGTTTTGTTTTATAATTCTGATTGCTTTTTTCGAAAGCTTAATAGCATTAACCACACTGCTAATATGTCCGCTCATGATAGTAATTTGTGCATTTTCGATGGCTATATCTGTTCCATTACCCAGAGCAAAAGCAACATCACTTAATGCAAGCGCGGGGGCATCATTAATTCCATCACCAATCATACCTATAACTTTCCCCCTCCTTCTGTATTTCTCAACTATACCGGCTT
>JAJTBZ010000028.1 GCA_021286645.1 Ignavibacteria bacterium
ATTGGGTACCCAAAAACTGTATCGCTTCATCGATAACAATCCTTTAATTGAATTCCACCCACAGGAATATGTGAATGATCCATTTGTGGTCGCTCAAAACAAAAAAATGGTGGCTATAAACTCCGCTATTGAGGTTGATATTACCGGACAGGTATGCTCTGATTCAATCGGCTCTCGCTTATTCAGCGGATTTGGTGGACAAGTGGATTTTATTCGCGGTGCATCACGGTCAGATGGCGGAAAACCAATTATTGCCCTGCCTGCAACAACAAAGGAAGATACTATATCACGTATTGTGACTACACTAAAGCCTGGGGCTGGTGTCGTTACCAATCGTGCCGATGTGCACTATGTTGTTACGGAATATGGCGTGGCTGATTTGTTTGGCAAGTCAATCCGTGAAAGAGTAAAGGCGATGGTTGGAATAGCCCATCCAAAATTCCGGGAAGAATTAGAGGCATACGCCAAGAAAAATAATTATTTATAGCATGATTGGCATTATTGGCGATATTCATGGATGCTTCTACACCTTGCAAAGGTTGGTTGGAGCAATCAGGGATAAGTATTCTGAAATTGACTTATATTGTGTTGGTGATCTTGTTGATCGGGGTAATTTTTCCGACAAGGTGATTCAATATTGCATGGAGCAATCAATTCTACCGGTATTAGGTAATCACGATTGCATGTTCATGTATGCATTTGAATATCCTAAACACCCCTATCGTGAAACCTGGGTCGCTAATGGAAACATAAGGACTCTTGAGGCATATGCCAAGAATGCAGAAGTGTTGAATTCGCATATCAATTTTCTAAAAAAATTACCTCTTTTTTATAACCTGCGTGATTGTTTTATCAGTCACGCGGGTATTTCTGTTTTATTTGAAGAAAAGCTGCACGATGCTCACTGCTGGGATAATACCGAATGGGAAGTCTTTATTGCAGATCGTATGCACCAGGAAGTCGGAGTGTTGTGGAACCGCACTGCTTTAATGAATATCGGTAAATTGCAAATTATTGGGCATACGAAACATACGCAGGTAACTGCTGCCAAAAGAGCCAATGCGCTGTATATCGATACCGGAGTATATATAGGCAACGCTTTGAGTTGCGTAATAATAAATAATAACGAGCATGTTGATACTATTGCTGTTCAAACTGCCCCTCGTGATATTATGCCTTATATAGGTTAAAAAAAATCAGGCATAAAAATATGCTTTGTCAGCCCTAATGAAAATTCTTATTTTAGAGTCCGGTTTAGCCATTTTTTCATAAATTTTGAGGTTTTTTTTATCGATAGTTGCTACAATCTAGTTAATCCCGTTCAAATTGGCATTACGAAACGGGGAATCAATAAGAAAAGATTCTGATAGAGTGAAGAAAACGAGTAAACCCGGGCTCAATCGCGTTGTCGGCTCAGCAGGCATCCTTTTTGCCTTTCCAGTCTTAATTTTATCGATTTTTGGGTTCAGTTCTCCTGAATATCATTCTGGAGATCCGTCATTTTGGATTCAGGAATTTCTCAACCTGAATGCACCGCAACCGCTACAGAACCAGAATATCGCGTCAGGTGATTCTCTTGGCACCCAGCCAAGTCAGGGCACTGGTCTGCCGTTACTTTCAGATTCGCTTTTTGCTGAGAAAAAGAATACCGATAGCAGTCAATCTGCAATAAAAAGTGTTGACTCCGTTGGGCAAAAGGCTACACTTCCGCTGATAAAAATCAACCCTGATCAAATTGGTCTTCGGTCTTTTACACCGCTGTTAGATAGTATAAAAAAGGAAGTGGCAAAACGGTTTGGGAAACAGGGCACTGTAGATTCTATTTTAGCGGTTCAGGATTCTTTGCGCAAAATGGATACAATGAAAATTGACAGGGCCAAACTTGATTCTACTGCCCGTCTGAAATACTTGAAGTATAAGCCAAAAGATTCATACACACTTTCCATGTACACCCCGTATAATTCGAAGTTTTTCGCTACACCTTCACAGAAAAAACGAACAATCGAAATCGATTCTACCGGCAAGTATGTGGTTATTAAGGATAAAGTAGGAGATCAAAAAGTAAAGTACCCTCTACGGTTTACCCTTGATGAGTACATAGCTATGAAACTAAAAACACATGATGAAGAGGCATGGGATAAATTAGTTTCCAAGTACGAACTGAAAGATGGGAAAAGGGATTTAGGGAACCTGATTAAGGATATTACCGATATTGAAATACCTTTACCCAGTGTGGGGGTGTTAAGTATATTCGGTACACCTAAAATTAAATTAAATATTAGTGGTTCGGTCGATATTCATGCAGCATGGCGCAATGAAACAACCGAGGGTGTAACTGCTTCGGGCTTGGGTAACTCACGAAATGAACCTGATTTTAAGCAGCAGGTTCAAATCAACGTTGATGGAACTATTGGCGACAAACTTCATATTTCTGCTGACTGGAACACTGAACGGACCTTCGAATACGAAAATCAGTTGAAAATTAAATATACCGGGTATGAGGATGAAATAGTTCAAAGCGTGGAAGCTGGTAACGTATCGTTACAGGGAGCCTCGCTTGTCGGAAGTTCTGATGCGTTGTTTGGTGTGAAAGCAGCTTTTCAATTGGGTCCGTTGACATTAACTGCTGTTGCTTCACAGAAAAAAGGTGAAACGAAAGAAAAAGAATTATCCGGAGGTGCCTCCTCGGCTAAGTTTACAATTCACCCCAATGAATACCGCATGAATAAGTTCTTCGTTGATACAATCTATGCAGGAACTACACTCAATATATTCAATAACCGCTATGGTAAAGCAGAGCCGGTAGTATATGAAGCACTGGTAATCCGTGATATAGAAGTTTGGAAATCAGTTCAACAGACTACGCAAGTTGCTGATTTACGTGAGGGTATAGCCTATTTTGGATTGCCACCAGTAGTTACCGGGTCAAAATATAACGACTCATACAGAAATAGCAATCAAATAGTGACCGGTGAAATTGTACGTGGCCGATTCCGGCGACTTACTGTGGGAGATGAATATACTGTTGATGTCAATACAGGGTTTATAACATTAAAATCTGAACCTTTAGCAGATGATATTATTGCCGTGGCCTATAAAATTAATGGGACCGATGGAACTGGCTTGACTTATGGTGAATTTACAGCGAGCCAAACTGATAAAAATACCCTACTGGTACTAAAGCTCGTGAAGCCTGCAAACCTTCAACCTGACTATCAGGCATGGAAGCTCATGTTGAAAAATTCATATAGTTTGGGTGTCTCTCAGGTAAAACAGGATGGATTCAAACTTGATATTCTGTATCAGGCAGATGGAACTGATCCGCAGAATTCACTTGGCGGTGTTCGACTTTTACAGGCTTTTGGATTTGATAATTCCGGTCCTAACAGAACTGGCGGTCCGGACGGAGTATTTGATTTTGAAGATCGTTTTATTAATCGTGACCTTGGCGAAATTATGTTTCCGGTACTTGAGCCATTTGGACGCGATTTGCCTTCGTCAATTCCCCGTGCCGATGAGTTACGATTTACTACTCTCTATACAAAAGATAAAACTACGGCTCTGAATCTTGATGCGGCTAAAAACAAGTTTGTAATTCAGGGCGAATCCGCTGGCTCTCGTTCAAGCTCGTATGATATAGGCTTTAACGTTGTAGAAAATTCCGTAAAAGTTCTGTTAAATGGCAGAGAACTGACAAATGGCGTAGATTACTCTGTCGATTATTCGATGGGTAAACTAACTATTAAAAATGATGCTGCTCTCAGTCCGGGGGCAAACTTAAAAATATCCTACGAAGAAAACGATCTGTTCCAAATGGCCTCTAAATCCTTGTTTGGATTGCGGGGAATGTTTGATATATCGCGCCAAACAAAACTTGGTTTCACATATTTAACATTATCTCAGCAGACCCTGAGTGATAAGGTTCGTATAGGCGAAGAACCTATTTCCAATACAATTTACGGTATTGACTTTACCACACAGGGAGATTTGCCGTTCCTGACCAGATGGCTGGATAAGATTATATCCACCAAAGAGATGTCAACATTTGCAATTCGTGCTGAAGCTGCAATGATGAATCCGAATCCGAATACAAAAACTTCTTCCATTACTTCGGATAATTCCAGCAGCATTGCATATATCGATGATTTTGAATCAAGCAAGAAAACAATACCGATTGGTATCGGGTACACTTCCTGGCACGATGTTAGTCCACCCGCATTGATGTATCCGGAAATAAATGCGTTAGATAATATCACAAAAATGAATTTTAAAGCCAAGACCTACTGGTACAATGTACTCCCTTACAGCGGTGTTCAGGTACGAGATATTTGGCCGCAACGTAAAGTTGCCTCAACAGATCAAAATGTAACGGTACTTGACTTTGTTGTTGACCCTGACCTTGATAAACGGGGGCAGTATAACTACACGCCCGATAAGAGTGGTAAGCAAAAACGGTGGGGCGGCATGATGAAACTGCTTTCCAGTACTGCAAGCAACCTTAACTCAGATAAATATGATTATATAGAATTTTGGGGTAATGTAGCTGAAGCACCGTCTGGCGCTAAACTTTATATTGATATGGGTGAAATTAGTGAAAACGTCTATCCATATACTAACTTGTATGGCAAACCTCATACGGAAGATACATTAGGTAATCAGTTGCTTCAACCAGGCCTCGATATCGGTTTGGATATGATGAGTGATGCTCAGGAACGGGCTGCACATCCGGATGCTGTTGATCAAAATGATCCGAGCGGCGATAATTTTTCTTATTCTGCCGGAAACTACGAGAACATTAATGGTACTGAAGGAAATGGCGTTAACACTGACGCGGGCAGAATTCCCGATACAGAAGATTTGAATTTGAATGGTAGCCTGGATATGACAAATTCGTACTTCGTTTTCGAAGTGCCGCTTGATACGAACAGGGCTACAAATAAATATATCGTTGGAGGGCAAAACAACTGGCGCCTGTACCGAATACCTCTTACTGATTTTAAGCAAAGAGTTGGTAACCCGAGTTTGAATAACGTACGAACGATACGTTTGTACACGTATAACAATACCGAAAGGGTACACCTTCGTTTAACTGAGTTAAATATCGTTGGTAATCAATGGTTGGCTGTTGAGACTGATACTGCAAATCCTCATTTAAAGCTTTCAGTGGTAAGTGTCGAAGATAACCCAGAATATATCAGCCCGGGCGGTGTACAGCGGGAACGTGACAGAACACGTCCCGATGTGGAAATATACCGTAATGAACAGTCGTTAAGTATGACATTCACAAATGTTGCTGATGGACAGAGGAGCATGGCGGTAAAATCTCTTGTACCACGCACCCTTGATGTATTTAATTATAGTCAGATGAAGTTATTTATTCATACCGATTATAATACAGGCCCTTCATCTTTGGCCTACTATGTAGATGAGAACCATTATAATACCGATGTATTTTTCCGCTTCGGTACTGACACTGGAAATTATTATGAATACCGGCAGCCGTTACAGGAAAACCCATTTGATAACAACTGGAGCGAAATTTCAATAGACTTTAAGCAGATATCTGCACTGAAAAATACCCGGAATGATGCAAAGACTGAATATAAAGTAGAGGTGCCTGGTAAACCTGGCCATTACTATGTAATTAAGGGAAATCCTGCGTTAACCCAGATATCTCAATTTTGGGTTGGTATTATTAACAGACCGGATTCTGATCCGGTGAATCAACGGCCAATTTCAGGAACAATTTGGGTTAATGAACTTCGTGTAATTGGTGCAGATAATACCAAAGGGTGGGCGTATAATGGAGCCCTCTCGCTTAAAATGGCTGATCTGATGAGTCTTAACTATACGTATTCCAGGCAGGATCCGTTCTTCCACCGGCTAAATGATCGCTTTGGTACACGAAACGAATCTGTTAGCTGGGGCTTCTCTGCTGATGTAGATTTTCTGAAGCTGATTCCTACCGAGGATAAAGAAAATGTTTTGCGTTTAAGCTATTCACATACCGAGGGTATTGGCAAACCGCTATATTTGCCGGGTACGGATGTGAAAGTAAGCGAATCAGTTACTTTAACTAAGCTTCAGTTAATGCAGAGTGGCATGTCGGAAGAGATGGCCGGCAAATTAGCGCAACAAATTCAAACGAATAGTGAAACAATTAATATTTCTGATAGTTGGACGGCTCCGACAATAAAGATGAAAATTCCTTCCAATTACTGGCTCATCCGTGACACCTGGAATAGTACCTCATTTAGTTTTAATTATAATAAAACGTATGGGAGGAATCCAACAACAGAAGACGCCCGGACCTGGATGTGGAATGCAAGCATGAATTATAGTTTGGCGATTAGTCCGGATTATTCATTTACTCCTGCTGATTTGCCGATATTAAGCTATATCTATGGAATATTTCCTGAATATAAATCCCATAAAATTTATTTCTTACCACAATCATTTACATTTTCCGTTAATGCACGCAGATCAAGGTCATATACCACCAGCAGGAAGACGGATTTTGCAGATTCAAGAACGGCCGTTATGCGTGATTTTGGTACAACCAGAAATATGGGTATTAACTGGAAGGTTACGGAAGCAGGTTTTTGGAATATATCCATCAACTACTCAAATAGTTTTGCTTCGTCTTTATTGTATGTCGAAACTGATTCTTCTGATCAGCAGAGAAGAGAAAGTGCAATCTGGAAGAAAATTTTAACCTCGGCGTTTTTTGGAAAAGATTATCAATACGCTCAAAACTTTGACTTTAGAACGGCGCCACAATTACCAGATTTCTGGGGATTGAATAAAAATGTCAGCCTGACAGCCGGGTATCAGGCTCAGTATAACTGGAATAATAATCTGAATCAACCGGAAAGAGGCCGCTCAATTGGCGTTACAAGCGGTATCACATTAGGTTTAAATCTTAAATTTAAGGCCATGCTCGAACCTATATTTGGTGATGGAAACAGCCCTTCCGTCAGTATGGATAGGGGAGGAAGGCCGCTTGGTGAAACTACTACGGTTGCCTATCAGGATACCGGCAGCGCGAAGGGGAAGGACACTTCTAATAAGTTCTTTTCACGCCTGATGGCAATTCAAAATCTTTGGGCTGCAGTAAAAGGCCTGGGCCGTGCCGTCTTTGTTGATTACGAGAATATCCGGATTAATTATTCAAATAAAAGTCAGTTCTCTGCCAATGGTATCCGTGCCGAAGGATCGGGCTTTTCTAATATGTTTACTATTAAATCAGATTACTCTGCTGCTCCATCCAGGCAGTTTATGCTCGGCTTAAGTCAGTATCCGGGGCCGCGGTCGGTAAATACTGAAGGTCTGCAGGACAATATTTCTTACGCGAATAATGTTGATTTTGCAACATCAAAACCTCTTTGGGAAGGTGCACGTTTAGAAATTAACTGGAAAACGGGTTGGTCCCAGAGTGATTCCAGAATTTATCGTTCTGATGAAAAGGGAACGCTTTCTTTGGTTAGTCAAACACAGACGGGAACACTGTCACGCTCATTCTTTTCCTTACCTCCTGTTTTCATATTTTCATCGTTCAGATCGGGAATAAAGAGAGTGAACGAGCTCCATACGCAATCAAACAAAAGCCTTTCTGATGCGTTCGTTGAAGGATTTGAATCGCTTCCCTGGTTTAATCAGGTTGGTTTCATGAAGAATATGGCCAAATATATGCCGCGAGCCAACTGGCGTTTCAACTGGGATGGTCTGGAAAAATTCTCCATATTCAAATCATTTGCCAAGCGTGTTTCGGTCGATCATTCATATAATTCCGATTATAGCGAAGGATGGAAGTTGAATCAGGATGGTAACCGAGAAATAACATCTCAAAAAGTAACTTATGGTTTTCAACCTCTCGTTGGCGTGAATATAACTTTTAATGATTTATGGTCGGGTAATTTCTCTGGTAATGTTAAATACTCTACAAGAAGCGGCTTCGATCTGGCTACTACAACGAATAATATTACTGAAGATTTTTCCAAGGATTTAGGAATTACTCTTAGTTTTGCCAAGTCCGGATTCGAAATTCCCATGTTCGGGCTTTCTCTTAAAAATGATGTTGAAATATCAATCGCTTTTACAAGTACACACACTTCGCTCATTCAATATGATATGACCAATTTTACGGAAAATGGAATTCCTCAGAATGGCTCAATAAAAACATCGCTTGAACCGCGTGTGAAATATGTTATGAGTTCCCGTGTGAATGTATCTTTCTATTACAAACGCACTACAACCGAACCCGAAGGAGCTTCAAAAGTGCCGCCTACAACAACAAATGAAGCTGGTTTGGATGTTCGTATAGCTATTCAACCATAGTTTTTGGTGGCTGTAACTGCATTGAATAATACCGAAGATTGAATTCGGGTTATAGAGAAAAAATTAATTGCAGTTACAGCCATTCTAAAAGCTTCGTACAAATCTTTCCTAATTATTCTATAATATTTGCATTTATTCCTACGATTATTATTTTAATGAGTGAATTTCATTCTGTCATTAATGCATGTATATAACCTTGAAAACATACAAATCTGCCATTCTTAGTATATTAACATTTACTTTATCTTGTGTAGTCCTTAGTTCATCATCGGTAACAGCCCAATCCGATATACATAACACAATTAAGCTTCGACTGGATTCACTCGCACACATTCCGTTTTGGGATACGGTTTCATGTGGAATCAGGGTTTTTGATGCAACTGAAGGAAAGCTCGTTTACGAAAACAATGCTCGCAAATTAATGCATCCGGCCTCAAACATGAAAATACTCACTACTATGACCGCGTTGCATTATTTAGGCCCCGAATATACATATAGGACAGATATCCTCCGTAAAGGAATGAGAACAGATAAAACGGTTCAGGGAGATCTGGTAGTTCGTGGTAGTGGTGATCCTGATTTTAATGAGGCAGATTTGGATTCGCTGCTCCAAATTTTACAACATGATGGAATAAAAGAATTTACCGGAAATCTTATTGCCGATGTATCATTATTCGATTCCGTACGCTGGGGTAAAGGTTGGATGTGGGATGATGAAACCGGAAGCGATGCACCCTGGCTAACCCCTCTCAATATCGCGAAAAATTGTGTAAAAGTAACATACGTGAAACTTCCCGCCAGACAGCCGGAAATCTCAATTGTCCCAAACTACTCTTCCTGCGTCATTTTTAACGAAGTTGTTCTCGATACAGTACGAAAAATTTCAGTGTCCATCAATCGTGACGGGAATGATATGATACATAACATTTTCCATATCAGTGGACATGTCAATGATAATGATACCATTTCGATTACTGAAGAGTTAAGCATTGTTCACCCGGCTTTGCGGTTTTTGGAGCTTGTTCGATCAAAACTTTCCAATTTGGGAATCAGAATTTTAGGAAAAGATTCTGTTTCATACGGCAAAGTTGAAACGACAGCTTTGCTTTGTGAAAAAAGCAGAAACCTTGGTGAAATCGTAATTCCATTAAATAAAGAAAGTGATAACTTAAGTGCTGAGATGGTACTTCGATCTATACCGGCAGCACGCGGGAAATTACATATTACCGCCGCTGACGGGCTTCGATTTATCGATAGTCTCATTTCATACTATGGAATGAATCCGGGAAATTATCGTCTGGTTGATGGTTCCGGTGCCTCACATTACAACCTTATTAGTGCGGAACTTCTGGGCAGACTTTTGGAAAACTGCTTTTACCAGGACCGAAAAGTATATGAATTGTTACGAACAAGTTTTCCCTGGGGAGGTATTGACGGTACTTTAAGGAAGCGAATGAAACAAGCTCCTCTGTTAGGGAATGTTTATGCTAAAACTGGAACAATCAGCGGGGTGAGCTCGTTATCTGGCTATCTGCATACGCCAAATAATAAGATTTATGTATTTTCAATAGTTATGCAGAATCATTTTGGAAAGTTATATCGCTGCCATGAATTGCAGGCAGAATTTTTGAGAATAATTTCGGATGCAGAGTAATGGTTATTCAGTTAGCCAAATCACAACAATTGCATAGTGAATTCTATCCGTCTAAAAGTCAGATACCTTTATGCGACTTTATACTCATACACGGATTCGCATCCTCAGCAAAGGATTTTTCGCAAGTTGCACCGTTGCTGGCTGAAACGGGAAATGTTTATGCGGTTGATTTGCCTGGATTTGGCAAAAGTATCCACCCACCCGAAAATTCATACTATTCACTGAATTATATCAACGAGTCTATTCTTCGTTTGATTCGCCAGGAGATCAGGCATCCGCTTGTCTTGCTTGGCTACTCGATGGGGGGCAGGGTGGCAGCACATTTTACATTGGCCAATCCCGATGTTGCCAGTCTTACAGTACTCGAGAGTGCAACACCAGGTATAGAGGCCCTTGATGAACGAGAAATACGAGTGCAAAGTGATGAGTTGATTATTGAAATCCTTCAGAAACAAGGTATAACGAATTTCGTTCAATTTTGGGAAAGCCAGCAAATATTCAGCACCCAATCCAAATTGCTTGATCTTATAAAAGATACCGTGCGCCTGCAGCGGTTAGAGTGTAATCCCGAAAGTCTTATTCTTGCACTCCGGAATCTGGGTCAGGGGGTACTGCCCTCAATTTGGGATGATATACACAAAATTAGTACTCCGGTTTTGCTTATAACCGGTGAATTGGATACAAAATACTCCAAAATTGCTTCTTTAATGCAGCAAAGAATGAACTTGGCTCAACATGTAATTGTTAAAAGTGCAGGACACAATGTGCATCTTGAAAAGCCGGCGGATTTTGCTACTTTTGTAAATAATTTTGTAAAAATAAATAGTAATTGATAATTAAAAGTTTGATAGTAATGGAGAGTTACAATGAATTTCCCATGGAAAATTGCTAAAGAATATCAGGATATCATCTATGAAAAAATGGATGGTATAGCTAAGATAACGATTAACAGGCCTGAGGTGAGAAATGCTTTTCGTCCGGAAACCGTGCAAGAGATGTATGATGCCTTTATCGACGCGCGCGAAGATTCGGAGATTGGGGTTATTTTACTGACTGGTAAAGGTCCCGCTAAAGACGGTAAATATGCATTCTGCTCAGGTGGTGATCAACGGATTCGGGCCGACCAGGGGTATGTTGGCAAAGACGGTGTTCCTCGTTTAAATGTTCTGGACCTGCAAAAAATGATTCGCAGTATCCCTAAACCGGTAGTTGCACTCGTTGCCGGTTATGCAATTGGCGGCGGTCACGTACTCCATGTTGTCTGCGATCTGACAATTGCCGCGGATAACGCGATTTTTGGCCAAACCGGGCCGAAAGTCGGTAGTTTTGATGGCGGGTACGGCGCTTCATTTTTGGCCAGACTGGTAGGTCAAAAGAGAGCCCGCGAAATTTGGTATTTGTGTCGTCAATATAGTGCCGCCGAAGCTTATGAAATGGGTTTAATTAATAAGGTAGTTCCGGTTGAAAATTTAGAGGCAGAAGGAGTACAATGGGCCACTGAAATGCTGGCAATGTCTCCCTTGGCTTTACGCTTGTTGAAGTCCGCATTTAATGCTGAATTAGATGGCCAAACCGGTGTGCAGGAATTAGCCGGAAACGCTACACTGCTCTATTATATGAGTGAGGAAGCCCAGGAAGGGAAAAAAGCATATTTGGAGAAGAGAAAACCGGATTTTAAAAAATTCCCCCGGTTACCTTAATATGAAAAATTCCATGTTTTCTGCCTGGGTTTTGGCAGCTCGGCCAAAAACTCTTTTGGCGGCATTTGTCCCGGTGATTGTTGGCTCTGCTTTAGCATTCACTGAAAACAAAGGTAAACTTTTACCCACACTGGTTTGTTTTTTTTGCTCCGCGATGATTCAAATAGGAACGAACTTTACGAACGATTTATTTGATACGATTAAAGGAGCTGATACTGATGACCGTCTTGGCCCGGTACGGGCAGTTCACGCGGGCTTAATTACCCGTAAACAAATGACCTGGGCGGTAGCTGTTACCTTTGGAAGTGCTTTTTTTGCCGGCTTATACCTTGTTTGGCTGGGAGGGTGGTCAGTTTTTATTATTGGTGTTTGTTCGATTATTGCGGGATTAATTTATACCGCCGGGCCATATCCTCTGGCGTATAATGGATTGGGAGACGTATTTTCTTTCCTTTTTTTCGGAATTGTAGCAACAATGGGTACATTTTATGTGAACTCATTGGAATGGTCTTATAGTTCGTTTGTTTTATCTTTACCGGTAGGCGCCCTTATAACCGCCATTTTGGTTGTCAATAATTACCGGGATATCGATCAGGATGCCAGAGCAGGGAAAAATACACTTGTTGTTAAATTTGGCCGGGCTTTTGCCCGAGCTGAATATATCGGACTCATTGTTTTAGCATATTCTATTCCAATTTATATCTTATTGGTCCACTCTGGTCAGTTTAATTGGCATGTATTATTTCCATTCTTATCATTGCCTTTTGCCGTGAAATTAGTTCAATTACTCTACAAACTGGAAGGAAAGGACCTAAATAAACTTCTGGAACTTACCGCACGGCTTTCCGCAGTTTATGGCCTTTTACTGGCAGCGGGTATTTTGCTGTGATAGTTCAAAGTGTTACTATTACTTCCAATAAACTCATCCCTGAATATTCCGTTCGGTCTGCCTTAGGGACTGTAACCTCTCGCATGGTCGGGTTGGTTGAGATCAGAACTGTAAAAGGCTCTGGTTTCGGGGAGATTTCACCTGTCTCCGGATTCTTAGGCGACACTCTGGAGAGTGTGCTTGTTCAGGCCAGGCAGTTTTGTATGCAATTGCCTGGTAGAAATATGGAGCCGGATGAATTATTAGATTATATACGGAATTCTAACCTTGCTCCCATTGCCATAAGTGGACTTGAGCAAGCTGTGCTGCAATTAGTACCCTTGAGTTTCCTTGACTCTTACTTTGCTCCGATACAGTTGGAAGAAATTGAAACAAACGCAATTATTGGGGCAGGGGATTGGGAGCAAGCCCTCTCTCAGATAAAAAATGTTTTTACTTCCGGGATTAAAACAATTAAGTTAAAAATTGGTGTGCTCCCTCTTCATGAAGAACTGCTGCTGCTAAATTATATAGCGGATTCATATCCCGGGATGTTTTCTGTACGGCTGGACGCGAATGCATCGTTTACATTTTCTGAAGCAATATCACGATTAGGCGAGTACAGCAAGTTTCGCATCGAGTATATTGAACAACCGGTTAAGGATGTAAACCAATTCCCCGAGATTTATAACAGAACCGGTGTAACCCTTGCCGCGGATGAATCCGCGTGCTCCCTGACTGAAATAGAAAGAATTTGCAAAAATAAATTAGCTTCAGTAATTATTCTAAAACCTTCTATTATTGGTAGTTTAACGGATTCATTCAGTGCATTCTCTATTGCCCGGGAGCATGGGAGCACAGTTATTGTTACGAACACACTGGAATCTGAACTTGGGAACCGAAAAGCACTATTTTGTGCTTCCCGTATGCCTGTTTATCGCGCTTGTGGTGTTGCTTTTTTTGCCCGGATGGAGAATTTTCCCTTTTACCTGCCACCCTCAAAGAGAAATTCTAAAATTGTAATTGCTCCACCATTTATTTAATAATAACTCTAACGTATTGTTATTACAATGATAATTTGCACTCATATTAATTATATTCCTGAAAACATGCTCCCGCATTTTACACTATCTATGAAAGATTTCTATTCAATAGAAGATAGTTGTCGAAATGAATTAGTTGCAGGAGTTAAAAACGAGATGGGGAAATTCCTGAATAAGGGAGAATATATATACATTGCCGTAAATAATCCATTGCTCAGCATACTGCTATTTGAGGCCTCCTGGTTGAAAGGCGTGACGCCGGTTCCAATTAATCCCGGGAGCACTATACCGGAGATAACTTCTATGCTTGGCAAAGTTCATTCCCGGTACCTTATAACAGATTTTGACTTTGAAGTTCCTTCGGGGATTGATAGAATATCGGTGACTGATTTATTTAACAATGTGCTCCGGAACCCTATCTCTGAGTCAGTTAATGCTCCCGACTTACATATTCCTACGTATCAGGGAGAAGCTTGTATTTTGTTTACCTCGGGTACAACCGGTTGTGCAAAAGCTGTTTCTCTCAATTTTCGATTTCTCAATTATGCATTTCAGAGAGCTGCAAAGTGTTTCCATTTTGTATCCAATGAAAGTACTATTCTATCTTTACCTCTATTTCATATAGGCGGGTTTTCTATCTGGTTTCGGGCAATGCTTGCGAATCAGCAATTATTTATTCCGGCTTCACTTAAGGCCGACTCGATTAACCAGATCATCGATTGCTGTCCGGTAGGATATCTTTCAGTTGTTCCAACACAACTGAACATGGGGCAGTTTAACCTGGATTCTCTTAAGAAAATAAAAGCGATATTAGTAGGGGGGGCGAAATTGAGCCCTGAAATTTATAATGAATATCTGAAAAATGAGGTCAGATTATATAAGGTTTATGGAGCAACTGAAACAGCAGCATTTTGTTGCGTTCTGACTCCGGATGAAGGTAAACTGAATCCGCAGGCCGCGGGTAATCCTTTAGATGGGGTGGAAATCAGAATTTTGAATTCTACTTTATATAGTTCGGATAATCGGCAGACAGTGGGCGAAATTGGAATTCAACTTCAGGATATGCCGGGAGAATATTTGAATGATCCGGGTGCCTCGGCGCAGAATTATAAAAATGGCTATTTTTTGCCAGGAGATATCGGATATTTAAACCCGGAAGGATTTTTATTCATTCATGCCAGAATAGATGATTTAATTAATAGCGGTGGAGAAAAAATTTTTCCGGATGAAATAGAGATGGTACTTAACCGGTTAAATGGCGTGGTTGATTCAACAGTTCTGGGAATCCCGGATTCTAAATGGGGTGAAGCTGTAGTTGCCGTGCTTCAGATATCGGATGATTTTCGCATTGAATCCTTAAATGAAGGGATGGGAAAATTCCTTTCAAAATATAAGATACCCAAAAAACTCTTTTTGACACGTGAGCCAATTTTTAATACATTAGGAAAAAAAAATAGATCTGATCTCAGGGCGAAAATTCTTTCAGGCCTATTTTCTGAATATATACCCAGGTAATTGGTAACTGTTCATATTTTTATAAATACTGTAAGGAGTGCTATGCAAGTTGGGAAATATCAGGTACACTCGTTGGTTACTGGTGATTACGCGCTGGATGGCGGCGCGATGTTTGGCGTGATACCCAAACCTGTTTGGGAACGGAACAATCCGGCTGATTCACGAAACCGTGTTACTTTAATGACAAGAAGTTTATTGCTTCTTTCAGATTCCCGGAAAATTCTAATCGATACCGGGATGGGGGGAAATTGGGATGAAAGATCACTTGACCGATATCAAGTTAATAATATTCCGGACCCACTGACTTCGTTTGGGATAACTGCTGCTGATATTACCGATGTCTTGTTGACTCACCTTCATTTTGATCATACTGGCGGCTCAACGATTATTGAAAATGGAAAACTGATTCCGGCTTATCCCAATGCCCGGTATTATGTACAACGGAATAATTTCCGGTGGGCACATAACCCAACCGAAAGAGATAAAGGTAGTTATATCAAGGAATATTTTGAACCTTTAGCCCGAGAAGGTGTGTTAATACCCATAGATGACGATGTTGATATGCTTGATGATGAAATTGAAGTAATTCAGTTTAACGGACATACATACGGGCAGCAATTATTTCGAATTTTTGATGATACAGTGAATGTTTTCTTTGGGAGTGATCTCTTCCCATTTTCTGAGCATATAAATCTGCCAACAATAATGAGTTATGATTTACAGCCGCTTATTACTCTTCAGGAAAAAAAGGAAATATTACCTCGAATCATGGAGCAGGAATGGATATTACATTTTTACCATGACCCATTTCATGCAGGTGCAAAGATCGAGAAAACAGAGAAAGGTTTCAAGGTAAAAGAGTTTATTGATGATATTTGAGAATGATACGAAAGATTTTATTCAGGTCTGTTCTGTGACAGACCTGATTGCGAATAGAGGTAAAAAATTCACTATAGGTGAATCGGAAATTGCAATTTTTTTGATTGAAGGACAAATTCATGCAGTGACAAATATATGCCCTCATCAGCATGTTTCAGTTATGCACGATGCATTTGTTGAGGGGCAAGAGCTAATTTGTCCTGCTCATGGTTGGCAATTTAATTGCCGTTCCGGTAAAAAGCCCGATGGCGGTAAGGGATTGGATGTGCATGAAACAGAAATTCGCGATGGTTTTGTTTTTGTACGATTACACGAGAAAAAGTTCAGGTTCTAAATGATCTCAAATCGGTTGGTTCGTAATTTTAGCAAAGAGCTCGGGTTTGATTTATGCGGATTTGCCCGGTATGAGGAATTAACTGAAGAATCTGATAGACTCGAACAATGGCTTGAATGCGGCTACCAGGCCGGGATGCTCTATATGGAACGAAATCGGGATAAACGTAGAGATATTCGCCAGGTTTTTCCCGAGGCTGTTAGTGTGATTTCTTTAGGGTGTAATTATTTTACTCCATTTAGTCATGGGAGCGATGAACAAGGAAAGATTTCGCGGTATGCCTGGGGTGTAGATTATCATTTAATAATGTGGGAACGGCTGGCTACACTTATAGAAAAGCTGCAAGAGATTGATCCGGAATTCAAAGCAATGGCTTATGTAGATACCGGTCCGGTTATGGATAAGGTCTGGGCAGTTAAGGCAGGTATTGGCTGGCAGGGGAAGAATTCGAATATAATAAGTCCCGGGCAGGGGAGTTGGTTTTTTCTTGCTACAATTTTAACAAATACCGAATTCGAATATTCGCATATACTAGCTGATCATTGTGGCACTTGCAGAGCCTGTATCGATGCCTGTCCCACTAATGCAATAGTGGCCGATCAGGTAATTGATGCTAATAAGTGCATTTCATACCTTACTATTGAAAATAAGGGTGATATACCGGAAGATTTTTCAGGAAAATTTGATAATTGGCTTTTTGGGTGCGATGTTTGTCAGGACGTTTGTCCATGGAATAAGAAATTTAGCATGTCAACTGATATCACTGAATTTTTTCCTGAAAACGAAAAAATCTCTATTATTCCCCAAAAGGTACTGCAGTTAACCCCGGAAGAGTTTAAAGAGCAATTTGCAGTTTCACCAATAAAACGTTCAAAAATAAGCGGCCTCCAAAGGAATGCTGCATTTTTATTGAAGGAAAATGAAAGACAGTAATTTATGGCATCTCTCTTTTCAAATACTTCTGACACAATTTCGATTGTGTTCAATTCTGCTGAACCTCTAAACTTTCTTGCCTCAAATAATATCAAATTGACTTTTCCGGAAATGCTATTCGCATTTGCAGAGCAAAAGGGGTTAATACATGGTATTGAAGATATAAACGGGCGGGTAAGCATAAGCGGGACAGCCCCGGAAATGGTTTTAGGTGCATACATACTCAATAATTATTCTCGAGCTTTACAAGCTAAATCGCAAATAGTAAAAATTGCTGAAACAATTCGATATTGTGAATACACGAATGAGGATGCATTGAAAACTGCCATTATCCTTGAACATTTGTGTAAATCAGGAAGTATTCTGCATCATGAGATTCAGGAAAAAGGGCAACTATCTATTGAAAATATAAATATATTATCAAATGCTATTGAAAATCCCGATGAATTTGATGAGATTTGGGAAGACGAAATGAACACTTTTTCGGAAGGAGAAATTTCGTTTGATAATAGACTTTCAGTTTTTAGCAGCTATTCTGACTGCAATGTAACAGTAATAGAAACGGACTTAAAATTACATCCGGTAACTATTACCAAACAAAGCCAATGCAGTAGAATCTTGTTAGTTCAAAAAGTGCAAAATGGCCGTTATTTTTCTTTCTTTCTGAAACCACGATATTGGTTTAGTTCAGCAGCAGAACAGAAGCTTATTAAAGAAGGACTTGAATCCCTCGCTGCGGAATTGAATCAAATGAATTGTGGAAATGCCGGTAGATGGCAGTTGTGTAAGTCTTCGTTATTGAATGATTCATGGGATATTCAATTTTGCAATGAACTTAACGAACCAATCCCATCACCTGCTGAAGTGTATGAAATAGAAAATATTATTACCAATTATTATATATAAGAAATGGAAAGAAGTTTATGTCTTCAACCAATCATGCAAAAGTTTTAATCATAGGCAGTGGTCCTGCCGGTTTAACTGCGGCAATTTATACCGGCCGCGCAAATTTAAATCCGGTTGTTTTTGAAGGTTTACAACCGGGAGGGCAGTTAACAATTACAACCGAGATTGAGAATTTCCCCGGATTCGAACATGGAATTCAGGGACCCGAATTGATGGATACAATGCGTAGGCAAGCACAAAGATTTGGCTCGTTATGCGAATATAAAGAAGTTACCGGTGTTGATTTCTCTAAACGTCCGTTTACTATACAGAGTTATGATGAAGTATATACAGCTGACTCAGTAATTATTTCAACAGGCGCCTCCGCCCGATTATTGAATATTGAGAGTGAAACAAAGTTTATGGGCTATGGCGTTTCGGCATGTGCTACCTGTGACGGTTTTTTCTTTAAAAATCAACGCGTATTGGTTGTTGGTGGCGGAGATACTGCTTTTGAGGAAGCCAATTACCTGACTCGTCATGCATCCGAAGTGACAATAATCCATCGCCGTGATGAGTTTAGAGCTTCAAAGATTATGGAAGACCGTGTAAAAAATAATCCGAAAATTAAATTTCTTACAAATAAAGTCATCGATGCAGTTCTTGGTACTGAAGAAGGCAGTAAGCGGGTAATGACAGGTGTTCGTCTTAAAGATACGAAAACCGGTGAACTTACAACGCTGGATGCGGAAGGGTTATTCATCGCCATTGGACATAAACCCAATACTGAACTTTTCCAGGGACTTTTAGATATGGATGAAACTGGTTACCTGATTACAAAACCGGGCTCAACTGCTACTAATATCGAGGGCGTTTTTGCGGCAGGGGATGTAGCTGATAAACACTTCAGACAGGCAATTACTGCCGCCGGTTCAGGATGTATGGCTGCTATTGAAGCCGAGCGTTGGTTGGAAGCAAATTCGTAATTGGAAAAGTACCCCGGCTCAGCCGGGGTACTTTTTTACAATTATTCTATTAATAAATATACAAGGGTTTGATTTAGGAGTGTATAGGCTATTTCTCCAAAAGTAATTGGTCCCGTCAAAGCACCCGTTTTTTTACCTTCAAGATTACCATACAGATAATTCAAAATACAATTACATGTAAAGAAAGGTAAAAAGGTTTCTTCTTTCATCACCTTTTCAAATTCTGCTGAATAATCAGTAATTGGCTGAGCAATCTTATATTCTACATTTGGGAACACAGGAGCATAGAAGTTAACTTGCTTATTTGTTTCATCGATACTCTGAAAACTGGTGTTAACGAATGCCCCATAATAGTCGGCTACGAGCGGTAATTGTAGATTAATGTTCTTCTTTGTAAGATACTCAGCAAAATTCCACTCTTCACCATTTACCAGGCATGTAGTTGCAGAAAAGCCGGTTTCCGGAAACGTAATAGTATCCCCGGTTCCGGGTTTAAAGAGATTAATAATATCAAGATGAGCGTTCTTTAGGTCAGGAAGTGAACAATGCATGACCATTGCTGAAGAATCGGATGCTTCCCCGGTAAGTCCGTTAAATACTTTGGGATTAACTTTCCCGATATCGTCTAAAGAGACACCGGTTATCCAACCTAACAGGGGAGTATTGTAAATGCCGCTAAAGCCCATCGCATTATTTGCAAAATACAAGTGCATTTTACTAAAAGCCGGTATCAGAATAAAAGAAAAACCATTTATGTATGTTTCATCTCCAACCGATTCGATAGTGGTTTCATCATATGCCTTTACGGTAAAAGCATCAACCTCTTCCGGAATGATGTTAACATATAATTTTGTTGTCTCAAAAACTCCGCCAACCTCTTCACTCATAAAATATGGAATAGTGCCTCCAATCCAGTTACCCTGTTGTACTTTAGCGAGTAGTTTTTCATCTCCTGCCAATAATAGTTTCTTCCCCTCGTTGAGCAGATTGTTTACTTCTTCAATTGTATATAAAGTTGCCATATTCTCTCCTATCCAAAAATCTTATGAATATCATTTTGTAATGTCTTTTCATTCTTTAGAAAATACTCGTGTACTTCTTTGATTTTCTTCTGGACGTTTTCGACCGATGGATCGCTTTTTACCGAAAGGGTTACACGGCCCATAAAGATCTTTGTGGCAAGGGAAGAAAACTCGTATTTGGTATCGCCACAGACGAGAGCTTTCCATTTGGGATGGGTTGTTGATGGTACCATAATGATGATCCTGTTAACTAGTGAGAAATTTAAGCTTTGGGATGAAATTATAATTTTTTATTAACAAGTACCGTATTACTTTTGAATAATATAATTTCATTGGATAAAAATCAAGTAATTTTCCTGAAAATAGAGAATTATTTCAGGTTAAAATTTGTTAATTCTATATATATCAATAAAAAGGATTTACATTGAATAATTTTAATTTTTATAATCCCGTTAAAATACTATTCGGCAAAGGCAAAATTTCTGAATTACCCCGTGAATTACCCGTTGACACAAGGAAAGTTCTTATAACGTATGGAGGAGGTAGCATTCTGAAAAATGGAGTTATGCAACAAGTTAAAGCTGCATTGCAAAATTTTGAAGTACTTGAATTCGGAGGTATTGAGCCAAACCCGACATTTGAAACCTTAATGAAATGTGTAGAGTTTATTCGCAATAATGAAGTTGATTTCATCCTGGCAGTGGGTGGCGGATCGGTTATCGATGGTACCAAATTCATTTCTGCGGCGGTGTTCGCAGATGGGGATCCATGGCAAATTATGCTAACACGGGGTGCTGCCATTAAAAAAGCAATGCCCTTTGGTGCGGTATTAACACTGCCGGCAACCGGTTCTGAAATGAACAGTGGGGGAGTAGTGACGAGGAAATCCATACAGGCCAAACTTGTTTTCGGAAACTCCCTGGTTTTTCCGAAATTTTCGATTCTCGATCCTGAAACAACTTATAGCCTGCCGGCTACACAGGTAGCCAATGGCATAGTTGATGCCTATGTACATATAATGGAGCAGTATTTAACGTATCCGGTAAACGCGGGGCCACAAGATCGTTTTGCTGAAGGATTATTGCAAACTCTCATTGAGGTTGGGCCCCAAACATTAGCAAACCCAAATGATTATGATTTGCGAGCGAATTTTATGTGGACGGCCACTCTTGCTCTGAACGGACTTATAGGGGCAGGTGTTCCTCAGGACTGGGCTACCCATATGGTAGGTCATGAACTAACAGCGTTATTTGGGATTGACCATGGTAAAACACTGGCCATTCTTTTACCAGGCATGATGAAAATTAGAAAAATGGCAAAAAGAACCAAACTGGTTCAATATGCTAAAAATGTATGGAAACTGAGCTCTACCAATGAAGATTTGCTTGTAGAAGAGGCCATCAGGTTAACCGAAGAATTCTTCCAAACCATGACAATCTCAACCAAATTGTCAGAATATGGAATTACTGAAAAGGATATACCATCAATAATTTCACATCTTGAGTCCCATGGAATGACTGCTCTTGGTGAGCATAGGGATGTTACACCTCAGGTTGTAGAATCGGTACTTCGGGTTCAACTTTCGTGACCTAACGATTAACAAAACAAAAAAGGTCCGGTTACATAGCGTATATCGGACCTTTTTTTATTCTTACAGATTCTGGTATTAATTATTCTTCAATACTACTGTCGTATCTCGATTTCATTCCATTCATACACCCGGCGAATGTGAACAAAACCTGCATGGCCATAACGATAATAATTACCCGGATGGTCAAATGATAAAAGTTTCTGTCAAAAAAAGTAATATATAAGTCACTCGTAAATACTGCGCCAATAGCAGCTGCAATAATTGCATTGTTTAACTCCCATTCACGTGAATCTCTGCCAATAATGTACCCTGTTATGAATGGACCAGGGATTAATGTCAGAAGCAGGTACTGATGAGCAACTTCGAAACGTGCCGAAATCAACGCGACGAGTAATACCGGTATAGTACCAGCAATAACCGCAGTAATGATTTTACGCCATGAAGGGAAGAATAAATCATCCTTGTTTGCACTATCATTCAGCTTCTGGTTTCGGCTTAAAGCCACGGCCCAACCGGGCGTAAAGAATATACTCGCGTTTATAAGACTAAAACAAAGAATAGTCATTTGTCGTTCTGTGCCTGTATTTGGCAGGGCTGTAATCAGGTTCGCGGGAAATGTAATGAAAAGCAAAATTGCCAAAATAATGGATGCCAAAACGGGGTTGTTGATTGAACGTGTATCCACTATAAGTCCCTGCCGAAATCCTGAGTAGAAAAAAACAAGACAGAGAAATGCAATCAGAGCGGTGATGGATGAAATATACTTAAGTGCAACCAAACCACCAGCTACAGATAAAACATAGCCTATTGCCAGATGGAGTAGCATGCCATACTTTGTGCTTTGCATCTTCATATATTTGTCGGGGTAAATAATTGATTTATTATAATAAGATAATAATTATTTCATCTCTCCCCAATATCGTTATATAATTTACATTAAATTATGCCTAAATAAACCCCGGGTTGCATGAAATTTCTGTACAGAGTACAAAAATACACTATTTGTACCTGCCAATTTTGTAACTTTCGGTAATACAAAAAATATTTACTGACAATGAAAACACTATATAAACTTTCTCTTCTTATAATAGCCATTTACAGCTTATCATTTGGCCGGAATGCTCAACAATTTATTACAATTAGCGACTTCCACTTACAAAATGGTAAAACTATACCTCTATGCATGGTAGGGTATACCGTGTACGGAAAAGCCGCTACCGATAGTAGCAATATTATTCTCTTTCCCACTTGGTTTGCGGGGTCTTCTGCATCGATTGGCAATGTAATAGGACCCAATAAACTATTGGATACAAACTATTATTGTGTTATTGCGTTTGATGCCCTTGGCAATGGTATTTCTTCTTCACCTTCAAATTATCATGACGGTGAATTTCCCGAAATTTCAATGAATGATATGGTACAGGCTCAACATCGTGTATTAACCGAAAAATTGCATATACAAAAAGTCTTAGCTGTTGTCGGCGGATCTATGGGCAGTATGCAGGCCTTGGAATGGGCCGTCAGTTACCCTGAGTTTGCTCAAAAAATAGTGGCCTATGTGTGCTCACCTAAAATGAGTAGTCATGATTTATTATGGATGAACTGGGCCCACGATGTTATTGTGAAAGGGCTCGCTTCGAACCGTCCTGAAGAAGAAATAGCCGGTACATTGAATTTGATTTCTGCTATGCTTTCTACCACTCCTGAAGATATTGTTAATACCGTTTCAAATGATTCACTTCCTTCATTCTATAAATCGCAATATCGTGCACAGTCTAAAGTATTTACATTCTCTAACTATCTGGCACAATTACATGCTATGATGCACCATGATATTTTTATTCATTGCGGCGGTTCAATGGAAAAAACTGCGCAACTGATAAAATCTAAAGTTTTATTTATTCTCTCTGAACAGGATCATTTAATACGACCTGAACCGGCTTTGCAGTTCAGTAAAATACTCGGGAATCGGGTAGAAGTTATTAATAATCATGGGGGCCATTTATGTATTGGCCGGGAAATTAAACGGATTGGCGGCATTATCCAATCATTTCTGGACGAGCATTAATTTATATGGCAGTAATTTTCCATATGGACCTGGATGCTTTCTTCATTTCGGTGGAACGCATTCTGAATCCCCAACTACAGGGAAAGCCGGTAATTGTTGGAGGAGATCCACATGGCCGGGGCGTGGTAGCGGCTTGTTCATATGAAGCGAGAGCCTTTGGCATTCATTCGGCAATGCCAATACGGCAGGCGTATAAGCTATGTCCACAAGGTATCTACTTACATGGTCATATGGAAGAGTATTCACGGTTTTCCCGACTTGTTGCCGAAATAGTTCGGAAATATGCCCCCGTAGTAGAGCAGGCTTCTATTGATGAGTTCTATATGGATCTGACTGGCTGCGTGAAAAATGGCCGTGATTGCATGGACCTTGCTTCCCGTTTACAGAAAGAGATAGGGAAGCACTTATTGTTACCTTGTTCAATTGGTATTGCTTCCAATAAAACTCTCGCGAAAATAGCCTCCGATTTTAAGAAACCCCGCGGAATAACGTATATACTGCCCGGCAAAGAACGCGAATTCCTCGCGCCTTTACCAGTGGGAATCATTCCTGGTATTGGAAAAGTATCCGAAGAGCAATTAAAGAAACGCGGTATCGATAGAATTCGTGATATTCAAAATATTCCGGCAGATTACTATACCTCTACTTTCGGTAAAACCGGGTTGGATTTCTGGAAAAAAGCCAACGGCGAAGGGTCAACATTCATTTCGGTGCATGGAGAACAAAAATCTATATCCCGGGAGACTACCTTTGATGATTTTATTCTGGAACCCGAAGTACTCAAGAACGTTTTATTAAAACTTACCGGAAAAGTCTGTCAAACACTTCGCGAACAGGGAGTAAAAGCCTCAACTGTGCATCTTAAACTTCGGTACTCTGATTTTCAAACACTCACCAGAGCAAAAACTATTGTACCAACTGACGACGATTCTGATGTGTATAATACTGTTTGTAGTTTATTGGATAAGGCCTTTACGCGCAGGGTTTCTATTCGGTTAATAGGGGTGAGCTTAACCAATTTTACTCAGTCTGCTGATCAATTGCTTCTGTTCGATTCACGTTATCAGAAGAAAAAGGATATGCTGAAGGCAATTAATAATATTCGCGGCAAATACGGCTATAGTAAAATTTCATACGGGGCTGGATGACTCGTGTGAAAAAGTTTTCATTCTATATAAAAATGCGTTTGTATAGAAAATAGATAACTCCATTCGTTCTGCTATGCCCGGGCAGCATTCGCATATTCATCAAAATCTCTTACTTTAATGCTCTCTCAGGCAGTATTCTGATATACCGGTACATTGTCTCTTCTCTATACATGTTAACTCCATAAATATACCTGGGTTCAATAGCCCTGATTTAATAATCATGTTCCTTTCCAAATTGCATTCCTTTTTTCTTATAATACCCGCCCAAATGCTTCGCTGAGTTGATTACTGCAAATTGGAGAACACGGCTTCTATGCACGAGAATAGCGACTAATGGCATAAAGTTATAGAATAATACAACATTCGTTGTATTGCCGGGTAAAAGGTCGTAGAATAATTTTACCTATCAATTCTGGTCAGTTAAAATCGATTAGTATGTAACATCTTTTATCATAATCCGGGACTACCTTATGCAATCCTTGAAAGTCATTTTTGCGGCAATCATCGTAATTTCTGCATCTATAAACCTATCATATGCCCAATGGAAGACCAATTCTGCCTTCGGTTCATATTCTATTTGCACTACCGGCAATACACTGTTTGCTTCTTTTGGAGATGGCTCTTACCGATTCAAGGGCGTATATCGCTCTACTGATTTCGGGAAAACCTGGGCTTTTCGATCAAACGGAATACCGCAGAATGCTGAAGTCTCACAAATACTTTCAGATTCGGTGAATACGTATGTTTATACAACGGCAAGCGGGATTTATAAAACGCTGGATAATGGGGAATCGTGGGTTGCAGTCTCTACGGATTCACGACTGGGTAGTGGTGTTTGCACTGTATTATCCTCATCCATTCTGTTGGTTGCAAAAACCAATGCTATTTTAGTAAGTAAAAATGGCGGGGCTACATGGGATAGCAGTAAGACCGGCCTTCCAACCGGGTTCACTGTTTCTGGTGCTGTAAGTTATCCTGGTAAGTTTATCATTGGGCTTAATACAAAAGGAATCTATGAATCAACCGACTTTGGCGGATCATGGGCAGCCCTGAATACGGGCCTTTCAACTACTACAGGTACAACAGCATTTTTATCTCTGTTCGAAGGAAATCGGCTCTATACCTCAATTAATGACGGGAAACTATATCAACTGACTTACCCGACCTGGACTGCAATTAATACAACCGGGGTAGGTAACCCTGCCTGTGTAGGCTATTACAGTGGAACTTTATACACTGCTGTAGTTAATAGCCCGAAAATCTATTATTCTTTGAATAACGGTTCTTCATGGTCAAATAAAGCTTTAACTACGGATAATAACGTAGCAATATATTCCTTTTTCCCGCTGAATAAAGCAATGATGATTGCAACGATGCATGGATTGCAAATTAATGGCTTGTATTCAACAACCGACAGGGGGGCAACATTCACACAATTATCGAGTGCACCTGTTTCTGATGTCAAATCCATTCTTACATTTCAAAATAATAGATTCCTTACCGGATATTTCATTTCCTATGACAGTTGTAAATCGTGGTCAACAAGGCAACCGGGTTTAACTTCTGCAATTAATTCAGCGATTAACTTTGGCGATACAGTGCTGGTCGGAATGGCTGGTGGCGGGTCTTTAAATGGCTGTGTTTATCGCTCAGTTGACGATGGTGCCAACTGGAGTTTTTGTGGAACAGGCTTTACCAATAATAATACCACAGTTGTTGCTCTGGCAAAAATTGGTGACCGTGCATTCGCTGCTACCAGCTCAGGAGTTTTTGTATCTACGAATAAGGGCACAAATTGGACGAAAAAGCTTTCGACCTGGGGAGCCAATGCTTTGGCGGCTAACGATACCTGTATTTTTGCGGCGATTAACAGTTTAGGAGTCGGAGCAGCATTTTCTTCAGATTATGGCCAGTCATGGTTGTCGTTTAATTCGGGAATCAATTCGAATGCCAATTCTACAGCCATTGCCTGGTTAAATGGAAAAATTTATTTGGGGACTTATTCGAATGGGATATATATATCATCGGATAATGGGCATACATGGGTTTCATCGAATAATGGCTTCCCGACAAATTTTGAAGTGACTTGTCTTTCGGTGATTGGTAATTATATGTTTGCCGGAGTTTATATCGGGAACAGTGCGAAGATATATTACAGCAGCACCAATGGTACCACATGGAAGGATTTTAGCGATGGCCTGCCGCTTGTTAACAGAATCCTTTCCATTAAACAATTTGCTCAGAAAATTTATGCCGCGGCCGGTAATGGCCTGTATTTTTGTGATATAACTGATGTAAGCGGAATTGAAAAAGGACCGGAATCTTCATCTTTGAGAACATTTTCGATAGAGCAAAATTATCCAAATCCTTTTAATCCATCTACTGTAATACGGTTTGTTATGCCACAAAGCGGATATGCTACTCTCAGGGTTTATGATTTACTCGGAAGAGAAATCAGGTCACTCTTTAATGGATTCGCAACTGCCGGCAGGCATGAAGTACGCTTTAATGCTGAAGGATTGGCCAGTGGAATTTACTTATACCGTCTTTCAACTGGTCAGGGTGTCGAATCGCGCAAAATGTTGCTGGAAAAATAGGAAAGCCGCGCACTTTTGTAAATTTTTAATGGAGACGGGGTTACTGTTATTGCAGAACCCCGTTCATTATTCTTTACGATAGGCACTAATAGATAGCCAGTCGGGAATTCTTACGAGACAGCGTCCTTGTGCCGGTGATAAGAATCCGAATAAGTATTTCATTTATCGTGTGCTTGAACCGGTTTCGGAGTGTCTTTTCAACTTGAGAGGTGTGGTATATACCAAATAGCTCCATTAGGGCATTCCCTTAATGGAGCTATCTGTTTTAAATTAGAAGCTATTCATTAAAAAAGTCCGCGAGATTTCAGTAGTGCATCTACTTTTGGTTCTCTGCCACGGAATCTTTTAAACATTTCATTTAAATCGTCGCTACCGCCTTTTGAAAGAATATTATTACGGAATGATTGAGCAGTGGCCCCGTCAAAAATTCCTTTTTCTTCAAACGCGCTGAAAGCATCGGCATCGAGTATTGCAGACCATAAATAGCTGTAATAACCGGCTTCATAGCCCCATGTAGCGATATGAATGAAATTTGTTGTCATATAGCGTGGTAATATCTCCGGAATAAGTCCCATTTTTTTCATGGAATTCTTCTCGAATTTTGCTATATCCAGGTCCTTGGCGTTCGTAAGCACGTGCCAGTCCATATCAAGAATAGAAGCAGCAATGTACTCGAGAGTTTCGAATCCCTGATTAAAGTACTGGGCATTTTTGATTTTTTCAATCAGATTATCAGGAATAACTTCGCCTGTTTTGTAATGTTTCGCGTACATTTTCAGTACTTCTGCTTTCATTGCCCATTTCTCCATTATCTGAGAGGGGAGTTCAACAAAATCAGAGGGAACATTTGCTGCACTTGGGTAATGCACGTTTTGGAATAAACCATGCAGGCCATGGCCAAATTCATGGAATAGTGTGCGGACCTCATCTTCACTTAACAGGGCCGGTTTATCACCGGTTGGTTTCGAGAAATTACCCACATTGTAAATAACAGGGCTAACCGCGTTACCGTCGATATTGGATTGGTCGCGAAGTGCTCCGCACCAGGCACCGTTTACTTTACTTTCACGCGGAAAATAATCGGTGTAAAGAATACCAAGATGTTTTCCATCAGCTTCTTTTACTTCAAACACTTTTACATCAGGATGATATAGCTGAATATCGCTGCGCTCCGTGAACTGTAAGCCATATAATTTGCCGGCCACGGCAAATGCACCCTGTAATACATTCTCTAATTTGAAATAAGGACGAATCATTTCCTCATCGAGGGCATATTTCTCTTTTTTTACCTTTTCAGAGTAGAACCACCAGTCCCAAGGTGCAATTTTAAATTTCTTGCCTTCTTTATCAACTATTTTTTGCATTTCTGCAACTTCAGCTTTCGCATGCTTCACGGTTGGTTTCCACATATCGTGAAGGAATTTTTCTACTTTTTCAGGAGTTTTTGCCATTTTCCGGGAAACAACAAAAGCTGCGTAATTCTTATATCCCAGCAATTTTGCTTTTTCAATACGAAGAGTAAGGATTTTCTTAAAAATTGCCTTATTGTCTAATTCATCATTATTATTGCCACGATTCATGTATGCCTTATACATCTTCTCGCGGAGATCGCGATTCTCTGCATATTGCAAGAAGGGTAGTAAGGTGGGTTTATCGATAGTAAAAATCCACTTATTCGTCAAATTCTTAGCTTTTGCTTTTTCAGCTGCAGGTTGAATCGAAGTTTCCGGAAGTCCTGCGAGATCTTCCTTCTTACTCACTACCAGTTCAAATTTGGAATTTTCTTTACGAACGTTATCGCCAAATTTTAAGACAACCGAGGACATCTCTTCATTAATCTTGCGAAGTTTGGCTTTTTTAGCTTCGGTAAGATTTGCACCGCTGCGAACAAAATCGAGGTAATAATTCTCTAAAACCATTTTTTGCTCAGTCGTCAGGTGCAGTTTATCTTTTTCGGCATAAATAACTTTTACGCGCTTAAATAATGCTTCGTTAAGGTAAATATCGTCACTGTGCTTGGCCAGGAGTGCACCGCTCTCTTCGGCTATTTTCTGCATATCATCATTTGTATTAGCAGAACTCAGGTGCCCGAATACACGGCTGACTTTTGTCAATAGCGCGCCGCTTTTTTCCATAGCAACTACCGTATTCTCAAAGGTCGGTTTTTCTTTGTTGTTTACGATGGCTTCAATTTCAGCTTTTTGCTCTTTCATTCCCTGAAGGAATGCCGGCATATAGTGCTCAAGCTTTATTTCTGAAAAAGGCGGTGTGCCAAAGGGGGTGTTCCATTGTTTAAAGAACGGATTATCATCCATCATTGTATATGCCATAGTACTTGTTAAACATAATAACAGGAACGGCAAAAATAGCGAAAGTTTTCGGAACATTGTTTACTCCTGATTGTGAATATAAATATGAATAGTATTCATAACTTTAAAAAAATCGATTATTGTATCTTAAACACTCATCCGGTCTGACCGAAATACATAATTCCATTAGTGTAACTTGGCAAAAAAATACCAGAGAAACAAAAAAAACGCGTCATTCAGCAGGGTGTAATGCCACTCATCGAAAATAAAATTGCCCAAAAATCAAAAAAAAACCGCTCAATCGAGCGGTTTTAAAATAGTTCATTCAGCTACATCATTTTTTGAGTGGTTCAACAGCCTTGAATAATGAGCTATTTGCTTTAATTTTTTCTTCGTTACCATAAACGCAGAGTGCGTTTTGATCAAGAATGTTCTTAATAATGTTTACATATCCTTTAACATCGCTTTCTGTTGTGCTGAGGATTTGATCCCTGTTTTTCTGTAAATCAGCTTCAGTAGTACCCTCCAGGTAATACCGGAGAGCTGTATTTCCTTTTTGCATTGGGGTTAGAGGCCTGTCAACATCTGCGATAGTGCCAATAATATATCGGGTCATATCTTTATCATCGATATGCAATGATTCCAGATATTTGGGTATACCGTTGTAGTTGGTAACTGTTTCGCTCAGGTTTGGATCCCTGTAAGAAGCAAAGTATATGTTACCGGTTGGGAAAAATCCACTAAATCCGCCGTAAGCGCCACCAATTACCCGCAATTGAGTTTGAAGGTAATCGGTAGAAAGAACCTGTTCGAGCACTTTCATTTTTCCGCTCCATTCAGCAGAAGGATTTTGCAATTTCCCGATGCGTATTACATACTGTACTTTTGAGCCGGTTAAAAAGCCTTCATTCTTCACCGAATACTCGAGCTTCCAGTTTTGTAGTGCCGGTTTTAATTCCGGGAGTTTTGATAACGAAGCGCCGAGAGATTTTTCAATTTTCATGTAATCTCCTTCAGCGCAATTAATTGATATCATCATATTACCGCGTGAAAATAACGATTGTGCAATATTTTCTAAAATCGCTGCAATTTCTGCTCTACGCGAATCAAAATTTGCAGTAAGCTCTGAAATAAAGCGATAATATTCAATCCCGCTGGTTTTTTCATTAAATACACCCGAGTGTGAAACATAAGAAGAAGCGCGGGTTAAAGCTGGTGAAAAACCATCCTGTTTAAGTTGACCTTCCAAACGAGCCTGTAATCTGATCAAAATATCTTTAAGCCGGGCGGTATCCCTAAAGTTGGTCTGCGATATTATTTCGTACATCAAATCAGCCAGCTTATCTGTTTTTACATTCATAGCCCTGCCATCCACAATAAACTTAGGCAATAACTGATTATCATCAAGTTTACCGTAATAGCAATTAACCAATGCTGAAATACCACCTGTATGAATGCTAATTTCTTTATCGAGATCGCCATAGGTGTAATTTTTGGTGTTCTGGCTTCCTAAAACATTGCTCAGTAGGGAAGCATACGGCAGGTATTTTTCATCAATAGCTCGTAAATCGAACAGTAGACGGGCATATACTACATTATTTGTGAATTCTTTATGAAAAACAGCCGGGGCCGCAGCAATAGTTTTATTTTCTACAGCGTAAAAAGTTGCTTTGGGATTAATATCAGAGCGGGTTAACAGTGGCATAGTAGCAAGGGCTTCTGGTGTATCTTCGCGCTTCTGATATTCAATTAATTCTTTTGTTTCAGCAACTAGTTTATTGATTTGATCCTGGGATAAACTGTTTTTATAATTCGTCAATTTTGCAGATGTTCTTGCTGCAATTTCTTTTTCCAAGCCTGCTTTTGGTTCCAAAACCAGGTATGCCGCGTGCGTATTCTGTAAAATCTCGGTCTTTAATATTGTTTCCATATAATTAGAAGTTAAAGACGATTTTACTTTTTGTAGCGGTTTTTCATATTCCAATGTTAAAAAGGGGTCATCCGCAAAGAACCAGCCTGGTAATACCTGGAAATTATAATTGATTCCTTTCTGGGCATCGTTACCTTCGCGCAAAGAAAACTCAACCTTATTAATTGCGCCTTCCAATGCTTTTTTGTCGAAACCCCTGGCGATAATATTTTTTATTGTAGCAGTTACAATTTCCTTAAACTTTGGCATGTCTTCAGGGTTTGCATTCGTTACCGTTATAGAGAAAACATTCTGCTGCAATTCGTCAACAGAAGCACTGACATCCTGCCCGATACCGGCTTCCTGTAATGCCAAACGAATTGGAGCTGCTTCCTGATTAACCAATAAATCGCATAAAATATTCAACGCCATTGTTGTAGCCCTGTCAGCATTTTTACCCGCGACTACAGCGTACGAAAGATAGGTTTGTCCCTTTACATCACTACCTTCGGTAACCGGGTAGTACGTGTGCAGGTTTTTAACTTCACCGAGAGGTTTTTGAAGTGGGAAAATTTCAGGACGCTTTGCTTTACCAAATTCTGATAAGTACTCCTTATCAATAAAAGCAAGCTCCTGCTTCAAATCGCCATTACCGTATAAGAATATGTGCCCGTTAACAGGGTGGTAGTATTTTTGATGAAATTTTGCGAACATTTCTTTCGTTAAACCCGGAATAGACGTGGGGTAACCGCCGGAACACCACTTATAACCATTATCTGGGAACAGATTTTTATAGAGAATATAACTTAGTTCCCGTTGCGGATCAGAAAACGCGCCCTTCATTTCATTAAAAACCACACCTTTGTACGTGATTTCCTCTCCCGGACTGTTTAGTTCATGATGCCAGCCTTCTTGTTTCAAGACACGGTCATCGGTCTTAAACAATGGATGAAGAACCGCATCCAAGTAAATACCCATAAGGTTGAAATAATCTTTATCATTAATACTCGCGAACGGAAAACATGTGAAATCGTTTCCCGTAAATGCGTTCATATAGGTATTTAATGAGCCCTTTGACAGGATATCAAACGGACTTTTAACCGGATATTTAGCTGAACCGTTTAGAACAGAGTGTTCCATGATATGCGGTGTTCCGCAATCAGATTCGGGATCGGTTTTAAACCCGATACTAAACGTTTTATTGGGGTCGTTATTAGCAATTTTAAAGAGCCGCGCGCCACTTTTAACATGCTCAAAATAATAACAATCGGCATTAACTTCCTTTACAAATTTCCTCTGTAGAAGTTTAAATCCCGAATAAACTTCACCTATCTGATATTCGTCTTTTGTTTGCGCGTGTATCAGCAGGGGAATGAGAACTGCAAAAGCAAATAATTGATAGAATAGCCTCATAATATCTCCATTCATTTGAAAAAAATGTATTTAGCGGCAACTAAACACAAAAATCAGTATCAATTTTAGATAGATTGGCAGTATATTCAAAAAATAATTCCTTGAAAGGCAAATTATACCCGTGAACGGTAAGAATAGGGAATTTTGTTCAAACATGGTAAGAGAAAAAGAGAAATAATTGAGCAAAAAGAACTCAATAACCGGTTGATATGATATATATATGAATTGTACCTATGGAAATATGTGCATTTGTCACCTTGTCACGGGAAAATGTGAAAAACTTTTGGATATTATCGATTAAAGTTTGCTTTTGAAAATAATTATAAATATTTTTATAATTATTGTGAAAAAGTATCTATGGTATTTTTTCAGGTCTGGCTTACGTACCAGATAAAGTTAAATAATGCAGCGATCAGGACACAAATATAAATTGGTTACCCGGTGATTAGACAATGCAACATTTTATACTACAATACTTTAACCTGCCGCATCAAGGAAGGTCGATAAGATGATGGAAAACACCTTACGATGTTCTTTACCGTGTTCCTGTATGGCTAATGATCTCGCTTCGTTCAGAAATTGTTCGATAAACAAATACTATCCAAAAACAAAAAATAAACACATTAACTTCAATTCTTCGGAGGTTTTATGAAGAAATTGCTAATACTATTTGTACTCTTATGTACTGTATGGCTTAGCGCTCAGACAAACCCTGGGACACCGTTAACACTACCGGTATCGCAGGATTTCTCCGGTTTAGCCTGGACCGCGACTGCTCTCCCTACCGGTTGGTCCGGTTGGAAAGTGGGTACTGCGGCTACAACATCATTTAACCTGGGTTTTAGCTCTGGTTCTGCTGA